>JAFZIO010000058.1 GCA_017554335.1 Bacteroidales bacterium | reverse complement strand
ATCAGCGATTACGATGCTTTCATTGCGCTTACGGATAGCGACGAGAGCAATGTGTTGTCTTGCGTGGTTGCCAAGAAGTTCGGTGTGCCGCGTACTATTGCCGAGGTTGAGAATATTGAGTATATCCGGCTGGCGGAGGAGATGGGTGTGGATACGGTTATAAACAAGAAGCTTATTACTGCCGGCAAGATTTTCAAGTTTACGCTTTCGGGGAAGGCGCGTTTTGTGAAGTATATGTCGGGGAGCAATGCGGAGATTATCGAGTATACCGTGGCTCCCGGCAGCGCCATTACAAAGAAGCCGCTGAAGGATCTGAACTTCCCGGCCAATGCCATTATCGCCGGCGTGGTCCGCGGCAGCGATTCATTCATCGCCGTCGGCGATACCCGTATCGAGGATTACGACCGCGTGGCTATCTTCGCCATGCCGCAAACAATCAAGGAGATCGACAAATTCTTTAAGGCCTAGCTATTGCTGCGCCGCTTCGCTTGCAGGGGGACTGCCGCGGCAGAACCTTCGCTTCGCTCATCCCAGCGTCCTGCGGCGGTCTGCCCGGCTAACCAGCCGGTGCAGAACGCCAGCTGGAGGTTGTAGCCTCCCGTGTCGGCGTCGATGTCGAGGGCCTCGCCGCAGAAGTAGAGGCCGGGCACGAGGCGGGACTCCATGGTCTTGGGGATAATTTCGTCGAGGCTTACGCCGCCGGCGGTGATGACCGCCCGCTCCCATCCTACGTATCCGTCGATGTCGAAACGCCACTCTTTGAGGGCTTTGGCTATGCTGACGAGGTTCACCCAGACTTTGGTGTCGGCACGCCCGCGGCGTTCGAGGGTGATTATTTCCGGGTGCGTGGCGGTGAAGGCGGGGATGAGTTCCCACGGCATCAGCTTGCCGAGCAGTATGCGGCAGCGTTCCTTTTCTTTGATGCGGGCGCTTCTGGGGTCGCGGGCGATTTCTTCCCAGAGCTCCTTGACGCGGGTGGTGAGTTCGGTGAGGCTCACTCCGGGCTTGAGGTCGAGTTCCAGGGTCACGCGGGAACCGTTGATGAGGGATTTGACGGCCTTGCGGCTCAGCTGGAAGCCGAGCGGCCCTTCGATGCCGCCGTCGGTGAAGTCTATGTCGCCGAATTCGGCTCCGGCTTCGGTTCCCTGGACCAGCAGGCGCGCGCCTATGTTCTTCAGTTGTATGCCGCAGAATTTCTGGCCGGTCTCGGTGAGCGGCGTCTCGCGGGGGATGTGGCGGGGGAGGGGCGGCGCCGATGTGGATTCGGCAGCGGACGGCAGCTCGCTTCCCCTGTCATCCTGAGCGGAGCGAAGGATCTCCTTGTAGCCCCTTGGTACGAGCGCCGTCAGCGACGGGAAGAGCGGCGTGACGTTGTGCCCCATTTCTCCGGCCCAGCGGAGGCCGTCGCCTGTGCTGCCCGTTCCTGGGTAGCTGAGGCCGCCGGTGGCGATAATCAGCTTGCCGCACTTGTGCTCGGTTCCGTCCTTCAACGTTATCTTGAAGCCGCCTGACAGCTTTTGCCTCAAATCCTGCCCGTTTGCGTCAATTTCGGTCGATCCTGACAGCTTTTGCCTCAAATCCTGCCCGTTTGCGTCATTTTCGGTCGTTTCTGACAGCTTTTGCCGCATTTCCTGCCCGTTTGCGTCAGTCGGCTCTATCGAGACGACCTCCGCTTCCGTCTGAATGACGACGCCGACGCCGTGGCAGGCGTTCACCAGCGCGTCAACCACGTCGGCCGAACGGTGGGATGCGGGGAAGGCCCGGTCGCCACGTTCCACGACGCTTTCCATGCCGTGCTCGCGGAAGAAGTCGGCCAGGCGCTCGGGCGGGAGGCTGTAGAAGGCCGAACGGAGGAACTTGGAGCCTGAACGCACGTGGGCGGAGAAGGCATTCCAGTCTTTCATGTTGGTGAAGTTGCAACGTCCCTTGCCGGTAATCATGATCTTCCGGCCCGGGCGGGGCATTTTTTCCAGGACGCAGACCCTCAGGTCGTTCCCTTTTTCTGCCGCGCTGCGTGCTGCGGAATATGCTGCCATGAGTCCGGAGGCGCCGGCTCCGATAACCAGAATGTCGTACTTCATTTTGTTGAAAACCTGTTGACAAATATACGTATTCTTTTTTGTCTCTACGATTAATATTTATAATTTTGCAATTTGCACGACTAATTTTTAAATAATTATTTTGACTTTCAAAAACACACTAACAATATAAACAATAGACTATATGGTAAAAGACTTTTTTTTCAGGGAGAAATACATTGCTCCCAAGACGGAGGCCGAGGCCATGGCTCCCGACATTTTGTGTGAGAGTCCGGAGGCGGACCTCGAAATTGTAGGTGAAGGTGATCCGTGGACGTTCTAACCCTTAAAGCGAACAAGAAGATGAAAAAGATAATCTCTTTAGGAGCAATAGCTCTCGCAGCCCTTGTGACCGCAGCCTGCAATCAGGAACTTTCCGTAGAAACCCAACCCGGCATTTCCGAAGGCAATGCTGTAATCCACGCTACCCGCGAAGCCGCGGAAACAAAGACTACGTGGCATCCCGACACGCCCAATGCCCTGATCTGGGGGGCCGACGATAAACTCAGTGTTTTTTCGACTGATAATACGGATCCGAATCCGAACATGTATTTCTATATTACCGCAGATGCCTATACAGCGTACTGGGAGGGAGGATGGAAATCCCTTGCATTCACTCATGGAAGTGCCGAGATTCCCGGAACTGCGCCGTATTGGGGCGTTTATCCTTATGATCGTGCCAACGAAATGGTTAACGGTCACCTTCAGATTCCTTTCAAAGTGCAGCAGTCGGCAGGAGTCAGTGGTTTTGACACTGATGCATTCGCTGCAGTTGCTTACTCGGAAAGTAGTCTGAACTTCAATTTCAAGAACCTGTACGGACTCCTGGCAATTAAGGTTGGAGAAGAAAACGTCACGAGCATCACACTCAAAAGCAACAAAGCAGGAGATGCTTTCAGTCTGACACGCACCATCCTTGGACTTGCCGGCCAGCTGTACACAGTCCCGACAGACGGAGCTCAGACCGCAGAGGTGATTACTCTCAGACCTTCCTCCAGCGACTCATTCGTGGTTGGACAGACGTATTATATGGTCGTTCCCCCTATGTCTTTTGCAGAAGGCGCTACGTTTACCCTGTATAACGGCGAGGTCATCGTTGCTCAAAGAAGCACTTCCGGCGCCGTCTCCGTGGACCAGAACAAGGTGCATGATGTCCCTGCAATTACCGCCGGCGAGCAGCCTCAACCGGAAACGGCAAACGGCCTGTTCGATTTCCCGAAGTTGGGGTATGAAAATGCGGAGGAGATCATAACAGTAGTATCTGAAGATGTTACACTTGTTGCCGGCAAGGGAGATGGTTCGAATGCTCCAAAATATTATAACACAGGCTCTGCAGGTCGTTTCTACGGTGGCAATACTATTACTCTGACCAGTGAAAAGAATATTACCAAGGTTGAATTTACCTTCGGCGCTGATGACGGAGAGAACGATATCCTTTATGGTGCAGGTAGTGTTCTTGCTAAAGATAATCCCGTCTGGACAGGTGAAGCGAAGAATCTGGTGTTCACCATCGGTGGAACTACTGGTCAGCGCAGGATAGTTACCATAACCGTAGGTACTGGCTCCGAACAGGATCCTGTCGTTTACAAACGCGTTGCAGCTCCCACCTTCAACCCTGCTGCCGGTGCAGTAGACAGCGGGACCCAGGTAAGCTTAAGCTGTGCAACAGAAGGGGCGTCTATTTATTATTCATTAACTGATGCTGAGCCTTCAACTCTTTATTCCGCGCCTATATCCATTACAGAGACGGTCATGATTACTGCCGTTGCAAAGAAGGAAGGCATGATTGATTCCAATATTGCGTCCGCTTCATATACTTTAAAGGAAACTATTCAGTACACAGACTTTAGTACCATCGCTGAGTTGAATGCAAAAGTCACGGACAAATCAGCTGTGTTAAATGGTCATTTAACCAATGCCGTTGTTTCATTTGTTCCCGCGACAAATACTGCCATTATCAAGGATGCCACCGGCTCCATTACGTATTACAAGAGCAGTCACGGACTGAAGCAGGGCCAGACTTTCAGCGGAGACTTGACTGTAACTGCACTTTTATACAATGGCTACAGTGAGGTTACAGCAATAGATGCATCGTTTACAGGAGAAGAAGCCGTGGTTGAGCCCGAAACTGTAGCGCTTTCTGCTCTAGCTGGTAATTTCTCAACATACCAGAATGCTTATGTAAAGGTTTCCGGACTTACTGTAACGGCTGTCGACGGGAAGTATATATCTGTAACTGATGGTACTTCGAATTATCAGGTGTATCTAAACAGTACAAACTCCAAGAACGTTGCTGGACAGGTCATTACGGTCGTGGGTATTGTGACCAAGTATAATTCAACGGAGCAGATTAAGGTATTCAAGTTAGATGCCATCACTGTAGATCAGGATGTCGCTGTTCCTGCTTCAATTGAAGCAACTGACATTACTGATGTTGCCGCCGCAGGCGTAACCGATGCTACAAAAATGATAACCATTAAGAATGGTGACGGATGGAATGCAACGGCCACTCCCGACATGACCGTCGTAACTGCAGCATCTATCAGTAATAATGTTATTACCTATTCGGTCTCCGCCAATGAAGGTGCAGCGCGCGACGGATCCATTACTATCACCCTCACCAAGGGAGGTGAGTCTGATGTAGTGAAAGTCATCAAAGTCAGCCAACTTGCAGCTGGTACTGGTCCGAGCGCTGAGGCATATTCTTTTACTTTCAACAGTAATCCTTTTGGAGAAGACTATGATGGAAGAGATTCAAATACCCCGGCAACAAAATCCGCAAAGCTTGGAGAGTATACATGGAGCCTGACAGCTGTATACATTAAAGTAAACAATTCCCCCTATCTACAGTTAACCACTGGATCTCGTACAGATAACGCTACTTTCAGTTGTACTGATTACGACAAAGATGTAAAACAGATTGTTCTTGTCGTAAAGACAAATAGTAAAAAAACGGTAAAAGTTAGTGCTTCTGTTAATGGCGTGGAGTATACGTGTGACAAGGAGCAGACAGTCTCCAGCACATCTGATGTCACCCTGACCTTCACGGTCACTAGCGCACAAAAGGGAGAGATTCTATTTAACTTTACGGGAGCAACCGGAGGTTATTACATAAAGAGTTTTTCAATCGAATAACTCCTTCTGCTCGAAGGGCCGGCCTCAAGGCCGGCCCTTCTTTTTTGCTATAACAAGGACAAAACGGGTAAGACTTTTTGATGTGCTCTTACGCCAAGGCGGAGATGACGCGCATGGCGCGGCGAACGGAGTTCCGCCAGGGTCTCAGCCTGCCCGTTCGAAGCATTGGCGTACAAACAAAAAAAAGAAAGTGATTATCAGTCTTTTGACTATTTTGTCTCCCTTTGGATGCTTGAAGTCCAGTATTTGCAAAGCACACTATATGCCGTACAGAGCAAAAACGCTCTTGACTCCGAGAGTCACCATTTGGGGGCCGCTTTTTTTATTTGACTATTGCTTGAATCGGAAAAATGACTACCTTTGCAACAGTCATTGATGCATGACAGATTGAAAGTTTTTAAGGCATCTCCGTTTATGTGGGATGCCTTTCTTTTTTTTCTTCGAGAGAATGAGGGGTCGAGGATGTGGTCTTCAAGCCGCCAGAACACTTTTTGCACTTTCAATCTATACATCAATGCGACAACGGAAAAGTGGTTCTCGCTATGGCATCAGACTTCAAGCTGAAGTAAGAATGCCCTCTTTTGTCAAAGTGAATGCGTATACGCGCATCCGCAATGGCAAAAAAGAGACTGTCCGGTCTCACTATCGCCGTACTCAGTGCGGTGAGGTGTTATCAGTTCGGATTAGTACCCAATAAAGGGTAGTCTTCTTTTTCCCTTGACTCCCGGGAGCCGTCGTTTGACGGCTCCTTTTTTTTGTTTTTGACGGTAGAAAAAAGTATTTTTGTAAACTAGAAAAAACCAGTTAATTATTTTACTATGGCTTACCAAAAAGTAACGAAAACTTCGTATGGCGGAAGGCTGAAGAATGCCCTCAGTGGCGTTGGCGCAGGCTTTCTTATGCTTATTATCGGCACCGTGCTCCTGTTCTGGAACGAGGGCCGCACCGTAAAGACTACCCGTATGCTCAAAGAGGCCCAGGGCGTTTGCGTCGAACTGGGCGACCCTGCGCAGGTCAACTCCGAGGTGAACGGAAAGATGGTTCACGCTACGGGATACGCCGACACCAAGGACATCCTGACGGACGGCCTGTTCGGCATCTCCGTGAATGCCGTAAAGCTTGCCCGCAGCACCGAGTTCTATCAGTGGGTGGAGCACACCAGCACCACTACCAAGGATAAAGTTGGCGGCGGTCAGGAGACCGTTACCACGTACACCTACAGCAAGGAGTGGGTGAGCAGCCCCGTCAATTCTTCCTCTTTTGAGGATCCCGATTACAAGGGCATCAACAACGATGTTCTGCTGAATCTGGACGACCAGAACTGGCAGGCCCGGAACGTCAGCTTCGGCGCCTACAAGCTCCCCGAAGGCTTGGTGTCCCAGATGAACAAGAGGGTTCCTGTTACCGTGGACCTGGAGCCTGAGGTGGTCGACGAATATGAGGCGGACTTCCACAAGGCCTTCGACGTGCCCGCAGACAAGAACTTCGTGCACACCAGCGGCAACACCATCTACCTTGGCGTCAATCCCAACAACCCCACCGTCGGCGACGTCCGCGTGAGCTACGAGAAGGTCCTCCCCGGTGAGGTCTCCATCCTCGCGGTGGCCAGCGGCGACACTTTCGAGAAATTTACCGCCAAGAACGGATATACCCTCATGACCCTTCAGGATGGCACCGTAGCCATGGATGAGATGTTCGAAACCGAGCGCCAGGGCAACAAGACCATTGCGTGGGTACTCCGTGTCATCGGAATACTCCTGGTGGTCTTCGGCTTCAGGAACATCTTCGACATCATCACCGCCCTCCTCAAGGTTCTCCCGTTCCTCGGCAATATTGCCGGCCTCGGCGTTGGCCTTGTAGCCTGGGTGCTCGGCCTTGTCTGGTCTCTGGTGGTGATTGCCATAGCATGGGTCGCTTACCGTCCTGTGGTCGGCATCTCCCTGCTTGTCGCAGCCGCCGCCCTCATCTGGTTCCTCAGCAAGAAGAGCAAGGAGAAGGCAGCAGCTCCTGCAGCTGAGGCGTAACGCTATTTGTGGTTGACAAATATTGTTTATATATTTGCAACCCAATGCAGGATTAGCACATCGGTAGTGCATTGGCTTCCCAAGCCAAGGAGGAGGGTTCGACTCCCTTATCCTGCTCTAAAGTCCGGCCCGTCCGGACTTTTTCGTTTTTATTTCGTATCTTCGCAAGACGAAGCCCGATAGAGATGCCTGACATTTCGGAAAATAGCCGCCGCATAGCGAAGAACACCATCCTGCTCTATTTCAGGATGTTTCTGCTCATGCTGATAGGCCTCTTCACCTCCCGTGTGGTATTGCAGGCCCTGGGGGTGGAAGACTATGGCGTCTACGGAGCCGTAGGGGGACTCGTGATGCTCTTCACCGTCGTCACCAATTCCGTCTCCCAATCCATCAGCCGCTACATCACCTGGCACCTTGGCACCGCCGGTGGCGAGCGACGGGGAGGTGCCTCCATGGCGACGTTTTCCCAAGTCTTCAGGAGACATGGGGGCGCCTCCCCGGAGCAGAATGATGCCGGCGGCACCCTCCACCGGGTGTTTTCTACGGCCGTTCTGATGCAGCTGATCTTCTGCGCCGTGCTCCTGCTGCTTACCGAAACCCTCGGCGTCTGGTGGCTGGAGAACAAAATGAACATCCCCGCCGGGCGCATGGACGCCGCCAGATGGGTGCTCCAATGCTCCATGGGCGTACTCATGGTCAACCTCCTCAGCGTACCGTTCAACGCCACCATAATCTCCCACGAACGCATGGACGTCTTCGCCTGGATAAGCATAGGGGAGGCGGTCCTGAAACTCGGCGTAGCCCTGCTGATTGCTACGGCGGCTTGCGATAAGCTGATACTCTACGCCATACTCATGCTGGCGGTGGCGCTTGTAATCCGCCTCACCTACGGCATCACCTGCCGCAGGCTGTTCGCGGAAACCCGCGGCAAGGTCGTTTTCGACGGCGGCCTGCTCAAGGAGATGACGGCCTTTGCAGGCTGGAACGTTCTGGGCAGCGGCGCATACGTGGTCAACACACAGGGTATCAACCAGTTGGTAAATATATTCTTCGGCGTAGCCCTGAACGGCGCCAGGCTGGTTGCCTCGCAGGTGGAGAACATCATCAAACAGTTTATCTCCAATTTCCTTACGGCCCTCAATCCCCAGATAACCAAGTCCTACGCCGCCGGCGACAAGTCTTACAGCTTCGAGCTGGTGAACAAGGGAATCAAATTCAGCGGCCTGATACTTACGCTTATCGGTATTCCGCTGGTGCTGGAGGCGCCGACGCTGCTGCAATTGTGGCTGGGGAACGTTCCGGATTATGCAGTAGTCTTCACCCGCCTCACGGTTCTCTGCATCCTTGCGGATATGCTGTTCAACCCCCTGGTAACGCTGATTCAGGCAGACGGGCGCGTAAAAGGATACTATCTGGTCAGTTCCTCCGTTGCTCTGCTGGCCTTTGCCGCTTCCTGGGTGGCCTTCAGGGCCGGGGCGCCTGCTCAGGTGTCTTATATCTTCTTCGCAGTCGTATATCTTATCGTTGATGTAATCAAGGTCCTGTATGCCAGAAAGTTGGCCGGCTATTCCGCCAGAGCCCTTTTCGATGAAGCGCTGGGCCCCGTGATTGCGGTCGCCATACTCAGCTCGGCGGTTCCGTTCAACCTGCATATACTGATTGACGCTCCCGGCTGGCGTCTGCTGGCGGTGCTGGCTGTCACCGTCGTGACTTTCCCCCCGCTCTGCTGGCGTTACGCGCTCACAAACGGCGAAAGGGAGTTCGTGCTCCGTAAAACCGGCCGGTGGCTCCCGGATGCCCTGTTCCTCCGGATGAAATACCGTTGTGCTATGGGACGCCGTCTCCGTCTCTGCCGTCCGCAGACCTTTACCGAAAAGCTGCAGCGGCAGAAGCTGCACGACCGTAACCCTCTGTACCACAAGCTGGTGGATAAGGCTGAGGTGAAGTCGTACGTAGCCGGAAAGATAGGTGCAGAGCACGTTATTCCCACGCTGGGAGTATGGGACAAGCCTGAAGATATAGACTGGAACGCCCTGCCGGAGCAGTTCGTGCTCAAGTGTACGCACGACAGCGGCAGCACCGTAATCTGTACGGATAAGAGCACGTTCGACAGGGAAGCGGCCTGCGCGCGCCTTGCCGAAGCATTGAAAGACAAGTTCTGGCTGAGGGCCCGGGAATGGGCTTACAAGGGCGTGAAGCCGAGGATAATTGCCGAACCCTACATCGGCGCCGGCCTCAAGGACTACAAGATATTCTGCTTCAGCGGCAAGCCCGGATTCCTGTTTGTGGTTACGGACCGCGACAATCCTGCAGAAGAGACAAAGTTCGATTTCTTTACACCCGACTGGCAGCACCTGGATGTCCGTAACGGCCACCCGAATGCCGCCGTGCCGCCCGAGAAGCCGGCCTGCCTGGACGAAATGCTTAAGCTGGCGTCGACCCTGGCCGGCGACTTCCCCCAGGTGCGCATAGACTTCTATGCCCCCGGAGACGGCCGCATCCTGTTCGGGGAGTACACTTTCTGCCACTGGGGCGGCTTCGTGCCCTTCGACCCTCCGGAGGCCGACCTGGAGTTCGGAGCCATGTTTAAATTGCCAAAGTCATGAAGGACAGGGTGATATATACCTCCGTCGTGGGCGATATCGACGTCCTCATGCAGCCGCAGGTGGTAGATCCGCGATACGATTACGTATGCTTCGTACGTTGTGCCGAAGGGCTCGACGGGGGAGTCTGGCAGCTGCGGGAGATTCCCGCCGACATAGCTGACGACCGCATGTTGTCCCGCTACCCCAAGTTGCATCCGGAGGAGCTGCTGCCGGGTTACGAATGGACCCTCTGGATCGACGGCAACATCAGCATACGCGACGAGGCGTTTTACGGCCGTATCGACGAGCTGATAGCCTCCGGCGTGCAGATGGCGGCGGCCAGGCATCCGAAGCGCGACTGCGTTTACGATGAGGCGTATGCCGTCGTGGCTGCCGACAAGGAGCGTTACGCCGTTGCGCACCGCGTGATCAAGTTCCTGGATTCCAAGGGTTTCCCACGCCACGCCGGCTTGTTCGAAAACTCCATCCTGCTGCGGCGCTCGAGCGACGCTGCCATTGCGAAAATGGACGCCATGTGGTGGGAGTGCCTGCAAACTCTTTCCGGCCGCGACCAGCTGTCGCTGGTCTATTGCGCCCGTGAGTGCGGCGTGACCATTACGCCGCTGCTGCCGGAGGGCATGTTGCTGCGCGACTGCAGCTGGCTGACCTATATCTATCATGACCGTCAGCCGGCACGCCCCTGGCTCATAAAGAAATTCTTTGATGCCCGCCGCCGCCTCGAGAAATTTAAATTAAAAAGGCTCCTTTCTTCCGGCTGCGGCGGCGGTAGCGGAGAAGTTCGGGGTAACGTTTGATCAGGCGGCCGATGAAGCGGAACGGGGCGCCGCTGAAGTGGAGACAGCCGATGGCGACTAGCCGCAGCGGCTCCACCAGCATGCGGAACAGCACGCCGAACTTAGGGTTGCTAACATGCACAACGGAGGCATTGCATTTCAGGAACATACGCCTTTCCGGCGAGTTCGGGCGGTCGGCCCTGTCGTGCACTGCAGAGGCCTCCGGAACCACTCCGGTCTTCCATCCGAACCAGCGGGCTCGGTCGATATAATTGTCGTCCTCTCCGTACTGCGAGAAAGCGGGGGAGAAGCCGCCTACTTTCATGAAGCAGCCCCTGCTGACCATCCAGTGTGCGGCCATCACGAAGGGTACCTCCGCAACTCTTTCGCCCTTTTGACGGCGTATGAACCGGCGGCACCGCTTGGCGAACTGCTTGTCCATCTTCTTGCCGGAAGCGTCGTACTGAATGGGGCTCAGAATGCCGTAGGGGCCGGATTCGAAGGCTCCGACCAGCTTGCTGAAGCAGTCGGGAGACACCCATGCGTCCTGGTTCAGCAGGTAAGCGTATGAGTAGCCCTCTTCCAGCGCCCTCTTAAGGCCGACGTTGTTGGCGGCGCCGAAGCCAGTGTTGGATTTGTTGCATACGACCTCTACGCCATGCCCCTGGAGCCACTCGACGCTGCCGTCCGTGGAACCGTTGTCTATCACCAGGATATCGGCGGGAACGGTGGATTTGCGTACCGAGCCTATGCAGCGCTCGAGCCAGCGCATGCCGTTGAAAGTCACTATGATGACCAGTATCTCAGAGTTCATGGAAATAGCGTATGAAGATTTCCTTTGGCGTCCTGCGGGTGAAGATGCTGCGGGTTATGTTGCGGTAGGTGATGTAGTCGGCCTTGCGCCCTTGCAGCCGCGCCTTGATGCGTTTCCCCATCTCCGCCGGCCATACGCCCAGGGCCAGCAGCAGGTAGCGCAGCTTGCTGCCGTCGCTGAAGAAGATGAGGCTGCCGCGTACCGCCGCCGGACGCACTGCGGGGGCTATCCGGGATGCGGTCGTGCGCCATTTGTGGACGACCTCGGCCTCGGAATCGCACCACACGGACCAGCCTTTCTTGCGGGCCATGGTGGACAGGGCGATGTCTTCCGGAGTGAAGTAGTAACGCTCGTCGAACCATCCCAGCTTGCGGAACACATCCGTGCGTATGAGGAAGGCGGCGCCGCTTATGTTGAAGGTGCGGAAGAGGCCGCTGCCGTTGTCGACCGGCTCCTTGTAGCGGTGCCACTGCTGGCGGACGTAGTTGACGGCAGGGTAGTCGGGACGTCCGCAGAGCTGCAGGCTGCCGTCGGCGTTAAGCAACTTCGGGCTAACGATGGCCGCGTCTTCCGGCAGTTTGCCGAAGTCTTCCAGCAGACGGTCGATGGCCGGCCCGGGCAGTTCCGTGTCGTCGTTCAGTATGAAGCAGAATTCGCCTCTGGCCTCTTTCAGGGCCATATTGTTGTTCTCCGAGAAGCCGCTCAGGGCGTTGTTTTCTATGAACCGTACCTCGGGGAATTCAGCCTCCATCGCTGACAGATTGTCAGGGGAAAAGCGGTATGCCACCACAATGATCTCATAATCGGCAGTGGTATTCTTTTTGATGCTCTGAAGGCACGGCCGGAGGTTGTCCGGCCTGTTCATACACACTATTATTATACTTACGAAGGGCATACTTTTACAAAAGTACGATTTTTTTGCTAAATTTGTCCGTTTATATAGAATTCAAAACTTATTATGGCATTAGCTGATGTTATTAAGGCGATTTTCGGCTCAAAAGCAGAACGTGATTACAAGGCCGTAAAACCGATACTTAACAAGATACTTGCAATTTATCCCGAGATAGACGCCCTGTCCAACGATGATCTCAGGGCACATTCCGCCGCTCTGCGTGAGCGTCTTCGCGCCGTAGAGGCCCCCTTCGAGGAGCGTATGGAGCAGATCCGCGTCCAGCTGGGCGAGGATATCCCCATAGAGGAGAAGGAGAAGCTCGCCACTGAATCCGACAAGCTCGTGAAGGATGAGGACGACGCCATCGAGGCCTGCCTCAACGAGATACTCCCCGAGGCGTTCGCCATCGTGAAGAGTACCGCCCGCCGGCTCAAGGAGAACGAGAGCATAGAGGTGACGGCCAACCAGTTCGACCGCGACATCTCCGTGAACCACGACTTCGTGACCATAGACGGCGACAAGGCAATCTACCATAACCACTGGGTGGCCGGCGGCAACGAAATCACCTGGGACATGGTCCACTACGACGTGCAGCTCATCGGCGGTATCGCCCTGCATCAGGGAAAGATAGCCGAAATGGCGACGGGTGAAGGCAAAACCCTGGTGGCGACCCTGCCCGTGTTCCTCAACGCTCTCGCCGGCAAGGGCGTGCACATGGTGACCGTCAACGACTACCTGTCCAAGCGTGACTCCGAGTGGATGGGACCCCTCTATATGTTCCACGGCCTCAGCGTTGACTGTATCGACAAGCACCAGCCCAACTCCGACGCCCGCCGCAGGGCCTATGAGTGCGACATCACTTTCGGTACCAACAACGAGTTCGGTTTCGACTACCTGAGGGACAACATGGCCGTGGCCAGGGAAGACCTCGTGCAGCGCAAGCACCATTTCGCCATCGTGGACGAGGTTGACTCCGTTCTCATCGACGACGCCCGTACCCCGCTCATTATCTCCGGTCCGGTGCAGAAGAGCGCTGACGACGACGCCCAGTACTCCGAGTTCAAGCCTTACGTGGAGAGGATGTACCAGGCTCAGCGCCAGCTGGTCAACCAGTGCCTGAACGAGGCCAAGAAGCTCATCGCTGCAGGTGACGAGCGCGAGGGCGGCAAGCTCCTGCTCCGTGCCCACAAGGGTCTGCCCAAGTACCAGCCCCTCATCAAGTACCTCTCCGAACCGGGTATCAAGGTTATTCTCCAAAAGACAGAGAACTACTATATCCAGGACAACGAGAAAGAGATGCCGGTCATTACCGACCCTCTCTATTTCGTTATCAACGAGCAGCTTCACTCCGTCGTCAAGACCGACAAGGGTGATGCCATGCTTGCATCGGCCGTAGGCAACGAAGACTTCTTCGTGCTGCCCGACGTTGGCGCCCGTACCGCGGAGATTATGCAGGGCGAGGGGACCCTTGCCGAGAAGCAGGCCAAGAAGGACCAGCTTATGGAGGAGTTCTCCATCAAGAGCGAACGCGTGCATGTTGTGGAGCAGCTGCTCAAGGCTTACGCCATGTTCGAGAAGGATGTGGACTACATCATCTCCGACGACGGCAAGGTGAAGATAGTGGACGAGAGTACCGGCCGTATAATGGAGGGACGCCGCTGGAGCGACGGCCTGCACCAAGCTGTCGAGGCCAAGGAAAGCGTGAAGGTGGAAGCCGCCACGCAGACCTTCGCCACCATTACGCTGCAGAACTATTTCCGTATGTATCACAAACTTGCGGGTATGACCGGTACCGCTGAAACGGAGGCCGGCGAGTTCTACAGCATCTACAAGCTGGACGTGATGGTCATTCCGACCAACCGCCCCGTCATACGTGACGACCAGGACGACCGCATCTACAAGACCAAGAAGGCCAAATACGCCGCCGTTATCGACCGCGTCGCCGAGCTCTCGGCAGCAGGACGCCCCGTGCTGGTGGGTACGACCGACGTGGAGACCTCCGAGCTGCTTTCCCGCATGCTCAGGCTGCGCGGCATACGTCACAACGTGCTGAACGCCAAGGAACACGCCCGCGAGGCCGAAATCGTAGGCCAGGCCGGACAGAGCTCCACCGTGACCATCGCCACCAACATGGCAGGCCGTGGTACCGATATCAAGCTGTCCGACGAGGTTAAGGCCGCCGGCGGACTTGCCATCGTAGGCACCGAGCGTCACGACTCCCGCCGAGTCGACCGTCAGCTGCGAGGCCGTGCCGGACGTCAGGGCGACCCGGGTTCGTCGACCTTCTACATCTCTCTGGAAGACAAGCTCATGCGTCTCTTCGGCTCGGAGCGTATCGCAGGTATGGTGGACAAGATGGGTATGCGTGACGACGAGGCACTCGTAAGCTCCATGCTCTCCGGTGCCATCGAGAACGCACAGAAGAAGGTGGAGGAGAACAACTTCGGCATACGTAAGCGCCTGCTGGAGTACGACGACGTCATGAATTATCAGCGTGAAGCCATCTACTCCCGCCGCCGCAACGCAATCTCCGGCGAGAAGGTGGAAATCGACCTCCAGAACATGATGGTAGACTCCGCATCCCTCTTCGTGGAGAAGTGCGAGGGCATGACTTGCGAAGACTTCCGCGAGTCCCTCATGGCCCGTTATTCCATCGACCTTGAGATCACTGCCGCTGAATATGAGAAGATCAAGAGGCAGGACCTGGTCCGCCGTATCTGCCAGGTGATGCAGGAGACTTACAGGCGCCGCATGGACGGTCTGGACCAGAAGCTCTATCCTATTATCAAGGAGGTTTATGAGAAGCAGGGCTCCATGTATCAGAATATTGCCATCCCCGTTTCCGACGGCCGCAAGGTCATCAATCTCTCCGTAAATCTGGAGAAAGCCTACGAGAACGGCGGCAAGGAGATTTCCAAGACCCTGAGCAAGAACATCATACTCTACCAGATTGACGAGCATTGGAAAGAGCATCTGCGCGACATGGACGACCTTAAGCAGAGCGTCCAGAACGCGGCGTACGAGCAGAAAGACCCTATCGTGGTTTACAAGCTCGAGAGTTACAACCTCTTCTCCGAGATGCTGGAGGCCCTCAACCAGGATGTGCTCTCCTTCCTCTTCCGTGCCTTCGTTCCTCTTCAGGACCGCAACCAGCCTCCTCAGAGGGCTATGCAGCGCAGGACAGACATGTCCCAGATGCAGACCCAGCACAGTGAGCTGAGCACCAACGGCGAGCAGAAGTCAAATGCTCCCGTTAAGGTGGAGAAGCGTGTAGGCCGTAATGACCCTTGCCCTTGCGGCAGCGGCAAGAAATACAAGAACTGTCACGGTAAAGACCTCTTTTAAAGCTTCAAATATATGGGCAAACTAGCAGAAATAGTGGACGTCAATTCTGTCAGCCGCATCTCGGAAGGCACCTCTGTAACAGGCGAGATCAAGTCTTCCAATGATATCCGCATAGACGGAAAGGTTGACGGGAAACTGTACTCCGAAGGCCGTATCGTTGTAGGCGAGCATGCCGTCATTGTCGGTACGCTGCTTTGCGGCAACCTGGACCTCTGGGGTAAAATTGAAGGCGACGTATATGTGAAGGATGTGCTTTCCCTTAAAGGCACTTCGTCCATTACCGGAAACCTGCACGTCCGCAGGCTTCAGGTTGAGATGGGCGCCGAGTTGAACGGCACTTGCAAGATGATTTCCGAAGAGGACTTCGATGCGTGCCTGGGCAACCTGGTGTCAAAGCCTGCGCAGGTTGAATAACTTGTTGTCGCTCAAATTGTAAATGAAGTCGAAGCACCTGTATTCCAGGTGCTTTCCTTTTTTTTCTGCCCTGTGGGTGACGAAGTCCGGCAGGAATCCCATCTCCGTGAGTTCCCTTATCGGGCAGAAAGTGCTGTGCAGCCTGTACAAGTGTTCCAGTATCTCATAGTTCCTGTTAAGGCTGTTCAGGGTGTTGGTGTATAGCGCGTTATGCCACCGGCGCAACTGTCCGTGGTATTTGCTCCTGCACGAAATGTTGCAGAATTTCTTGTCCGTGCGGCCGTAGAGAGGTTCGCCGCATTCCAGACAATGCCTGTCTTCGTCGTCGTTTATCAATTTGTACATGGCGCCAAATATATGCCGGGTTTACGGTATGTCCAAGGAACTGAAAAAAACGTAAATCACATTTTGCGTTTTTTTTCATAAAGAGAAAACGTTTCATAAGTAATATTGTATTCCGAATTCTTTCGGTCTGGGCGTAAAAGGCAAAGAATCGTAAATATCTGCGTGCCGGTGCCCGTTTTTCTTTCCGGTGTGCACCTCATTGTTTTACTTTGCAAACGGGACGAAGGCGTGCCTCGCCGGGATGCCCGATTGTAAACTTAAAAAATGAGAAACTCATGGAACAAATCAACCGAATCGAGTTGCTTGGCATTGTCGGGAATGTACGAATGCAGTACATCAACGACAAGCAGATGGCAAAATTCACAGTGGTAACCAACCGCGCTTATAAAAACAAGGAAGGTGCGCCGGTTATCGAAACCCAATGGCACAACGTAACTGCTTTCGAGGGCAAGCACATCCAGGATCTTGACCTTCTTGAGAAAGGCTGTGCCGTACATTTGTGGGGGAGGCTGCAGATCCAGCGCGTTACGGCAGAAGACGGGAGCGACAGGACTTACGTGGACGTAATCTGCAGCAAACTGATTCACATCTCGGACGAAGAAGATGTACAATATGAAATGTAGGAGGGGAAGGATATGAAAAAGATATTGTTCGTATTTGCAGCAGTGTCTGCATTGTGTGCCTGCACCAAGGATTCCCAGCCCACAGCTTTTGAGCCGGAGCCGGTAACACTGAAGCTGAATGTGGAGCCTGCCGGAACCAAGGCCTATGTTACAGAAAACGCCGACCTGGCACTGGATAAGGTACAGGTCATGGTATTCAATAACCGCGGGGACCTTGAAACTACTACTGATTATGTGTCCAGCGGCAGCCAGTTGGCACTGAATGTTATTCCAGGCACAAAGACACTCTGGGCGTTAGGCAACTTGCCGGCCAAGTGTACTGCCACCGACCTGGATGAATTGCTGATGAATGAATACAACCTTACAAACAACACTACCACAAAACTGATAATGAGCGATTGTCAGGAGCTTACCATAACCCAGTCCGGCACAATTCAGTTCCATCTCAAGCGCCTGGCGTGCAAGGTTGTACTGGAGAAGATTATAAGGAATTTTGAGGAAACGGCATATTCCGAGATCCCACTTTATGTGAAAAAGGTATATCTCAGCAATGTTGCCAACCTCAGCAACCTGGCGGCGGAAGCAGGGATTCCTTCCAGCTTCTGCGTACAGATGGGAGTGATAGGAAACCTGAATGCGGCCGGAAAGGCCCTTCTGGTAGATGAGAATCTGAACTCAACCCTCATGGACGGGGATTCTGATGCCACGGTACACACCTTCTATGCTTATCCCAACGGCGTGACCGATGACGAGTTCGGAGGCACTTCGTTCGATGCCCGAAGGACCAGGCTTATTGTGGAATGTGAGTACAACGGTAAAACTTGTTATTATCCCATAACCCTTCCGGGCATTAAGGACGGAAGCAGGGGAGTGCTTGAGAGGAACAAGGTATATCGTATTACCGAGCTTATACTTAAACGACCCGGTTCGCCGAAAGCGGACGTGCCGGGAGAGGAGGTGTCGTCTGTCCAGAGCTGCACATTCACCATACAGGTAGACAACTGGAGTACGGGGCATTCATACACCGAGACTTTCAATTAAGCCTTATGCGCCGGATTTTATGTATGGTTGCTCTTTTGCTTCCATGTGCATGCACCGTCAAGGAAAACCGCTCAGGCTGTCCCTGTGACTTGTTGATCCGGCCTACTGAAAAGCTCAAGACAGAAGGAAGCGTCGTAGTCAGCCTTGTACAGGACGGGTCAGTGGTAAAACAGGAAATGTTGAGCAGGGAAGACTTCGAGTCCGGCAACTGCATGATTACCGTCAGCCGCAAACCAACTATGATAACAGTTTTCACCGGCATTACAAACATGAGTCTCCTGAAGGGCCGAAGGCTTGGTATAAAGACGGAGAACCAGTGTGATGAATTGTTCAGCAGCAATACCAGCACTGACTTGACGGGAGAGAGCATGGAATACCAGGTAAGCTTGCATAAGAACTTTGCGCGTTTGCTCCTGACTGTCTATAATCTGAAGGAAGGTATGACCCTTGGCATAAGCGGTAAAGTCAGCGGTTACGACCTGTTGGACGCCGCTCCGTACGAAGGGGACTTCAACTGCCTTCCTGAAGGGGACAAGGACTCCCGGGACTATTGCATACGTCTGCCCAGGCAACTGGACGACGACCTTTCCCTGAATGTAATCGTAGGTGGGGAGACAGTGCGCTCAATTGCTCTCGGGGCCTTGATAGCGTCCTCCGGATACAGTTTTAAGGATGAAGATCTGAGGGATATTTCCATGACGGTCGATTTGGAAAAATCGTATGCTGCCCTGACAATAGAAGGCTGGGGCCAGGAAACAATCCCGATAATTGAATACTAAATTATGAGATATTGTATAACAATACTGCTCGCACTTTGCACTATATGCGCCTGCGAGTATGAAAGGATGCCACCGGTTGAAGACCTGGAGGAGCAGAGTGATGTGGTTTTCGCAATAATCGCAGATGCGGATACGTACGAAGGCACAAAAAGCTGCATCCCGGACGAACAGATGTCTTTGAATAAAGTGGATATATTTATCTACGATTCCGGGGTGTTGAGGACAAGGTTGTGCATGAACAGGGACGCCGGCGGCTCCTCCGCCATGACCGTCTCTACCCGCCTGATTGTCGGTTCGACCTATGATATAATCGTGGTTGCCAACAACAGTGTACATACGCCTCCTGCTTCGCTTGATGCCGCCTTGAATGATTTTGTGTACAGGATAGGAGGAATGGACGACATAATAGCGAACGGCATCCCAATGTGCGGACGCGAGACTATAACCGTTGCAAAGTACCAGCCCGTTGTGCAAGTCAAGCTCAAACGGCTGGTGGCTGATATCACCCTGCAGCTGGATAAATCCGGATTGCAGCACGGCAGCCTCACGATCAACTCTGTAAAAGTGCGCCAGATGAATACGGTATGCCCCTTCTTCGGGGACGGCCGGGCGCAGGGGAGCGGGGACGTGACGGACGGGGATCTGTCTGACAGCAACGACATGGTCTTGCTCAACAGCGGCTGGGAGACCAAGTTCTATGTGCTGGAAAACAAGCAGGGGACTCTGCTTCCCAACAACACCGATCCGAACCTGAAAAACCCCGCAAGGGTTACGCAGTCCGGAGGTGATCCGGGATTCTGCACTTATATCGAAGTGGAGGGAGAATATACAGACATAAGGGGAGAGTTCAAGGCGGAGCCTGTAGTGACCAAGTTTTTCCTGGGGGAAGACGCATGCAGCAACTTTGACGTAAACCGTAACTGGCGTTACAACATAACACTGCGTTTCACGGACGATGTCTGCTTCCGCAACGACTGGAGGAGCAGCTGTACAGTCTGCGATACACGTTCCCTCGGTTTCCGGACCTCTTATACGGAGCTCGAGCCCGGAGAATGGGATAATATCTACATAGATACAAACATCAGTTATGAGGCGGGAGATTATACTTATGAGCTGAGCGGGGATGCAGACTGCTTTGATACAGTACTCGACTGGTCGGGTCTATGCTTTTCGGTAAGTGCCCTTGATGAAGCTCCTCCGGGTTCATGCATGGAAATTACCGTAACGTCCTGGGACGGCGCATTGAGCGCAAGTCACCTGGTTTTTGTAAGATAACTGAAATAACTGTTTAAAAGCTCCCGGGTGCGGGAGTTGACGGCGAAGTCTTCGGCCAGGGCTCCCTTGGACGATGTGATGCCTCCGCAAATGTCGGCACCCAGGATTCGATGCCCGCGGGCAATTTCGTCAATGGCGGCAAGCAGGCTGTTGGGAGACATTTCTCCCTGGTCCCAGTCCGTACGGGCGAATTGCCCGGGCATTACATCCAGGTCTATGGACAAGTACACCGGAAGGTCTCCGGGAATGGTTCCGGTGTTCAGGTAGTCGGCCTTCATCATGGGCAGGCTTTCCCTTGCCGCCTGCACCCAGCTGCCGCAGCTCAGCAGGTTACCGAATGCTCCGGGCTGGTCGTCGGGGTGGTTGTCGAACAGCGCCAGCACAAAAGGCTCGTCTATCTTTTCCATCCACAGCTTGCTCAGGTAATGGTAGTCGCCTGTGTCTATCCAGTGGAGACCGCAGGCTGGATACGGGGCGATGGCCTCACGGAGGGCCGCTTCCGCTTCGGGATCACAATAACAGCAGCAGCCTTCAAGGTGTCTGAGGTTTATAATCCGGGAACCTTCCGGGAACCAGGATTCTTCGTCGTAAACGCCGCTGATGTTAATAAATATGTTCATAACTTAACAAATCTAAAAAAAATTCTTAAATTTGCCAACTGTACACCTATGTAGAGTATTATTTGATGGAAGCAGAAGCACTGTTCCCTCTGGATCCGGAGAAGATTTACTACTCGATGGATGAGCTCACGCTCGACACCGAAGAAGGCCCCGTCACCATGAAAGTTGGGGCATGGCTCAATGCCGATCCCGTCCGGATTCATCGTATGATAGTGAAAGACAAGGTGTTACAGGTCGATAACTTTGAAGTGCTGAATCCTCTTGTCAGCAAGCTCCGCAGAGCGGATCCCGAATATTACAAACGTTTCATGGGCCTTCAGCTCATTATCGACTATCCCGGTTACAGCACAGGCATCCTGGCAAAGATTCCTTACGAGAACGATCCTGTAGGCTTCTACAAGTGGTGGCGCAAGGGAAAACACGAAGACAAGGTCTTCCTGTCCCTGGGCAACCGTATCAGGCTTTTCCAGAAGGTATCCATGATGGAGCCCAAGATGATTCTCAAGAAGGATCTGAAACTGTTGCAATAATGAAGCACATAGTCCTCCCGGATTCTGCTGGAAGACCTTTGTCTTTCTACCTGGCTATGGAGGAGCATGTGGCTGCGGCTTACGGCTGCGGCTTTTTTGTCTGGAGGGTGGCTCCTACGGTTATAATAGGGCGCAACCAGGTTCTGGAGACGGAAGTCAACCTGCCTTTCTGCATGGAGCACGGCATTAATATAGTACGCCGCAAAAGCGGTGGGGGATGCGTCTATGCGGACATGGGGAACATCATGGTTTCCTACATCACTTCTCAGAAAGGGGTGGAAACAGTCTTTAAGAGTTTCCTTGACCAGTATGCGGGTGTCCTGCAGTCCCTCGGCCTGCCGGCCGTATGCACGGCGCACAACGATATACTGGTCGACGGGGCCAAAGTTTCCGGCAACGCCTTCTTCAGCCTGCCGCACGGAAGCATAGTCCACGGGACGCTTTTGCATTCGGTCGATTTCGACATGCTCGCAAAGGCCATAACGCCCACGGGGGAGAAGCTGGCGAAGCACGGAATCCGGTCTGTACGGCAGCGGGTGGCCAATCTTTCGGAACTTGGACTGGAGCTTTCCCCGGAGGAACTATGCGACGCCTTGATCAAGGCTTTCAGCCGGGGTGAAGAGCTTCTGGGGACCGCCGATGTAAGGGCCATAGAAGATATAGAAAAAAGCTACACGGAGCCATCTTTTATTCTTGGAAAAGCGCTATAAAGTTCGTATCTTTGACGAACTATGGACCAAGAACTCAAAACCACATGCCTGCACGACGAGCACGTCGCTCTCGGGGCTAAAATGAGTCCCTTCGCAGGCTTTGACATGCCCATACAGTATTCCGGCATAATCGACGAACACAATGCCGTACGCAAAGCCGCAGGCATGTTCGACGTATCTCACATGGGCGAAATCTTTATCGACGGGCCGGATGCCGAGGCCTTCGTCAACCACATCTTCACGAACGACGTACGCGGCCTGGAGCCGGGACACATCCTTTATGGTATGATGTGCTATCCGGACGGCGGAGTGGTGGACGACCTGCTCGTCTACAAGGAGTTCGAAAGCGGCTTCCTGCTGGTGGTCAACGCCGCCAACATCGACAAGGATTACGAGTGGATGAAGGAGCAGGTCGAAGGTTATCAGGCGGAAGTGTTCAACGATTCCGATTCCTGGGGCCAGATTGCCCTCCAGGGCCCTCAGGCAGAGGACGCCCTGGTGCGCTATTTCGGCATCGAGGAGCTGCGCGAGCTTGAATTCTACACCTTCTACGACCTGGAAGACGAAGACGGCGGCCGCGTCATCGTGAGCCGTACCGGATATACCGGGGAAGACGGGTTCGAAATCTATGCGTCTCCTGACAATATCAAGGACATGTGGGCCGCTCTCCTGGAAGACGGAATCAAGCCTTGCGGGCTCGGTTGCCGCGACACCCTGCGTTTCGAGGCCGGCCTGCCGCTTTACGGAGACGAGCTAAGCCCGGAAATCAGCCCCGTTATGGCCGGACTCTCCATGTTCTGCAAGCTGGACAAGCCCGAGTTCATCGGCAAGGACGCCCTGGTTAAGCAGAAGGCGGAAGGCGTGGCCCGCAAGCTGGTGGGAATAGAGCTGGCAGACAAGGCCATCCCTCGTCACGGCTACCCCGTGGAGCTGGAAGACGGCACCGTGGTGGGAGAAGTCACTACCGGATACCATTCCATTTCCCTGGAAAAGAGCATCTGCTTCGCCCTCGTGGACAGCGCCTACTCAGCTTTGGACACCAAATTGTACGTACGCATCCGCAAGAACACCTTCCCGGGCGTCGTGGTCAAGAAACGTTTTTACAAAACAAACTATAAGAAATGAGCAAAGTCATCGAAGGACTCCTTTACAGCGAGTCACATGAATGGGTAAAAGTAGAAGACGGCATCGCCGTCATAGGAGTTTCAGATTTCGCACAGGCCGAGATGGGCGATATCACCTATGTTGACCTTCCCTCCGAAGGCGACGAGGTCGAGGCCGGCGAAGAATTCGGCGCCCTGGAGAGCGTGAAGGCTTCCAGCGAACTCTACAGCCCCGTCAGCGGCACCGTGGTAGAAGTCAACTCCGAACTTGAGGCCGCTCCCGAGAAAGTCAATGAGGATGCCTACGCTGCCTGGATCATCAAGGTGCGCATGAGCGACGAGTCCGAACTCTCCGCCCTCATGGATGCAGCCGCCTACTCAGCTATCGCCAAGTAGAAATGAGCAACTTTTCATATTTCCCCCACACAAAGGAGGACATCCGGACCATGCTGGAGCGTATCGGCGTGCAGTCCATGGATGAGCTGTACTCCGATGTGCCGGCAGAGTTCGTCCACAAGGGCGAATATGACCTGCCTTCCGCCAAGAGCGAGGAGGAAGTGCGTGCCTGGTTCAAGGACCTGGCCGCCAAGGACACCGAACTCAAGGTGTTCGTCGGCGCCGGTGCCTACGACCACTACACCCCTTCCGTGATCCCTTATATCACCTCCCGTTCGGAGTTCCTTACTGCTTACACTCCCTACCAGTGCGAGATCTCCCAGGGTACGCTGCGCTACATTTTCGAGTGGCAGACCATGATCTGCAACCTCACCGGAATGGATGTCGCGAACGCCTCCATGTACGACGGCCCCACCGCTGCTGCGGAGGCCATGCGCATGTGCGTCGCCTGCACCCGCAAGCGCAACACCGTGGTCGCATCCGACCGCCTGCTGCCCAACGTGCTGGCGGTTCTGAGGACCTATGCCAAGTATTCCGGCATCAACCTGGTGGTTACGGACGACGTGTACGAGGCCGTCGGCGAAGGTACGCTTGACCTTGCCGGCGTCATCGTGCCGTCGATCAACCGCTTCGGCATCATCGAGAGCCACCTTGGCCTTGCGGACATGGTACATGAGGCGGGCGGCCTGCTGGTCGAATATTGCGACCCTTCCGCCCTCGCCGTGGTAAAGTCTCCTGCCGAATGGGGCGCCGACATCGCCGTAGGAGACGGGCAGAGCCTCGGCATACCTCTCTGCTACGGAGGCCCTTACGTTGGCTTCATGGCCTGCAGGAACGAGTGGATGCGTAAGCTCCCCGGCCGTATCGTGGGCCAGACCGCCGACGCCGAAGGCCGCCGCGCTTTCGTGCTTACCCTTCAGGCTCGCGAGCAGCACATCCGCCGCGAGAAGGCCACTTCCAACATCTGCTCCAACGAGTCCCTGCTGGCCCTGTGGTGCACGGTGTACCTTTCCCTCATGGGCCCGGAAGGCATGCGCAAGCTCAACGAGCTCTGCTACGCCGGTTCCCATTACCTGCACGACGCTTTGCTCGCCACGGGCAAGTTCGAGGATCCGTTCGAGGGACGCGAGTTCCTTAAGGAGTTCGCACTCAAGCCTCTGTGCGATGTGAAGAAGCTCCAGCAGGCGCTTTTGGACGCCGGCTTCTTCGCCGCCCTCCAGACCGAAGAAGGCTACGTGACCTTCTGCGTCACCGAGCGCCGTACCAAAGAGGAGATCGATAATCTCGTTAACGTTATCAAGGAGGCCGCTCTATGAAATACTACGATAAACTGATATTCGAACTCTCGAAACCCGGCCGGATTGGCTATTCGCTGCCGTCATGCCTTCTTGGCTGCCAGCCCGGCAGGGAGTCGGAAGATTCGTCCAATTTTGCAGGATCGCAAAATTCTCCGATTTCTTCCGACCCCACCACTGACGTGGTCCCCCCTCTTCCGTGCCGAGGGTGGCACGTCCCTGCCTGGGCTGCAGCCTCGACGTCAGCCGGCAGCGTCTGGCGCGAAGCACCGTTGGATCTGCCCGAGGTGAGTGAACCTGATGTGGTGCGTCACTATACGAATCTGAGCCAGATGAACTTCGGCGTTGATACCGGCTTCTATCCTCTGGGCTCCTGTACAATGAAGTACAACCCCAAGATAAACGAAGAGATAGTCGGCCAGTTCAACGGCATACACCCCCTCCAGCCGAAAGAAACCACGAAGGGCATCCAGGCAGTCTATGACTTCATGGACAAAGCCCTCGCAGAAATAACCGGCATGAAGCACTTCACCTTCCTGCCCTGCGCCGGCGCCCACGGTGAACTCACCGGCCTCATGCTCATGCGCGAATACCACATGAGCAGGGGAGACCTCGCCCGCACCAAGGTGATAGTCCCCGACAGCGCCCACGGCACCAACCCCGCCAGCGCCGCCGTCTGCGGACTCGACATAGTAGTCGTCAAGTCAAAGGAAAACGGCCTCGTGGACGTGGAGGACCTCAAACCACTCCTCGGCCCCGACATCGCCGGCATCATGATGACCAACCCCAACACCCTCGGCCTCTTCGAGCGCGATATCAAGGAGATAGCTGAACTCGTACACGAATGCGGAGGCCTGCTGTACTACGACGGCGCCAACATGAACCCCCTCATGGGAGTCGTGCGCCCCGGCGACATGGGCTTCGACATCATGCATCTCAACCTGCATAAGACCTTCTCCACCCCTCACGGCGGAGGCGGCCCCGGCAGCGGTCCCGTAGGTGTGGCCGACAAGCTCGTGCCCCTTCTGGACATACCCCGCACCAGCGGCTTCCACGGCAACTTCGGCATCATCCTCCGCGCATGCGCCTACATCCTGGCGCTCGGACGCGAGAACCTCAAGATGGCCGGCCCTCTTGCGACCCTCTCCGCCAACTACATCAAGGAGAGCCTCAAGGACTGCTACAAGCTGCCCATACCCACCGTCTGCAAGCACGAATTCGTGTTCGACGGCCTTGCCGAGCCCAACGGCGTAAGCACCCTGGACGTGGCCAAGAGGCTGCTGGACTACGGCTTCCACGCACCCACCATCTACTTCCCGCTGCTCTTCCACCAGGCCATTATGATAGAGCCCACGGAGACCGAGTCGCTGGAGACCATCGATGCCTTCATCGAGGTGATGCGCGTCATTGCCCGCGAGGCGGCAGAAGATTCCGAAATGCTGCATACGGCCCCTCACAATACGCCCATTGGACGTCCCGACGAGACCACGGCCGCGCGTCAGCCGGTACTGAAATACATCAGGTCATGAAACGTGCCATCCTTCTAACTGCCTTGCTGATTCTGCCACTGGCTGTCTCTGCCGGCGTCGTCAAGGGCAAGGTGACCGCAGCAGGACGTCCGCTTGCCGGCGTGCAGGTGTCCGACGGCCGCCAGGTTGTGCTCACCAATGCCCGCGGCCGCTATAAGATGAAGACCGACAAGGCCGACAGCGTAGTGTTCATCACCACTCCTTCCGGCTACAGGGCGGAGATGGCAGATGCCATCCGTCCCGCTTTCTGGCAAATGCTTACCAAGCCGTCCAATAAGACGGAAGTCCATGATTTCAAGCTGGTTGAGGAAAATCAGGACCAGTATGGCATAATCTTCATTACCGACTGCCACTTTGCTAACGACCCTTCCAGGAACGACCTGGGCAGGTTCAAGGAGACAGTGCTTCCGGTAATAAAGAAAGAGTACGGGCAGATGTCTGCCAAGGGTGCGGTTTATACCGTCAACCTCGGAGATTTTGCCCACGACCGTTACTGGTACGATTTCGACTTCAACGAGTACAAGGCGGAGCAGTTCCTGGCAGAGGCCGGCTATCCTACCCCCGTCTATTCGGTTACCGGCAACCACGATAACGACGGCGCCATTGCCGGACTGGGCGAGAGTACTGACTTTGTGTCGGCATGGAACTACCGCCATACCTGGGGTCCCGCCTGCTATTCGGTCAACATAGGCGGCGACCATTGGATCTTCATGGATTCAGTTGAATACCTCAACGACGGCGAACCTGACGCCAAGCACAAGAACATCAACGGAAAGCGCAACTACAACTGCCGCTTCCTGGATAAGGACCTGGAATGGCTGAAGGAAGACCTCAAGTACGTTCCCGCCGACACCAGGGTGTTCTTCTGCTGCCACGTTCCCGTGGTCAACGACGCCAGCAAGTCGGAGGTACTCATGCCCGGCCAGGCGGAGCTGCTTTACGAAATTTTCCGCGACTTCCCCAAGGTGTACCTGTTCTCCGGACACACCCACAAGCACATCAACACCGACATGGGGCAGTTCACCCGCTTCAAGCAGTATATCTTCGGAGCCACTTCCGGCAGCATGTGGCAGCACCCCGAGGGCTATCAGCCCATAGGTTCCGACTCATGCAACCAGGCCTTCAACGTGATGGACTGCAGCGCCGCCGAGCCCCGGCCCCGCTATGTGGCCGTCAACGGCAGCCCCGAGATGATGAGGGTGTACGACATTAACAAAGTAGGGGAGTTCTACCGCAACGACCCCCAGTGCCGTATTTTCCATAAACTCTATCCCGAGCGCAGCTGGTATGCCGATCCCAGGTTCAAGAACATGATTTACGTGAACTACTGGGGATACGAACCCGGCCAGAAGGTGGAGATTCTGGAGAACGGCAAGCCCCTGAACGTTACACTCTCCAAGCTGGACGAACCGCTTTACGTAATCACTTACATAACTCCCAAGCTGGACGAAAAGAGCGAAGCCTCCAAGTCCAACATGAAGGACAGGCGTACGCCGCACAGCTTCGTGGCCACTGCCAGAACGGCCACGGCTCCTGTGACAGTACGAGTTACCGATGCCGAAGGGAAGGTGCTCTATGAGCAAAGCCTGAAGCGGCCAAAAGAATTCAACAAGAATACACAATAACTAACAATCAATTATTTATGAAAAATTATTTTGACCTTACCGGCCGTGTTGCAGTTGTAACCGGCGCATCCACAGGACTCGGTCTCCAGATGGCCAAGGCTTTCGCCAGCCAGGGAGCAAATCTGGTACTTCTTGCAAGGCGCATGAACCTTCTCGAAGAGAATGCCAAGGCTATCCATGAAGAATTCGGCGTAGAGGTTCTGCCTTTCGCCTGCGATATCACCGACACCGAGCGCGTCAAGGCTGCAGTTGCTGCAACCATTGAGAAGTTCGGCCGCGTGGACATACTCATGAACAATGCAGGTACAGGTGCAGTCGCCCCTGCAGAAGAAATCACTGACGAGCAGTTCAAGAAGGAGCTCGACATCGACCTCTTCGGTACATTCAACTGCTCCCGCGAATTCGGCAAGGAAATGATCAAGGCCGGTTACGGACGTATCATCAACATCGCCTCCATGTACGGTCTGGTGGGCAACCTCATCTGCGGCAGCGCTCCTTACCATGCAGCCAAGGGCGGCGTCGTGAACCTGACCCGTGCACTCGCAGCAGAGTGGGGCAAGTACGGCATCACCGTCAACAGCATCTGCCCCGGTTACTTCTACACCGACCTCACCACCGCAACCCTGGATTCCGATTACTTCCAGGCCATCGCCAAGCAGAGCATCCCTATGGCCCGTTACGGCAAGTCCGGAGAGCTCGACACCTGCGCCCTCTTCCTTGCATCACCCGCCAGCACCTATGTCAACGGCCAGAATATCGCCGTCGACGGTGGCTACACTTGCATCTAGTATATAGTTGCTATATATGAAAGAGGCTGAAAATTTGCGTTTTCAGCCTCTTTCTGATTTGTCTAAAAATATTTTCTTATATTTGCAGCGGGAAAGTCCTGTACGACCAGCTCCCTCAAAACTCCCCCAGGACCGGAAGGTAGCAAGGGTATGAGGTTGTAGCGGTGCGATACAGTCAGCTTTCCCTTTTTTCGTTTAGATACTGTCGAAAATCAGCGGAAGAATGTCGTCCACCTTCTCGAATTTCCAAATTCTTTTGCCTCCTACCATGATTACGCTCATGGGCTTGCCGGACCTTGTCTGGTACTGGGCCATTACCTGGCGGCAGGCCCCGCAGGGCGTAGCCGGCTCATCGGTGATACGCCCGTAAACGCCGCCGGCGAGGGCTATGCTCACCATCTCTTTGTCCGGATACTTTGCGCTGGCTGCGAACATGGCTGTACGCTCCGCGCAAATACCTGACGGGAATGCTGCGTTTTCCTGGTTGGCTCCGCGTACAATCTGGCCGTTGGTCATACGCACCGCGGCTCCCACGTTGAAGTGGGAATACGGGGCATAGGAACCCTGCATGCCTTCTATGGCGGCATGCGCAAGCTCCCTGTCCTCGGCGTTCAGCTCGTCTATGGACGCGAACTCCTGGTATTTGACTTTTATTTCCTGTTCAATCATTGGCTATTAGGTAAACTGTTGTTTTAGCTGTTCGATCTTGGCGTCGGCGTCGTTGCCCTTGGCCCCGAAGTAGAACTTGATCTTGGGCTCGGTGCCGGAAGGACGTACGGACACCACGTCTCCCGCTTCGTCGAAGAACTGCAGCACGTTGGACTTGGGCTGGCCGGTCTTCTCGGGCTCCAGGTAGTCCACCACCTTGTTGACGGGGGAGCCGCAGAGCTCCTTGGGAGGGTTGTTGCGGAGGTCAACCATAATCTGCTGGATTTCCTGTGCGCCGCTGATGCCCTTGCGCACCAGGCTCACCAGACCTTCCTTGCGGTAGCCGAACTCCTTGTATATCTTCTGCATGAGCTGATAGAGGGTAAGGCCCTCGCCGGCGGCCCATGCGGCACACTCTGCAATCATCATACAGGTCACGGGCGCATCCTTGTCGCGGACGAACTGGCCTACGTTGAAGCCGTAGCTCTCCTCGCCGCCGCAGATGAACTCGCCGCCCTGGGCTTCCTGGCGCTTCACCACTTCGGCAATGTACTTGAAGCCGGTGAGCACGTTGTAGACGGGAACGCCGAATCCCTTGCAGATGTCGCTGATGAGCTCGGTGGTAACGATGGTCTTGACTACATACTTACCCGGGACGAGCTTGCCCAGCTCCTTCCAGCGCCTGAGAATGTAGTAGGTGAGCATGGAGGCCGTCTGGTTGCCGTTGAACAGCACTATCTTGCCTTCGTCGTCACGTACGGCGATGCCCACGCGGTCGGCGTCGGGATCGGTTCCGATTACCAGGTCGGCTCCGGTGGCCTCGGCCTTCTCTATCGCCAGCTTAAGGGCTGCCGGCTCCTCAGGGTTGGGGGAGACACAGGTGGGGAAGTTGCCGTCGGAGATGTCCTGCTCGGGGACGTGGATTATGTTGTTGAAGCCGCTTCGCTTGAGGATTTCGGGTACCAGACGTACGCCGCATCCGTGAAGGGGAGTGTAGACTATCTTGAAGTCGTTGTGCCTGGCTACGGCATCCGGGCTGAGGCGCAGGGAGAGCAGGTCGTTGAGGTAGAGCTCGTCTACATCGGCGCCCATGGACTCGATCTCGCCGCAGCGCAGGCCGGCCTCGAACTTCACCATGGAAGGGTCGGTAATCTTCGCCACCTCGGCTACGATTTCCTTGTCTACGGGGGAGGTCACCTGACCGCCGTCGGACCAGGAGACCTTGTATCCGTTATACTCCTTGGGGTTGTGGGAGGCGGTAATCATGATGCCGGCCACTGCCTTCTTGAGACGTACGGCGTAGCTCATTTCCGGCGTAGGACGGATGTTGTCGAATATGAATACGTGGATTCCGTTGGCGGAGAGCACGTCGGCTGCTATGCGGGCGAAATCCTTGCTGTTGTTGCGGGAGTCGAAAGAAATGACAACGCGGGGGTCGTCGCCGTCATAATGCTGAAGGATGTAATTGGCAAGACCCTGGGTGGCCATTCCCACCGTGTATTTGTTCATGCGGTTGGTGCCAACGCCCATGATGCCGCGGAGGCCTCCGGTTCCGAACTCCAGATCTTTGTAGAATGCATCTTCGAGTGCTGCAGGATCCTCGTTGCGGAGTTTGAGAATCTGCATTTTGGTAGCCTGGTCGAAGTCTCCTTCCAGCCAGTTCTGTACTTTGAGTTCAAATTCTTTCATATCTCTTTGCAAGTTTCGTTCTTGGTCTCGAATACCCTTCCCGGGTAGCGTTCTATTATATTGCGGTTGTGGGTCACCATTACGATTGCGGTGCCCTGCTCGCGGTTGATCTGCATGAGGAGCTGGAGTATGCCTTCTGCGGTCTCTGCATCAAGGTTTCCCGTGGGCTCGTCTGCGATAATGACTTCAGGGGAGTTGAGGATGGCGCGGGCTATGGCTATGCGCTGCTGCTCGCCGCCGGAAAGCTGGTGGGGCATTTTGTGGGCCTTGGTCTGCATCCCCACGGCGTCGAGGACCTCGGCGATACGCTTGTCCATCGCTTCGCGGTCCTTCCAGCCGGTAGATTTGAGCACGAAATCAAGGTTGGCTTCCACGCTGCGGTCCATGAGCAGCTGGAAGTCCTGAAAAACCACGCCCAGTTTGCGTCGGAGCATGGGTACTTCACGGCTGCGTATCTTCGCCAGATTGTAGCCGCAGACCTCGGCTTCGCCGCTTTGAAGGGGGTTTTCTGCAATTATGGTACGGATTATGGATGTCTTTCCCGTACCAACTTTGCCGACGATATAGACCAGGTCGCCCTCGCGGACTTCCATATTCATTCCGTAGACGACGATGCTCTCGCCGCTTGTGATGTCAGCATCTTTGAAAAATATCACATTTTTCATGATTTTTCTGGCCTTAAACTCTGCAAATATAAGTTATTTTGAGTAAATTTGTAAGTTAAAATACCATTTTTATGCGAGTAAGATTATTATTGGCTGCCATATTGCTCTCAGTGTCGCTGAATGCGGCTTCTGACGGGCGCACGGAGCTCTTCCGCGAGGCGGTCTCACTATATAATTCCGGGATGTACGAACGCGCCGCTTCTCTCTTCGACCGCATCAAGGGAGACAACGTAAGCGACGGGTACGCGCTGTTGTGTGCAATCAAGATGAAAAGCGCCGGCCTGGACGTTCTGGTGAAGGATTACGAAGAGAAGTGGGAGAGTTCTCCGCTCTCGTCACAGATTAACTGGGAGTACGGACGGGTGCTGTTCGACGCGGCCCGCTACGATGACGCCGCCGCGCGCCTGCAGAATGTGGCGCCGGGCACTCTGGAGGACGTGATGCTTCCGGAGCTGGCGTTCAAGCAGGGCTACTGCGACTACGTGGCCGGAAGGTATGCGGACGCACGTGACGGCTTCCTGAAGGTGGAAGACCTGCCAATGTCGGACTACAAGGCTCCGGCACGCTACGCCCTCGGCTATATGGCCTACTGCGACAAAGACTTCTCCGAAGCCATAAAGTGGTTCGAGCTTTCGGCCAAAGACCCCCGCTTCGACCAGCTCTCCAACTTCTACCTGGTAGACTGCCACTTCATGCAGAAAGACTACGATTACGTGCTTTCGGAAGGGGTGGCCCAGTTCGAAGGCCAGCCGTCCATACGCAAGCAGCGCCTCGCCCGCATGATATCCGAGGCCTTCCTCGTGAACGGGGAGAAGGAAAAGGCCATGGAGTATTATTACGACATTTCCCAGGATAACATGAGCCGTGCAGACTGGTTCTTCGCCGGTTCTGTTCTGTATGCCATGGAGGACTGGGAAGGCGCCATAGGGAACTTCAACAAGATGACGGAGCGCAGCGACTCCCTGGGGCAGATTGCCAATTACCAGCTGGCCAACGCCTATCTGAATACGGGCAACAATGTGGCTGCGATGAATGCCTTCAAGGGGGCCTCCGAAGTTGCTTGGGACAAGAATCTCCAGGAAGACGCCATGTTCAACTATGCCAAACTGGCCTTCGACCTGAACAAGGACACCAAGCCTTTCGGGGAGTATATTTCACGCTACAACACCTCCAAACGAGGAGATGAGATTTACAGCTACATGGCCCTGGCATCCCTGTACAACCGGGATTACGTGGGTGCGGTCGAGGCATACGACAAGATAGACGAGCTGGACGCAGACCAGCAGAGCAATTACGTCAAGGCGTACTTCCTCCGCGGCGAGCAGCTCATAGCCAGCGGGGCCTACCGGGACGCCATCCCTTGCCTCAAGGCCGCCGCCTATTATCTGCCCAAGCACGACAAGATCAACCAGCTGGCCCGCTACTGGCAGGCCGAGGCTTGCTACCGTTCCGAGAATTACCCGGAGGCCGCGAAGATTTTCGCGGACCTCTACAATCTCTCCGCCCTTGAAGAGGAGTCCGAAGGCAAGATCCTTTCCTACAACGTTGCTTACTCCCACCTCAAGAACAAAGAGTACAATCCCGCTGCCCGCTGGTTCGACATTTATCTGAACGAGGGCGACAAGAGCTACCGCAAGGACGCCTTGCTCCGCCGTGCCGACTGCGATTACGTGCAGCGCAACTACAGCTCCGCCATAAATTCCTACAAAAACGCCATAAAGGAGATAGGGGTGAGCGAAGACATCTACCCGTACCATCAGCTGGCTCTGTGCTACGGCCTTACCGGCAACAAGAAGGCAAAGGCAGAGGCCCTGTCTTTCGTGATGAAGGCGGATCCTTCCACTCCCATGTATGCCGAGGGCCTTTACGAGCTCGGCCGCGCCTACATGGACATTTCCGACAACACCAAGGCCATGAGCGCCTTCAGCCTGCTCAGGGACAATGCCGCAGACAAGGAGACCAGGGCCAGGGCGCTGATAGGCATGGGCATGGTTAGCCGCAACACTTCCGATTACGAGAAAGCGCTCAGCTGCTACAAGGAGGTCGTGCGCCTGCTGCCCGGCAGCCAGTACGCCGAGGATGCAATGTTTGCCATAGAGTCCATTTACCAGGCCCTCCAGACGCCTGAGAAGTATCTGGAATATGTGGAAGAAAACAACCTCGCTTCCGGCAAGTCCGAGTCGGACAAGGAGAACCTTTACTTCAATACTGCCGAGCAGGTTTACCTCTCCGGCAACTATGTGCAGGCGGCCGCATCGCTCCAGAAGTATCTGGACAGCTACCCGGAAGGCAGCCATGTCACCAACGCCATATTCTACCTGGCCGAATCCTATGCCGCCCTCGGCAACAAGGAGAAGGCCTGCGACTACTACGAGAAGGTCATAGTGGCTCCCGATGCCGGTTCCTTCGCGGAGAGCTCCATGCTCCGTTCGGCGGAACTGAACTACAGCCTCGAGCGTTATTCCGCGGCTTACGACGGCTATGTGCGCCTGCGCGACAGGGCAAAGCTTGACGACAACCGCGTCATGGCCCTTTACGGCATGATGCGCTCCGCCTACAAGGCCCGTTCCTATGCCCAGGCGGCCGATGCTGCCGCAGCGGTGGAAGCCCTGTCCGGCCAGACTGACGCCCAGATGCGCGAAGCGTCGTACATCAAGGCAAAGTCCCTGCTGTCCTGCAGCCGTCGCGACGAAGCCCTGGCAGAGTTCCTCAAGCTGTCCGCCCAGCCGGCCACCGACGAAGGCGCGGAAGCCTGCTACATCCTGATCCAGGACGCCTTCGACAGGGCCGATTACGCTTCCGTACAGTCGAAGGTATTCGACTTCTCCGAAAAGTTCGGCAGCCAGAACTACTGGCTGGCACGATGCTATGTGACCCTTGCCGACACCTTCGTGCAGCAGGGTAAGAAAGACCAGGCCAAGGCCACCCTCCAGAGTATACGTGACGGTTACACTCCGGAGCGCCAGAACGACGACATCCTGGATCTCGTACAGCTCAGACTTGACAAACTTAACTAGTTACGCTGGAAATGAAAAGACACATCATACTGATTGCAGCATTCCTCCTGCCTCTGGGACTCGGTGCCCAGAATCTTAATCCGGAGGTGCAGGTGACAAACGAGTACGAGACCCGTATAAACGACGTCACCAAGCAGGGTCCGGCCATGACGGTCCCCGATTCCATGCTGCGCTTCAACTATCATTTCGATTACTCCGTATTCGAGTCCCCGTACAAGGGAGCATATGAATTCTCGCCGTATTCCGTGATGATTACCCCGGCCGCCGGGGCTTATGACGGACGCAAATTGTACCTGCGTGCAGGTGCCGGCTGGGTGCTCAAGCCCGAGCTGGACCTGGTATGGTCCGCACTGGACCGCAAGCGCGCCGCCGTGAATGTATTTGCGACCGGCAGGGGATTCTACGGCAACTACCTGAAGATTGCGGAGGATACTTTCGTGGCCGACAAGGGTACGTTGTACAACGGCTGGGATTTCAATCCCGTCGCCGGCGTGGACACCCGCTTCAACATAGGCAGGTCCGTGCTTCGCGCCGAGTTGGCGTACGAGGGCCTGTTCACCGGGCACGAGCTTTACCATAACGCCATCGGGCACGCTCCTTACGCACATGTCAGCGTAGGCAATGATGAGCCTTATGGCTTCACCTACAGGGCGGATGTCAGATACCGTTACGTAAACGACACGCTTGAGGGATGGGCTCCCCAGCAGGATCACGATGTGAAGGCAACATTCATGGTATTGCCTTATGTTAGCGAAAGGCTGCGCGTAGGATTTGATCTGGACTTCGTTTACAACAATGCTTATACCGGTTTTGAAGGGCATCCCAGCGTTCAGTTCGGTGAAGGAGTATGGGATTTCGAGGCCGGATTCAGGCTGGGCTGGAAGAGCTATTATACCAATGTGCTCGATATAAGTCCCGCCCTGAAAGTAAACTGCAGCCTTCTTGACAGGCATCTGGTACTGTACGCCGGGGCTGTGGGACAGAACAACATGCTGAGCTACTGGGATTACAAAACCATGGCTCACCGCTATTTCATGAGTTATGAAACTCCCCGTTCCGTCCGGGAAATTGCCGACCTGTATCTGGGTGCCCGCGGCTTTACCGGCTTCGGTCTCCGTGCAGACCTCAAGGCGGGATATGTCTTCGTTGAGGACGCACCTCTATGGACCGTAAGCGCCACAGGTGGTGAGACATTGACATTCAACAGCTTCGGCATGCTTCATGCAGACCTGGATTTTGCATGGAGCAACAAACGCGTAGACGTTCAGGGTGCAGTTCATTACAACTGGCTGCCTGAAGGGGTGGAAGAGAGGGTGTTCATGCCCGCGGCCGTAAGGGCGGACCTTAAGGCGTCTTACAACTGGATGAAACGTATATACGCCGGTATCTCCGGAAATATGTCTACCAGCCGTTCGGCCGTGGTGAACGACACTACCGTGGAGTTGCCCTGGTATCTCGACCTCGGCGTATGGGGCGAGTATAAGTTCAACAATAAACTGGGCGTCTGGCTCAAGGGAAGCAACTTGCTGAACCATCAGGTCAGGCAGAGTCCCATGTACTGCCAGTACGGCCCTTCGGTCATCGCCGGCATAACCCTTAGTTTGTGATTTTTTGTGTAAATTTGCGAGTTTTATTAAGATATTATGATTGATCAGGAAGAGATGAAACAGGCGGAAGAGCAGTATTCCGCTAACAGTATCCAGGTCCTTGAGGGACTCGAGGCAGTCCGCAAGCGCCCGTCCATGTATATTGGCGACATTTCCGAAAGGGGTCTCCATCACCTCGTATACGAAGTCGTGGACAACAGTATCGACGAGGCCATGGGAGGCTTCTGCGACACCATAGACGTGCGCATACTGCCCGGCGATTCCATCCGTGTTACGGATAACGGACGAGGCATCCCTACGGGCATGCACGAGAAAGAGCACCGTTCCGCCCTGGAAGTGGTTCTGACAGTGCTGCACGCCGGTGGTAAGTTCAGCAAGAACAGCTACAAGGTCTCCGGCGGTCTGCACGGCGTGGGCGTGTCCTGCGTTAACGCACTGTCCGACCTGCTGGTCGCCGAGGTGCACCGCGAGGGGAAGGTGTTCGAGCAGCGTTACTCCAAGGGCAAGCCCATCACCGAAGTCAAGGTGACAGGGGAGGCTTCCGATACCGGAACCATCATTACCTTCCACCCGGATCCGGAAATCTTCCAGCAGACCACCCACTACAAGTACGATACCCTGGCGGCCCGCCTGCGCGAGCTGGCCTTCCTGAACAAGGGAATCAAGATTACACTCACCGATGAACGTGAGGAGGTGGACGAGTTCGTCCAGGACGAGAGCGGCGAATCCAAGGCCACCGGCCGCAAGGTGTTCCGCAGCGACGTCTTCTATTCCGAGAAAGGCCTCAGCGAATTCATCGAGTATCTGGACGCAGGCGCCCAGACCATCATCCCCCAGCCTGTCTGCATCGCTTCCGACAAGATCATCCCTATAGACATAGCCCTTCAGTACAACAGCGGCTATTCAGAGAAGATTTATTCCTACGTCAACAATATCCACACTATCGAGGGTGGTACCCACCTGCAGGGCTTCAAGATGGGCCTCAGCCGTTCCCTGAAGCAGTATGCAGAGAAGAACAAGCTCCTCGACAAGTTCAAGGGCGAGCTCGCTCCGGAAGACTTCCGCGAGGGCCTTACCGCCGTTATCTCCGTGAAAGTGGCGGAGCCTCAGTTCGAAGGCCAGACCAAGACCAAGCTCGGCAACCCTGAGGCGACGTCCGCCGTCTCCCAGGCCACCGCTGCGGCCCTGGATATGTATCTGGAGGAGAATCCCAAGTTCGCCAAGACCATAATCGACAAGATAGTCCTGGCTGCCACCGCCCGCGCCGCCGCCCGCAAGGCCCGCGAGATGGTGCAGCGCAAGAGCCCCCTGGGCGGCGGCGGCATGCCCGGCAAGCTGGCCGACTGCTCCGACAAGGATCCGGAGAAGTGCGAACTCTTCCTGGTGGAGGGTGACTCCGCAGGCGGAACCGCCAAGCAGGGCCGTGACCGCCGTACCCAGGCCATCCTCCCCCTGAGAGGTAAGATCCTCAACGTGGAGAAGGCCTCCGGCGACCGCGCCTTCGATTCCGAGGAGATCCGCAATATCTATACGGCGCTCGGCGTCACCGTGGCAATGGAAGACGAGACCGGCGAGAAGCATATGGACCTGAGCAAGCTGCGCTACCACAAGGTGGTCATCATGACCGATGCCGATGTGGACGGTTCGCACATCGCCTGCCTCATCCTGACCTTCTTCTTCCGCTATATGTACGACCTCATCAAGAACGGCTATGTGTACCTGGCTACTCCGCCGCTCTACCTGGTCAAGAAGGGCAAGGAAGAAATCTACTGCTGGACGGAGGAGCAGCGCGAAGAGGCCGCCCTCAAGCTCGGCAAGGGTACCGACAAGGGCTATACCGTACAGCGCTACAAAGGTCTCGGTGAAATGAGCGAGGAGCAGCTCTGGCAGACTACCATGAATCCTGCCAACCGCCGCCTGCGCCAGATTACCATAGACAATGCGGCACAGGCCGAGCGTACCTTCTCCATGCTCATGGGAGACGACGTACCGCCCCGCCGCCAGTTCATTGAAGAAAACGCACATTACGCAAACATCGATGCTTGATATTTTCGACCGCATAGAGCGGGACAGCGGCGGCCCTATCGGCCAGTATTTCGAGCAGGGCTTCGGCTATTACATGTACCCCCGGCTGGAAGGGGAGCTTGGCCCTCACATGATCTTCAACGGCACTCCGGTGCTCAACTGGAGCCTCAACAACTATCTGGGGCTCGCCAATCACCCCGCGGTACGCAAGGCCGACGCCGACGCTGCTGCACAGTGGGGACTGGCGTATCCTATGGGCGCCCGCATGATGAGCGGACATACCCGCTATCACGAGCAGCTGGAGCAGACCTTCGCCCGCTTTGAGAAGAAGGAGGATGCCTTCCTGTACAACTTTGGCTATCAGGGAATTGTCTCAACTATCGACGCCCTTACCGCTCGGCACGACGTGATAGTTTACGACGCCGAGTGCCATGCCTGCCTGCTGGACGGCATACGCCTGCACATCGGCGAAAAGTACAAATACCGCCACAACAATATCGCCGACTGCGAAAAGGTGCTTGCGCGTGCCTGCAAGACCGCAGAAGAGAACGGAGGCGGCGTGCTGCTTATAACCGAAGGCGTGTTCGGCATGACCGGAGCCCTCGGCATCCTGGACCAGATTGCCGCCCTCAAGAAGAAGTACAGCTTCCGCATCATGATAGACGACGCCCACGGCTTCGGCCTCCTCGGCCCCCACGGGCGCGGCACTTCCGAGCAGCTGGGCTGCATGGACGACATAGACCTGTACATAGGCGCCTTCGCCAAATCTATGGCCAGCATAGGCGGCTTCGTGGCTGGTCCGCACAAGATCATCAACTATTTGCGCATGAACATGCGCTCGCAGATGTACGCCAAGTCCCTGCCCATGCCGCTGGTTATAGGCAACATGAAGCGCATGGAGATAATCGATTCTCCCGAGGGCGACGAGCTTCGCGCCAAGTGCTGGGCCATTACCCACGCCATTCAGGACGGCTTCCGCAAGGAAGGCTTCGACATCGGCGAAGCCCAGGCCTGCGTGACTCCGGTGCATATCTTCGGAGGCGTGGCCCAGGCGACCAAGATGGCAAAAGACCTGCGCGAGAATTACAAGATCTTCTGCTCCATGGTCATCTATCCGGTGATACCCAAGGGCATGATTATCTTCCGCATAGTTTCCACCGCCGCCCATAGCATGGAGGACGTGGAATACACCCTCAAGGCATTCAAGGAAATCAAGGCCAAGCTGGACGCTGGTCTGTACGACGGCGACGACATAGCCGAAATGAAAATAGATTAGTGAAGAATCTACCATCATATTTCCAGGACAAAGTTATCATCGTTACCGGTGCCAGCTCCGGCATAGGTCTGGCTGCGTGCAGGCTCTTCGGCAGCCTTGGCGCCAGGGTGGTGATGTCTGCACGCTCATACGACAAGCTGTTGTCGCTGGCCCCTTCGGTCGGGCCTTCAGACAAGGTTCTCTGCGTGCGTTGCGACGTGTCCGTGGAAGATGACTGCAAAGCGATGGTTGATGCAGCGGTAGAACGCTTCGGCAGGATAGACATACTCGTAAACAATGCCGGACTGTCCATGAGGGCCATGTTCAAGGACCTGGACCTCAAGGTTATACATTCCCTTATGGATGTGAACTTCTGGGGCACCGTCAACTGTACAAAATACGCCTTGCCCTATCTTCTTGAAACCAAGGGGCAGGTAGTCGGGGTCATCAGCATAGCCGGTTATTCCGCGCTGCCCGCACGTACCGGCTACAGTTCCTCCAAATACGCCATCCGCGGTTTCCTGGACACCTTGCGCATAGAGCATATGAAGGACGGTCTCGGGGTGCTGGTTTTCGCCCCCGGTTACACATCTTCCAATGTCCGCAACGCCGCCCTGACTGCCGACGGAAGCGCGCAGGGTGAGACTCCGCTGGACGAAGACAAGCTTATGAGTGCTGAAGAATGCGCCCGCCACCTGGCCCGCGGCCTTGCAAAACGCAAGTCCGAGCTTATCCTTACCGGATTGGGAAAGGCAACGGTTTGGGCCCACAGGCTCTTCCCCAGACTGACAGACAAATTGACATACAAATACATAGCACGTGAGACTGACAGCCCGTTTAGATAAGTTCCTGCCTCTGCTTCTGGTAGCAGCCCTGATTGCAGCAGTCGCCCCGCGTACTGCCAAATTCAGCTATGACTATAAGAAAGGCTCTATTTGGAAGTACGAGACCCTGTTCGCCCAGTTCGATTTCCCCATCTACAAGACTTCGGAACAGATCCAGGAAGAGATGGAGAAGGCTCAGGGGGCACGTGTTCCGTATTATAAGTATTCTGCCGCCGTTACCGCATCCAGCCTTTCGGCTGCCGAAGCGCTTGAACTCGGAGCCATGAAGCCCGTAGTTACCGGTGCTCTCAGAAATATAATGGAGAAGGGGGTGCTCGCAGACGACGAGGTCCCTGAGCATGTAGAAATCATATACGTGCAGAAAGACAAGAGGGCGGTGAAGGTACCGTCTTCCGAGGTGCTCGGCATATCCCAGGCCCGCGAGATGCTAATGGCCGAGGTTCCGGATTCTCTGCTCAAGGCCCATGGCGTTTACGGCCTTATAATCCCCAATCTGGTTTATGACGCTAAAACTTCCGAAGCTGTGAGCGCTGAAGCCATCAGCCGTATTTCTCCGACAGGAGGTTATATATCAGCAGGCCAGCTTATTGTCTCCAACGGGGAAGTGGTTACGGCAGAAATCGCCCAGATACTCGATTCTTACAAGAAGGAGTACGAAAACAACGTCGGCTCTTCCGGCCAGGCATATCTCAGCATACTCGGCAACGTCATGGTTGCCTTTATGATGGTGTTCCTCTTCTTCCTGGCAATCTTGTTCTCCGGGAAGAGTTTCTTCGACGACATCAGGTATTACTATCTGGTCTTCGTATTCACCCTTTGCTCGGTAGCTATTACCCTGATATCCAGGATAAATTCCGCCTGGCTTTTCCTGACTCCGCTCACGCTGGCCGCCCTGTATCTGCAAGCCTTCGTGCGCGCCCGTGTTATAGTGCCGGTATATATAGTGTCGCTACTGCCTTTGCTGGTATATGCCGACCACGGCGCAGTTCTGTTCGTCATTTTCCTCGCCGGCGGCATGGTGTCCATTTACGCATCGCGCTACCTGGTACAGGGTTGGAAGCAGTTCATGCTGGCCCTTATCAATTTCCTGGCCATGGGTTTGACGTACATAGCCCTGCATCTTGCGGGCGCAATCCATACGCCTGTGCTGCCGGACCTCCTGCGTCTCCTTATCGCCTCATTCCTCGCGGTCGCCGGCTATCCGCTGATATATCTCTTCGAGAAGATATTCAACCTGGTGTCCAATTCCCGCCTCGCCGAGCTGGCTGACACTTCATCTCCGATACTCAGGGAACTGGAGCAGAAGGCGCCCGGCACCTTCCAGCACTCCCTCCAGGTAATGAACATGGCCGATGCGGCCGCTCGCGCAATCGACGCCAACCCGTTTTTGCTCAGGGTGGGAGCCTTGTATCACGACATAGGCAAGATGAACAACCCCATCTGCTTCGTAGAGAACGAATCCCTGCTGAACAAGTCCGAAGACCAGAAGTACCACACCAACCTTGAGCCCAAGCAGAGCGCCGAGGATATTATCAAGCATGTGTCCGACGGAGTCGAGATGGCCCGCAAACTGAGGCTGCCCGATATAGTGGTGGATTTCATCCGCACGCATCACGGCACCACAGTTACCGGTTATTTCTGGGGCAAGCATCTGGCCGCCAAGGGCAGTCCGGAAGATAAGGCTGCATTCACTTATCCGGGCCCGGCTCCTACTACAAAGGAACAGGTCGTCCTTATGCTGTGCGACAGCATAGAAGCAGCCTCCCGCACGCTCAACGAGTACACCCCCGAGGCATTCTCCGCCTTCGTGGAGAAGATAGTCCAGGGCAAGGTGGATCAGGGACAGCTGCTGAATGCGGAAATAACAATCAAGGAGCTTAACGAAGTCAAGCAGGCAATCAAGGTGTATCTGGCCCAGATGCATCACGGGCGCGTCGCCTATCCTGCTACCCGAAAGAAATTTTTAAATTTTAAATAGTATTATGAATCTTACAAAGAAACAAATCGACGATCTTAACATTGAGCTTACCGTTGAGGTGGCTCCCGAGGATTACGCGGAAGAAGTGCACAAGAAGCTTGCAGAGCGCAGGCGTACAGCAGAATTCAAGGGCTTCCGCAAGGGCATGGTGCCCGCATCCCTTATCAAGAGGGTATATGGCGAGCATGTGCTTGTGGATGCGGTCAACGACGTCGTCACATCATCCCTGGACAAATATATAAACGATAACGGCCTGCATCTTCTGGGCGAGCCTCTCGGCAGCGAGAACAATCAGCCCGAGATCGAGTGGGCAGAAGGCAACTCTTTCACTTTTGTGTTCGATGCAGCCCTTTCCCCCGAGGTCAAGGTTGAGGTAGAGGAGAGCGACGAGATTGTGAAGTACAGCATCAGCACCTCCGCAAAGGAGAAGGCATCCGCTATTGAGAATGTCAAGAAGTACTACGAGGAGCGCAACAAGGACCAGGAGAATCCCGAGGTTAAGAGCGACGAGGAGATTGAGAAGGAAGTTACCGAGCGCCTTAAGGAGGAGCACAAGCAGGAGGCCGAGTGGCGCCTGAGCAAGGATATCCGCGATTTCTATGTGACCAAGGCCGGCGTGAAGCTCCCCGAGGACTTCCTCAAGAGGTGGCTGTTCGTCGCAAACCAGGGCAAGATCAGCAAAGAGGATATCGAGAAGGATTTCGCAGGATTCTGCGAGGACTTCAAGTGGCAGCTGGTCCGCGGCAGCCTGATGCAGAAGTTCGGCTTCAAGGTTGAGCACGACGATATCTACGAGGCCGCAAAAGCTTATGTATCATACCAGTACGCAATGTACGGCCTGGGCAACGTCCCCGAGGAAATGATTACCGAGGCTGTCGGCAACATCCTCAAGGACCGCCGTCAGCTCGAGCGCCTCTCCGAGCAGGTCGAGGACAACAAAGTCATCGCCAAGATCAAGGAGACCGTCAAGTTCAAGGAGAAGAAGATTACCTCCGAGAAGTTCAGGGAGCTTTAGTCCCAGTACTTATAGAATAGCGCTATACTTTCCATTCCCCCGAAGAATTGCTTCAGCAGATAGCTTTCGTTGGGGGAATGTATTGTATCACGCTCCAGGCCGAATCCCATCAGCAACGGGTCTATGCCGAGGATTTTTTGTACCTCGGCCAGCACGGCGATGCTGCCGCCGCCGCGTGAGGGAACGGGCTCTATGCCGTAAACTTCCGCGATTGCGCGGCTTGCTGCCTTGTAGGCGCTGCTGCTTATGGGGATGAGGAAGCCGTCGCCTCCTTCGCAGGGCTTGACTTCCACCTTGACGCACTTGGGCGCGATGGCCTTGAAGTGCTTCGCGAACAACCTGGTAATCTCGCCGCTGCGCTGGTTCGGCACCAGGCGCATGGAGATCTTCGCGTGAGCTTCGCTTGGCAGCACTGTCTTGGCTCCTTCTCCCGTGTAGCCGCCCCAGATGCCGCAGACGTCCAGGCAGGGGCGTATTCCGGTGCGCTCCAGGGTAGTGTATCCTTTCTCGCCGCGTACGGCGTCTATGTCCAGGAATTCCTTGTATTCCTTCATGTCGAAGGGGGCTTTGGCCAGCAGCCTGCGGTCGGCGCGGGAAAGCTCCACGACCTTGTCGTAGAAACCGGGGACGGTCACGCGGCCGTCGGCGTCAATAAGGGTGGAGATCATCTCGCACAGCACCTGGATGGGATTGGCGACGGCGCCGCCGTAATGGCCGGAATGCAGGTCCTTGTTCGGCCCCACGACCTTCACCTCCAGATAGCTCAGACCGCGCATGCCGCAGTTGATCGAGGGCACCTTTTCGCTTATCATGGTGGTGTCGCTCACCAGGCAGATGTCCGCTGCCAGCAGCTTCTTGTGGGCCTTGATCCAGGCAGGAAGTGACGGGCTGCCTATTTCTTCCTCGCCCTCGAAAATGAACTTTACGTTATGCTTCAGCTGGCCGGTACGGAGCAGGAACTCGAAGGCCTTTATATGCATGAAGAGCTGGCCCTTGTCGTCGTTGGCACCGCGTCCCCAGATTGCCTCCTGGCCGGTGGCGTCGGGGCCGATGACGGGTTCGAAGGGGTCCGTGCGCCATTTCTCCAGCGGCTCCGCCGGCTGCACGTCGTAGTGGCCGTAGACCAGTACGGTGCGGGCGGAGGGGTCAATGGTCTTCTGCCCGAAGACCACCGGGTGTCCGTCGGTTTCATAGACGGCGGCGCTGTCGGCACCCGCCTCCATCAGCAGTTCGCACAGCCTGTCGGCGCATGCGTACATGTCGGCTTTGTGTTCGGCTTTGGCACTTACGGAAGGTATGCGCAGCATGGAGAAAAGCTCCTCGAAAAAGCGCTCTTTGTTCTCTTCAATATACTGTTTCATGTTGTAAAGTTAAACAATAATAGTTAAATTTGTGCAATTACACGAGCGTATGGCACTGATTAAATCTATTTCCGGCATCCGTGGTACGATCGGAGGCCCCACCGGGGACAATCTCACCCCCGTCGACATCGTCAAGTTTACTTATGCATATTGCAAATGCCTCAAGGAGCGCAAGCAGCCCTTCGGCGACCGCTACAAGGTGGTCGTGGGCCGCGACGCCCGAATCAGCGGCGAGATGGTCGAGCAGCTGGTAATCGGCACCCTCATTGCCTGCGGCGTAGACGTGGTGCGCTGCGGCTTCGCCAGCACCCCTACTACCGAGCTTGCGGTAACGTTCAGCAAGGCCGACGGAGGCATCATCATAACCGCCAGCCACAACCCCCGCCAGTGGAACGCCCTCAAGCTCCTCAACGAGCACGGAGAGTTCCTCACTGCCGTCCAGGGACAGGCTATACTCGACTGCGCGGAGAGCGGAGACTTCGATTTCGCCCCCGTGGATGAAATCGGCGCCATCGAGGACCACGATTTCACAGATGAACATATAGACTCGGTGCTCAAGCTGGAGGCCGTGGATGTCGAGGCTATCAAGGCCGCCGGCTTTACGGTAGTGCTGGATGCCATCAACTCCGTCGGCGGCATCATCATGCCCCGCCTGCTCAAGCGCCTGGGCGTCAAGTGCATAACCCTCAACGGCAATCCTACCGGCGACTTCGCGCACAACCCGGAGCCGCTGCCCCAGAACCTTGTGGAGCTGAGCGAGACCGTCGTGCGCGAGAAGGCCGACCTCGGCGTGAGCGTCGACCCCGACGTGGACCGTCTGGCCTTCATCTGCGAGAACGGAGAGCCCTTCGTGGAGGAGTACACCCTCGTTGCCGTGGCCGATTATCTGCTGGACGATGCCGTAAAGCGCGGCGTCAAGCCCCTTTATACCGTTTCCAACCTCAGCTCCAGCCGCGCCCTGCGCGACGTCACCGAGGCGCACGGCGGCACCTATTACGCATCTGCCGTGGGCGAGGTTAACGTGACCACCCTGATGCACAAGGTGGGCGCCCTTATCGGCGGCGAAGGCAACGGAGGCGTCATCTATCCCGCTTCCCACTGCGGACGCGACGCCATGGTGGGCGTGGCCCTCTTCCTCAGCCAGCTGGCACACAAGAAGCTGAGCGCCAGCGCCTACAAGGCCACCCTGCCTCCGTATTTCATCGCCAAGAACCGCATCGACCTGAGCGACAAGGCCATGATAGACCGCATCCTGGACGAGATGAAGGAGCACTACAAGGACGAAAAGGTGAACACCATAGACGGCGTGAAGATAGATTTCGAAGCCTCCCGCCGCTGGGTGCATCTGCGCCGCTCCAACACCGAGCCCATCATCCGCATCTACTCCGAGGCCCCTACGGCCGCCGAGGCGGAGGCGCTTGCAGCGGAAGTGGTGGCCCTTGCGCAGCGCATTATAGGCAATGTTTAGTTTCCGCACAACACCAATAAGCGAGCAGCTCGACCGAAGTCTTACAGAAGGCCGGGTTGCTTGTTTTTGTACTCCCAACTGCTGGGACAGCTCCTCACAGGAGTACCTCTACGACATTTTCCGCCGCAGAGGCAACCTGGTGCGCGTCTTCGGCCCCGCAGGTGCGGAGCTTGATCCGGAGGCGAGGCATATCGACTTCAGCGCCGAGGATCTTGAAGGTCTTGATGCGGTTGTGGTGGAAATCCAGGACGTTGGTTCCCGCTATTTCGGCTATACCCGCGACGTGCTGCGCCTGCTGAGCTTCCGCGCCCGCATGGAAGAGGGACCGTCGATTTACATAATCGACCATATCAACCCGGCAGGACGAGTGGTGGAAGGTACGATTCCCGTGCTGGAGCCGGAGTTGTGGACCCCTAAGGTGGCCCATCGTCACGGACTTACGCTGGCGGAGCTGTGCAACCTCTGGTGCGGGGAGATAGGAGCACACTTCCCCCTGCATATCATTTCCGCGCTCGCCGGCGGAGTGGGAAAGGACCTCCTGCCCTGGACTATAGCACCGGCGCCCGACATTCCGGGTCTGTTCACCTGCGACATGTACAGCGGCGGCGGACTTTGGAGCGCTACCGCCATTACCGCGGGCCTGGGAACACCCCGCCCGTATGAGTACATAGGCGCTCCGTTCGTGAGCAACAATTCCATCCCTCCGAGCCCTCAGGGCGTGCTTATGCGCCCGTGCTCCTTCACTCCGGCATCCGGCAAGTACGCCGGGGAAGTTTGCCACGGCTACCAGATCATCCTGCTCCCAGGGGCCCAGTACCATTCGCTCCTGCATACACTGCAGCTGATGCGCTGGTTCGCCGACCGCGATTCCCGGTTCGAGATAACCGGGGAGCTGCTGGACCGTATCAACGACCCGGTCATCAGCGAATATCTCAGAGGCAGAATAACATTCGACATAGTACAGGAACACGTAAAACTTGAAGAGCAGAAGTGGATTCGCAAGGCGAAGCGCTATTTGCTCTATGAAGATGCGCCTTACAGAATTAAATAACCATATGAAACGACTAGCCACATTATTGTTGCCGCTTGCCCTGCTGCTCAGCGCATGCGATGATTTAAAGCTGGAGATTACACCCATCAAACCCATAGGCCCGGGAGAATGGCATTTCTCCGGAGGCCGGGGTGAACCGGATGAGCCTTTCATAATCGGAAACGCCCAGGATCTTGATTCACTCTCCATCTACACTAATGGAGACAAGGCGTCGGACTTTACCGGCTGCTGCTATATCCAGAGTGCAGACATAGACATGTCCGGCAAGTCGTTCAAGCCGATTGCACAGAACAGCTCGTTTACCGGCACGTACGACGGAGGCGGCAAGCGCATCTCCAACCTTACCATTGCGTCCACGGTCCTCAAGCCCGCAGGATTCATAGCCAAGGCGGAGGGAGCCAGCCTGAAAGACCTTACCCTTGCCGGTGCCTCAATCGACTCGAAGTATGTCTACTGCGGCGGCCTCATCGGTTATGCGGTCTCCTGTACGATAGAGAATTGTACCTTAAGCGGCCAGGTTCGCGAATATACTTCAGGTATATCGGTAGGGAGCGATGATAACAGCGGTTATTCCGGAGGCCTTGTGGGCTGGATGAACCAGACTACGCTCCGCAACTGTACCCTGGACGGAGAAGCCACATTCTACGGCAAGTTCAGCGGCGGCTGCGTCGGTTATGCCAAGGATTCTGTTATAGAAAACTGCCGCGTGACCAAAGAGCACACTGTAAATGTGTATTACCACTGGGCCGGCGGCGTTGTCGGTAAGGCCGAAGGAGCGAACACCCTTATCAAGGGCTGCAGTTTCGAAGGCAACCTCACCAACGTCGGATACATACTCGGCGGCATTGTGGGCCAGGTTATGGGCGGCCGCGTGGAGGACTGCGTTTTCGGTAGCTACGGCGACATGGGCTCCGACAAGTATTTCGTCGGCGGAATAGTGGGAGCAGCTGTTCCTACTTCCGATCTGGTGATAGACAATTGTGCCGTTTACGGCCGTGTAAAGGGGCAGTACTCAGTGGGCGCCGTCGTCGGTTACACCGGCTTCCTGACGAGTTCCCTGAAGGTGGCGTCGGCAACTAAGGCCGTTACTATTTCCAACTGCGCATCCATAGGGGCAGAGGTGACTGCAACCGGCAACAACGGAGGCAGCAATGCCTATTCACTGGTTACCGGCCTCTGCGGCTGGACGCATGGCAGCAGCGTCACCACTATCAAGGGTTGCTATGCAGCCCCGTCTTTGATACAGACCATTTCTGTAGGCAACCGCGGCGCCCTTGGCGGAATCAGCGGATATCAGAACTGTACAGGTACCACGGTTTATGAAAACTGCTATTCTACCCTCACGCCGGAGAAGGTCCTGAATCGTAGCGAAAGGGTTACGGATGTTTCCGGCGACTGTTTCTACGGCGCTATTTATGCCCGCTGCACCCAGGCCACTACAGTGCGCAACTGCTTCTGGGATGTAGCTATGAAGCAGATAGGCCCTGCCGAGGGGAATACCCAGGAGAGCGGCAACGAAGCTTTGGCTACCGCCCAATTGTCGGACGGAACCCTGCTGGCCAAGCTTCAGGCAACGGCAAACGGGACCACCTGGATTGCGGGTCCTAACGGACTGCCGACCATTCAGGGGCTGCCCGCCGACCCGAACGTAAAGCCCAAGGCCGCCAAGAAACTCAGCGTGATAGGTGACTCCATATCTACCTTCAAGGGATGGATACCTGCCGGCTATTCCGCCCATTATCCTGCGACCGACGGCACCCTTACCCTCGTCAACGAGACCTACTGGTACCGCCTTGCACACGATTATATGAAGGATTGCGCCTTCGATACCAATATCGCCTTCTCGGGATCCACGGTAACCAATACCACCGACGCGAACTACAAGGCCCGCTACGGCACTGCCACCAACGCCTGGTTCAAGAAGGACTTCTGCACCCGCTTTGCGGAGTGCGGCGGCTGCGGCAATCCGGACATTATCGTGATTCACGGAGGCACCAACGACTGGGCACATAACGCCGATCCTCTGGCTCCCGGCGTGGCGATACGCAACGACGCATCCAACATTTACGGCGGTTCGGCACCTTCCGCGTCTGTGATGCAGGCCATTTATGAAAAGGCCGATGCCGCCAAGACGCGCAGCGCGGTGAACGCCTTGCCGGACGGAACCTTCTGCGAGGCGTATGTGAAGCTGCTCTGCCAGATACGCGAGCGTTACCCCAAGTGCAAGGTGGTATGTATAATCGGCGACTATCTGAGCCAGAGCATAGAGCAGTCGGTACTGGAAATTGCAGGCCATTACGGGGCAAAGACTGTGAACCTCTTCCGGGTGAACGGATTCAACGACCTCGGAGGATACAGCCCCGAAACTCTCAGCAATAAGGGCAAGCAGCCCAACATGCCCAAGCATGATTATGCAGGCGATGTTGGCGGTTGCCATCCCGGCTCGCAGGCCATGAAGTTCATTGCGGAGAAGATTTATACGGAACTCGGAGCCTGGCTGGAAGAATAGTTTGCTATTTCGCAAAAAAGTGCTATCTTTGCGCCCGCAATAAAAACTATAGTTTTATATGAAACAAGGAATCCATCCCGAAACCTACCGACTTGTAGCTTTCAAGGATATGTCCAACGAAGACGTGTTCATCACCCGCAGTTGCGCCAACACCAAGGAGACGATAACTATCGAGGGCGTTGAATATCCTCTCGTGAAGCTTGAGATTTCCAACACTTCTCATCCTTTCTACACCGGCAAGATGAAGATCGTCGACACCGCCGGCCGTGTGGACCAGTTCTACCAGCGTTACAAGGCCCGCAAGAAATAATACTTGCGATTTCAATAGGTGAAAAAGACCGACCCGCAGCGGGCCGGTCTTTTTTTTGTTGTTTTTATTCGCTACTTTTGAAGTTGCAAGCTGATAACCACATGCAAAAGCTGATATACCATTCTCCAGAAACGGAGTGGATGGCACGTATCCCGGAAAGCGTGCTGGCCTCCAGTTACAACGGGGACGACAACACTGAATATTTAGATTATGAAGACGGCGGTTTTATTTATTAGAATTGCGGCTGCCGTCCTCGTCGTGTCGGCACTCGCATCCTGTTCCAAGGATATCATTTCGGAAGACAAGCCTTCCGATATTTACACCTTCACTCTGTCCGATGATGGCACAAAGGCTGTATTGGCAGAGAATGCCAGAGGCAAATACGGCCACTGGGAGTCCGGCGACAGGCTCGGTACTGCAGTGGCTGCCGGCAAGCCCGGATATTCCTTCGTCAATGTGGGAACGCCCTCAACTTTCAGCATCTACCGTCCCGGAGGCCTGACTGTTGGTGAGAAGCTTTACACATACTACCCGTATAATTCGGAAACCCAGAGTGCACAAGCTGCCAAACTCCAGATTCCATCAAGCCAAAACCAGAACGGCACCGAGTTTGACTTTGATGCCATGCCTCTTGCTGCCGCTCCGTTTGTGATTCCAGACAAGTTTGCTCTGGGCACAGACAACACTTCAATAGGAGAGATACGGCTGTATAACCTGGCGGCCATGGCTGAATTCAGGGTCTTTTCCAGTAATGCTTCATATAGGTCTGAAACTATCCAGAGCGTAAAATTTGAGGCAGATGCTGCTTTGGCAGGTCCATTCACAAAAGACATTACGGCTATTATTGCCGAGGATGAGTCCAGTCTGGAGATTTCCGGTTTTTCATCAAATTCTGTAGAAACCCTGGTAGCTTCTGCTCCCGCCATTTCCGCGTCCCGCGACGATGCCGCTTATATTTACATGGTCCTCGCTCCTGGTAGCTACAGCGGTACAGTTACAGTTGTAACAGATTTGGCAAGGTACCATTTTACCTTGAACTCGCCCCAGACCTTTAAACGTAGTGTTATCCGCGGTTTTGACGTGGATTTGGGGAGTTGTCAGAACAGAGAATCCACCGCAGCTACAAAGACCGTAACAAAGACAGTTATTGAAATGATCAACTATTCCGGAGCAACGCCCGAGAACGGTGTCAAGTACGAGGCAATGAAGCTGGATGATGTTATTACAGTTGAAACCAACGGCTATAATAATTGCGGTAAGTACTATAATTCCGGAAAGAACTGGCGAATCTATGCTGCCGATTATGGTAATATTAAGATCAAAGCGGCTCCTGGCTATGAACTGCAGAGTGTCACTTTGACCTATGTTGTTAATAAAAGTGGATCAACTACGCCCTCTTTTGACGGCCCTGCCAGCGGAGTTGCTCAGGCTGTATCCGGTTGCAGTGTAACATGGCATGTTGGAAATAAGCTGGGAAATCTTGGCTTTACCAAATTCTCTGTAACGTATGTGCAGTCGGCGTATACGCCTGACCGCTTCTATCTGGACTGCAACGAGATGCCGGATATTCCGACGGTTAACTGCAGCTCTACGGGCAATGAAACGTTCGGAGATGACGATAATGGAACAAGTGTATGGCATGAGTACGACATTCCGGATGCTGGTCGAAGAATTGTTACTCATACATTCTTATATAACGGCAGGAAGTTGCGCAACTACACTGCAATGGTGGATCTTAACAAGCGCTGCGCATTATGGGTCGCATGTCCCATGCACGGAGAGACATACAAAAACAACAAGATTGGCCGTTCCGGCAAGTTCGATGAAAAGACCAGTTACGATCCTGCTATTCCTGCATCCTGGCAGTCAAGCGGATCTACTGAAGGCGGGGACAGCGGCTATGACAGAGGCCATTTGTGTGCGTCCAACGACAGGCAGACAACCTATGGCGCAAATTGTCAGACATTCTATTACTCCAACCAAGTTCCTCAATGGGCTAACAGTTTTAATAGTGGAGTGTGGAGCAGCCTGGAAGGTGCAGTTCAGAGTAAGGCGGAATCGCTCATTGCACGAGATACTTTGTATGTGGTATCCGGTACCCTTTTCGATAGCGGTGACACTGGACCAAGCAATGATGGTGGAGACGTAGCTCGCCCGAGCCATATGTATAAGCTTCTGATGCTCTGCAGTTTCGACAGCTCCGGCAATATGACTGCAGCTAAAGGGGCTGCATACCTGTATCAAAACATAGCTCACCAAGGCAAGAACTATTACGACGCCGAGTACAAGACCACCATTGACGCCATAGAGCAGCGGGCCGGCTTCAACTTCTTTGCGGCGGTGCCTGCAAACCTGCAGGAGGCCGCGGAATCATCGTTCAGCAACATATTATAAACGGAGCGCAGAAAAAATTTGCAGATTAAAATATCTTCATTATCTTTGCACTCCAATCTGCTGGGTTCGTATAACGGTTAGTACTCAAGATTCTCAATCTTGCAATAGGAGTTCGATTCTCCTACCCAGTACAAAAAACAGACTCGATCCGAGTCTGTTTTTTTTGTAGACCTTCTTACCGCGACGGCCGTCACCAACCGTTTTGCCCACATTACTACATTACCTGGATTCAGGAACAAACGAAGAGGATTTGTTCCAGATTTGTTTGTTTTTGCCATTTCTGGAATAAAACCTTTCTTTTTGTTCCCGGAACTGAAATGCCTTTGTAGCGAACGGCGCAGTGACAGGCACGAAGGTTCTGCCGCATCAGCCCCACTGCAAGCGGAAGCAGCGGCGTCCGTCACCAAAAACAAATTATCCGCTGAAGTCAACTTCCTTGAAGGCGAGGGAGGGAACGAGGCGGGTGGCGCAGGGGCGGAAGTCGGAGCCGGCGGCGATGAGGTTCTTCCAGAGGGTGAGGAAGTTGCCGGTTATAAGCATCTCGTGTACCGGCCGAACAGGCTTGCCGTTTTCGAAGACCTGGCCGGAAATGCCGTAGGAGAAGTCCCCGGTGGTCATATTGCAGTTGCCGCCGTTGAAATCGGTTACCAGAATGCCGTTTCCGCACATCTCCATTAAGGAGTTGCGGTCCAGCCCATCTGCGGGCCAGCCGCACAGGCGCGGGCGCACTGCCTCTTCCAGCGTAGGCTTGATGCCCATCTTGCCGGCCATGTAGGTATTCACGAAATAGCGCCGCACCACACCGTTCTCGATAATGGGGGCGCTCTCTGTGGCTACGCCCTCGGAGTCGAAGAGTTTGGCTCCGGATTCCCCCTTGCGCCAGGGCTCGTCCATCAGGGTAAAGCCCTCGGAGAACAGCTGCTTGCCTTCGCTCCCCACCAGGAAAGAGTTGCCCTGCTGAATGGAATTGGCATTCAGGGCGCCCAGCAGGGGAGACACCAGGCGGGAGGCCACTTCGGCCCCTATGACCATGTTGTACTTCCCGCTCGCT
>JAFZIO010000057.1 GCA_017554335.1 Bacteroidales bacterium | reverse complement strand
GGAGAACTCCTTGTTGGCCTCGAGAACGATGTACTTCTCGTACATGCCTTCGCGGAGGGACTGGTTGTCGGCCTCGTTGATACCGTTGGCCATCATCTCTTTCTCAGAGACGGCGGTGGCTCCGGAAGGATCGAGAGCTACGTAGAAACCATCCTCGGTGAGACCTGTAATGTCAGGCTTCTCCTCAGGTGTACATGAAGCAATGCCCAGTGCTACTGCAGCAGTGCTGATAAACCAAAAGATTCTTTTCATAAAGTTAATTGGTTGTTTGGTTGATAATTAATTATTGTGTATTGGTTTTGTTTAATATCCAGGATTCTGTGTGTAAACGCCGGGAGCGCCGTCGCGAACCCAGTCGGGGATGGGGAACAGGCGGTGGTTGGCATCGCTGGCGCTCTTGAATTCCCAGCTGCTGCCGTAGGTGCCGAAGCGGATCTGGTCGTCGCGGCGGTGACCCTCCCATGCAAGCTCGCGTCCGCGTTCGTCCAGCAGCTCGTCGTAGGTGAGCTGGGAGGCGGTGTATGCGGGCAGGCCGGCGCGGGTGTGCACCTGGTTCACGCAGTCGAGGGCGATATCATCGGCAACGCCGTTGTTCTGGCGCATGCGGGCCTCGGCCTTCATGAGCAGCACGTCGGCATAACGGTAGATGGGGAAGTCTGAGTCGGCATGATGTGCGATTCCGTTCTTGAATTCGAACTTCACGAAACGGGCGCCCTCGCAGGAATTCATGGCGGTAGGGTCCTGGATCGTGGTGACCTTAGGGTCGATGATCACCTTGAAGTGGGAATCTGCGTGGTCCCATTCAACTATGTCGCCGGTCCAGCTGGAACGGTTGTAGATGATGGTGTTCCAGTCGGTGGTCTTATTATAGACGGGGCCTACGAACCACTGGGCCTTGCGCTTGTCGGCGTCGTTGTACTTGTTGTAGAAGGACTCGAGGGTGCAGGGGCCGTTCCAGCAGTCGGTGGTGAAGCCGAACACGTCGCGCATTGCATAATGCAAGGTGATCAGATGGAACATGTTGCCGTTTGCATAGACGGAGTCGAACACGATAGGGAAGATGATTTCCTTGTTGCCGGTGTTGCTGGTCTTGAAGGCGTCGAAGTAATCGTCGTTCAGGCCATAATAGTTTCCGTTGATAATGAGGTCGCAGTATCTCTCCGCATCTGCCCAGCGGGCCTTGCCGGTGTAGACTTCTGCATTGAGGTACATCTTGGCCAGAATCATGTAAGCGACGGGCCTGGTCATGGAGCCGTAGCGTACACCGTCGTCAACAAGTTCCAGATTGGTCAGGAGCTCGTTTTCGATCCATTTGAAAACTTCTTCGCGGCTGCACTGCTTGATTTCGCGTGCTCCGTCATCGATGTGCACGTTGCCGTACACGTCCATTGCAAGCAGGTGATAGAATGCACGGAGTATCTTGGCCTCGGCCAAACCGGCCTTGGCTGCCGCTGAATACTGGGACTCATCGTCGCCGGCAATGGAGCGGATGTTGTCGATAACGGTGTTGCACTTCGTCACGCCGCCGTAGGCGAAACTCCATCCGTTGTTGATGTCACGGGTATTGCTGCCCCAGGTGTGCTGATGCATTGCCATGGGCACGCCGGCATCGAACCAGTCGGTGCCTCGGGTGGGGACGACGACCTCATCGGATGTGTACTCCTGGAGGCTCCAGAAGCCTTCACGGTAGATGTATCCATATTCTCCTGCCAGCTGCGAATAAGCGTTCGCGATAAGGGTGGAGAATTGTGCAGGAGTCTGGAAATAGTCTTCTTTGCGGACGTCGGAATAGACCGACGGGGACAAGTCAGTACAGGCCACTGCGGCCAGGCCGAAGACTGCTGTTAAAATAGAATATATCTTTTTCATATCTGTACTGTCTTTAGAATTTTACGTTCACGCCTAAGCTGAAAGTCCTCTGGGTGGGATAGTAGGAACGGCCGTCGAAGCCGGGAGCCAGGCCGGACATGGAAACTGTTGAAGGATCGTGCCCCTTGTAACCGGTAATGGTAAAGAGGTTCTGGGCGTTGAGGTACAAACGGCAGCTGTTTACGTAATCGGCCATCTTGCCTTTGAGCTTGGGAGTCCAGCCGATGGTGAGGTCGTTAAGCTTGAAGTAAGAGGCATTCTCCAGATAGAAGTCGGAGAAGTAACGCAGCGAAGCGTTGTCCACATCCGGGTTCTTGATCCAGTTGGTGAGAGTCAGGGCGTCGCCCTGGAAAGCGGAAAGCAGAACGTTCTCGGTACCGCGGGTGTTCTCGTAGAAGTAGCGGGTCTCGTTGAAGATAAGGCCGCCGATCTGGCCGCGGAAGTTCATGGATGCATCGAAGTCCTTATACCTTATGGATGTGTTGAATCCGAGGGTCATGAGGGGGAATGCGTTTCCGAGCACCTGCTTGTCGGCATCCGTAGGATGGGTGGTGATACCGCCTGCCGGGGTGTAGAAAATCCAGCGGCCGTCTTCCTTCATGCCGGCATATTTCAAGCCGTAGAAGTTGCCTACCGCCTCGCCTTCCACAAGACGCATGACGTAGTTGCCGGTCTCGCCATCGCCGGATGAGATGTAACCGACGTTCTGGTAAGCGGCAATATGATTGCCTTCGCTGTCCTTCTCACCGTATTGCTCGCCGGTGATACGTACTACGCGGTTGCGGTTCCAGGCGGCGTTGAAGCCAATGTTCCAATCGAAATCTTCGGTCTGCTTGAGTATGCCGGTGAGGCTGAACTCCACGCCGTAGTTGTGAATCTGTCCGTAGTTGTCCCACTTCTTTGAAGTTACGTTGCCGCCGGTGAGGGGCACGTCATATTCGTAGAGCAGGTTGGTGGTGTTGCGGAAGTATCCGTCGATGGTACCTATCAGGCGGCCCTTGAAGAAGGAGAAGTCAAGTCCGACATTGGTCTCGCGCTTCTCTTCCCAGCGGATGTACTCGTTCACGTTGGTCTGGGGACCCCAGGGCAGGATGAATGCACCGTCTGAGAAGACGTAGTCTGAACCGGGACCTACCAGCATGAGGTAGAGATATGAACTGCCGGGCATGTTACCGGTAACACCGTAACCTGCACGGAGTTTGAGGTCGTCAATCCAGGTGGCATCCCTCATCCAGTCTTCCTCGGACACGACCCAGCTGCCGGAAACGGAGGGGAAGAGACCCCAGGGACCGAGGATAGGATTGGCCTTGCTTCCGAACTTGGAGGAACCCTCCAGACGGGCGCTGGCGCTCAGGAAATACTTGCCTGCATAATTATACATTCCACGGAGGAAGAACGAGGCCAGCTTGTCTTTGTACTTGTAGCTTCCCATGTTGGCGTCGTCGGACTTGCCGGAGAGCTTGCCCTCACCCATTCCAAGGTTGTTGTACATGAGCCTGTCGAGAGGGAAGTCGGAGTTCATGACATTGAAGCCCTGGGTAAGGTTGATCTGGTAACTCTGGCCGAGCAGGAACTGGTAGTTGTGGCGTTCGGCGCTGCCCATGTAGTTGAGAGTGTTCTCGACAACCTGCTGGGTATTGGATCCGTAGCTCTGGTTGGCCACGCCGTCTTTGCCGGATACGGCACGAAGGGTGCTGTTCTGGTACTTTCCGTTCCAGGTTGTAGTTTCCTGGATAGAGTAGGCTGTGGTGAATTTCAGGCCCGGAACAATGTCCAGGGTTGCGCGAATGGAACCTATAATATTCTGGTCCTTCTGGTCGTTGGTTGTCTGGTTGATGTCGGATACCGGGTTGCGGGTGTAGAAATTGTCGGACTCATAATAGCCCCCGTATTTAACGAACTTCTCGGCATCTGAATAGATGGGCATGGTGGGGTTGGAACGGATTGCCTGGTTGAAGTTGTCGTAGTTCGCCCACATCTTGCCGGCCCTCTGATAAGAGAAGTCATAGGCCAGCTTCAGTTTGCCATTGAGGGCTTTCTGGTCAGCTGCGAAGCGGCCGGAAGTCTCTTCAAAGTCGGACTTCAATGCAATACCCTGCATATTACGGTAACCGATGGAAGCACGGTAGTTGAAATTCTGGGTGCCGCCGGTTATGGATATGTTGTGGGAATTGGAAACGGGGTTGCGGGAGATGGCTTTGACCCAGTCGGTGTCTGCGCCGAAGTCGGTGCCGAGGCCGTTGGCCACCATCTTCTCGCGGTATTCGGCTGCAGTCAGCACGCGGGGTACGTTGGTGATGAAACCGACGCTGCCGCTGCCGCTGTACTCAGCGCTGAAGGCACCGTCCTCGTTGCCGCGGCGGGTGGTGATGAGTATAACGCCGGCGTTGGCACGCGTACCGTAGATAGCAGCGGCGGAGCCGTCTTTGAGGATATCGATGGACTCGATGTCAGAAGGCTGGACGGAGGAAAGGTTGCCTCCGGGGACACCGTCGATGACGTAGAGGGGCTCGGTGGAACCGTTGAGGGAACCGACGCCTCGCAGCTGAACGCTGTAGTTGTTCTGTGCGGGATCGTCACCGCCGTTCTTGATAACGTTGAGACCTGCAACCTTACCCTGGAGCAGACCCATGGGGTTAGCCACGGAGCCCTGGTTGAAGTTCTCCGGCTTGAGTGATGCCACGGAGCCGGTAACTTCCTTCTTGGACTGGGAGCCGTAACCGATTACGACCACGTCGTCGAGGAATTCGGCATCTTCTTCAAGCATGATTTTGGCGGGTAATTCAGACGCCTTGAATGTGCAGCTTGAGTAGCCGATGCAACTCACTTCCACGACCGCATCGGGTCCGGAGACAGTGAGAATGAAATCTCCGTCAAGGCCTGATGAGGTGCCGGTGGTCGTACCCTGCTCCATAATGGTGGCGCCGATAACCGGGCCGAGGGCATCTTCCACTATACCTTTGATTTGGTAGCCCTGTGCTTGCGCAGCAAAGCTGAGGCCAAGGAGGATGATAATGGTACTTAGTAATTTTTTCATTGGTTCAAATGGTGGATTATTTGTTGGTTATTTTGTCTTTACGAGGCTGACGCTGCATGCTCCAAGTACCAGGAATACCCCGGCCAGCAGGAGCATAGCCCCCTGGCTGCCGCCTACGAGGCTGATTACTGCACCGCCGGTGGCTGCTGCGACTATCTGCGGCAGACAGATGGTACAGTTGAAAAGGCCCAGGTAGCTGCCCATGTAGGGGTTACCCTCCAGCGCATTTGTAAGGAAGGTGAACGGAAGGGCGAGCATGGCGGCCCATGCGAAGCCGATCAGGAAGTAGCTTGCGAACAGCACATACTGGTTGTGGATGAACATGACGGAAGCGAATCCTGCCGCGCCGGCCAGAAGGCTGACTACGTAGGCGAGCTTGAGGTTCTTGAAGCGGGGAATCACGAGGGCCCAGAGTATGGAACCCACGGCCTGAACGGCGAAGAGAACGCCCACCCAGTTGCCTGCGGCCTGATAATCGGCAGACGCCACGTCTGTGGTGCCCCAGCAGTTCTTGGCGATGGCGCCGTTGGTGTAGGTCCACATGTAGAGGAACGCCGCCCAGCAGAAGAACTGCACCAGGCCGACGGTCCAGAAGGTCTTGGGGGCCTTAACCAGAAGTTTGAACAAGCCCTCGGACTTGTGCTCCGCCTTTGCGGGGTCGATGCCGTGGAACTCGGCATACTCCTTAGGCGGCATCTCCTTGACTTTGATGAAGGTGTAGAGGACGCAGACTATGAGTATGGCGGCTCCGCAGTAGAAGCTGTATATGACGCTGTCCGGCACCACTCCCTCGGGGGCGGTGTTGGCGATTCCTATCCAGGTGAAGAAAATGGGGAAGAGGTAGCCGACCAGAGAGCCTGCGTTGCAGAGGAAACTCTGGATGCTGTAGGCCTCCGCCTTCTGCTTCTCGCCTACCATGTCGCCCACCATCATCTTGAACGGCTGCATGGCCACGTTGATGGAGGTATCCAGGAAGATGAGGGAGAAGAGGCCGAACCACATGGCTGCGTTGAGGCCCAGGAAGACGTATGCGGTTGAGAGCTTGAGGCTGCCGGCGTTGGGCAGGAGCAGCATCACCAGCACGGCGATGACGGCACCCACCAGAAGATAAGGCTTGCGGCGGCCCATCTTGCACCAGGTGCGGTCTGACCATTTGCCGATGAGGGGCTGGACCAGCATGCCCATGAGGGGCGGCAGAATCCAGAAGAACGACAGCTGGTGGGGATCGGCGCCGAGGGTGGCGAAGATGCGGCTGATATTGGCGCTCTGAAGGGCATAGGCTATCTGCACTCCGAAGAATCCGAAGCTCAGATTGAACATCTCCCAGAACGAAAGAGTTTTGCTATTGGTCATTAAAAAATTACTTTTGTGGTGCCCTGAATTGTTCAAGGGCAAACGCAAAAGTAATCATTTTTTCCTAATATTATATTAGGGGCCTGAAAATTTTGGATTATTTCTCTTTGTTGGGCAGAGAGAAAGTCAGCTTGAACAGCGGCCTGAGGCTCTTGTCCGGGTAATTAGGCCCGCAGAGGACCGCGTTGTAGTAACGGTCTTTGTCCAATACGTCCTGTGCGCTTTCAGAAGTGCCGGAGTTGGCGTACATGCTGGCCATCAGGTAGTAACTGTAATAGTTGGAATACGAATCGTAGCCGTATCCGCCGTAACCTCCATAACCATAGCCTCCGTAACCGTAACCGCCGTATCCGCCATAACCTCCGTAGTACATGTTGTTGTAGTACTGCTGGTACATAAGGTACTGGTAGTAATCGCTGAGGCTTGAGCTGGACGAACTGCTTGTCTTTGTGACCTCATGTGCGTTGATAGTCAGCCAGATATCGTATTCACCGCCCAGTAGTTTGCGGCGTTTCAGCTTGTCGTTGTCGGATTCTCCGCTCACCGGCTCCTCGTTGATCTTCAGGAGTTCCTGGAGATGGTAGGTGATGTCCGGTTCGTAGCGGAGCGTGCTGCGGTTTACTATACCCTGGTTCTCGTCGGACGAGCTGGCGTCCGTAAGCACGGCGAATACAAGCGTGGTGTCGTTCTGCCGTATCCTGCAGGTAGGGGAGAGCATGTAGGGGTATTTGTCCATATCCCTGTAGTCGTCCGGGAAGCGGAAGGGGAATATGAGGCTGGCTTTGTTGATGACGGCGCCCTTGGGGTCTCCTCCGGCGTCGATTATCAGCGACTCCGAGAGATGCTTGAGCTCGAGTGCGGAAATGACGGGCTTGATTCCGCCGCCGCCTTCTACCTGAATCTCTTCGTCAGCCTTTCCGGCGAGCCCGCGGGACTCGTGGCCAGTAAGGTTGAGGCTGAACTCCGGGTAGCTGCCGCGGGTGGAGTTGGTGAAGAGGGAATCCACGTCGGTGAACTCCATGAGGCCGAAGACAAAGAAGAATGCGGTATCTTTTTCCGGCTTGCCGTCGTTGTCGTAGTCGCACAGCAGGTCGAGCATGGCGTAATTGCCTGTGACGTACTGAACTTCAGAGTCGTAGCCCACTTGGAGGTCGAAAATGTTGATGCGGCCGCCGTCGCCAAGTGGCTTGTCGGTCGAAAGGTGGATTCCGGGAATCTTCTTGCAGTATTTTTTGAAATCCTTAAGGTCTTCCTGGGTGATGCTGAGGAAGCGCCTGGCGTATTCCTCCGTGAAGTCGAAGCTCAGCGAGTCGGTGCCGTTTATGGTTGGCGTTCCTTTGGCGATGGTCTTGTCGTAGTTGACGCTCAGGGTGTTGCCGTTGCAGTTGTAATCGCGTTCAGCCTTCATCGGCTCGGAAAGCTCATGCACGCGTACGTTCTGGATAATGTGCCTCTGGCTCTCGTCGGATACGGAAACGGTGTCCAGTTTGGCGGCAAAGTGGAAGCGTACGACCTTGGCTGCAGCGAGGTTGCCGAAGTCCAGGGTGTCGCGGACGGGCACCAGGGTAAAAGCACTCTCGCGGGTGGTGAGTCCGAATTTGCCGTCCCTGATGGCGCCTATGGTGATGCGCGTCTGTGAGTAGCCGGAGAGGGAGTCGGCAGGCAATTGCAGCAAAGACCCGTAGGGCAGGTTGGCCTCTACAGGGTGAATCGTATATGTCTGGTCAGTCGGAATCAGGTTTCCGCCCAATTCCGAATCGATTTCCACACATGACAGGCAGCAGAACAATGCCGCCGCTATGGCAGGAAAGTAGAATTTCATCGTCTCAGATAGTGTCGTAAAAAGCGTTGTACGCGTCGATGTAGCTTCCGTCCTCCATGGCTGCGGCGTCGTATGCCAGTACCGGCAGCTTGCAGCTCTTGCAGTAGGTCAGGAGTTTGGAATCGGTTCCGGGGGCTCCGAGAATGATTCCGTCGGCGTACTGGATGGCGGTTTTAGCAAGATTTATGCCATCCGGCTTCTTCAGGAAGGCAAGGTCTTCCGCTCCGAGGCCGCCGAATGCGGCTTTCTCTGCGAATCCGGGACGGAAGGGACCTTCCGGAACGTCGTCGTAGAGGGAGAGGACAACTTTGCTTGCAGAAAATATAGGATCGTCTTTGTAAGCTTTCTTGAGGTAAGCCGGCACCAGGTGGGAAATCCATCCCTGGCAGTGAATGATATCCGGTGCCCAGCGCAGTTTCTTGGTGGTTTCCAGGACTCCGCGGGCGAAAAAGATGGCACGCTCGTCATTGTCTTCGAAGAATTTGCCGTCGGCGTCCGCGTACATCTGCTTGCGGCGGAAATAGTCCTCGTTGTCAATGAAATACACTTGTATGTGTGCGGCTGAAATAGAGGCCACTTTGATAATCAGCGGATGGTCGACGTCCGAGATGATAATGTTCATGCCAGACAGGCGTATCACCTCGTGCAGCTGATTCTTGCGCTCGTTGATGAAGCCATACCGGGGCATAAAGCAGCGGATCTCCTTCTTCCGCTCCTGTATACACTGCGGAAGTTGCCTTGCGATGCCGGCAATGGGAGACTCCGGGAGATAGGGTAACATCTCGGAGTTTACGAACAGTACTCTCTTAACAGTTTGTGCCATTTCCACAAAGGTAAGAATATTTTTTGAAATATCGATAATTCACTATCTTTGAAGTCAATTTGGGAGATTATGGCAAAAAAAGAGGAAAACAAAATAATCCGCCGGCGCTTGCGCAATGCTTACGCTTCCAGTATCATCAGTATCAGTCTGGTATTGTTGCTTATCGGAGTGGCGGCGTTGCTGATTGTGAACGCCCGTTCGGTATCCGATTATTTCAAGGAGAATATGCAGCTCTCAGTGCTGCTGAAGCAGGATACCACTGAAGATCAGGCGCTTGAATACCAGAAATCAGTGGATACCATGCCTTTCATCAAAGGTTCGCACCTGGTGACCAGGGAGGAGGGTACTGCCGAACTGGAAGAGATGCTGGGAAAGGATTTCCTCTCTGTTTTTGAGACTTCTCCGGTGCCCCTGTCTCTCGAGATTTCGCTGAAGGCGGACTATGTATCTCCGGACAGCGTGGCCTTCGTGCGCCGCGCGCTGGGCGCTTCGCCCCTGGTGGAGGAGGTGGAATATCAGCAGACTCTGGTAGAGACCCTGAATGAGAACCTGGCCAAGATTTCGCTGGTTCTCGGAGTCTTTATCCTCCTTATGCTGTTTATCTCTTTCGTGCTGATCAACAATACGGTGCGCCTTAATGTATTCTCCCGCCGCTTCACCGTCCACACCATGCAGCTGGTGGGCGCGACCCGTGCTTTCATACGCCGTCCGTTCATGAAGGGAGCGGTGGCCCAGGGGCTGATCTCGTCGATTCTGGCACTGGCGGTCCTGGCCGGCGTGCTGGCGCTGCTGAAGCAGTCCTTCCCTCAGCTGTTCTCCGTGTTTGATACCCGTTCCATGCTGATTGTAGCAGGTACCGTGGTGGCTTGTGGCGTGCTGATTTGCGTTGTCAGCACTTATTTCGTTGTTAACAAACTGGTGTCCCTGAACAAGGACCAACTTTATTATTGATATGGAGAAAAAGATGGCTATGTCCCGCAAGGGCCTGCGTTTTCTGCTTGCCGGCCTGATTGTCATGGTGGCTGGTTATATCCTTATGATGGGAGGAGTCAGCCCCGACCCGAATGTATTCAATTACGATATGTTCGACTGGAGGCGCCTGGTGGCCGCCCCGCTGGTTATCCTGGCCGGTATAGTGGTTGAGATCGTGGCGATTATGGGCAAGTTTGACGATAAGGAGGAGAAGTAATTATGGATTGGTTGCAGGCTGTCATTCTTGGCCTTGTGCAGGGCCTTACCGAGTTTCTTCCCGTCAGCAGCAGCGGGCATCTTGCAATAGGCAGGGCGTTGCTCGGGGTTGAGGCTTCGGGAGATCTGGTGTTCGAGGTTACCGTGCATGCCGCTACAGTGCTGGCGACTATCGTAGTGTTCAGGAAAAAGATTTGGGAGCTCATTTGCGGGCTCTTCAAATTCAAGTATAACGACGAGACGGATTACATTGCAAAGATTTGTGTGTCAATGATTCCGGTGTTCGTTGTGGGTATGTTTTTCAAGGACGCCATAGAGTCGGCGTTCAACTCCATGCTGGTGGTCGGCTTGGCTTTGATTGTTACCGCAATGCTGCTGACATTTTCCGACTGGAAGGCTCGCAAGGACGTCTGCAAAAGCAGTAAGGAGGCGCTTGCGCCGACAGAGGGGTTAGCAGCGGATGCTGCGCAAGGGGAACATTCCCCTTGTCCCCTGGGGGTGCAGGGGGATAGTAGCATCGGAGATGCCGTTGCGCATCGCAACGGCATCTCGTTCTGGCAGGCGTTTGTGGTCGGTATCGGTCAGGCTTTCGCAGCTATTCCCGGCCTGTCCCGCAGCGGCACCACCATCAGCACCGGTCTGATTTGCGGCGTCAAGCGTAGCGAGATGGCCCAGTTCTCCTTCCTCATGGTGCTGGTTCCCATACTCGGAGAGACGTTCCTTGATGTGGTAGGGGGTGATATGGCGGCCTCTTCCATCGGCTTCCTGCCTCTGGCCCTTGGCTTCATTTCCGCATTCGTTTCCGGTCTCTTCGCCTGCAAGGTGATGATTGCCCTGGTGCGTAAGGCTCAGCTCAAGTGGTTCGGCCTCTATTGCGCGCTCGTGGGGTTGGCGGTACTTATCTTCATGGTATAATGGAAGGGCGCTCGCTTGTCTGGTTCGTTTCCGATGTGCACCTTGGCTTGCGCACCGCCGATCCGGTGGAGCGGGAGGCCCGTTTTGTCGCATTCCTGAAGGGGATTCCCAGAGATTCCATGGCCCTGTACCTGCTGGGCGACATCTGGGATTTCTGGTACGAGTACCGCGACGTGGTTCCGCGTGAAGGTGCCCGCGTGGTGGCGGAACTGATAGCCCTCATGGACGCCGGGGTGCAGGTTTATTTCTTCCCCGGAAACCACGACCTCTGGTGCTTCTCTTTCTTCGAGAGCATAGGTATGAAGCGATGTACCCAGCCGCAGCTTGTGGAGATAGGAGGCAAGTCTTTCTGTCTCGGGCACGGCGATGGACTGGGCGGAGGAAGCTTCAGCTACCGTTTCCTTAACTGTCTGTTTACCAGTCGCTTCGTTCAGTGGCTTTTCAGCCTGCTGCATCCATGGCTGGCGTATCGTCTGGGCACCGGATGGTCCGGCGGAAAGCGTGAGAAGCACAGCCGTTACCGCTTCCGCGGGGAGTCCGAGCCCCTTTACAAGTTTGCCGTGGAGCAGTCGGGGCAGGTGCACGTCGATTATTTTATCTTCGGCCATTTCCATGACGCCGTAGACATGACCCTCCCCTACGGTGCCCGTCTGATTGTGCTGAAAGACTGGATCGGCGGCGGCACTCCGCACGCGGTCTTTGATGCCGCCAGCGGCGCGTTTTCTGTCGTTCGTGCCTGATTATCTCAGGTACCCGTGCCGAACCAGGTCGTCCCGGGAATGAACAGGAGAAGTATATCCGTCAGCAATGACAAACAGATTGTCGGCAACAGCTGAGATGGCGTCATAATTATGGTCGGTGACTATGATACCATGGTCTCTGCTCCTTTCGCGGATAAGCTGTTGGACGGCCCCGATGCTGATGGGGTCTATCTGGGCAAACGGTTCGTCCAGAATATAAAACTTGGCGTCACTTTGTAGCACCATGTACAATTCGGCCAGACGGGCCTCCCCGCCGGAGAGCTCCCAAATGTATGAGTCGTGGAAGCGTGAGTATTTTGGAAACAAGTTGACAAAAGACCAATAGCTGACGCCGTACAGCTCGAATGCCTTGCGGAGTTTGATGCTGTCTGGCAAAAGGCGCCCCTGAGGGAGATATTTTATACTTTTGCCAATGAACTGCCGGTCCACGGGAAGTCCGTCTATGCTGACCATGACGTTTTCCACTCTGAGGCCTCCCATGAGCGCACGGAACATGCATGATTTTCCGGCGCCGTTGCGTCCCAGCAGACCCGTAACCATTCCGGTTTCGGAGGTTATGTAGCCGCCGCTGAGGACCGTTTTGTCGCCAAAACGAACCACTACGCTATCTACAATGAGTTTGTGTTTATCCATGGAGAAGCACAACAGCAGCCAGCAATATGGCCAGCGATAAGAAATCTATCAGGAGCACACTCAGTTGCAATTTTTTGGGGGACAGGCCAAGGTTGATGTAGAAAAATAAGGCATCCCGACCTCGTAACTGCTTGACCAGATAGAGTGTAACCGCATAGATCAAGACCTTCAGAATGAATGCATCCACCAATATGGGATAGAAGAAACTGCTGGCCAGCAGCTGGGCGCACATAATGTTGTACACTGCCCCCACCAGGAATTGTACTTTCCCATAACTCCATGTAAGATAGATTCTTTCCTTAAGCATGCCTTCTGCGCCGTTAGCGCTTCTTTTTCTGTGGTGCTTTCTTCACCTCGGAAGTAAGGCGGTCGTGCTGGATGATGACCTT
>JAFZIO010000056.1 GCA_017554335.1 Bacteroidales bacterium | reverse complement strand
GGCTGCCAGGGTGGCGGCTGCCCGGGAAATCCAGCGGCGCCGTTTTGCAGGCGAAAGCATCTTCTCCAATGCCGAGATGGGCAACAAACAGGTGGAACGTTTCTGCAAATTGGACGCTGAATGCAATGAGTTGCTGGTGGCGCTGATGGAGAAGATGGGGCTTTCCATGCGTGCCTACTTCCGGATAATCAAGGTCGCACGCACTATCGCCGACCTGGAAGGGGGCGGCCCCATCAAGGCGGCCCATATCTCCGAGGCCGCCTGCTATCGTTTCCTTGACCGCACCCCCGGTTCAAGGTTCTGATAGTTTTTATTATCTTTGCCGCGGCAGCCAGGAAGAGCGAACTTCGAGCGATTTTGAAAATGCGGAGCATTTTTGTATCATGAGCGAGGAGTCGCTCTGCCTGGCATAACCGCGGCAAAGATGAAACACGAAATACTCATACCGGATCTGGCGGGCCTGGACAAGGCTGCTGAGCAGTTCCTGAAAGAAATAGGCGACAACAAGCTGATTGCCTTCTACGCCCCCATGGGCGCCGGCAAGACCACGTTCACCACGGCTGTCTGCAAGGCGCTCGGAGTGAGCGCAGACGCCGTCAGCTCACCTACATTCGCAATAATCAACGAGTACCGCACCGCCTCCGGTGAACCGGTATTCCATTTCGACTTCTACCGCATCGAGAAGGCTGCCGAAGCTCTGGACATAGGCCTCTATGATTATCTGGACAGCGGTGCCCTGTGCCTGATGGAGTGGCCGGAAAACATAGAGGATCTCCTGCCTCAGGAGACCCTCAAAGTAAGTATTTCAGTCAATCCGGACGGCTCCCGCCTTCTCAGTTGGGATAATTGATATCCATCTTGAACTTGGGAATGTCAAGCACCGGCTCTTCGTGGCTGGAACGCACCACTTCCCACATCTTCTCAACGATTTCCGGATGCTCCGCCGCCACATTAGTGGTCTCGCGCGGATCTTCCTTCAGGTTGTAGAGTTCCATATCGTTGTTGCCTTTTCCGGCCTTCATCAGCAGGCCCTTCCAGTCGCCGATACGCACTGCCACCCAGCCTTTTCCGCCGGGGAACTCCCAGTACAGATGCTCATGCTCCGGCTGCTCCTCGCCGCAGATGGTAGGGAAAAACGAGATGCCGTCGTTCTCAGGCGCCTCGGTACCCGCCAGCTCCGCCAGAGTGGGCATAAGGTCGGCGAAATAAGCCAAGTGGCTGCTCTTGCGGGGCTTCAGCCTGTCTCCCCAGGATACGATGAAAGGCATGCGTATGCCGCCCTCGTGCAGGGAGCTCTTGCCCCATCCGGCCGCGCAGCTGAAGGGCCCGCCGCTCTGGAAGTACTCCATGGGTGAGTTACCGTTGTGCGCAGGTCCGTTGTCGGAACTGACGATGAATATGGTGTTGTCCCATACTCCGAGTTCCTTCAACTTGGCCACCAGCCTGCCTACCTGAGTGTCGATATGGGTGACCATGGCGGCGTAGGAGGCGTGCGGATAACGTACCGGCAGGTACATTCCGCCGTAAGTGCGCGGCTCCTCGTCGCCCAGCTTGCTCACATAGTACTCAACCTCCTCAACCGGAGCCTGCACCGCGCTGTGCGGCACGGTAGTCGTCCACATGGCGAAGAAAGGCCCGCCGGCATTGTCGCAGATGAACTTTTCCAGCTTGTCGTACATCAGGTCGGGGCTGTAGTATTTGCCGCCGTAACGTTCGTAGCTTGCCGGGTCCATGGGGTCCAGGCCATCGGGGAGCGGCTCGCCCTGCATGACGGTCTCGTTGCCGGTGGCAATCTTTACGTCGTTCTCCCAAAGGTGGCTGGGGTAGTAGGAGTGTGCCAGCGCCTGGCAGTTGAAGCCGTAGAAATAGTCGAAGCCCATCTTGCCCGGAGTGGATTCGCTGGACGGGAATCCAAGTCCCCATTTGCCGACCATTGCCGTCTTGTATCCGGCGGCCTGCATCATCTTGCCGATGGTAGGCGTGTCTGCCAGCATCGGCTGCTGACCTTCCATGGTGTCGTCCAGGAAGAGGCAGTTCCAGCCGCGGTCGTCGGTGGGTACGAAATGCTCCTCGTTGTTGCGTATCTGGCTGTGACCCATGTGCCTGCCCGTCACGATACAACAGCGCGACGGAGCCGAAAGGGGAGCGGCGGTGTACATGTCGGTGAAGAGGATTCCGTGAGACGCCAGGGCGTCGATGTTCGGAGTCTCAATTTTCTCCTGGCCGTAGCATCCCAGGTCTCCGTAACCTAAATCGTCGAACAACAGGAAGATAACATTGGGTTTCTCGGGGAGCTTGTCCGCTCCGGTGCATCCGCAGGCGGCAGCTGCCGCAGCTGCAAAAAACAACTTGTTGGCTTTCATGAACACAATGTTAACCATTATTTGCCGATTCTGCAAATAATGCCTATTTTTGCTAGGATAAACTAATATCATATGGCATTCGTAGACTGGTTGATTGTAGCTCTTTTCCTGGCGGCTCTCGTCACGATAGGCTATCTGTTCTCTCACAAAAACAAGAATATCGAAGATTATTTCGTGGCCGGACGGTCCATGCCCGGCTGGCTCGTGGCAATTGCCGCCACCGGAACAACCATCAGCGCCGGAACCTTCGTCGGTTCTCCGGAACTGGGCTTCAATACAAACCTGACTTATGTGCTGAACCTCCTGGGTTCCATAGTCGGAGGCTGCCTGGTGGCCGCACTCATTCTCCCCAAGCTCTACAACGCCAAGACCATTACCATCTACGGTTTCATCGGGGACCGCTTCGGGGAGTCGTCGAAGCAGGCCAATTCGGTGATGTTCCTCATCGGCCAGCTGCTGACTTCCGGCAGCCGCCTCTTCATTGCCGCCATCGCCATCAGCGTAATCGCTTTTGGAAGCATACAGTTCCAGTTTATGGTATGGAGTATCATCATCCTGGGTGTGGTTTCCACCTTCTATACCATGATGGGCGGCATCAAGGGACTGCTTTACATAGATACGTTCCAGACTTTGCTGATGATATTCACCGGAGTGGTGGGCCTCAATATCATAGCCTGCGACCTTAACGGAATAAGCTTGAGCGAAGTTTGGCGGACCCTCACCGCTGACGGTATGGTGAAGTCTCCCGCCGCCGCAGGCGTGGCTCCGGGAATGGCTGCCGACGGCACGCTGAGCGGCTGGGTGTCCGGCAACAAGGTGCAGATGTTCGACCCCAGCGTGGACTTCAGCAAGCCGTACACCATCCTGGGCGGCCTCATCGGCGTAGCCTTCTTCAAGATTGCCCAATACACCACCGACCAGGAGTTCGTCCAGCGCCAGCTGGCGTGCAAGGATGTGCGCAAGGCCGGCCGTTCGCTCGTGGCGTCGCAGCTTCTCGCCCTCCCGGTGGTGCTTATCTTCCTGAGCATAGGTCTGTTGCTCTATGTCAAGTATATCCATGACCCTTCATGTGACGGTGCGTTAAGCATGGCATTCTTCAGCGACGCGCGCGACATCTTCCCTCAGTACATCAAGAACCACATCCCCGTGGGTGTTCGCGGGCTCATGATAACCGGTCTGCTTGCAGCGGCGCTTTCCAGCTTCAATTCCGCCATAAACTCCATGGCTTCCAGCTTCGTGGCAGACCTTTACCTGCCCCTCCGGGCCAAGCGCGGCAAGGCTGTCAAGAGCGACAAGGACCAGATTTCTTCGTCCCGCTGGATGGTGGGTCTCATGGGCATGATGCTCACCGGCTTCGCCATCGTGACCTGCGTCATGCAGCAGAGCAGCGGCCTCAACCTGGTGGACTTCGCCACCGGCATAATGTGCTTCGCGTACGCCGGCATGATCGGCGTCTTCCTTACCGCCATCTTCACCAAACGCGGCAGCGCCCGCAGCGTTGTGGCGGCCCTGGTCGTCGGCGCCCTTATCATCATCCCGCTGATGTTCCAGAAGGAATTCTTCGGACACAATTATATTGCATGGACCTGGTGGTGCCCCATTGGCGGCCTTGTCTCCACCATCGTCTGCATGCTCGGCAAACCTAAGAAAGCATAATGAAGCGGATTGCTTTAATTGCGGCCGTGTGCCTCTGGTGCGCCGCCGCCGTGGCCGGAAACGTCAACGGCCGGGTGATTTGCGACGGCCGGCCAGTAGCGGGCGTGGCTGTTTCGGACGGCGTATCCATCGTCCTGACCGATGCGGCCGGCCGGTATTCCATCGATTCCGACAAGAAAGACGGTTTCGTCTTCGTCATAACACCCTCCGGCTACATCGCCCGGAGCCTGGACGGCCTGCGCCCCGGCTTCTGGCAGCCGCTTTACCTTCCCGCGGAGCAGGAGGAGATTCACGATTTCGTGCTGGAGAAACAGGTCCAGAGCAACTACACCATGATTCTGCTGGCCGACATGCACCTTTCCAACGACCCTGACAGGGACGACCTCAGGCGCTTCCGTACGGAGGTGCTGCCGGTGATACGCAAGCAGGCGGCCGAAGCTGAGGGCCCCGTCTATACTGCCAACCTGGGCGACACCACGCACGACATCTACTGGGAGGAGATGGGCTTCAACGAGTCCGACGGCCTCCGTTTCCTGCAGGACGCGGGCTACCCCACTCCCATGTACAGCATCATGGGCAACCATGACCACGACCCTTCGATAACGGGGGCGGACGTGGACCGTCGTGCCGGCTGGCGCGAGCGTGACTGCTGGGGCCCGGGGCAGTATTCCGTGAATATCGGCGATGACCATTGGATCTTCCTGGACAACATAGTGTACGTTAATGTGGAGGGCAAGGGCAAGAAAGCTCCCGGCGTCCGCGGCGACCGCAGCTATCAGCAAGTGCTCACCGAGGCGCAGTTCGCATGGCTGGAAAAGGACCTGTCTCTGGTAGATAAGGACGCCCGCATATACGTGTGCACGCACGCTCCGGTGCTATATTCCGGCAGCAAAACCGGCTTGCTGATGCCGAGGGAGCAGGTAGAACGCCTGTACGGCCTGTTCGCCCCGTTCAGCCACGATGTGACGGTGTTTTCCGGGCATATCCACAGGAACGATATCCGCGACCATGAGGACTTCCCGCGTCTGCACCAGCGTTCGCTGCCTGCCACTTCGGGAATTATGTGGACGACTCCTGTAGACTGGCCTTTGTATAACAGCGAAGGCGCCGATGCCGGATTCTGGGTAGGGGAGTTTGCCTCCGGCAGCGAGCCCCGCTTCCGCCTGGAGACCTATCTGTACGGGGAGAAGTACTTCCGCTTCTATGATTTGAATTCCGTAGGGGAGGCCTACCGTGCCAGCGAGGGTATCAAGAAACAGCAGGAGTTATATCCCGATACGCGCCTGGATTACGGAGCACGCAAGTGGCGTAACTGTGTGATGCTGAATTATTGGGGCTGGGAGCCCGGCGACAGCGTGGAAATGTATGAGAAGGCCCGGGCATTGAAGGTTGAGGCTACCCGCTATGAAGATCCTACCAAGAATTTCGCTTATGAGCTGTCGCGCCTGATGAACCCTTACAAGCACAGCCACGGGAATGCCAAAGATGCCACCTACCACATGTACGTGGCCAAGACCTCCTCGGCAAAAACTCCTGTAACCGTCCGTATATATTCAGCCGACGGCCGCCTCAAATTCGAGGAAACCTTCCAGAGACCTTATACTTTCGATCCTTCGAGATAGGATTAATTAATTCTTGATATTCGGAAGTTCCAGGCCGTAGCCCTTCTTGCGGTCTTCGGCCTTGAGAAGCAGGCTGAAGATGAAGGCCAGGACGCCGAAGCTGGAGAACACTATCATAGGGACAGTGTATCCGCCTGTGCTCTGGCGAAGGAATCCTATGAGCATAGGAACAAGGCAGAGACCGATGTTCTGCACCCAGAATATGAGGCAGTAGGCACTGCCGAGCACTTTCTCGTCGATAATCTTGGGGACTGAGGGCCAAAGGGCGGCGGGAACGAGTGAGAAACTCACTCCGAGAACCACGATGAGCAGCACTGCAAACCACTTATAAGGCATAACCGGCAGGAGGAAGGCGAAGCTCAGATGGCACACAATCATGATGACGGAGCCTATCATAAGCATGCTGGCACCCTTGCCTATTCGGTCCAGGAATCCGCCGAGGAGCGGAGTCAGAACCATAGCCAGGATGGGGAAACAGCTGAAGAGACGTGCAGCCACGGCCGCGTCTATGCTGAGGGTTTCCTCCAGAAAATTGGTAGCATAACGCTGGAAAGGGAAAATCGCGCTGTAGTAAAGCACGCAAAGCAGGGCCACAATCCAGAACATCTTGCTCTGGAAAATCTTGCCAAGGTCGCTGATATGGAATTCATCCTCGGGAGACTTCTCTTCGGTGGCGAGGCCGGCAGAAACCAGCTGGCCGTCGAACTTGCGGTCCATTACACCGAAGATGATGAAGTTGATGAGGCCGATGCAGAGCAGGGCGCCGCAGAAGCCGAGAGGGGCGAGGATGGAGCCGCCGAAAGCATTGGAAATAATGGGGGCTATCCACATGACGGCGAACACGCCCAGACGGGCGATGGCCATCTCGAGGCCCATTGCCATGGCCATCTCCTTACCCTTGAACCACTTGGCAAGTATCTTGGAGACATTGGTGCCTTCCATTTCGCATCCGCAACCGAAAATCATGAAGCCGAGTGACGCCATTTTGGCGCTTGCAGGCATCTCGACCCACCAGCTTCCCAGCCACTGGGCGAAACCGGTTCCCTGGAACCAGTCGGTGATACCCACGAACTTGATGGCCGCACCGGCTACCATGAGGCTGGCGGAGAGCACTCCGGAGAAGCGCACGCCCAGCTTGTCGAGGATGACGCCGGCTATAATCAGGAAGCCGCATACATTGAGTATGTATTCCGACGCCGCATAGGTGCCGAAGACGCTGCTGTTCCAGCCCAGCTTGCTTTCTACAAGCGATTTCAGGGGGCTCATCACGTCTACGAACATGTAGGCGAAGAACATCATCGTAGCCACCAGCACAAGCACTGTCCAGCGTGCCAGCGGCGAGTCATTCATCAGTTTTGCAATCTTTTCTGACATGGTAATTCTGTTAAAACGCGCTAATATAGCAATATTCACCGAAAAATACGTATTTTTGCAAGTTATGAATATTGAACTTAGCGAACAGGAGCAGATACGCCGCGAATCGCTGGCGAAGCTCAGAGAATTGGGAATAGAGCCTTATCCCGCAGCAGAATACCCCGTAAACACCACTGCAGCGGCAATCCTCGAGGGTTACGACCCGGAGAAAGGCAACTTCAGTGAAGTATGCATCGCCGGCCGTCTTATGAGCCGTCGTATCATGGGAGCCGCGTCCTTCGGCGAGCTGCAGGACGAGAGCGGCCGTATACAGATTTACGTCAAACGCGACGAAATCTGCCCGGAGGAAGACAAAACCATGTACAACACCGTGTGGAAGCGTCTGCTGGACATCGGCGACATCATAGGAATCAAGGGTTTCGCATTTATCACCCAGACCGGCCAGCTGAGCGTGCATGCCAAGGAGCTCACCCTTCTGAGCAAGTCGCTCCGCGTCCTCCCTATCGTGAAGGAGGCCGAAGGGCAGGTGTTCGACGCCGTCACCGATCCCGAGCTGCGCTACCGCCAGAGGTATGTGGACCTTATCATCAATCCCCAGGTGAAGGACGTTTTCGTCAAGCGCGCCCAGATAATCGCCACCATGCGTGAGTATTTCAACGAGGCCGGCTGCCTGGAGGTGGAAACCCCCATCCTGCAGGGCATCCCCGGCGGCGCAACGGCACGCCCCTTCGTCACCCATCATAACGCCCTCGATATTCCCCTGTATCTCCGTATTGCCAACGAGCTCTACCTGAAGAGGCTTATCGTAGGCGGCTACAGCGGCGTTTACGAGTTCGCAAAGGACTTCCGCAACGAGGGTATGGACAAGACGCACAATCCCGAGTTCACCTGCATGGAGATCTATGTGGCCTATAAGGACTACAACTGGATGATGTGCTTCGTGGAGAAGATGCTAGAGAAGATTTCCCTCAAGGTCAACGGCACCACCAAGGTGAAGATCGGCGAGAACGAAGTGGACTTCGGCGGCGAGTACCGCCGTCTGCCCATTCTAGACGCCATCAAGGAATACGCCGGCGTGGACGTGAAGGGCATGGACGAGGACGAGCTCCGCGCCACCTGCAAGAAGCTGAACGTGGAAATCGAGCCTTCTATGGGCAAGGGCAAGCTGATCGACGCCATCTTCGGTACCTACTGCGAGGACAAACTCATCCAGCCTACCTTTATAATTGATTATCCCGTGGAGATGTCCCCTCTGACCAAGCGCCACCGCAGCGACCCCACGCTCACCGAACGTTTCGAGCTGTTCGTGTGCGGCAAGGAGCTGGCTAACGCCTATTCCGAGCTGAATGATCCTATCGATCAGCTGGAGCGCTTCGAGGAGCAGGCAGCTCTGAAGAGCAAGGGCGACGACGAGGCCATGTATATCGATATGGACTTCGTGCGCGCGCTGGAGTACGGCATGCCTCCGACTTCCGGTCTGGGTATGGGTATCGACCGCCTTACCATGTTCATGACTGGCCAGACAACCATCCAGGACGTTCTGTTCTTCCCTCAGATGAGGCCGGAGAAAAAGCTCAAGAAAGAAGATTCAGAAGATAAGGAGTAATGCCTGCGGAGCTCATAACTTCCGCGCAAAATCCCAAGATCAAGCGCCTGCTCGCGTTGCAGAAGGATTCGTCCCTGCGGCGCGAGTGCGGCTTATTCGTGGTTGAAGGCCGCCGCGAACTGCAGCATTGCGTCGAGGCCGGTTTCGAAATCGACACCGTTTTCGTATGTCCTGAGCTTTTGCACTCCGGTTTCGGGGACCTTTCGCCCCACGACTTCGCTTCGCTCATCCCTCCCACTTCGCTTCGCTCGTGGGCCCCTCCCGTTCACGTGGCCACGGGCGGCCACGGTCTTGGGACGCAAGTCCCCGATGCCTCCGGCGCAACAGAAGTGCGCCTGGAGGTCCATCCGAATGTACCTCCGGCAGCAAAAAAGGCCGAAAATGCGCTTGGAGGTCCATCCGAATGTACCTCCGGCAACACCAGGGTGTTCGAGGTAAGCGAAGCGGTGTACGAGAAAGTGGCCTACAGGGGTGGAACCGAGGGCGTGATTGCTGAAGTCAAGGTCCGTAACAGAAAGCTGGAGGATTTGCAGTTGCCGGAGAATCCGCTGATTGTAGTGCTGGAGAGCGTGGAGAAGCCCGGAAACCTGGGAGCGGTGCTCCGCAGTGCCGATGCGGCCAAGGCCGACGCCGTGCTGATTTGCGATCCTCTGACAGACCTGTTCAATCCGAATCTTATTCGTGCGTCCATAGGCGCCATCTTTACCGTACCTTGTGTCGCCTGCAGTTCCGGGGAAGCCATCAGTTTCCTGAAGCAACGCGGAATCAGCATTCTGACCGCACAGTTGCAGGATTCGTCGCTATATTACGACACCGACATGCGACGCGGCACCGCCATAGTCATGGGAACTGAGAGCACCGGCCTGTCGCAGCAATGGCGCGCCGCCGCGGACGCTCACATACGCATTCCCATGCTGGGCCGCCTCGACTCGCTCAACGTCTCCGTGAGTGCGGCTATCTTATTATTCGAAGCCGTTCGTCAGCGGCAAAGCTAGAACGGCAGGTCGTCGTCCTGGGCAGGAGCACCGAAATCCGGAGCTACGGGAGCTGACGGGGCCTGTACCGGCTCACGCCTGCGGTAACCGTCCTGAGCGGGAGCTGCGGGAGCGGGCGCCTGGTAAGAAGGGGAGGGTGCCTGGTACGCAGGGGCCTGGTAGGAAGGAGCTGCAGAGTATCCTCCCTGGGCGGGAGCGCCCATGGGGGCACCGGCGGGAGCGCCTTCGCCGTCGCGGCGGCCGAGCAGCTGGACGTTGTCCGCTACAATCTCGGTCATGTACTTCTTCTGGCCCTGCTGGTCGTTATAGGAGCGGGTGCGGATGTGCCCCTCCACGTATATCTGGCTGCCTTTGCGGATAAACTTCTCTGCGAGGTCTGCGAGCTGTCTCCAAAGGACAAGGTTGTGCCACTCCGTACTCTCACGAAGTTCTCCGCTGCGGTCCCGGTAACGGTCTGTAGTGGCGAGTGTAAATGTTGCAACTTTCGTGCTTTGTCCGCCCTGGGCGGATCCCTGGTCAAGGTAACGTACTTCCGGGTCTCTTCCAACGTTACCGATTAGCAATACTTTATTCAACGATGGCATAACGATACAATATTTTATAGGTCTCAAATATATACAGAAATTTCGGATTTTTGTTACTTTTGCATCCGATATGTACGAACTGCTGGACAAAATTGATTCCCCTTCCGATCTCCGTAAACTGGACCTCGGTCAGCTGGAGCAATTGTGTGCCGAGTTACGTTCTTATCTGATAGAGTGTTGCGCCGTAAATCCCGGCCATCTGGCTTCAAGTCTCGGCACTGTGGAGCTGATAGTAGGCTTCCATTATGTATTCAGCAGTCCGGAAGACAAGATAGTTTTCGACGTCGGACATCAGGCCTACGCTCACAAGGTTCTTACCGGCCGCCGCGAAGCATTCCGTAAGAACCGCACCAAGGGCGGCCTGAGCGGCTTCCCTTCCAGGTCCGAGAGCGAATACGACTGCTTCGGCACCGGCCACTCTTCCACCTCCGTATCAGCGGCGCTCGGCCTTGCGGAAGCCGCCAAGCTTCAGAATCTCAATCATAAAGTGGTAGCCCTCATAGGCGACGGAGCCCTTACCGGCGGCCTGGCTTTCGAGGGCCTGAACAACGCCGGAATCAGCCAGTCCGACCTGCTGGTGCTGCTGAACGACAACAACCAGTCCATCGACGGCAACATCGGCGCCCTGCACAACTACCTGCTCAAGGTGACCACCAGCGTCCGCTACAACCGCTTGAAAGACAAGGTGTGGCGGAGCCTCGGCGACAATACCCTGCGTGCCCGCATCCAGCGGTGGACCAGGAGCATAAAGTCGTACGCCGTAAAGAAGAGCGGCGGCGACCTCTTCGAGGCCATGGGCTTCCGCTACTTCGGGCCCATCGACGGCAACAATATTCTTTCGGTTGTAACTAACCTCCGCAAGCTGAAGGATATGACAGGCCCCCGTGTGCTGCATTGCTGCACGGTCAAGGGCAAGGGGTACGCCCCTGCCGAGGCGGATCCGGTGACCTGGCACGCCCCCGGAAAGTTCGACCCGGAGACGGGCGAGCGCAAGGGGGGCGTACGTACCGCCGCCCGCTATCAGGACGTCTTCGGACAGGTGCTGTGCGAGCTTGCCGAGGCCGACCCGCGCGTCGTGGGAATCACTCCCGCCATGGCCAGCGGATGCGGCATGACCACATTCGCACACAAGTTCCCCGGCCGCTTCTTCGACGTGGGTATCGAGGAGGAGCACGCGGCCACCTTCTCCGCAGGCCTCGCAGCCGGCGGCATGCGTCCGTTCTGCAATATCTATTCGTCCTTCTCCCAGAGGGCGTACGACCAGATCATTCATGACATAGCCCTCCAGCGTCTGCCGGTGGTGCTCTGCTTCGACCGTGCCGGACTGGTAGGGGAGGACGGGGCCACCCACCAGGGCGCCTTCGACCTGGCGGCCTACCGCAGCATACCGGGAGCCGTCGTCTGTGCGCCCAAGGACGAGTGGGAGCTGCGCCAGCTGATGTATACCGGCCTGCAGCAGGACGAAGGTCCATTTATAATAAGGTATCCCCGCGGACTGGGGGAGGGCGCCCTTTGGGAGAACGTCCCCTTCCGTCAGCTGACGGTAGGAAAGGCGGAGGCTATGGTGGAGGGCAGCGAGATTGCCATAGTCGGCACCGGTCCTGTGCTCAACCGTGCGCTCGAGGCGGCGGAACGCTTCGACGGAGAGGTCGGCGTTTACAATTTCCGCTTTGTGAAGCCGCTGGATACAGCAATGCTGGAGCGTATTGCAAAGGGCTACAGGCGCATTGTCACCGTGGAGGACGGCACCCTTAAGGGTGGCCTCTTCGGGGCTGTGAGCGAGTATCTCTGCGGTCACGGATACGGCATACCGGTGGAGCCTGTCGGAATTGCAGACGAGTTCGTAGCCCATGCCAGCCAGAAGGAACAGCGGGCGGAGTACAATTTGGATAAAGAAGGAATAGAAAAAATCTTGCAAAAGTTTTTGGAGAATTGAAAATAATTCTTACCTTTGCAGTCCCCTAATAAGGGGCATTGACATAACTGCCGATGTAGCTCAGATGGCCAGAGCGTGTGATTTGTAATCTCAAGGTCGTGGGTTCGATTCCCTCCATCGGCTCATCGCAGTCATTTTAAACGGGCAAGTACCAGAGTGGCCAAATGGGGCAGACTGTAAATCTGCTGGCGCACGCCTACGGTGGTTCGAATCCATCCTTGCCCACGAAGCGGAAGAGAGACTTCCATAAAAGCGGGGTTCGTATAACGGCTATTATGTCAGCCTTCCAAGCTGAAAATGGGAGTTCGATTCTCCTACCCCGCTCCAAGTTTGCCGATGTAGCTCAGGGGTAGAGCGCATCCTTGGTAAGGATGAGGTCATGAGTTCAAATCCCATCATCGGCTCCAGCACCGGAGAAATCCGGTTTATTTTTGTAACAACTTTACGCATAATATTATGGCAAAAGAAACATTCAAAAGGGATAAACCCCATGTAAACATTGGCACTATCGGCCATGTTGACCACGGTAAGACCACTCTTACCGCTGCTATCACCCAGGTTCTTGCTAAGAAGGGTCTCTCCGAGGTTAAGTCTTTCGACCAGATCGACAATGCACCCGAGGAGAAGGAGCGTGGTATCACCATCAACACTGCACACATCGAGTACCAGACCGCAAATCGTCACTATGCGCATGTCGACTGCCCTGGTCACGCCGATTACGTGAAGAACATGGTTACCGGTGCTGCTCAGATGGACGGTGCAATCCTCGTGGTTGCTGCTACTGACGGCCCCATGCCCCAGACCAACGAGCACGTGCTTCTCGCAAAGCAGGTGAACGTTCCTAAGATGGTTGTCTTCCTGAACAAGGTTGACCTCGTCGACGATGAGGAAATGCTCGACCTCGTTGAGATGGAAGTTCGCGACCTCCTCAGCAAGTATGATTTCGACGGCGACAACGCTCCCGTTATCCGCGGTTCCGCACTTGGTGCTCTCAACGGAGAGCCTCAGTGGGAGGAGAAAGTTCTCGAGCTTATGGATGCAGTTGACAGCTACATTCCTCTGCCCGTACGTGAGAACGAGAAGCCTTTCCTCATGCCTATCGAGGATATCTTCTCCATCACTGGCCGTGGTACTGTAGTTACCGGACGTATCGAGACCGGTACCATTCACGTGAATGATCCTGCTGAGATCGTCGGTTTCAACGATCGTCCCAAGACTACCGTCGTTACCGGTGTCGAGATGTTCCGCAAGCTCCTCGATCAGGGTGAGGCTGGTGACAACGTGGGTCTCCTCCTCCGTGGTATCGACAAGAAGGAAGTCAAGCGTGGTGAGGTTATCGCCAAGCCCGGCTCCATCAAGCCTCATTCCCACTTCCTCGGACAGATTTACGTCCTGAAGAAGGAAGAAGGCGGTCGCCACACTCCTTTCCACAACAAGTATCGTCCCCAGTTCTTCATCCGTACCCTGGATGTGACCGGTGAGATCTCCCTGCCCGAGGGCGTCGAGATGGTCATGCCTGGTGACAACGTGGAAATCAATGTCCAGCTCATCACTCCTGTTGCTCTGAACGAAGGTCTTCGTTTCGCAATCCGTGAGGGTGGCCGCACCGTCGGTGCAGGACAGGTTATCAAGGTTCTTGACTAATTAATGTCAATAATCAAGGCGGGCAGGTCTTTATGACAGGCCCGCTTTTTAGGGGAATAGAACAAGGGTAGTTCAGCGGTCTCCAAAACCGTCGATGTGGGTTCGAATCCTGCTTCCCCTGCCAATATCAAGGGTTACGACTTGATAATGTTTAACAGATGCCGCGTCCCCAGCTTCCATTTCTCGGCATCCATTAAATGTAAAAATGAGAAGGTTTATCAACTACTGCAAAGAGTCCTACGTGGAACTCACCAAGAAGACCACATGGCCGTCCTGGGAGAAGCTTCAGAGCTCCGCCCTGCTGGTACTGGTCACTACGGTCATTCTGGCAGCTGTGCTCTGGGTCGTGGACTATGCGATTCAGAACTTGATGACGCTGATTTACTCACTGTAACTTTATCGCGACTCCAATGGGCGAAATGAAATGGTACGTCCTGCGCACAGCAGGCGGCAAGGAGAAAAAGGCCAAAGAATATCTGGACAAGGAAATCGACCGCAACGGTCTGCAGGACCAGGTGGCCCAGGTATTGGTTCCGGTCAAGAAGGAAATAGTAACCAAGAACGGCAAGAGGAAGGCAGTCGACAAGCTGCTTTACCCCGGTTATGTGCTTATACATGCCGAGCTCAGCGCCATGCTTGAGAACATTATCCGCAACAACGTACCCGGAATGTCCGGCTTCCTTACCGAGAAGCGTACCACTACTGGAACCCAGTTCGAGAGAGTGCCTGTGCCCATCCGTGAGGAAGAGGCCCAGCGCATCCTCGGAAACCAGGACGAGAACATCGACAGCGCCGCAGAAACCATCGTAGATTACGAGGTTGGCGAGTCTGTCCGTATTACGGACGGCCCGTTCAGCGGTTTCAACGGTACTGTTGATGAAATCCTCCAGGATCGCAGCAAGTTGAAGGTCATCGTCGTCATCTTCGGCAGGAAGACACAACTCGAGCTCAATTTTACACAAGTAACAAAAGAATAGTATTCCATTATGGCAAAAGAAGTTACCGGATTTATTAAGCTCCAAATCAAAGGCGGAGCTGCAAATCCCGCACCTCCGGTAGGACCGGCTCTCGGTTCCAAAGGCTTGAACATTATGGACTTCTGCAAGGCTTTCAATGCAGCTACGCAGGCCCAGGCAGGTAAGGTACTCCCTGTAGTTATCACTGTCTACTCCGATAAGTCCTATACGTTCGAAGTCAAGCAGCCCCCGGTGGCGGTTTCTCTCAAGGAAGCAGCTAAGATTACTACTGCATCCGGTGAGCCTAACCGTAAGAAGGTGGCCTCCGTTACCTGGGATCAGGTAAAGGCTATCGCTGAGGGTAAGATGCCGGACCTCAACTGTTTCACCATCGCCTCTGCGATGAGGATGGTTGCCGGAACAGCAAGAAGCATGGGTATCACCGTTACCGGTGAGTTCCCCGAGAACCTTTAAATCGCACGCACTATGAGTAAATTGACCAAAAACCAGAAAGCCGCGGAGGCCAAATTCGACCACACCAAGGCATACTCGCTCAGCGAAGCGTGTTCGATTGTTAAGGATATTACATTTACCAAGTTCGACGCAACCGTCGAGCTTTCCGCGAACCTCGGCGTTGACCCCCGCAAGGCCAACCAGATGATCCGTGGCGTTGTCACCCTCCCTCACGGAACCGGTAAGGTAGTGCGTGTTCTCGCACTCTGCACCCCCGACAAGGAGGCAGAGGCAAAGGCTGCCGGCGCGGACTTCGTAGGACTCGATGAGTACATCGACAAGATCAAGGCCGGTTGGACCGATGTAGACGTTATCGTCTGTACTCCTTCCGTCATGGCAAAGGTCGGTGCCCTCGGTAAGATCCTCGGTCCCCGCGGACTTATGCCTAACCCCAAGACCGGCACCGTTACCATGGAAATCGGCAATGCAGTCAAGGAAGTCAAGGGCGGTAAGATCGATTTCAAGGTTGACAAGACCGGTATTATCCACACTGGCATCGGCAAGGTGTCGTTCAGCGCACAGCAGCTTTATGAGAACGCTGCAGAGGTGCTCAACGCTATCTCCAAGCTCAAGCCCCAGGCACTTAAGGGCACTTACATGAAGAGCGCAGCTATCTGCTCCACCATGAGCCCCGGTATTAAAGTTGATCTCAAGGCATTCCTCAACGGTGCTGAGTAAAAATTCAATATTATGAAGAAAGAACTTAAAGGTCAGATTATTGAAAGCATCTCAGCGCAGCTCAAGGCATATCCCAACTTCTATGTAACGGATATCGCTGGCCTGAATGCCGGACAGACAAGCAAGCTCCGCCGCGAGTGCTTCGAGGCGGGTATCGTGCTCAACGTGGTGAAGAACACCCTCTTCGCACACGTGCTCAACGCTACCGACAACGAGGAGATGAAGTCTCTCGTCGAGACCCTCGTCGGTAACACCGCCATTATGTACACCGAGGTTCCTTCCGCTCCCGGTAAGCTCATCAAGAAGCTCCAGAAGGAAGGTTTCACCAAGCCTGTCGTAAAGGGCGCCTATGTTCAGGAGTGTGTCTTCATCGGTGAGGACAAACTCGACCAGCTCGCAAGCATCAAGACCAAGGAAGAACTCATCGGCGATATCATCGCTCTCCTCCAGTCCCCGATCCAGAGAGTCGTCTCTGCACTCGAGAACGCATCCGAGGGCAAGGCCGACGACGAGAAGATCGGTTCTGCCAAGCCGGCAGCCGAAGCTCCCGCCGAGGCACCCGTCGAGGCTCCCGCAGCACCTGCAGCTCCCGCTGAGGCTCCCGTAGAGGAGGCTCCCGCAGCTGAGGCCCCTGCAAAGGAAGAGGCTCCCGCAGTCGAGGCTGCACCCGCAGCAGAAGCTCCTGCAGCAGAATAAAGAAATATTAACAATTTAAAAATAAAAAAATATTATGGCAGATGTTAAAGCCCTTGCAGAAGAGTTGGTAAACCTTTCTGTAAAAGACGTTCAGGAACTCGCAAAGATCCTCAAGGAAGAGTATGGTATCGAGCCTGCAGCAGCAGCCGTTGTCGTTGCCGCTGATGGTGCTGGTGCCGGTGCAGCCGCTGAGGCAGAGCAGACCGAATTCGATGTTATCCTCACCTCCGCTGGCCAGGCCAAGCTCAATGTTATCAAGGTCGTCAAGACTGAGCTCGGACTCGGACTTAAGGAAGCTAAGGATCTCGTTGACGGTGCTCCTTCCACAGTCAAGGAGAAAGTCTCCAAGGCAGAGGCAGAGGCTCTCAAGGCAGCCCTTGAGGACGCTGGCGCAGAGGTCGAGATTAAATAACTCTCGCCCTTTCCCTGCTGCTTAGGGAACAAACAGGTTTAGAGCCGGGGATAATAGGCTCTAAACCTTTTTTCCGTATTAAAAGTTTTTGTCCATCCAAAGCTAAATATGTCAAAAAAGACTGCCCCAAAGCGCATAAACTTCGCAACTTCGAAAATTCTGGAGTATCCGGACCTTCTGGAGGTGCAGCTCAAGTCTTTCAAGGATTTCTTCCAGCTTGAGACCACCCCCGAGAACAGGAAAAACGAAGGTCTCTATCAGGTATTCCAGGAGATTTTCCCCATCGAAGACACGAGGAACAACTACAAGCTCGAGTTCATCGACTATTTCGTAGATCCTCCCAAGTACTCGATTGAGGAATGCCTGGAGCGCGGACTTACATACAACGTCCCGCTCAAGGCGAAGCTCAGGCTTTCCTGCACCGATCCTGAGCATGAAGATTTCGACACGAGGGTACAGGACGTCTATCTGGGAGACATCCCTTACATGACACCTGGCGGCACCTTCGTGATCAACGGCTCGGAGCGCATCGTCGTCTCCCAGCTGCACAGGTCTCCCGGCGTATTCTTCGACCAGAGCATGCATGCCAACGGCACCAAGCTCTTCTCCGCCAGAATCATCCCCTTCAAGGGCTCCTGGATTGAATTCGCCACGGACATCAACAACGTGATGTACGCTTACATCGACCGCAAGAAGAAACTCCCCGTCACCACCCTTCTGAGGGCCATCGGATACAACTCCGACAAGGATATCATCGATATCTTCGACCTTGCAGACGAGGTTGAGAACAGCGAGGAAGTGCTTCGCGCGAACATGGGACGCAAGCTCGCAGCCAAGGTCCTCAAGACCTGGACCGAGGACTTCGAAGACGAAGACACCGGCGAGATCATCCCCATCGAACGTACCAAAGCTATCGTGGAGCGTGGCGAGGAGCTGAACGACGACACCATCGCAGCTATCCGCGACACCGAGTGCAAGTCCATTCTGCTTCAGAAGGACGAGGCCAACTCCACCGAGTACGCTATCATATTCAACACCCTGCAGAAAGATCCGACCAACACCGAGCTGGAAGCTGTCAACTACATCTACAAGCAGCTCCGCAACTCTGAGGCACCGGACGAGAGCACCGCAAGGGACGTCATCGACAAGCTCTTCTTCTCAGAGAAGCGCTACGACCTCGGCAACGTGGGCCGCTACCGCCTCAACAAGAAGCTGAACCTCAGCATCGGTCCCGACGTGCGCGTGCTTACCAACACGGACATCATCGAGATAATCAAGTATCTCATCCTCCTTATCAACACCCACGCTACGGTGGACGATATCGACCACCTCAGCAACAGGCGCGTGCGCTCCGTAGGCGAGCAGCTCGCAAACCAGTTCAGCGTAGGTCTTGCCAGGATGGCCCGTACGATACGTGAGAGGATGAACGTTCGCGACAGCGAGCAGTTCAACCCCATCGACCTCATCAACGCCAAGACCCTCTCCAGCGTCATCAATTCATTCTTCGGCACCAGCCAGCTGAGCCAGTTCATGGATCAGACCAACCCGCTGGCCGAGATTACGCACAAGAGGCGTCTTTCCGCTCTCGGCCCCGGAGGTCTGAGCCGTGACCGTGCCGGATTCGAGGTGCGAGACGTCCACTACACCCATTACGGACGCCTTTGCCCTATCGAGTCTCCTGAAGGCCCGAACATCGGTCTTATCTCCAGCCTTTGTGTCTACGCCCGCATCGACGCCCTCGGTTTCATCGAGACGCCGTACCGTGACGTCAAGGACGGAAAGGTGGACCTGAGCGCCGCCGGATGCCACTACATGAGCGCAGAAGAGGAAGAGAACAAACTCGTCTCCCTTGCCAACGTGCGCATGGACGACGAGGGCAACATCCTCGAAGAGCGCCTGCAGTGCCGCAAGGAGGCCGACTTCCCGGTGGTTTCCAAGACGGATGTTGATTACATGGACGTGGCTCCGAACCAGATGGCTTCCGTTGCTGCATCCCTTATTCCTTTCCTCGAGCATGACGATGCACACCGTGCCCTCATGGGCGCGAACATGATGCGTCAGGCCGTTCCCCTTCTGAGCCCGGAATCTCCTATCGTGGGTACCGGTCTGGAGGAGAGGGTCTGTATCGACTCTCGTACCCAGTACATCGCCGAGCGCAAGGGTGAGGTCACTTATGTGGACGCCAATGAAATCCGCATCAAGTACGACCGCACCGACGACGAGAAGTTCGTCAGCTTCGCTCCGGAGGAGATTGTTTACAAGCTGCCCAACTACCGCAGGACCAACCAGAGCACCACTATCAACCTCAAGCCTATCGTGCGCAAGGGAGAGAAGGTGGAGAAGGGACAGGTTCTCACCGAGGGTTACGCAACCCAGGGCGGCGAGCTGGCACTCGGACGCAACCTCAAGGTGGCTTTCATGCCCTGGAAGGGTTACAACTACGAGGACGCCATCGTGCTCTCCGAGGAGATGGTGAAGTGGGACATCCTCACTTCCATCCATGTGGACGAGTACCTCACCGAGGTCCGTGACACCAAGCGCGGCCCCGAGGAACTCACCTCCGACATCCCCAACGTGAGCGAGGACGCCACCAAGGACCTCGACAAGAACGGTATCATCCGTATCGGCGCCCACGTGGAGCCCGGTGATATCATGATAGGCAAGATTACTCCCAAGGGCGAGAGCGATCCTTCCCCGGAGGAGAAGCTCCTCAAGGCCATCTTCGGCGACAAGGCCGGAGACGTCAAGGACGCTTCCCTCAAGGCGAACCCTTCGCTGAGCGGCACCATCGTAAAGACTGCCCTCTATACCAAGCTCGCCAAGGAGACCGGCCGCCGCGGATCCGCCAAGCAGGACCAGAAGGCCCGCCTGGAGCTCCGTCAGCAGGAATTCGACGCCAAGGCAAACCGTCTGCGCGAGCAGCTGATCTCCAGGCTCCTGGAGCTCACCAAGAACCGCAAGAGCGTAGGCATCAGCGACCTCTACAACGTAGAGATCGTGCCCAAGGACAAGAAGTTCACCGCCGACCTCCTCAGGAGTATCGATTACCAGAACATCAATTCCAACAAGTGGACGGTTGACAAGGGCACCAACGACATGATCCGTGACCTTATCAACAATTACTGCATCACCTATAAGACGGAGTATGCCGCGTTCAAGCGCGAAATCGACAAGATGAAGGTGGGCGACGAGCTCCCCAACGGCGTCATGCAGCTTGCCAAGGTATACATCGCCAAGAAGCGTAAGATCACCGTGGGTGACAAGATGGCAGGACGTCACGGAAACAAGGGTATCGTGGCCAAGATAGTCCGCCGCGAGGATATGCCGTTCCTTGAGGACGGTACTCCCGTGGACATCGTGCTCAACCCTCTGGGCGTGCCTTCCCGTATGAACCTCGGACAGATCTACGAAACCGTGCTCGGTTGGGCAGGCTACAGGCTCGGGCTGAAGTTCAGCACCCCGATTTTCGACGGTGCCAGCATCGACGAGATCTGCAGCTACACCGACAAGGCCGGCGTTCCCCGCTTCGGTAAGACCCAGCTTCG
>JAFZIO010000055.1 GCA_017554335.1 Bacteroidales bacterium | reverse complement strand
GGGATTCTCCAGCGTGTGCTGGTTGATGCGGCCCATGTAACTCCGTGACGCATCTGCGTGAATCCGGAGCTTGGGGCGGAGAGACAGCAGGCCCTGGGTGAAGTACTGCATGGAGAGCATAGTGCGCTCCAGATTGGTGGAGTTGGCTTCTATCCGGCTGTCGCTGCGGAAAAGACGGGGATAATTCTGCACCATCCGCGCAGCTATTGCACGATGCTGAGCGGCGCCGAGCGGCGTAAGCTCGCCTTCGTGTTTGTCAAACGACGGGTAAACGGACGAATAAAACTGCCACACACGCTCGCCTTCTTCAGTCAGCTTGCCTTCCGCAGCCGCTGCAGACAGTACCTCATACACATTCTTATACTGTCCGGGATCTACCAGGTACCGGGATCCGTGACGGCCGTAGTGGCTTAGATACACCGGGACGTATCCCCGTGGCGCCTTCGGTACCGCCGGCACCGTCTCCGGATACAGTCGCGACGTACCGAGGCACCACTCTGCGGCAGCTGATTCTGCGGGAGAGGGAATACCCGGCGAAACTTCGCTTCGCTCATCCCTCCCACAGTCTGTTTCCGCCCGTTTAGGAGCAAGCTCCACACGCCCGGTCGCATCCTGCGGGCCCCTCCCTCTAACGCGTCCGAGGGTGGACACGGTTTCGCCGGATATTCCCTCTCCCGCGTCGCTGCCGCAGGAGCAGAGAACCAGAGCTGCCGCCAGGACGCTAAGCAGCCTTCTTGTCATCCTTCGGCTTGTCATCGGAAGCGAAGAACTTCCACTGGAAAAGAATCAGGTAGAAAGCACCCACCGTAACACACGAATCCGCAAAGTTGAACACGGGGCTGAAGAAAATAACCTCCCCGGCGGAATTGTGGATAAGCGGGAAATAGAACATATCTACAACCTTGCCGAACATGAACGGAGCATAGTCCCAGATCATGCCGTAGAAAAGGCAGTCGATAATGTTGCCGAAAGCCCCTGCGGTAATCAGGGTAAGGCCCACGAGAACACCCACGGGCGCCTTTCCATTGCGGTTCAGCGACGTGATCCACCAAATCAGGGCCCCGCAAAGCACGATGCGGAACAACGACAGCAGGAACTTGCCCACTGCGCCTCCGAACTTCATTCCGAAGGCCATTCCCTCGTTCTCTACGAAGCAGATACGGAACCAGTCGCCCAGGACATAAATCTGCTGGCCGAGCTCCATGTTGGTCTTGACCAAGTACTTGATAACCTGATCAATAACCACCAGAAGGACCCCGAGAACAATCAGCCTCGCTCCTCTGGAAACTTTCATTTCCTTCCGGACTTAGCGAGTTTCTCCTTGGCTTCCACGGTCAGGGTGGCATGAGGAACCAGACGCAGGCGCTCCTTGGGGATAAGCTTGCCGGTCTCACGGCAGATACCGTAAGTCTTGTTCTCTATGCGCACCAAAGCAGCCTCCAGATTCTGGATGAACTTGTACTGGCGCTGAGCGAGCTGGCTGGCCTCCTCCTTGGAAAGCTGGTTAGCACCGTCATCCTCCACGGTCTTGAAAGAAGGTGACGTGTCCTCAATGTCATTGGAACCGTTATGCATGATAACGTGGCGGAGAGTCTCATACTCTGCACGAGCCTTTTCGAGCATCTCATCGATGATAGCCTTGAACTCGGCGAGTTCCTCGTCGGAATAGCGTGTTTTAACTTCTTCTGCCATATTTATTTACGTTTAAGGTTAATTTTAATCGATCCATTATCCCAGGCCACCTCGGAGGCGTCTGCGGGAGCTTCTGCAAGGGGCTTGAGCTCAAGGCTCACAGACAAAGTCTGGGACGCTACGTAGCCGCCGAAGGCATCCAGGGCCTTGCGTATGCTGTCGTAGGCTTCTCTGTCGGCGTAAATAACGCTGTCTATCCTGTCGGTGAGCTCGAATCCGCTCTCCTTGCGAAGATTCTGTATAGGGTGAATGAGTTCGCGGGCCGTGCCTTCCAGCACCAGCTCGGGAGTCTGTACAATATCAAGTGCGACTGTAAGCGTGCCTTCGGTAGCCACCAGCCAGCCAGGCATGTCCTCGGAGTTTATCTCGTAGTCGCCGGGGTGCAGCAGAACGGTGCCTGAAGGCAGCTCAAGGGCATATTCCTCGGAGCGCTCGATATCTGCAATGACTTCCTGGCCCAGGGTGCCGAACGCTGCGGCTATCTCCTTCATCTGCTTGCCGTAAATCTTGCCCAGGGTCTTGAAGTTGGGCTTGATCTTCTTGGTGATGATGCCGGTGGTGTCGTGCAGGAACTCCAGATCCTTCACGTTAACCTCGGTCAGGAATATGTCGCGAACCTTCTCGATGTGCGCCTTCACCTCGTCGTCCAGAACGGGCACCAGCACCTTTGCCAGCGGCTTGCGGACGTTGATGCCGACCTTCTTGCGGAGGGCCAGCACCATCGAGGAGGCCTTCTGGGCGAAGGACATGCTCTCTTCGAGGGCCTCGTCGACCAGTTCCCGGCGGCATACGGGCATGGCCTCGAAATGCACGGACTCACTGCCGGGCACCAGGTCCAGCCAGAGGCGCTCCATGAAGAACGGAGCTATGGGGGCGCCCATCAGGGCAACGCCCTTAAGTACCTCGTACAGGGTCTGGTAGGCGGCGAGCTTGTCGTCTCCCATGCCGGAGCCCCAGAGGCGCTTCTTGTTCAGACGAATGTACCAGTTGCTCACGTCATCGCAGACGAAATCCTGCACCAGGCGGCCTGCGGTGGTGATATCGTAGTCCTCGTAAGCCTCGTGTACGCGGCGTGCGAGGGTATTCAGCTTGCTGATTATCCAGCGGTCGAACAAAGGCCTGCTCTCATAGGGCACGGCCGGCGCTGCAGGGTCGAAGCCGTCCAGGTTGGCGTAAAGCGCGAACACGGAGTAGGAATTATACAGCGTGCCGAAGAACTTGCGGCGTACCTCTTCCACTCCGGCCTCGTCGAACTTCAGGTTGTCCCAGGGCTGTGCGTTGGTCATCATGTACCAGCGGAGGGCGTCGGGGCCGTAATTGTCCATGGCCTTGAAAGGATCCACGGCGTTGCCCAGCCTCTTGCTCATCTTTTCGCCCTTCTTGTCCAGCACCAGGCCGTTGGAAATCACGCGCCTGAAGGCAGGCGTGCCGCTGACCATGGTATGAATGGCGTGCAGGGTGTAGAACCATCCGCGTGTCTGGTCCACGCCCTCGGCGATGAAGTCGGCGGTGCAGCCGAAGTCCGGGCTCTTGATGCCGCGGAGGCCGGTCTGGGCGTACGGCATGGCTCCGGAGTCGAACCAAACGTCTATGAGGTCCGTCTCGCGGGTCATCTTCTTGCCGCTCGGGCTGACCAGGAAGATCTGGTCCACGTACGGGCGGTGGAGGTCTATGCGGTCGTAGTTCTCCTTGCTCATGTCGGCCGGGTCGAAGCCCTTGTCCCTCAGGGGATTGGAGGCCATGAAGCCGGCGGCCACGGATTTGTCTATCTCGTCCCAGAGCTCGCGTACGCTGCCTATGCAGATCTCCTCACGGCCGTCCTCGGTGCGCCATACGGGCAGGGGAGTGCCCCAGTAGCGGCTGCGGCTGAGGTTCCAGTCCTGGATGTTCTCCAGCCACTTGCCGAAGCGGCCTGTGCCGGTGGATTCGGGTTTCCAGGCAATCTGGTCGTTCAGCTCCATCATCTTCTCGCGTACGGCGGTGGTGCGGATGAACCAGCTGTCCAGCGGGTAGTAAAGCACCGGCTTGTCGGTACGCCAGCAGTGGGGATATGAGTGGACGTGCTTCTCGATGCGGAACGCCTTGCCGGCGGCCTTGAGCATCACGCAGATGTCCACGTCCAGCGTAGGGGCGTCCTCGGGCAGCGAGGCGTCGTAGGAATTCTTGACATAACGGCCGGCCCACTCGGAGTAGGAGGCGTCGACGCGTTCGGCCACGTACTTCGGGTCGAGGTCCTCGATGCGGTAGAAGCGGCCGCGGAGGTCCACCTGGGCCTGCGGGTTGCCGTCCTTGTCCGTCACCGTAAGGGCGGGCACGCCGGCGAGACGGGCTACCTTGGCATCATCGGCACCGAAGGTCGGGGCGATGTGGACGATACCGGTACCGTCCTCCGTGGTCACGTAGTCGCCCGGTATCACGCGGAACGCGCCTTCGTCCGGACGGAACCAGGGGATGAGCTGCTCGTAACGCATGCCCACGAGTTCCTTGCCCTTGAAGGTGCCGGGAAGCACTTCGTAAGGCACCTTGTCGTTGAACCATGCGCCCACGAGGGCCTTCGCAAGTATGTAGGTGGCAGGCGCTCCGGTGTACGGGTTGGCGCTGCGTACCTTTACGTATTCTATTTCCGGGCCCACGCAGAGGGCGGTGTTGGACGGCAGGGTCCAGGGGGTGGTGGTCCATGCCAGGAAGTACAGGTCTTCTTCTCCCACTACCTTGAACTGGGCGCAGCAGGTGGTGTCCTTTACGTCCCTGTAGCAGCCGGGCTGGTTGAGCTCGTGCGTGCTGAGGCCGGTGCCGGCTGCGGGGCTGTACGGCTGGATGGACTTGCCCTTGTATAGCAGCCCCTTGCCGTAGATGTCCTTAAGCAGGTACCAGAGGGTCTCGATGTACCGGTTGTCGTAGGTGATGTACGGGTCGTCCATGTCCACCCAGTAGCCTATGCGCTCGGTGAGGTTGCGCCATTCGGCGGTGTACTTCATCACTTCGCGGCGGCAGGCGGCGTTGTAGTCGGCCACGCTTATCTTGCTTCCTATGTCTTCCTTGGTGATGCCCAGCATCTTCTCGACGCCGAGTTCTACGGGGAGTCCGTGAGTGTCCCAGCCTGCTCTGCGGCGCACCTTGAAGCCGCTCTGCGTCTTGTATCGGCAGACGGCGTCCTTGATGCTGCGGGCCATCACATGGTGGATGCCCGGCATGCCGTTGGCGCTGGGGGGACCTTCGAAGAAAATGAATTCGGGGGCGCCTTCCCTGAGTTCGAGCGACTTGCCGAACGCATCCATCTTCTTCCAGCGCTCCAGGATTTCATTCCCGGCGGCCACCAAATCCAATCCCTTATATTCTTTAAATGTCATATTTTTTCGCTACTTTTGCACGACGCATTTAATAAATATGCAAATATAATCATTTCGCAGGGTTTAACAATGGCAACGTTCGACATTATCTTATTGGTCCTCCTTGTTTTTGCAGTTATTTCAGGTTTTTACAAAGGGCTTGTTACCCAGGTGGTGTCCTTGTCTTCGATAGTTGTGGGGCTTCTGATTGCCAGCCGTTTTGCTCCGGACCTTACTAAAGTGGCTATGGCGCAGTTCGGTTCGGAGGAGAAAGTTACTTATATATTGTGCTTTGTTGCAATTTTCCTGGTATGTGCCCTGGTGATGGCCCTGGTGGGCGTCCTGATTACCAGAGTCATAAAAATAGCCACTTTGAGTTGGCTTAACCGGTCTCTCGGCGGAGTGTTCGCTTTCTTTGCTGCCACGCTTGTGCTGGGCTTGCTGATTTCCGCCTTCGAGGGATTGAACGAGAGCTGGAATTTCATGGATCCTGCCAAGTATTCCGACCTTAAGGTCTATCCGAGGCTGAGGGATTTTGCGATGCATCTTTTCCCGCAGATCAAGATGTTCTTTGCCAAATACGTTACTCCAGAGGTATGTCTCCCGCCATTATACTATTAGAGACTTCTACCTCCCTGTGCTCGGTTGCACTGATGGAGGGTGATGTTGTTACCGCGGTCCGTCACAGTTCCGAGCCCAGGGCGCATGCCGCCATGACGGCTCCGTTCGTCAAGGAGGTGCTGGACGAGAGGGGGCTGAAGGTCTCCGATTGCGATGCGGTGTGCCTGAGTATGGGGCCGGGGTCGTATACCGGCTTGCGGGTGGGGTCTTCTACGGCCAAGGGCTTGTGCTTCGGTGGCGGTATCCCGCTGCTCGCCGTGAGTACCCTGGACGTGCTGGTGGCGCAGGCTGTTGCCGCCGGCCTGCCCGATGGTTGCCGCTACATCGTTCCCATGATCGACGCCCGCCGCATGGAGGTCTACACCGCCGTCTATACCGCTGATGGCCAGCGCCTTACCGAAATTGCCCCGGTAGTGGTCGACGGTGCCGAAGCGCTCTTCGGAGCTACGCTTTGCGGCACCGTCTTTATCGGAGATGGCGTTGCCAAGTGCGAACCCGTGCTGGCAGGGGAGGGACGGTGGTTCCGGCAGGAGTGCCCGACGGCGGAGGCGATGCTGCAGCCGGCGTTGCGCGAGTGGCAGGCCGGCAACTATCGCGATACGGCCTACTTCGAGCCGTTCTATCTCAAAGACTTTATTGCAACTACTCCCAAGAAGCTGTTCTAGATTATTCCGTCTTGCGTGTGTACCGGTTAGCAACACTCATGGTCGGTACAGGGGTGTCCGGAACGCTCCGTTTCTATGGTGGCGTGGGTGATGCCGTGCTCCTTCAGCTCAGCCTTGATACCGGCTACAGCGGCCTCCGGCTCTGTGCCTTCCGCAATTACGGCATGGGCGGTAAGGGCAGTTTCGGTGGTGCTGATGGGCCAGATGTGGACGTGGTGGATTTCTTCCACTCCCGGCACTTCCTTCATGTGCTCCAGCACTTCGTCGCTGTTTATGCCTTCCGGCACGGCGTCCATGCTCAGGCGGAGGCTCTCGGAAAGCAGCTCCCAGGTGCCTGCAAGTATGATCAGCGCCACTACGATACCGATGACGGGGTCGATGAAGTTCCAGCCGGTGAAGGAGATGACGACTCCGGAAATGAGTACGCCGACCGATACCAGGGTGTCCGCCGCCATGTGCAGGAAGGCTCCCTTGGCGTTGAGGTCGTTCTTGCGGTGCTTCATCAGCAGGAACGCTGTGAGTCCGTTGACCAGTATGCCGGCGCCTGCGGTCCATGCCACCGCGCCGCCGTTCACGTCAACCGGCTCGCGGAACTTATGTACACTTTCGACCAGGATGGCGCCGACGGCCACCAGCAGTATGATGGCGTTCAGCAGGGAAATCAGGACCGATCCCTTACGGTAGCCGTAGGTCATGGTCTTGGTGCTCCTGGTGGCCGCAAGCCGCAGCGCCACCATGGCAAGCAGCAGGGAGAAAACGTCGCTCAGGTTGTGCCCGGCGTCGGAAAGCAGGCCCAGGGAGTTGCCCCAGAAGCCCACGCCCGCCTCTATGAGCACGAACGCCAGGTTGAGGATGATGGAAACAGTATATACACCTTTCAGGGTCGCAACGTCTGCGACCTCATGGTGATGGTGGTGATGATGTTCATGTGCCATAATTCGTAGAATTTTTCTGCAAAGTACGGCATATCTGCGCCGGGGTGCAATACCAACTTTTGATGATAGCTATTCCGCTTTGCAGGAATCCATCAGTCGCGTGATCTCTTCTTTATCGAGGTGCTGGCCGATGAAGACGATCTTCTGCATCCTGTCGCCGTACACCGGATCCCAGTCGCGGCGCAGCTGCGGGTCGCGCTCCATCTGGAGCTGCAGCTCGTATTCGTCCATGGTGGCGTACCACAGGCCGGCGTCCTTGATGAGCTTCTGCCGTCCCGCCTGCTCGAAGAGGTAGCACTGGTCGGGCTCGGTGGCGAAGTAGCAGAGGCCTTTGGCGCGTATGATTCCGGCAGGCCAGTGCTTGAAGATGAAGTTGTCGAACTTATTGATGTCGAAGGGCTCGCGGCGGGTGTAGACGAAGGTGTCGATGCCGTACTCCAGCGCCTCGCCTTCTGCCTCTTCCTCCTCGTCCTCACCTTCGATGGCGGCTATCCAGGCGGCGGAAGTGGCAACGGCGTCGAAGTCGAACATGCCGGTGTAGATTATCTCGTCCAGGTCGATGTCGCCGTAGTCGCACTCCAGGACCTTGGCTCCGGGGTTGATGCCCTTGACTATGGCACGCAGGCGGCCCAACTCTTCTTTGGTGAGCTCGGAGGCCTTGTTCAGCAGCACTATGTTGCAGAATTCCAGCTGCTCGATGATGAGCTTCTCCAGGTCTTCGTCGTCTATGTCTTCTTTCTGCAGGGCGTTGCCGCCGGCGAATTCATCCTTCATGCGGAGGGAGTCGACCACGGTTACGATGCAGTCCACGTAGGGGACGGCGCCGCGTGTGTACTGCACGCCGAAGGAAGGCATGGTGCAGATGGTGTTGGCAATGGGGGCGGGCTCGCAGATGCCGCTGGCCTCTATTACTATATAGTCGAACAGTTTGGAAGATACCAGGTCGGCGATTTGCTGTACCAGGTCCATTTTGAGGGTGCAGCAGATGCAGCCGTTCTGCAGTGCGACGAGGGAGTCGTCTCCCTGGCCTACCACGCCGCCTTTCTGGATAAGGTCGGCATCTATATTGACCTCGCCTATGTCGTTGACTATTACGGCGAACTTAATACCTTTGCGGTTTGCGAGTATGCGGTTGAGGAGGGTGGTCTTGCCGCTCCCAAGATAGCCGGTCAAAAGCAGTACCGGCACCTGCCTTGTTTCCATATCTATTGTCATAGCGGCGCAAATTTACAAAAAAATGTTTGGAGGTATTCCAAAAAGTTTATATCTTTGCCGTCCACTTCTGGATGTGGCGCAGTTGGTAGCGCACCTGGTTAGGGACCAGGAGGTCGCTGGTTCAAGTCCAGTCATCCAGACCAAGCCTCGCTTTTTGCGAGGCTTTTTTTCGTTTATTGGGTATTATTAGCACGGAATTCAGTGGGGGTGACACCCACGATGTCTTTGAAATTGCGCCAGGCGGTGATGCGGGAACGGTAACCGGCGTTGAAGAATGCGTCCTGAATATCTGTTTTTGGATTTTCCTGAAGCTGGGCTACAACGCTGCCGATACGCTTGCGGTTAAGCATTTCCTTGAAGCCGCCCCCCGTTTCTTCACGGATGATGCGGTTGAGGTAGGTGACGTTTGTGGCGCAGCGGTGGGTGAGTTCTATAAGGGAGAGGTCCGGATCTCTCCAGGCTTCTTCCGTGTCCATTATTTGGCATACCCTGGACCACAGGCCGGCCTCATTGGCCGGCTCAACGGACGCGGCGGTCTCAATTGCAGCGGCAGGTTCAACAGCAGAAACCGGTTCAGCTACCGGCTCCGGCAGATTAGCCGGCAGCAGGCGGTCTTCCAGCTCATATTCCGTGGAGAAGGCATAGAAAACTGTGGCCAGAATGGGCAGCGCTATCATAAGCGGCGTGTAGTACGTGAGCATCAGCGTGATGTGCACAATGCACAGGACCAGCAGACCGAAGCTGTAATTAAGAATCCAACGGAAAGATGCCGAGCTTTGACGATAGTTATATGGCAGGAAGAACAGTATGAGGCAGTAAGGCAGCATAATTAACAATGATGCCAGTCTTACTATTACATCGGGTTTTGCAATATTCTCGACGAGCTGCTCAAAAGTGTACAGGGGAGTCCAGTGTCCCGTGAAGCATATGAATGCTATTGCAAACACTGCGGTGGGCAGGAACAGGAAAAAGGACCTGCGCGTGGTGAGCCAGTCCGGCCTTACAACCGAGATGGGATACAGCGTCATTATGATGTGCATGGTAAGGTAAATATAGCCGATGTAGGGATGGAGCATGGGAACCGCGGTGTTGGATTCTCCGGCGCTTACGTTGCCCATCAGCGCTAAGGCTGCAAGCAGCCCGCTCATGAGGGAGCCGAAGGCTAAAAGACGCCTTGAACGGTCCCTTGAATCCTTGCGCATATGCCACAATTGACGTGCACATAATAAGCAGATTGACGCTTCTGCCGTAGTCGCTATAATTGAGAGAATATATGTGATGTTCATGCCGAATTTCACTAATATGTTTCAAAATTAAAAAAAATAGTTAAAAAGTGACCGAACTTTTCAATTTTTGCAACATGCTGAAAGGTCAAAAAGGGTACTTTTGCACGTTTATCCGCGTGATACATATATTATAAAACAAAAAATATTATTTCAATCACAATGTTTATGACAAAATTATTTAAACTGGCTTTAGTGGGTACAATGGTACTCGCAGCCGCAGCTTGCCAAACAGAGCAGCTGGACAACACCGTGACCCGGGACGGAGTCAAGGAAGTGACCACCCAGTTTGTTCTCAATGTGGCAGCCGCACCTGAAACAAAGATGTCTGCGAACGCTGTTCAGATGAATCACAATTTCAATGGTATTGACAATGCCAAGCTTTATGTGTACACCGCCGGAATGGCACCTGACAAAAACGCTTTCGTTTTGAAAACTTCCGGTTGGACCAATTCCACTTCCAAGTTATTCGATCTTGGGACACTGTACTCAAGTAACACTGTTAATAACACCGGAGATGGAGACAGCAATAAGAATGTTACCGAGTCTTCCAACCGTGTTCTCCAACTTTCTATCCCTGTGGGTACAGATGCGGTTTTGCTGTATGGCAAGGCTATAAAGGGAGGTAATGCTGCAAGTGCTGAGTATGGCGGAACAAACATGAGCGCCACCACATTCAGTGCTAACCCTTCCGAAACAATTATTGCCGCACAGAGGATTCTTGATACTGACGCTCAGGTTAAAGCATATGATGCAACAGCTGCCCTGATGATTTACGTGATTAATGATATTCTTGGAATGGAGGTTCCCGCAACTGAAGATCCGTTGTTTGGATTCCCGGGCAGTACATATCCGGTGGCACAAGGCACTACTCCAGAAACATACGCTTATACTGGGGTAGGACATCGTGACTTGAGCTGGAATGCGCTGGGACATCAGTATGAAATACAAACACAAGGTGCCGCCAGCCGTTATTCATCAGACGCCGGCTTCGGCATGGGCCGTACTATTATAGGACTGGAAGAGGTTCTTGGCCGCTGCTATTACTTGTTTACATACATCAGAAATAATGAGTATCGTACCGGATCATCAGGTGCTATCAAGAGAATGATTATTGATATGTACAAGGTTATCTTGGCGGCAAGTGAAGCTACACCTACAAACGAATATGAGGCAAATGCAAAGCGTCTTGCCTTGGCAATCCTGGATAGGGCAGAATTGTATTTTGACGTTAATACCGGTAATTATAAAGAGATTTCCACTATCAAAACCTCGGTTGTGTCATCATATCATCTGCTTACTGACGCTGAATGGACTACGAATTTTTCCGGGGCAATGGATCTGAACGGACATCCGTTTGAAGATTTTGGCATTCCCAGAGGTGCTGCTCAGCTTGCTTTCTTCAGTGAAGGTGCTTCTATGAGCGGGGCTCCAACCAATGTTGGAAAAGACGAAGATAATAATGGTTTAAATGACGCGGATGTATTCTACTACCTGCATCCCAATAAACCTTTGGTTAATCCCAATATGGCTTCATTTGACCCCAGGAAGTACATGCATCCCGCTGAACTCTGGTATTATGTCAACAGCCCTATCAGGACCACCAGCAAGTCGGATCTTTTGACCAGCGATTATCCCAACGGTGTGAACCCTTGGAAAGCAGACGAAAGCTGGACAGCAGGCGGTTGGGCCGCAAGGGGCAAGGTTGAGTCCTCTACAAGAGGCGTTGCAGTAAAGAACAACATAAATTATGGAGTGGCATTGTTAAAGACCACGGTTGCCTTAGCCGATGACTCCTATTTTGACAACCGCGCTGCAATGACGGAAGATGTGACTGACCGCGAAATAGCAAAGGCTAACCTTAATCTTGAATTGCATGGTGTTCTGGTAGGTGGCGTTAACCCCAGGATGAACTGGCAGTTCACAAGGTACTATACTGCCGATAATACGCCTTCTTCTGCCACCGATTATTCAAAGTTTGATGGCGTTATCTATGACTCTTCAATACAGAGCAAAGCAGTCCCTACTGTGGCCGGAGGAGAGAATTACACGCTTGTATATGACAACTACAATTCAACAGGGACAACAGGCACAGGTACTCAGGCAGACCAGAATGATGTTTATATTGCTCTTGAGTTCAAGAATAATGGTGACGCGTTCTGGGGAAGGGATAACCTGATACCTAAAGACGGCTTCTTCTATCTGGTCGCACTCATTCAGAAACCGACCACTGCACAGATCAGTAGTCTGACCTGGCCAACGGACCACGAGATTCCTCCTGTGTATGATGTTGACGCAGCTACATATTCAGATAATGCTGGTAAGTCCAAGCATATTGCCCGCGTGTTCATGCAGGACTTCATGACATCCATTACATTTAATCTGAAACAGAACTCGCTGAAGAATGCATATTATACTATGCCCGACCTTCGTGCCTCCCAGATGTCATTAGGCCTTTCAGTTGATCTCCAGTGGACTCCTGGTCTTTCGTATGACGATATTGTGTTATAGTCTTATATGATTAGACCTTCTGCATCGTTTAAGCTGTGCAAGCTGCTCATACCTCTGGTATGGGCAGTTGCCGGCTGTGCGCGCCTGGACACAGATGATGCAGGGGGTCATACCATCTCACTGGTAATGTCTTTCAATAATGTTAAATCCGGGCAGGGAACAGCCACCAAGATGAGCTCCGAAATAACTCAATCCGGAGGCGTATTCAGGGGTATTGAGGAGTTGTACATAATACCATTCAACACGGACAACGCTCATGTGGAACCCCAGGATACCCGCCTGGGCTCCCAGAATGTGGCCCTGGCAAATACCGGAATCAGCAGATCCGGCCTTGTTCCCAATAACAACTCACATTTCTTTGGCAGCGCCATTGTCCCAAGCGGAATGAACCGCGTACTCACATACGGAAAAGCTCCGGACAATGGCGCCTCCAAAGTAACTAAGCACCAGTACGGTGTCCTAAACTCCGAAGGCCTTTCAAACCCTTCGGTATCGGAAGACATTTCTTTCCATCTGGAACCTATACTTTCTGGCGGCGAACCCGGCGAACTTTCAGAAATAGAGAGCAAGGCCGATGAACTGCTGGACCAGCTTAATGCAATAATGTCTTTGATGAAAGGGTCGCAGTACGCTTCTGTTGTGAGTATTTTTGACGCGGTAAAAAGGGAAAACCAGATTCTTTCCTGCTCTTATGCGGCCTTTAACCAGATTCGCTCGGAGATTCAGTCGGCACTGTGGAGGATTCCTTATGAAAGTGAAGATCTTTTACAGGAGATACGCCTCATTCAGGCTGCGATTGCCACTTTTTCAGAGTCCTTGGCCTCTGTGGGATCTGCTTTCCCCGCATCGCATGGCATTCCAGAAGGTTCTTTTGGTTTTTGGTGGAACGGCAAAGAGTTCATCCGCCTTATTAACAGTGTGAACATCGCTCTTGTAAATCCGGCATCGTACTGTTATCCGCCAAGCCTGTGGTACTATACAAACAGTTCCATAAAGACTTCCATTTCCGATAATGTCCGTAGCGCTTACACGCAAGACATGGAAGACTGGGGCGATATTCTTGACCGTTATCAGGACGGAGATGTTGTCAATGGCTTTACCCAATCCGTAGCTATAGTAGATAAGTTGCAATATGGTGTTGCCCTGGTGGAACTCAGTCTTAAGGAGCCTGACTCTGAAGATGCAAGTCTGATAAACGGATGTCCTCTCACTGGTATCATTATTGGAGGCCAGAGGGACGTGGATTTCAGGTTCCTGCCAAGCACTGGAGAATCAAGGTTCATTTATGACAATACTGTAAGCGGTATTTCCATTGGCGAAGCCGGGAAGACAGTACAGGCACTGGTCCTGCAGACAGAAATGGGAAAGGATGTGCATTTTGCCCTGGAATTCAGGAATGCAACCGGCTATACACGTTATTGCCAGCAGGGTGATATCCTTCCCTGGTGTAAGTTTTACCTTGCCGGAGTTCTTGAAGCGCCATCTTCCGGGAGCGTTTTCACTAAAGACCAGAAAACCATCATGAAGGTAAGGGTAGATGGCCTGAGAAGCGCTTACAACACTGTTCCGGACCTAAGGTCTCCGCAGTTGGAGATTGGAGTTGTGGCGGAGATGAAGTGGTCTCAGATTACTCCTCAGTCAATAGTTTTGGATTTTTAGATGTACAGGATAAGGCATATCATAGTATTGGCAGCGCTTATGGTGCTGTCGGCCGTGTCGTGCATAAGAGATAATATAAGCCGGGAAGATACCCAGCTTATGGTGTCACTGTACATTCCCGGCTCAGTAATGACGCGGGCGGAAACCGGAACAGTTAACCCGCTTGACGATGAGTTGAGAATAACTTCGCTTCAGATCTGGGCATTCCTGTCTGATGACGGAACTCTTATAAGTTACAAGAGCTTCGGGACAGATTTACAAAGAACCGGAATCCCCAACTCTACAATTACCCGCTTCGGTCTGCCGCTGACTGAAGCCATGTTCAACTTGCTGTCTTCCTCTTCACGCCCCAAGGTTGACGTATATGTAGTGGCAAATGCGGCATCTGCTGTAACAGATGTGCCTGGGGAGGGAACATCACGTGATGCTCTTGACCAGCTGGTAATAAACAAAATAGGCGGCAACTGGCCTCTCACAAGGGCAGTTCCGGATGCGGGCCTTCCTATGTCCGGTGTACTTAAGGGGGGCGATGTTACAGGCGGCTATCCGGTTCTTAACATAAGCACAATCAGACTTATCAGGGCCGTCTCCAAGATACGCTTTGTGTTCTGCCAGCAGGGTATTCCTGCCAGCGGAGAAACTCCTGCCGATATTGCAAACGATGCCTGTGAGATAGTAGGCGTGTCGTTTGACGGTACAAATGACGGCAAGGATTGTCAGATATCAACTACCGAACGCCTGTTCACAGATAGGACGTTTGACCTTGGAGATACTCCAAACTATGTTCCCTTGTCAGCCTCAATAAGCGGCTCAGGCGGGAATCCGCTTATCTCCAACAGTAAACTCTCTATAGTGGAAGACCCGGAGTCCCTTTTCTTCCGTGGCTTTGGGAATGAGACAGAAACGGCAGACCACTATGAGTCAAGGCTCGATGCCGCTGTGTCGGCCGATTCCCAGGTTGGCCCCATTTATCTGCGTGAGACAGACAAGACCATCTCCGGAAGGATTTTATATCGCACAACTCCGGACGGAGACGTTCAGACCGCCCGTTTCTCAATGGACTCCAATGACGTGTTCTCCCGCAACCACACATGGATTGTATACGCATGCTTCGTAGAGGAAACTATGAAGCTGCAATTAAAGGTGCAGGTGATGCCTTGGGAGTGGGAGAGCCATTCTTTTGACTTTACTGAAGGTACTGTAAATGTGATCCGCCGTTTTACGGTATTTGAGACTCCGACCAGATCATTCTACAAGACGGAGACGGACGACGGATTCTATGACATCTATTTCTGGCATACCGTGGCAGGTATTGAAGGGGAGAATATCGTAAGGGGTGAGATTATTATTTCTACTCCTGTAGGAGCGACGCTTTTCATTGAACCTGTCCCGGCAGATGGCTCGCAGCTTCCGAATGCCTTCATCGTAAGCCCTCTGTCGGAAGTCATCTATAGTAACGGCCAGAATAATCTTGAGAACGGGCGCATAGAAGATTGCCAGATAACCGTTGAGGTTAAGGCCAATACGGCCGTTTATACAGACCAGCAGTTGGAAGGACAGAGTATTGACCTTCATTTCTGTGTGGAAACAAGGGAAGGTATTTATGTAGACCTCGGTTCTGAATCCATAGACAGTTACAGGTTCAGGCTTGACCCTTTGTGGTACACGTATTTTACGAATGAATAGGCGCATGCTTCATATCGTTTTGCTGCTTGCACTCCTGGTTAACGGATGTGCAAAAGAAGTTGTGCCCTCTATGGAGACGCCGGATTTGCAGCTTACGATATTGTGTGACGATGCCGCCCTCACAAAGGCAGATCCTACAAAAGACGGAGAACAGGCTTTCAATGAAAACATCATAAGGTCTGTAGATTTCCTCTTCTATCCCGGATCCGCCCCTTCTGCCGATGCCGACGCGGTCTTCCATGTCCGCAAGGAACTGAGCAGCGACTCCATGACGCCCGGCAACTGGTCCGAGACTTTTAACCTGGTAGTCAAGAAAGATATTATCGGGTATATTTTCACATCGGCAAACAACAATCAGGCAACGGTGTACGCACTGGTCAATTTTGATTCATCGTTCATCAGTGATTTATCGGCAACGTCCCGCAATGACCTGGCGGCAAGACGCGTCTTGACTGATTTTGCCCATAATGAATCCGACTACGTTCAGCCTGGTTTCATGATGGATGGCAGTGCTGTTGTTCAGTATGATGAAGATGCCGCCATTAACGTGGTTGCAACAATTCCGGTATATCGTTTTGCCTCAAAGCTCACCATCGGCGTAAACGTTGCCGCCAGTGTAACCCTTCACCACCAGGACAGCGCGCATGACCTTGACGAGATATGGGAGCCGGTCCTGCACACCATGCGTGCCTATCTTATGGACGGAATCAAATCCGTGGTGCTGAGCAGTAATGACAATGCGCCCCTGCCGGATATGGCTACCAAGGATCCTGATCCTGAATACTTCTTTTACAGGGATGAGTCTTGCAGAAGACCTTTTGTAAGGGCAAACGGCACCAGTTATTTCGAGCCCGAGAATGTGGGCGGCAAGGACTACATAACCACATGGCCCATGTATTCCTATCCGTCAACTTGGTCGACAGACAAGTCAGTTTATTCGGAAATTGACTATGTTGATGGCGCTCTTGAGAACGGGCTTCCCCCGGAGCCTCCGTACATAAAGCTGGAGATGGACTGGAGACGGCTTGCCCGGAACGGTTATGACTACGACAGGCGCAAGTACTATTACAAGGTATATCTGCCGTTCAATGAGCTGAAGCGCAACAAATGGTACGGTTTCTTTGTAGACGTGTCCATCCTTGGATCTGAGACGGACGAGGGCAAGGCAGTCCTCGATCCTACCTGCTATCTTCTGGACTGGCAGAACAAGTCCCTGGCTATCAATAAATATGCAGTAATCAGCAAGGCCCGTTATCTGTCCGTGGACAAGGCGTCATGGGAGATCAATAATATGAATACGCTCACTATTCCCTTCCTGTCCAGCCATAATGTGACGGTGGTAAACGGCAGCGTTACGGCAACAAGGCCATTTATGGGGGAAATTGGCAAAAATGGCTACGTATTGAACGCGTATAATAATAAGCTTCACGCCTGGATACGGGGTAATGCGGACGACGGTTATTATCTGGATTATACCAACCAGCCCGCCGGAAAGGAGAAATGGGAGCCGTCCAAGTGGCTCACAAACACATCTACGGCAATCATACTTAACCACGAGTTGGTGAATGACAACACCAAGGACGACTTTGACTATTCTGTATATACCATTGATTTTGATATTATCCATACCGATTTGGTCGATGATCCTACGTCCGTTACTTACTCTCAGTACCTGCGGCACATAACAGTTGTGCAGCGTCCGGGTATCTACATTGAAAAACTCCGCAATTCGGATACAGAGATACAGAGGCGTAATCCGGCAAGTACCGCTACAAAGGACCTTTATGGTTATACGGATCCGAATAGTTCAGAGCCATGGGCCGATAAGCCCTGGGGTTATGTCTATGTGAACGGCGGACGTTTTGTGAGATCTGAGACAAAATCCCCTCAGGGAACCGAAGACAGATACTTCACATTAAAAACGGATAATAATAAAAGAGAGTATCAATGGCAGACTGTATGGTACACTGGAGGTTCCAAGGAGATATATGATATCCATGTTACCGTTCTGCCCTCCACTTCCAAGTTCGTAATCGGTGATCCGCGTGAGAATAATGTCAATAATCTTGATAGTCCTGTAAAGTATCCGGGCTTGTATATCTTCACCATTAACGGTAGTACGGAAGCGGACAAAGTTCATGACCATACTATTCTTGAATCAATACGCCCGCTTTCTCCGGAGATGAATCCCTATGGTACTTACGAGCCTGACCGGACAAGGACTGGCTTCAACAAGGCCAAGGCCCTGTACGGGGATGAGCAGTACAGGTCTCTCAAGTGGTATTATCCCACAGAGAAGTCTACCAGAACGGAAAACATGGTGGCTCCAAGCTACCGTATTTCCTCAAAATTCAGCGGTATTGAATTTGGTAATCTTGACATGAAATATGCCGAGTATCGCTGCGCGGCTTTTCAGGAAGACGGTTTCCCCGCCGGGCGCTGGCGCCTTCCTACCAAGGCGGAAATCAACTTTATCGGCCAGCTTTCTGCAAAGGGCTTCTTTGAATTCCTGTTCAATAACGGCAGCGTATATTGGTCGGCAAACGGTGCTATCAAGGTATCGGGAAGCAGCGTTGTGGATGACAGCAGTAAAACAGCCCTGCTCCGTTGCGTGTATGATTCCTGGTATTGGGATGAAATTGACGGACTGGAGGGAGATCCTCGTCATAATCCGCGTGATCAGTTTATTTGGGGAGATAAGGAAAGATGAGAAGGCTGCTTGCATACATGATTGCGCTGTTTGCCGTAATGGCTTGTGTGCCCAATCTGGAGAGTGAAATCCCCGGAGAGTGGGACCCGTCCCTTGAGGGCAAGCCTGTGACATTTACGTTCTCCGTACCGGATGTGCGCGTTGCTCCAACAACCAAGGGCGTTGAAGGAAGCGAGGGCCTTATTACCGGAGATCCCTATCTGGATCCGGACAAGCTTTATCTTATTGTCTGCGGCGGCACCCAGAGTATCAAGTATATCAGGAAGGCCGAGATTATTTTGGATGAGCATGGAGTTCCTGTGGTGGAAGAAGTTCCGGTTGGCGAAGTGGCTGATTATCCTCTTACAGACGGAGTTACATCTGTGACAATGTATTCGTTCAAGGTTCAGCTTGAGCTTACAGACTCACACCGTACCGTGTACTTCCTTGGCAATATAGATGAGAACCAGCTTGTTACCGGTTCATACGCGTATCAGATTCTTCCGACACTTCAGTCTTATGAGGGTAAACAGGCGTATTGGCAGAGGGTGAATATGCCTGCTGTCCACGCAAAGGTGGACAGCCATAACAACCCCATTATGGAGGGAGGGTCATATTTGCCCTCAGATGAAGCTGCTGCGGCCATGAAGCACGTACCCCTTATACGTAATTATGCCAAAATCCAGGTGACCGACTCTACGGCTCCGGAAGACGGTTTTGAGCTTTATAGCTATGCTGTGATTTATTATCCCAAGAATGGATCTGTTGCTCCGTACCGGAGTAATGCCGGTGACATAAAGGATGCCTTTAACTTTAATTATAATTTTGGCGAAAGTTACCGTTTCAGCGGATACGAGCGTTGCAGTTTCAAGAATTTGGATGAAGATCTTGAGTATCTTGGTTATTTGTCTCCAAACGTGGAATTTGACCATGTTATTCCTAGTGCGGCCATGTTTGAGGATCCGTCGACCAGCGGCGGCAGGGTAATCCGGTACGACAAGAATGACCCCGATCAGGGTTTCTATCTGTATGAACGGAATATTCCCAACGATAACCTGGAACCTACGTTCGTTATCATCCGCGGAAAATTCGGCGACGAAGAGTATTACTATTACCGTCTTGACCTGATGGAGACCAAGGTGGTGAATTATCAGTCAATTTACCAGTATTATCCAATATACAGGAATTTCAGGTACAACATCCAGCTCAACCGCATCTCTTCCATAGGCGTTTCCACTCCGGAGGCGGCAGCACAGTCTTCCGGTGCAGAGGATATATCGGCCGATATCTCCATGAGGCATCTTTCCGATATTTCAAACGGCCAGACGCGTCTTGTCGTAGAGCCGTTCATGGCAAAGACCTATACAGGCCCCAATGAAGAAGGATACTATTATATTTATGCCCGGTTCTTCAACGACATTAACTCTTCTGAGCCAAATGTGGACTGGGGCGCAGTATCCGTAGAACTTGAGCAAATGGACGGCGAATCGGAAGACATTCTTATCCTGTACGATGACGTAGGCAATGAGGTCCAAAGTTTCTATCCGGCTTCACAGACCATGGGCGGAGAACCTGGATTCAGGATTGTCCGCTTCAATACAAAGGCGCCAGGTTCCCAGACTAAAACGCAAAAAATCAAGATAACCGGACGGAACCTGTACACCTTCGAGGAATATCCCCTGTACAGGGAGGTGGAAATTACCCTGCAGAAGAAACAGTCCATGACAGTTACCTGCGCTTCTTCCGAGCTTGCTCTTCAAAAAGGAGCAAGGCAGATCGTGAATGTTACCATTCCCGCCGGCTTGCCGACATCTATGTTCCCTCTGGAATTCACGATGGAGGCAGAGCGTCCTACCCTTACTCCGGATAACGAGATTACCGACAACAATCTTCCCGTTCAATCGGGTCTCTCAATATCGGATACTGAAGGGTATGCAGGAAAGCAAACCATCCAGTTTATCAGGACACTCACCTTGGACGAGTATAACAGTCTCCCCGTCACGGACGGTACGGTCACTTTCTCCAGTTATTTCAAGTCCAATACCAGCGCCAGCGCAACCACCATCTGGGTAGCTAACGATTATTTCATAAAAGGCTACACCTCTTTTATCAATGTATCAGGATTTACTGGCCAATTCTACGTGCAGGCCGATTATGATACAATAGGTGGTTGTATCGTTGTTGTCAATCAGGACAATCTGGAGTATAACTACAACGAAGAAGGTTGGCAGACGTATACCAAGAATTCTGAGATTGAGATTCCAAGAGGCATCAAGGTTTTCTTCCGATCAACCGCAACTATTAACGCTTGGGGCGGTTCCAGCAGGTTCTACTGCTATAGTCCCGGTTCAGACAAGACTCAGAAGGACGGCCATTTTTCAATCGGCGGAAACATTGCCTCCCTTATCGTGGGCGATGATTATCCTGCACTGGGATCAAGTGGGATTACTGGTGACTGGACTTTCTATGAGTGTTTCAGTGGCCATGAAAACCTTACAGATGCGTCTGAACTGATTATGCCGATGCTTACATGCAAGCCGAGCTGCTATAAGGCCATGTTCAAGGGTTGCACAGGTTTAACGGCCATTCCGGAGTTGCCTGTCTCAACACTCGCGGCATCATGTTACGAGAGCATGTTTGAGGGATGTACTTCTCTGGCTGATCTTCCTGACGGATTCCTGCCTGTGTCCGGCTTGGCTACCAGTTGCTATAAGGCTATGTTCAAGGGATGTACGGGTTTGACGTCCGCTCCTGAATTGCCTGCCACTACGCTTGCGGAAGCCTGTTATTATTCCATGTTTGAGGGTTGTACAGGCCTGACGTCGGCCCCTGACCTTCCGGCCTCTGCATTGGTAAAAGATTGCTATCGCCGAATGTTCTATGGCTGTTCCCTGCTGAACGTTGTCAGATGTGTGGCTGTCAGTGATATCTGCATTAACGGAAGTACCACTGACTGGCTGCAGAATGTTGCTGCTACCGGTACGTTTACCCAGAGCAACTCGGCCTCCTGGCCCAGGAATAGTGCCAGCGGAATCCCCGTCGGCTGGACCGTCCGTAATGGCTTCAGACCCGAATTCCCGGAGAGTCCGTTTGATGCGGAAGAAGATTTTTAACGATGGAGGAGACGATAATGAGAAAATGGTTTATCACACTGCTCACCCTGCTGCTGGCATTTACTGCGTGCCGGCAGGAGGAACCCGTTTTGATCAATGACGGGAACCGGGTTGATCTCTCCAATCTTCGTTTCAACATCACCATCCAACATCCGGACGGCACCAAAGGTATTAAAACCGACTGGGAAAACGGAGACAAAGTATTTATCTTTATCTCCGGTTGTACTACGGGCTATCTCACTACTTCGTATAACGGTACGGTTTGGACTGAAGCATATGTGGACGCTCCAATATTTGGTGCATCAGGAAACCTCCAGGCCGTTTATCTGCCCTACGGTAATAACGCCCATCCCACATATGTCGAAAACGACAACAAGTGGACATTTGACGAGGGTACAGACACATACTATTTCTACGCCAGCAACGTTCCTTACACAGTGGAAACGATAGGAGCGGAGCAAATCTTTTCGGCTACAATCCAGATGGTGAAGCCTAAAACTTACGTACAGTTTTATATTCCATACACAAGTGCTTCCGGAACCATCCAGCTGGCCTGTAATGCCCTTCGCCCTGCCATTATTTCAGGCATATCCGCCTCTAACGGTGCTGTGACGGTGGACACCGGCGACGCCGGCATCCCCATCACCGGCTATGCAGATACTCTTGAAAATGAAGAAGGCTACTATGTGAGCGGTATTCCGGTGATAGCAGCGTCAGAGACCGCAGATTATTACTTTGCCCTTAAAATAGGAGACGATTACTCCCATTTTTATAAGAACAGAAATGCCCTTGTTGCCAACAAGGCCTATCAGCTTCCTTCATACAGCAGTTGGCCCAGAGTAGGAGGCTCCCGGCATGTGATGGTCGCAAACGGAAGCTGGAAGACCGAGAATGAAGGAGCCGAGCATCCGTGGGATTTGGGTGAGCTCAAGGATAATAGTTTTGTCCCTTTATCCGGAGAAGATCTTCCTGACGAAACGGATTGGAGTAATCTCATAGACAGTCAGAAAGCTACCTGGATGCCTATGGATATCTGGGGCGCCCATGGTTCCCTGGTGCTTTCCGCTTCCGCCCCCAATAAATACATTTACATCCCTTGGAGTGGTTCAGTCACCAACTACTGGATGGCGGGCTTTGCCAACTCCTTCGATATTGCCGACAACGGTACCACCATCGTAATTCCTAGCCCCGCCTCCATTCCCGGTTCTGGTTTAGCTTATGTCCGCACGATTGAAAAAGTAGTTACATATGATGGCTTCACCATAGAAGCCCGTACTGCCGGGACCATTATTAAATTCCGGTATGGGACAAGTGGTAGCACTTACGTTCAATATAGTACCGACGGTTCCAACTGGTCTAATTATACAGCTAATGAGGCAATTACTCTTACTAATGTAGGTGACAAGGTTTCTTTCCGTACGAACATGTCTACTGTGGGTCAATCCAACAGTAGCCCCAAGGCATTGTTTACTTCTAAGAACTCCAGTAATCAGGATGTAAGCTGTTATGTTTATGGGGAGCTGATGTACTTGTTGTGCGATAAGGTTGGTGATGTGTGGACACCCAGGACTACTATTGGGAACGCTAATTTCCAGCGTACTTTCTGGCAAATGACTTGGCTGACTCTGAAAGAAGGGAAAAAGTTAACACTCAATGTAACTACAGTTGGACAGTCTGGCTGTAAGTTGATGTTTAAAGGATGTACAGGGTTTACCGAGACACCCATTGACCGTTTGCCTGCGACATCTTTCGAATCGGGGACGAACCAGGCCTATGCCAGTATGTTTGAGGGATGCAATAAGATGACTACAGCCCCCGAATTGCCTGCTACAACCCTTGGAACATCTTGTTATCTAACAATGTTCAGTGGTTGTTCCAGCTTGACTGAATCTCCTCTTCTTCCGGCTCCCACGATTGCTACAACAGCTTACCAGGGAATGTTCCAAAATTGCTCAAAGCTCAAAAAGATCACTTGTCTTGCGACATCTGGAATGGGTACTAACACTTCAAATTGGGTTACCGGCGTCGCTGCTTCCGGTACCTTTATCAAGGCACCATCTGCCGACTGGGGGGGGACGGGCGCAGCTAAAATCCCGTCCGGCTGGACGGTAGAAAACTATTCTGAATAGCGAGGGTGTAATGGGCGATAAAGTGGGGCAGGTCCGAAAATAGTGGTCGGACCTGCCCCGCTTTTCTGCAATTCACGCAATCTAGTGCTGCCGGTCCCCTGCGAATAATCGGACCTGCCCCGCACCTGCTTGCTATTTCTTTCTCATCGATCTTACGAACCCTTTGTACGGGATGCCGTAAACAGCACCGGCGTTGTCTGTGTTGCAGGGGCAGATGATCATGTCGTCCCAGAGGTCGAAGTCTTCCATCTCATGAGGGACGGCGTCGGTGAAATCCAGGCAGCCGTACTTGCCGGTATGCTTGCGCACTCCGGCGAAGAATACCTCGCTGGGATGCCGCTCGCTGCCGGTGCCGCAAGGCAGGAAAAGCACTCCGTCGAAGACGGCGGCACCCTGAAGGATGTTGTTCTGCGGCCCGCGGGTACCATCCGGAAGCAACTGGTCGAAGTAGCATGAGTCAATCACGTCGGCATCTGTAAGAGACACCAGGAAACGGTCGGAAGAGAATTCCGGGAACGCAAAAGTTTTGACCACAATATGGTTGCCGGGCTTCTCGTTGCCCACGGTGTTGCCGTAGCAGTAGATAACATCCGGCCGCTTGACGTCCGCAATCCACAGGCGGGAGTTCCATTCCGACGGATCATAATGGACCAGCTGCACCAGCTCCGAGCCGAAGGGCACCCCGGCCTCGTCGGCCAGAATCCTTTCCACGAACAGCAGGCGCGACAGGGAATCCGTCTCGGCAAGACCTATTTCCTCAACCGGCTTGCTCATGCACTGCGACACATAGAGCAGGGGGAACTTGTCGGAAGAGTCGTACCTGGCAGGCCCGAAGAAAGCTACGTTGGCGTGGTTGTTCTTGCCGTACGAACCAAGTGGGAACTGTGCGGCGAGCTCATGAGTCTCCAGATCGAATACGTTGCACCAGCCTTTGTCCTGCATGCTGAACAGCAAGTCGCCGTAAACTGCGCATCCCTGCACGTTGTGGGAATGCTCCAGCTCCGGATAGTCGCAGAAACTGAACAGCAGTTCGGGCACGGGCTTCCGGACCTCTGCGCACGCGGCCAGCAGAAGCGCAGAAGAAACAACAATCAGCAGCTTCCTCATAGCGACTCTATCACGGAAAGGTTGGTCTCGCGGAACTTTTTCTCGTCCAGTTTCACGACTTCACGGTCGTAGGTCATAATTCCGTTTACCTCTATCTCCACATCGGTAATCTGGGTATATACTGCGGAAGAACAGCCGGTGCTGATAAATACTTTCAGCATCTCCGCGAACTTGTCGTAAAGTGCCTGGACCTCGGCTCCGGAATGAAGCACGGAGCCATAACCCCAGTTATTCTCTTCCTGCCAGAGGTGTCCGGGCACAGGGTAGCCGAGGCCGCCGTACTCGCCGAGCACGTTGATGAACCTGGACTCGAAACAGTTCATTGCGGGGCAGGAGTAGTGGTGGATGTCCAGGATGTCTCCTGCGAAGGCGTAATTGCCTCCGGAAGCTTCATTAACAAGGCGGGTAGGATCCTGCTCGCGTGTGAACTTGACCACCTCGGGAGTGTCGAACTGCCCCCAGGCTTCGTTGAACGGTACCCACACCGTAATGCACTGGAATCCCTTCAGGGCGGCGATAATCTCGCCCCACTCCTTATAATAATTGTCTTTCCACTCCTGCGGAACTATGCAGTCGGTGCCGCCGATGAAGCTGTCGTTGGGCCATTTGTTGGACTGCATTTCCGCAATCTCCGGCTTGCGCCAGACATTGGTCCTGCTGCTGTGGTCTGCAATGCATGGCATATCCTGCCACACGCTCACGCCGAGCATGTCGCACCAGTAGTACCAGCGGGCCGGCTCCACCTTGATGTGCTTGCGTATCATGTTCCATCCCCACTCCTTGACCTTCATGATGTCGAACTTGAGCGCCTCGTCCGTAGGTGCGGTGTAGAGGCCGTCGGGCCACCATCCCTGGTCCAGCGGGCCGAAGAAGAAGGTGCGCTCGCCGTTGAGGCCTATGCGCTTGTAGGAGTTGGTGTTGCGGTCCGGTTTGGGGTCGGCCACCATGCCCACGCTGCGCAGGCAGGTGTAGCCTTCCACCCTGTCGATGGTCTTGCCGTCCTTGATTAGCTTGACAGCGATGTCGTATATCTCAGGGGTGTCGGGCGACCAGAGCCTGGGGTTGTCGACCTTAATCGAGAAACCGTTGCCGACTATGCCTCCCTGGTAGCTGAGCTCCACGCGCGCCTCGTCGTAGCTGCCCTCGGCATCCACGGAGACGTTCAGGGTGGAGCTGGCGGCATCCCAGACGGGGTAGTAGGAGACTATGTGCGCCCTTGCGTCCACCGGCTCCATCCATACCGTCTGCCATATTCCGGTGACGGGGGTGTACCAGATGCCGTGGGTGTGCTCTATCTGCTTGCCGCGGGGTTGGAATCCGGCGTCGGAGGCATCCCAGACGCGTACGCGGAGGGTCTGCTTGCCGCTCTTCTTAAGAGCCTTGGTGATGTTGAAGCAGAAGGGGGCGTAGCCTCCCGTGTGCTCGCCGACCTTGGTTCCGTTGACCCACACCTCTGCCTTCCAGTCTACGGCGCCGAAGTGCAGGAGCACGTCGCGTCCCTTCCAATTCCTGGGGACGGTGAAGCTGCGTTCGTACCAGAGGGCGTTCTCCTCACCAACGTGACGCTTGACGCCGGAAAGGGCGGATTCGGCACAGAAGGGCACAAGAATTTCGCCTTCGGGTTTGACGTACTCATCGGCGACCGGCAGTATGGCGTAGTTCCATAAACCGTTGAGGTTCTGCCACTCGGGGCGTACCATCTGCGGACGGGGATACTCCGGAAGCGGGTTTGAAGGGTTGACGTCGGCCGCCCAGCGGGTCTTGAGGCCGTCTCCCGGCTGCCAGCCGGATGCAGTGCCGCAGCAAAGCACGGCACAAGCAATCATCAGGACTATTTTCTTCATCTTCTACTTGTTGTATTGGCGAACTACACCTTTCTTGTCGAACTTCATCTTGGGATCCACTTCGCGCACGTCGTCGACGGCATAAGTGATTATCCACTTTTCGGCCTGCAGCATCTCCCAGATCTTCTCGTCAGTCATCGGGCTGGCGTAACGTATCTGGATGCTGGGCTTCAGGGCGTCGTTGAGTTTGAGGTACACTCCTATTACTCCTTCTTCCTTGGAGAGATAGTTGCTCACGAACGGCATGGCCCTCATGATAATGGGCTTCTCGTAGTTCTGGTCCTCAAATTCATAGATATACTGCGGCTTGTCGGCGTAAACCTCGGCGCGCTTGCGTACTATTGTCGTGTCGCCGGAGGGGTAGCGGCCGTTGAACTCGGCGCTGAAGGGGTCGAACATGCGCTCCAGGTAATCGGCGATGCCTATCTTGCCCTGGCCTTTCTCCAGGCGCACGAAGTCGAAGTCGACAGGAGTCTCCTTGACGCCGCCGCCGTGAATTGGCATGGCCAGAACCTTCTTTTCGACTATCTCGCGATACCAGTCTTCGTTCAGCTCCTCGGCGGGATCGGAATACACACGGATGATGAGGGGACAGTCGTATTCGGACTCAATGCCGAATATCTTTTTGCCGCTCATGCGCATCTGCAGGCCCAGGTAGTTGAGGTCCGTCTTGTTGGGCATGTGCTCGGTGCGTATGGTCTGAATCTTAAGTTCCTTGTATTCAGCAGGGTCGGGGGAGTTTACGCGGAAGTGGGAAGGCTCGTAGATGTCTTCCAGGAGCTTCTCTTCGCTGGTTACCTTGGGGTCGTAGGTAAGCACTACGGTGTGCGAGCTGGCGTAGGTCCTGACTCCGTGCACGCCGCGTACGTTCTCCATCTTGCCCTTGAAGGCCATGGAGCTGCCGTAGCAATGCACGCTGGTGAGGTTCTCGATGCGGAGGGTCTTAAGCTCCATGCCCTCTTCGATGCCCCATTTCTCGTCTATGGTAGGCACTTCGAAGCGGCCGCCGAAGATTATGCCTGCGGCGGTGAGGACGATGGCGACAATGGCCGGTACGAAGCGTCCGAAGCCCTTGCTCATGGGCTTGGCGACCACGCCGAAGCTGAGGGCGTGGGTGGGACAGGCATGTATGCACTCGCCGCAGAGCGTACAGTCGACGTGCGTTACGATGCCGCCGCTGGCCGGTATGTCGATGTTGTAGGGGCAGTTCTTCTGGCAGCTGTAGCAGCGCCGGGTGCAGTTGTCGTCGTCATAAATGACATGCAGCAGCTGTAGCTTGGGCTTGCGGTACAGGATCTCCAGCAGGTAGCCCATGAGGCAGAAGGCTGCAAGCAGCATCCACCATTGGAGAGGCACTCCGACGGCGCTGAGGAGCCACCACAGGCCGGCCAGAAGCAGCAGCGGCAGCCAGAAACGGAAGGTGTTGGCTGCGGCTCCGAGCGGGCAGAGGTAGCGGCAGAAGAAACGCTTGATAAAGAAACCGAACAGGATTACGATGCCCAGGCAAACCAGGCTCATCCAAAGCACCAGCTCTCCCTTGAACCCGGTAGCGATTGCATAATAAGGGTCGAATTTGCGGCAAAACAGCTCGCTGGCAGTGGCGGTGGAGTAGAACACCCAGAACAGCAGAACGTACTTGAGGAGGCGGAGAACCTTGTCCAAGATGCTGCCTTCCCGTATTTCAACTCCTCCTATGCCTATGGCCTTGCGGGCTTTGGTCAAGAGGTCCTCTACGGAACCGATGGGGCACAGGTAGGCGCAGAAAAGCTTGCCGAAGAGTATTACGGCAGCTGCCAGTATTATGCCCATCAGAATCTGTGAGGAGCTCATGGAGCAGGGGAGCGAGCCCCTGGTGAACCATGTGGTCAGGGCCTCGAGGCCTCCGAGGGGACACCACGCCTCAGGGTCTGAAGCGCCAAGCTTGGGGAAAATCTTTGCGGCCAGGCCGCTGAGGAAAAATACCAATGCGGCCAGAACACCCCACTGCAGGGCATATTTAGGCCAGTTCTTGCGAATAGTCGATTTCATAATTACAAATATAAAAATATTTGTCTAAATTTGCGGCCGCAAAAAGGTAACATTTATTACATCAATATGTCTAACAGTAAGTTTTCTGTAAAGTATTGTGTACTTCTGCCTATCGTGCTCATAGTCACAATCCTGCTTTGGGCCCTCCCTACCTCTGCTTTCGGTATCGCGGACCTCACTCCCGTCCAGCAGCGTATGATTGCCATTTTCGCATTTGCGGCACTCATGTGGATGTTTGAGATTATCCCCAACTGGACAACTTCCCTGATAGTTATAGTGGTGATGCTTCTCACCGTTTCCAACAAGGGACTTGCATTCCTTTGCAGCCCCGAGGCCGGATCCCTGGTAGATTACAAGAGCATCATGGCATCCTTCGCGGATCCTGTGGTCATGCTCTTCATGGGCGGATTCGTGCTCGCCATCATCGCTTCCAAGTACGGTATGGACGCCGTCATTGCCAAGAGCCTCCTCAGCATCTTCGGCAAGAAGCCCAAGATGGTGCTTCTCGGCTTCCTCATCATCATTTCCGTGTTCTCCATGTTCATGAGCAACACCGCCACCGCCGCCATGATGCTGGCGTTCCTGGCACCCGTGCTCAAGGCTCTTCCCGAAGATGAGACCGGAAAGGTGGGCCTCGCGCTCTCTATCCCCGTAGCAGCCAACCTCGGCGGTATAGGAACCCCTATCGGAACTCCCCCCAACGCCATCGCAATCGGCGCCCTCGAGAACGCCGGCTACCAGATCGGTTTCGCAACCTGGATGTCCAGGATGATCCCTTACGTGGCAATCATGATTGTCATCGCATGGGTACTCCTTCGCCTTTTCTTCCCCTTCAAGTCCCAGAGCATCGAGCTCAAGATCGAGACCAAGGAGCACAAGTGGACATGGAAGGACTATGTGGCATGGATCACCTTCTTCGTGACCATCCTCCTCTGGGTTACCGAGTCCATCACCGGAATCAACTCCAACATCGTGGCCCTTATCCCTCTGGCTGTCTACACCTGCACCGGAGTATTCACCAAGGAAGATATCAAGGAAATCAACTGGAGCGTGCTCTGGTTGGTAGCAGGAGGTTTCGCACTCGGTACCGGCCTTAACAAGACCGGACTTGCATCAGTGCTTATCAACGCCATTCCTTTCAGTGCAATGAACGTGGCCCTCGTGCTCATCATCGCCGGTCTGGTCTGCTACTTCCTTTCCAACTTCATCAGCAACTCCGCAACTGCGGCCCTGCTGGTTCCTATCCTCGTGGTCGTCGGTACTGCAATGGCAGACCCTTCCGCAGCCAACAACGCCCAGTTCATGGCCCTCGGCGGCATGTACGCAATGGTCCCTTTCATCGCCGTCTGCGCCTCCATCGCCATGCTTTTCCCTATCTCCACCCCTCCGAATGCAATCGCTTCTTCTACCGGTCTGGTGAAGACTTCCGACATGACGAAGGTGGGTCTCATAGTAGGCGTAATCGGCTTCGTGCTCGGTTACTTCCTGCTCACCAAGATTTTCCCTTTCCCTATGGCATAACAGCATGAAAAAACTATTCATAACTATCGCCGTCGCACTGGTTTCCGTGGCCGCTCTGGCCCAGGACGCCACCGCTCCCAAGTACGGCTACAAGGAGACCAAGTTCTTCAGCACACCCAAGGTGGGCGCTTACATAATCGGCGCTTACAAGTATTCCGACCTCAATCCCGAGAAACCGGGCGGATTCAACTGCAGGCTCATCCGTGCATACGTGGACGGTAGCATCTACAACGATTTCAAGTATCGTATACAGTTCCAGGCAAACGGCGAAAAGCCGCATGTGAAGGACTTCTACATCGAGTGGGCAAGGTGGCCCGAGTTCTCCGTGAAGATGGGTCAGTTCAAGAGGGCATTTACCTTCGAGAACCCCATGAACCCCTGGGACGTAGGTGTTGGTGACTTCTCCTTCCTTGTGCAGAAGATGGCAGGTATGGGCGACCGCCTCGGCGAAGCCAACATGGGTGGCCGTGACCAGGGTATCCAGATCCAGGGTGACCTTTTCCCCATCGGTAAGGAAGGCTACCGCCTGGTGCACTACCAGCTCGGTCTGTACAACGGTCAGGGCATCAATTTGGCTGATGCCAACAAGCAGAAAGACATCATCGGAACCATCCAGTTCCAGCCCATCAAGGGCCTGTACCTGGGTGCATTCGGATGGATGGGCAACTGGCGCAACGGAGACGGCGTCGACCTCAAGCGTGAGCGCGTCAGCGCCGGCCTGAAGTTCGACCGCAACAACTGGACCGTCCGTGCCGAGTATGCCACCGCAATCGCCGGCGAGGTCGAGCAGAGCGGCGCCGCAGATGCTCTCTACGCAACCGTGGGCATCCCTTTCACCGACTGGCTCAAACTCTACCTCAAGTGGGATGAGTTCCGCGCCCATGGCACTGCAGACAGCAGCCACGACATGTACAGCGCATGTATGAACTTCCGCCTGCACAAGAACCTGAACTTCCAGCTCGAGTACCGTTATCACAACGATCACACTGCTGCCAAGCTCAACTACAACGACATTTGGTTCATGGCCTATATCAGGTTCTAAGAGCGTTTTTCTTAATATCCTGAGACATAAGGACTTATGCAATCTCCATGGTGTAAAACTGCACCATGGAGATTTTGTTTGTGCCTGGCAGCCAGCAACTTAGAAAAAACGCTGCTCGTCCGTGAAAGAAATCTCAAGAATCTTCGTATATTTGTTAGCATGACTCCTTTCCTTAAACAGGTAGCCCGTCACTATTTCAAAGATGACGGCCCGGAAATAAGCACCTTGTGTTTCGTCTTCCCGAACCGCAGGGCGCTCCGCTTTTTCGAGCACTACCTGGGGCAGGAGATTGCTGCGGGCGGAAAGGGACCGGCGGTGAGCCCGCAGCTGTTCACCATGAACGACTTCTTCTACCGGGCTGCGGGAGCCGGCGTTACGGGGCGCATACCCCTGCTTATCGAACTCTACCGCTGCTACAAGGAGCTGAACCCCGCCGCCGAGACGCTTGACGACTTCATCTTCTGGGGCGATACCATCCTGGGCGACTTCGACGACGTGGACAAGTACCTCGTGCGCGCGGACCACCTCTTCACCAACGTCAGCGACCTCAAGGCCATGCAGGACGACTGGTCCTGGCTCACCGACACCCAGAGGGAGGCCGTGCGCCGCTTCACCCGCCACTTCCTCAGCCCCGGCAGCGTCAAGGAGAGTTTCCTGAGCATCTGGCGCATACTGCTGCCGCTCTACGAACGTTTCAACGAGACGCTGACGGCAAAAGGCATGTGGTACGAAGGCAAGGTGTACCGTCAGCTCTGCGAACGCCTGGATTCGACTCCGGCGGCAGATATAATGGCGGAGCGTTTCCCCTGGAGCGACAAGTTCGTTTTCGTGGGCCTGAATGCCCTGAACGAGTGCGAGAAGACCATGCTGCGACGTCTGCGCAACGCCGGTCTGGCCGAGTTCTGCTGGGACTGGCGCTCGGACTTCATAAAAGACAAGCACAACAAGTCCTCCTTTTTCCTGGGCGGCTTCGTTCAGGAATTTCCCCAGGCGTTCGAGCCTGACCCCGAGGGCCTGCCGGAGTGTGAATTCAACGTCCTCAGCGTGCCCGGAGGCATGCTGCAGGCAAAGCAGCTGCCGGAACTCCTGGGCCGCTGCACCCGGACTCCCGGAATCGAGACGGCCGTGGTGCTGCCGGACGAAAACCTGCTGATTCCGGTTCTGAACTCCGTCCCGGAGCATGTGTCCAAGCTCAACGTGACCATGGGCTACCCCATCTCGGGCAGCCAGCTGGGCGTGCTGCTGACGGACCTGGGCGATCTGCAGCTGCACCTGCGCGAACGGGACGGCTCATACTTCTTCTACCATAAGCAAGTCTGGACACTGGTCTCCAACTCCCTGGTGCGTAAAGCGATAGGGGATGAAGGGACGGCGGTCCTGGAGAAGTGCCGCAAGAAGCGGGCTTACTATATCTCCGAGGCCGAGCTGAAAGGCCATCCCGTGCTGGAGGCCATTTTCCGGCCGGTGGTCCGCAGTACGGCGGCTGACAAGAAGCAGGTTAGCGACATCTGCCGATGGATGCAGGATGTCCTAGTTACCCTTGCCCTCGCCGTCAAGGACGATCCTGAGATGCAGCTGGAGCTGGATTTCGCCCGTATCTGCCATCAGCAGCTGGCCGATTTGCAAAAGTACGAGCTGGAAATCACCCCTTCGTCGTTCTTCCGCCTGCTGGGTCAGCTGACGGCCATGGCGACGGTTCCTTTCCAGGGCGAGCCTCTGGAAGGCATGCAGATTATGGGTCCCCTGGAGCTCAGGGCCCTGGACTTCGACAACCTGATCATCCTCAGCTGCAACGAGGGCGTGTTCCCGCGCCGCTCCGTCAGCGCCTCCTTCGTGCCTCCGGAGCTCCGCAAGGGCTTCGGCCTGCCGACGTACGAGTACCAGGATGCCGTCTGGGCATACTATTTCTACCGTATGATTCAGCGCGCCTCCAGGGTGTGGATGGTTTACGATTCCCGCACGGAGGGCCTTAAGGGAGGGGAGAAGAGCCGCTACCTGAGCCAGCTGGAGCTGCATTTCGGGGTAAAGATAAACCGCTTTGAGGTGCAGACCGAGCTTGGCGGTACGCTTCAGACCGGGGCCGTGGCAAAGACCCCGGAGCATCTCCGCAAGCTTGCCTCCGCGCACCTTTCCGCCAGCTCCATAAGGAATTACGCCGATTGCCCCGCAAGCTTCTTCTACTCCAAAGTGGAAGGCCTGCAGGCAGAGAAAGAAGTCTCCGAATTCCTGGATTCCGGAATGATAGGTACCGTGCTCCACAAGGCGATGGAGATACTGTATCCTGCAGACAGAAGCATAGATAAAGCTTTCATAGAAGCACTGCGGAAAGACAAGAAACGCATACGCGAGCTTGTGGGCCAGCTCATCTGCAAGCAGCTGAACACCTTCGAGGTGAGCGGGCGCAACCTGGTTTTTGCCGACCTCATCTGCCGTTATGTAGATGCTGTACTGGCGGCGGACGCTGCCATGTTGGAGAAGACCGGCCGCATGACCATCAAGGGAGTGGAGCTGGAAGCCCATCTTCAGGCCGGCGGCTTCAACTTCATAGGATTCGTCGACAGGCTGGACTGCACGGCCCCGGGCAAGTTGAGGGTTGTGGATTACAAGACCGGCCGCGTGGAAGAAAAGGACTTGCAATTTACAGGCAACGGCCTGCCCAAAATAGGCTTCCAGCTGTATCTATACAAACGTATGGTGCAGGCCATGTTCCCTGATGCCGAGGTGGAAGGCGCCATATACCAGCCTGCAGGGTTGATGGGCGGCGAGCCCGTGCATTGTCTGGAGCTGGACGATGAATACTGCGCCATGATGGAGCAGGAACTGGACGCCATATTGGCGGAGATTGCAGATCCAGACAACCCGTGGGCTCGTACGGATGACGTTAAGAAATGTGAATGGTGTGACTTCAGAACAATCTGCGGACGATGAACATTATTAAGGCAAGCGCAGGATCGGGCAAGACTTACCGCCTGTCCCACACCTACCTGGAATACCTACTGAATTCCGGGGACCCGTTCGCGTACCGGCACCTGCTGGCTGTGACCTTCACCAACAAGGCAACCGCGGAAATGAAGGCCCGCATACTCAGGGACCTGGCAGAAGAAGCCCGCAGCAACTCCACCGCACGCCATTACCTGCTGAGCATACTACACGATTACGGGGCCTTCGGAGTCAGCACCATAGACCGTTTCTTCCAGCAGACCCTGCGCGCTTTCGCAAGGGAGCTCGGACAGCATAACTCCTGGCAGGTGGAGCTGGACAAGGCCTCCCTGATAGACGAGGCGGTAGACCGTGTGCTCGACGGTCTCACGGAGGAGAAGACCGACCTGGCCGACTGGTTGCGCAGCAACGCCCTGGAGCAGATCTCCAGAAGCAAACGTTTCCGCCTGGACGAAGGACTTGCCGAGATGGGCGGCCGCCTCAAGAACGAAGAGTTCCGCCAACTGCTTGCCGCCACCGGCCTGAATGTCTCCGAGGCCTGGTCGAAGGAGCGCCTGAAGAGCCTCCGGGCCAGCTGCAACCGCATCTGCAAGGAATTCGAAGACAAGGCCGCGGCGCTTGGAATCACGGTCGAAAAAGACAAGGACCTGAAGTTCCCGTCCACCAAAAAGGCCCTGGACGCCTCCGGCGTACGGGATCTGTTCGAAGGAGAGTTTGCCGCATACGCTACCGCCTGCATAGTGAGGGGCTGCCTCTATTCCCTCGGCGTCGCCAGGGAGTTCGAGGAGGAGTACGGCAAGCTGCTGAACGAGAAGAACGTGCTGCCGCTGGACGAGTCCAACACCATGCTGAGGGACATAATCGACGGCTCCGACGCCCCCTTCGTCTACGAAAAGACGGGCACCCGCTACGCCCACTATCTGCTGGACGAGTTCCAGGATACCTCCCGCATGCAGTGGGACAATTTCCTCCCTCTGCTGCATGATGCCGATGCCGCCGGCGCCAACCTCATCGTGGGCGACGTCAAGCAGAGCATCTACCGCTGGCGTGACTCCGACTGGCGTCTGCTGGGCTCGGAGGTGCAGAAGGAATTCCCGTCCGCAGAAGTGGAGTCGCCGGATTTCAACTGGCGCAGTGCCAGCAGTATAGTGGAGTTCAACAGCGACTTCTTCTCCTTCGCCGCAGAAAAGCTCGGGCTGAAGGAGATGTACGCCAACGTGAAGCAGGAGGCTAAGTCGGACGAGCCTCAGGAAGGCTGCGTGCGGCTGAGTTTCACGTCCGACCAGGCTGAGGCGGTGCTGGAGTCGGTCAAGGACGTACGTTCCCGCGGTGCCCTGTATGGCGACATTGCCATCCTGGTACGCGGGCACAAGGAAGGCGCCGTGCTGGCAGAGGCCCTGATTTCCGCCGGCGTACCCGTTATTTCCGACGACTCGCTCGACCTCAAATCGGCCGTAAGCGTGCGCCGGCTGGTGTCTCTGCTTACTTTCTACGACAACCCGGCCAACAGCGTCGGCAGCTATATAGCCCGCTCGATAGGCATCACGTTCCCTGAGGCGTACCACTCGCTGATCGATTTCTGCGAGAGCCTGCTGCGGGACCTCGAGCGCTTCGACCCGGAGACCTTCCGCGCGGAGGCGCTCTATATCAGCACTTTCATGGACCGCCTGCAGGACTGGGTGACCGCCAACGGCAACAACCTGCGCTCGTTCATACGCCAGTGGAACGAAAAAGAGTCCATTTTCATCGGTTCTCCGGAGAATTCGGATGCCGTGCGCATCCTTACCATCCATAAATCCAAAGGACTGGAGTTCCCGCACGTCATTTTCCCCTTCGCAGAGAAGGTCGTAATGTCCCAGAAAGAGACCCGCTGGTGCGTGCTGAACGGCGGCGGAACCTCTCTTGGGCACGAGCTGGACGGCATTTATCCGGTGAGCCTGAGCGGCAGTTCTGTGAACACCCTGTTTGCGGCCGACTGGGAAGCAGAGCGCGCCCTGCAGCTGGTAGACAATATGAATCTGTTCTATGTGGCGCTCACCCGTGCATCAAAGAGCCTGCATGTAATATCCAGGATACCTGCAGCAGGCAAGCTGCCCAAGCTGAAAAAGGGCCTGGACATTGATTGGAGTAACTTCTCCGAGCTGCTGTACGCATGGTCCAAAGGCAACGAGGGCATAGTGAGCGGAGTGCCGTACGACTTCAGCAAGATGAGCCGCAAACCTTCGTCGGAAGGCACGGCTATACACGCCGGATATGTTTCCGTGCCGCTGGGAGGCCGCCTGCATGCATCGGAAGACGCCTTGGACTACTTCGGCGAAGACGGGCATACCGGAGCCGAAGCCTCCGGCCGCCTGCGGGGCATAGAATTGCATGCGGCGTTGGCACTGGCTGATTCTGCCGCCGGGTTGCCGCTGGACATGGATCCCGAGTCCCGCGCCATGCTGACGGCGCGCATCGAGGCCCACCCGGAGTGGTTCTCAGGAGATCGTGTTGAGGCCGGAGCCGGTGCCAGGGGCGCCCTTCGTGCCCGCAACGAGATCACCGTCTTCGGCGCCGACGGCTCGCGCAACCGCCCCGACCGCGTTGTCATGGGACCGGACGGCAGCGTTACGGTAATCGATTATAAATTCGGTGCCGAACGCGACAGCTACCTGTGGCAAGTCCGCCGCTACATGAAACTCTACCGCCAGATGGGCTTTAAGACCGTCCGCGGTTACGTCTGGTACGTCCCTGAAGATAAAGTAGTTGAAGTATGAAAGAATTCGAGATAACCTGCCCGCTCACAAGGGAGCCGAGGCTGAAGGAGATTGAGGCCAAGGCCGGGGGAATGAAATGGGTGCTGAAAAAGCGCTCGATAGATGCCCGCAAAGAACCCGTATGGCGCTACCAGTACGAAGCTTACGGTCCCGGAGAAGAGCCGGATGTCTACGTTCAGGCACCCTATCAGGACGTTCACGACGCTCCGGCGGTAATTGTAGTAGGAGCCGGTCCTGCAGGCATGTTCGCCGCCCTTAAGCTCCTCACGCTTGGCATCAAGCCCATAGTGCTGGAGCGCGGCAAAGACGTCCACGCCCGCAAGTTCGACATGGCTCGCCTCTCCCGCGAGGGCGTAGTGGATCCCGATTCCAACTACTGCTACGGCGAAGGCGGCGCCGGCGCATTCTCCGACGGCAAACTCTATACACGCTCCTCCAAGCGCGGCGACAACCGCGAAGTCCTCCACCAGCTCGTCGCCTTCGGCGCCTCCAAAGACATACTCATCGACGCCCACCCCCACATCGGCTCCGACAAACTCCCGACCGTCGTGGAAAACATCCGCCGCTGCATCATCGACCACGGTGGCGAATACCACTTTGCGAGCAAAGTGACCAGCATCTGCGCAGCGGAGCAGATGCTGGTCAAGACGGCCGACGGACGAGAGTTCAAAGGGGCGAAGGTGATATTGGCCACCGGCCACTCGGCACGGGACGTGTACGAGATGCTGGATCGCGGCGGCGTGCCGCTGGAAGCCAAGGGATTCGCCCTCGGCGTCCGCGTCGAACACCCGCAAGAGAAAATCAACTTCCACCAATACCACGGCACCTGGAAACCCGGCATACCCGCCGCCGAATACTCCTTCGTGGAGCAGGTCGACGGCAGGGGAGTATTCTCCTTCTGCATGTGCCCCGGCGGCATACTCGTCCCTTCCTCCACCGAGCCCGGAACGGTCGTACTCAACGGCATGTCCAACTCCGGCCGCAACGGCAAATTCGCCAACGCCGGCGTCGTCGTCCAAATCGAACCGGAAGACGTGCCCGGCGACAGCCCCTTCCGCCTCATGGACTTCCAGCAGAAAGTCGAACGGGAAATGTTCGACTACTGCGAACGCCGCCGCTGCAGCGGGGAAAAAGACCTCCCGCAGAACCCCATGGCCGCACCGGCCCAAAGGATGGAAGACTTCTGCCTCGGCAAAATAAGCAAAAAGATGCCGCCCACCTCTTATTTCCCCGGGGTAATAAGCGCACCGCTGCACGAACTGCTCCCGCCAATAGTGGCCCAGCGCCTCCAGAAGGCCTTCCCTAGAGTGAAAATGAAAGGCTACTATACCAACGCCGCCCTGCTGCTGGGCGTGGAATCCCGCACGTCGTCGCCCATACGCGTACCGCGCGACCCGGAGACCCTCGAAGCCCTCTCCATGCCGGGCGTCTACCCCTGCGGCGAAGGTGCCGGTTACTCCGGAGGCATAGTCTCCAGCGCCATCGACGGCATCCGCTGCGCAGTAGCGGCTTCGGAAGGCCTGAATGTCTGACAGTCGCTCGACTGCCGCAAATTAGTCCGATTTGCGTCAAAGCGCCCGGTTTCCCGGCCAAACTGCCGCAAATTAGTCCGGTTTGCGTCAAAACGCCCGGTTTTCCGGCCGGCGCGTAACCACCTGCGCCTCAAAGGCTATATGAGCCGATGGTCAGAGTGATACGCTCAAGCGGACGACCGATTCAATTTCCTCCGGCGTTATGTAGGGGCTGAGGGGAAGGCAGAGCACACGCGATGCGAGGTCGCGGGCGACTGGGGTGCCGGAGCGCGATGAGAGGTCGCGGGCGACGGGAGTCTTCGAAGAATCGTAGTCGTAACATCCGGCATCTGAAGTCAGCGGCCAGAAATACTTTCGCGAGCCGATTCCCGCGGCGGCAAGGGCGTCGTAAGCCGCATCCCGCCGGGCCCGGGTGCTGAAAAGCACTGGGAAATAGGACCAGTTGGGCTCGACGCCGGCCGGCAGTTCCGAGGGGAAGGGTACGGGGTCTCCGGCGCCTGCAAGCAGCTTGCGGTAGAGCATAGCAGCCTCGCGCCGGCGTGCAACTGCCTCGTCGAAATGACGCAAGTTGCAGATTCCCATGGCCGCACGCAGTTCGTCCAGCTTGGCATTTCCGCCCACCGCCTCGCAGTGTTCGGTATCCCGTATGCCGAAGTTCTTGAGGTCCTTCAGGCGGCGCTCTATGGCCTTATCGTGCCAGCAGACCGCTCCACCCTCGACCGTGCTGAACACCTTGGTGGCGTGGAAACTCAGCACCGACGCGTCTCCGAACGACTCCGCCGGCATGCCCTTGTATCGCACCCCGAAGGCATGTGCGGCATCGTAAATCACCTTCAGGCCGTGCCTTGCCGCTATTGTCCCAATACGCTCCACATCACATACGTTCCCGTAAACGTGGACCGGGAGGATGGCGGAGGTGCGTTCGTTGATCAGCGGCTCCAGGCAATCGGGGTCGAGGGTTCCGTCGGACGGACGAACGTCGCAAAACACGGGTCGCAGGCCCCTGCGGACTATGGCGTGGGTGGTAGAAACGAAGGTGAAGGGGGTGGTTATGACCTCGGAGCCTGCAGGCAGTCCGAGTGCCTCCAGAGCCGCCTCCAGAGCCAGGTGGCCGTTGGAGAAAAGGGTCACGCCGCAGCCGGTACGCTCGCGCAGGGCGGCCTCCAGGGCGTCGTGCTTTTCGCCCATGTTAGTCACCCAGTGGCTGTCCCAGAGGGGACGTATCTCATCGCAGAACTCCTCGAAAGGAGGCAGAGTGGTGCGTGTAACTTTCAGTTTCATATCATTTTCCTGAAGAACTGATGAATTTTGTACCGGCGCCGCCGGGCTCGAATGACGCGCGAGTACTTGCCCCCCGTATAACTGTCAAGGGCATCCAGCATACTGATGAACTTCATATAGTGGCCTGTTTTGTGGCGTCCTATATTCCTGGCGGTCCAGGACATGGGTACTCCGCGGCGGTAAACTGCCATGCAGTCAGGCAGATACAACATGCCGCCATGCAGGGAGCCCTGGATCTGAAGAGTATAATCGAAAAAGAGCTCGCGCCTCATGGGCGTATCCAGCAGGTAGGCTTCTCTGCGGCACATCAGGCTGCAAGTGGCTACGAAACCTCCGCCTCCACGGATAACCCGCTCTACCGGAATGATGCGCCTGCGGCCTCCCGGGCCCACGTACCCGTGAGCTTTTCCATTTTTGATCTTCTGTACCCTGTGTGCACAGATATCCACTTCCGGGCAAGCCTCCAACGCCTCTACCTGCTTGCTCAGCTTAAGCGGGTCGCTCCAGTAGTCATCTCCTTCACACAGAGCGACATAGCGGCCACGCACCAGCGGGAAAAGGATATCCCTTGCTATTATTACTCCTTTGGAATACTGGTTTTCGGTTTCGAGGACAGGATGTATTATTTCCGGGTAGCGTTTGGCGTACTCCCGTATTATATCTGCAGTGCCGTCCGTGGAGGCGTCGTCATGTACCAGCACTTCGAAGGGAAAGCCGGTCTTCTGCCTCACGAAACCTTCAAGGGTATCGCGAATATAAGCCTCATGATTGTAGGCCAGGCAGATGACGCTGACCATCATAGCAAACGGTATTGTCCCAGGCGCTCATGCAGGGCGTCGCGGGAGTTGAACATTATTACGTCAATTACCGAAAGGTCAGGCACATAGCGGCCTATGCCCTGGTCGTAGGGCGCAGCTTCGGAGCATATGAAATGCAAGTCTATGCCTTCTTTCCTGAAATCATCCTTGAAGTATAGATTCTGCCCTCCGATTGCATTTATGTACCTGTCCACTCCCAGTCGCCGGCAGAAATCGTAAATGCGTTTCTCCTTGCGCAGCAGGCAGTTGCCGGGCAGGTCGGAGGTCTTCATAAGCTTAGTGGTAATGCCGAGATACTCGCAGACTTCTATGATGGAATGGTGCAGGAAGCCTGCCAGGTTGGTATCCGGATAGCGCAATATCCTTTCTGCAAGTTCGTATCCGTCAACGAAATTGGGTGCCTTGTGATAGGCCATCTCCAGAGTGCGGAGCTTATCGTGAACGGCAACGGGGACTATGCGGCAGTCTTTGATGAGCCTGTGACAGCTCTGGTCTTCTACTTCAATTCTGAAGTATTGCGGCCGCCCGTTGACCAGAATGCGGTTGCGGGGTATCCACTTGCCCTTCATGAAAGCGTAATCGTCGCTGACAAGGAAGGTGTCGGCCGCTGCAATCAGCTGCCAGTATGGGAAATACGGAAGGAAGTACGGCTGGTTTGCGGACAGAGTCATAGCAGGTCGCAGAGCTTGAGGGTAGCAGGGTCGTCCGTATGTATTACTGCCGCTTTGCGGTCGTCTCCCTGATTGGTGACGGGGATGCTGGAGCAACGGAAGTAGCCGGAATCGAAGTATTTGTCGTCCACGCAGAGCATCATGCCGCAGGCGTAATCGTCGAACGGCGTACCTTCGAATTCGGTCCTGCAGGTCCGCTGGCGCAGGAAGGGCTGGGCGATCATTCCGTCGGCCGCTCCGCTGAGGAACAACTGCTCCCAATCGGCCGCCGGGGTGAGCGGGCCGGCGTGTACACCTTCGCTTTTGCCGAGCCGCCACGGCTTGAGGATGTAGGCATCCTTGTTGCCGCGGGCGTCCGCAGGAGGCGTAAGGTAAGTGGGAATGGCGTGCGCCCGCAGGAATGCGGCATCTTCCGGGCTTAGGCAGCCGCCGGTGAAGCTGTCCTCGAACCACATATGCATGAAGCGCTTGTCGTGGATGAGGAATATGTTGCGGAAGTCGCTGTAGCAGCCGAGGCGCATCATGGCGCGAAGGGTGTCCATCTGCAGGGCGAGTATGTCCTTCTGGTTGAGGGCGCTTACCAGGAAGGTTCCGGGGCGGTCCCATTCCTTGCGGGCCGGCTCCACCTCCGCCGCCTCCAGCACCTTCACCTCTATGCCGTGGGCCTCATAGAAACGCTTGTAAAGCCTGATTTCGCTGGTGCGGTCGGAGCTTTTGAAGACGAACATGCGCCTGGCGCCGCCGGTGATTTCCAGCATATAGTCCATCATCTCGGAGAAGCGGCTCTCCGGCTCCGGGAGGCCGTGGGCTTTGCAGTAGGACTTGGCGTACTGGTCTCCGAACCAGCCCATGAAGATGCCGTGGGCGAAGAAACGGGAGGTGATTTCGCAAAGCCTCAGTTCTCCTGTGTCGGTGATAATGTAATCCGGGCGGAAGGTGCCGGCGCGGAAAGGCATAATGCGGCACTGCTCATCCAGTATCTCCAACTCCTTGTCGCTCAGCGGCATGTAGCGGGCGGTCAGACTTTCGTAATGCTGTACGAAGTGATTGATGCATGCCATCAGGCAACGGTGCACGCGGCGCAGCTCGTCACGCCTCTGCTGCGTCACGGCCATAGGGCGCTCGTGATACCAGTGAAGGTAATAATCTGAGAGGTCGCTATACATTCTTGAACAGCTCGGACTGATAACCAAGGCATTGGAAGCCGTTACGGTTGACTATGGGAATCATATCTTCGCTGATGCCAAGCTGGGCCCTGACCCAATAGCATATGCTGATGCTCATTCCCAGGGTGTCGGTGTAGCTCATAAGACGCTTCAGGCACTCCACGCTGCGCTGTTTGTCAGGAGCGATACGGCCGCGCTGCTTCCTGTGGGCGGCATTTGAAGGCATAAGGTAATCATCGTAAAGCTGCCTTTCCAACGCCTTGTCAAACACCCCGAGGTACTGGCCGAGCATGGCCAGATTCTCCACGCAGGCGGTAAGGAATTCCGGCTTGTAGTTGATTATGCCCGCATCGTTCAGCATTCCGAAGAACTCCTTGATATGCTGGTCGCTGAGCCAGGGGGTGATTATGGGTTGGACGAGAGCTGAATTTGCAGCAACGCCGGCATCGCGGCACGCGCGTACGGCGGCCATACGCTCCGACAGGGGTGCGGCATACGGCTCCAGGATATCCCTGAATGCATCCGGCATTATGGAGACGCTGGTGTTGAACTGCATGCGGCCTTTGAGCCGGGAGAAAAGGTCGAGTATGCTTTCTCCTTCATCTTCTATCCGGAGATGCTTGAGGCCGGCCTTTGAGGCAATGAACAGACGCGCCTGGGACTGGGGATTGCGTTCGAAGTGCGCTATGAATTCCCTCAGGATACGGTGCGCTATGCCGGTGTGCAGAGTAGCCTCCTGAAAGGCCTCTGTCTTGGGCGAGAAATAATAATAGTGTCTTGCGTTCTGGCTGTCCGGGCCGTTCTGCTCTTCAAGGAGACGGCGCACATACAAATGATAGTTGAGGTGAGCGGTAAGCTCCTGCTCATGGACTCCGTCAGAAACCAGGCAGTACTGGCACCCTACACCACATCCCTGTACCGGGTTGATTTCCCAGGTAAGAGCCGGGCATTTTCCGGTGTAATTATGGACTTCTTTGGTAATTGCCTCAGGGTCTATTTCATCTTCGGTATAGCGCTGGCGGGGGATAAGAAGGCGCTCATTGAAACGCTTGGAGAACACTTCCGATCCCCGCTTCAAAGCTTCCAATGTCTCCTGCGAGGGCACGGTTTGAACACCTAGATTTGTAAGATACTCCGCATCAACCAATTGCGGCTTAAAGCCCGGAATATCATATACCGTGAGCTTCTTAGAGTATAGAGGTTCAAAGGTTTTCATAGGTAGCAAAGATAGGGATTTTTTTGGCTCGTCGTGCGTTTTTTATAATTCGTTGATTATCAACAAAAACCTATTCTCCATGGTGTAAAAATGCACCATGGAGATTTGTAATCAATTAATTATCAGCTGATTGTGAAAAACACCCGGCCGTGCGGGTATAATACGTAATTCTTTGAGACGCTGGCTGTTATGGTTTTCTTCTCCAAAATAGTTTACGATTCTTTCGAAATAATTCAAAATAAATTGGCCAACAGCCATTTTCATCTTTGAAATATCAGAGAGAATCTGCATTTTGCATTGCAAAAAAATTTGCAGATAATAGAAATTTAGTTACTTTTGCAAAACCATTAAACTATGAAGAAAACAGTAGATGAGGTGATATCCTTATTAGAGAAAAACGGCTGGTTTTATGTCGGGACGAGAGGAGACCATCATAAGTTTTACAAGCCGGGGGCCAGACGACCTATAATCGTAGCTGGATCACCAAAAGATGACTTACCAGAAGGAACACTAGGATCAATTTTGAGAGAAGCAGGATTAAAGAAGAAGTAAAAATGGAGAAGACGAGAACACTTACAGCAGTAATAGAAACTGCAGAAAACAATTACGCCGCATACATCGAAGAATTGGACGGCATTGTAGCAACAGGGAGTACCATTGACGGCATAAAGCAGAATCTGACTGAAGCTATCAACACCTTCATAGAAACCTGCAAAGAATGTGGTTGTGAGGTGCCCAAAGCCATTTCCGGAGAGTATACGATCCATTTCAAAATGGATATCAGCAGCCTCCTGGGTATTTACACCGGAATATTCACAAAGTCAGGACTGGAACGCCTCACCGGCATTAACCAGAAGCAACTGTGGCATTATGCCAATGGCAAATCTGTTCCTCGCAAAAAGCAAGTAAAACGTATTGAGCAAGCCATTCACCGCTTGGGACAGGAGCTTATTGCCATTCAGCTCTAACGCGCCCTTATATTACTTCTGAGGAGGTACGGCAGGTCGTTGCTGCTTTATAGCTTCAGCACTTTGTCCGCGTAAGATGTTGCGGCGGGGCGGTGGGTGATGCAGAGGATGGTCTTCGAACCCCTGTACTTCGCGCCGAGGCGCTCGAGCAGTTCCAGCTCAGTGTCGGCATCGAGGGCGGAGGTGGCCTCGTCGAGTACCAGTATGCCGCCGGGACGCAGCAGGGCGCGGGCAATCGCGATACGCTGGGCCTGTCCCTCGCTGAGGCCGGCGCCTATCTCTGCGCACACGGTGTCCAGGCCGTCTTGCAGCTCATAAACGAAGTCGGCCGCGGCAAGATGAAGCACCTCGCGCAGACGCTCTTCACCGGCCTCCGGGTCGGCCATCAGCAGGTTGTCCCGTATGGTTCCGCTCATAAGGCTGTTGCCCTGGGGCACATACATGAAATTGCAGCGCGTGCGTACGCCGGAAGGCACTTCCTCGCCGCCGGAATACAAAACGACGCGTCCGCTGTCGGCCTGAAGGAGGGCCATAATAACTCGCACGAGGGTGGATTTGCCGGCACCGGTGGATCCTATGATTGCGGTCATGGTTCCGGGCTCGAAATCGAAGTCCAGACCCTTTACCACGGCAGCCCGGCTGCCTTCGTATGTAAAGCTGAGGTCTTCCACCCGCACTCCCGGAGCTCCGGGCAGAACGATATCCTCTCCCTCTTCTTCCTGAGGCTCATTCTCTATGTCGAGCAGTCGGTCTTCGGATGCAAGGGCCTTGATGAATGACGGTATCTGATTGGCCAGACCCGCCACAGGGCGCTGAACCTGACCCACAAGCTGCAGGAACGCTACCATGGTGCCGTATCCGATGGTGCTGTCGCGCAGGCCGAAAACGCCCCACAAGAACACCAGGGCATAGCCGGAGGCGAATCCCAGATGCATGAACCCACGGGAAACGGCGTTGTAATTCAGCCTTGTTATGGTCTTGTCGTAGACTGTTTCCTGCAGGCCTCCAAGCTTTTCCAGAACCCGTCCAGCCGCACCAAGCATGCGCACCAGGATACGGCGCTGGGTGTTCTCCTGGATATGACCCTGAACCTTGGCGTCGGCCGCCCTGATCTCGTTGGTGAGCGCACGTAACTTCTTGAAGAACAATCGGCTGCACAGAACGGCGACGGGCATTATTATAAGCAGTATCCAGGCCAGATCGGGAGACAGCACGAACACATAAACCGATGCGGCAACAAGCTGGGTGGTCGTTACCACAACATCCGGCAGGGAGACGCAGATGAAATCCACGACCACCCTAATATCTTCTTCCAGACGGCTGACCGTATCTCCGCTGTGAAGCTTGTCCTTGCCTGTCCACCTGCCGAACATGACCTTGCGGAACATGGCTTCCCGCATGCTGTTCTGCGCCTTCACGACTATGTAACCCTGCCAGTAATTGGCTCCCACGCGGGCAATTACCTGCACGAGCATGATGCCGAGCATGAGCGTTACAAAGGTCATGAGGTCGCCTGAGGCATCTCCGGTGGCAATGTCGACGACTCTTTTGGAAACCCACACGAATGCCAGGGACGCCGCAATCGCCACGAGCCCAATGAGGCCGCTTATGAGAATGCGGAAGCGATGGGGACGCATGGTCCTCATCAATCCCCTGAAACATTCGCGGAAAGCTTTCATTATTCAGTTACGATTCCGGCTTCTTTCCACTTGACGATAATGGCCTCGGAATCGCGCAGCGCGGTCTCGCGGTCAATTTCGTAACGCTCCGTCAGCAGGTCGGCCAGGGTGTCGGCGTCAAACTCCTTTCCGTTGACGGACTCCCACAGGTAAGCTGCCGACTCGTTGAGGGATATCAGCTTGTTGAAGTTTATGTTGCGTACGTCCTCGGCTGTAATGATATACTCCTTGGCGAGGGAACGGAGTTTGAATCCTTCTACTGTCTTCATAATATCTTTATTCTTCTGTATATTCCTAAAATGTAACGTCTTATGATACGGGGCGCAGCCACCCAGCAGCGGCTCATCCATTTGAAGGAGGGGGAGTTGCAGTCGAAGCGGCGCCTGTCTCCGTTGAGGATGGAGACCGCCGTTCCGCAAACGTCCTGCAGCGTGCAGGCTTCGGTGGCGTCCAGGTTGCCGTCGCCCTTCAGCCGTACCTTGTCGCCGTTTATTGCGTTCACCCGGTGGAGCACATAGTGGCCGTTCCCCAGGTGGCAGAGTACGATGTCGCCGACTTCTACGGTATCCCGTTTGACCAGCTCCACGCTGTCCCTCTCGCCCCGGATGAAAGGGGACATGCTGGACCCCTTGGTCATAATGGTGACGCTGTGCCCTTCCTGCAGCAGGCGGGACACTTCGCCGAGCATTACGGCGTTGGGAAGTATGATTTTGCGGGCGTTCATTTGAGCACTCCGGCCGCACAGACGCGTGCCGCTTCTTCATCGGGCAGGCACTCCAGCTCGAAGCAGGGTGTGCTTGTTACAGCCTTCTCCAGTGTGGAATGGAGGCCGTCGGCCATGGTCTTGTCGGCCTTGAAACCGGAGCAGGATGAGTACAGCAGGGCGTACGACTGCAGCAGGTTAAGTGGACTTATCTTGTTGTAGGGGGCCCTCTTGATGCGGACGAATGCTCCTACGGGCGCTTCTATATTGCGGTAGCAGGGGGTCTTCCCGCTCCACGGGGTGCCGTATGCGATCACCCGCCCGTCGGGCCATGCACGCACGACCGGGTTGTCGTCGTTCATCAGTTCGCTTCCGGGTATATGCTTGAGCCACAGGCTGCTGTGCGTACTCTTGCCGGTGCCGCTGCGGGCCAGGAAGAGGAAGGCCTTCCCGGAGTTGCTCACCATGGAGGCGTGCAGCTCGAGGGTGTCGTGGGGCGCGGTGCGGAAGGCGTAAAGCAGCATCAGCGAATTGTTGATGCCGAAGACTGCGTCGCTCACCCTGCGGGTGTCCAGATACAACACACCGGAGGCGAAATCTTCAGTAGAGCGCATATGGCTATTGAAGGGGACGTTTTTGTCCGGGGCCATGTCGAAAGACCATCCGCCTTCTTCCTTGTATAACTTTATGACGGTTTCCCCCTCTTCTGTGGGAGCGTCGTACATTACGACGCGTTTCTCGGCGGGGGAGTAGCTTCCCTGGTCAAGGTGGAGCACGAAAAGAGGCGCCTCTGCGGGCTTTTCCACCTCAAACGGGTCGTATTGGGAGAGTCTTGCCCACAAGGAGCAGGTCTCAGGCATCTCCAGAGAAAAAATGTGTTCGGCTACTTTGAAATACTTGGTCATTACAACCTACAAATATAAGAATTTATATTATATTTGCTTTCTAACCGAATACTTCGAATAATGGAAGAAACTACAAACAACATAGGGCTGGATTACAATACCGAGCGGGAGAAGCTTGAGATGCCCGAGTATGGACGCAACGTGCTGAAAATGGTCGAGAAGATGAAGGAGATTCCGGACAGGGAGAAGCGCACCGAGCAGGCACGCGCCATAGTCAAGGTCATGGAACTGCTTAATCCGCAGGTACGTCAGCTGGACAATTACGACCATAAACTCTGGGATCATCTTTACATGATTGCCGGATTCGACCTGGACGTCGATTCCCCTTATCCCTGCCCCGTGGCCGAGGAATTCAACACCCGCCCGGTGCCCATCCCCATGAAGGGAGACAAGATAAAGGCAACCCATTACGGCCGTAACATAGAGAAGATAATCAACTTGCTCTGCGAGGAGCCGGACAGCGAACTTAAGACCGAGATGATACGCTCCCTGGCCATCTACATGCGTCAGCAGTACCTCATCTGGAACAAGGACAGCGTGTCCGACGAGACCATCTTCAACGATATAGAGAAGCTCTCCGATTACCGGCTCAAGGTTCCCGAGGGCATTAAACTGCACCAGATAAACATAGACGCCAACTACTCCCGCCCCGGGCTAAACATAAACGTAGGACAGGGCGGCGGAGGCAAGAACCGCAACGGACACCGTAAGAACAACAAGGGCAAGAGAAAGTAATGAAAGCTCCCGCATTCATACGCAACTGGGATGAGAGCCAGAGGGCTGCGGCAGTCAAGCTGCTGGGTCTCTGTGTGGCGGCCGTCACCCTTTTCATACTCATAGCAATAGTGTCTTATCTGCTTCACTGGAAGCAGGATATGAGCTTTGTCCCCGGCCAGGAAGTAGCCAATGCGGCTGGTTCTCTGGGCTACAGGACAGGCAAGTTCTTCGTCTGCGATTTCCTGGGGCTCGGCAGCATAGCCCTGCTGGTCATCCTTGTGGTGATGTCGGTCAAGCTGCTTACCGGAAAGTGGATACTTTCTTTTGCGCGTACAGTGCTCCTGACCATTACCGGTGCGTTCGCAGCATCGCTGCTGCTGGCGTACGTCGGCAAGCTGGCGGGCCTGCAGTACGCCTTTGGCGGTGGCCTTGGCGGTGCTTGCGGAGCCGCTGTAATCGATTGGTCCTGGCGTATAGTAGGCCCTGTAGTGACGGCTGTTCTGGTCCTGCTCCTGATAGCCTTGTGGCTGTTCTTCTGCTCCAGTAAGTTCAGCCGATTCCTGGCCGGCACAGGCATGCTCAAGCCTGTCTCCGAAGAAGAGGAGCTGGCGCTGGAAGCTGAACGGGAGGAACGCCGTCGCCGTAAGGAAGAAGAGCGCGAAGAGCGCCGCCGGCAGAAGGAAGAGGAGGCGGAAAGGGCCCGTGCCGAGAAGGAAAGGCTGGCCCAGGAGGCTGCCGCTGCTGCCGCTGCCGTCAAGGCGGCCGAAGCTGAGACCCCCGAAGCTCTCCAGGATGACGATGAAATGGAAATCGAGCGCGGAGAGGGTCTGGATACGGACGTCAAGAAGGAACTCAAGCCCATCGACAACCGCCTGGATCCGCCGGACGGCCTGCCCAAGTTCAACTTCCCTCCGTCGCTGGATCTGCTTGAGGCGCACGAAAGCAACCGCCACGAAGTTTCCACCGAGGAGCTGGTGCGCAACCGCAACAAGATACGCGCGGCCCTGGCCAACTACAAGATACAGGTCAACGATGTAACTGCCATAGTCGGTCCGACGGTCACGCTCTACAAGGTGTATCCTGCCCCCGGAGTCAAGATCTCCGACATCAAGAAGCTCCAGGAGGATATAGCCATGTCGCTGAAGGCCAAGGGCGTACGTGTAGTCACGCTGGAAGACTCCGTCGGCATAGAAGTGGCCAACGACTACTCCTCCATAGTGCCGCTGAAGGCTCTTCTGAACGACGAAGCGTTCCGCCAGAGCAAGGCTGACCTGCCGGTAGCCATCGGCTACACCATTACCCAGAAGGTCAAGGTGTTCGATCTTGCCGATGCGCCTCACCTCCTTATCGCAGGTGCTACCAAGCAGGGCAAGTCGGTGGGCCTCAATGTGATAGTGAGCTCGCTGCTGTACAGCAGGCACCCCTCCGAGCTGAAGTTCGTCTTCATAGACCCCAAGATGGTGGAATTCTCCTCCTATGCCCAGCTGCTGCACCACTATCTGGCGGTGCTGCCCAGCGCCGCGAGCGAGGAGGACGAGCTCAATAGTGCCATAGTCAAGAAGCCGAAGGATGCGGAAAAGATTCTTCGCTCCGTGTGCATAGAGATGGACGAGCGTTACGAACTGCTCTCCAAGGCCGGCGTGAACAAGATATCGCTTTACAACGATAAATTCAAGCAGCATCATCTGCGCAGCGACCAGGGACACCGCTTCCTGCCTTATCTGGTGGTTGTGGTTGACGAGTACGCAGACCTTACCATGACCAGCGGCGGCGGGCCCGAGGCCAAGGCCGTGGGACGCAGCATCACGGGCTCCATCATCCGTCTGGCGCAGAAGGGCCGTGCTGCCGGTATCCACGTAATCCTGGCTACCCAGAGGCCTTCCGTGGACGTCATTTCCGGCCTCATCAAGAGTAACTTCCCTATGCGTATCGCTTTCCGCGTGGCCGCCAGGGTGGACTCCATGACCATCCTTGACGCCCCCGGAGCCGAAAAGCTGATAGGCAAGGGAGACATGCTCTTCTCTGCCGGAATAGATACCGAACGTATCCAATGCGGTTACGTAAGCGGCGAAGAGATAGACAACATCACCGAGTTCATCAGCTCGCAGCAGGGTTATGCAAAGAGCTACAACACACCGTATTACCTGCCTGAAGTCAAAGAAGAGGGCGAAAGTGGCAGCGGTGGCGGCGGAGGTGACTTAAGCGACCTTGACGAGCGTTTCCGCGAGGCTGCCGAGCTTGTTGTCACCACTCAAAAAGCATCCACTTCTTATCTTCAGACGCGTCTCGGTATGGGATTTGCGAAAGCTGCACGTGTAATGGGTCAGCTGGAGACGGCGGGAGTCGTGGGGCCTCAGGAGGGCGCAAAGCCCAGACAGGTTCTCATACCCGACCTGAACAGCCTCCAGAGCATTTTAGACACGTACGGAAAATGAGAAGATTTTTGTTGACAATCTTGCTGTCGGTGGTTAGCGTCACGCTTTCCGCCCAGTACGATGCCGGGTATCTCAAGAGCCTTGTAGCCAATAACCGCGTCAGTTTTAAATACAGCCTGGGCGTTAAAGGCGCCGCTCCCGTAAAGATGGACGGCAAGGTCGTGCTGGACGGAGACTGTTACAGCGTCCGTGGCAACAGCCTGGAGATGTACTGCGACGGTACTACCAAGTGGGTTGTCGACAGGGATGCCCTGGAAGTCTATATAGAATCTTCGGAGGGTACAAAGGATTTCCTGGCTGACCCTTCGGCATGGATTGACAACGTGAAGAACCTCAAGATAAGCGAGAACAGCGTTAGCGGAAGCTACTGGAACGCCGAGCAGGAGGTTACAATCAACTTTAAATTCACTGCCATTACTCCATCGCCCCTCAGCGGCAGCACGGAAGGCTTCGTCTTCGACGTGGGCTCCCTGGGCGCCGAGTGGCTGGTTACAGATCTCAGATGAAGGTTTGCGTAGGTTTGTCGGGAGGCGTGGACTCCAGTGTCGCGGCCCTGTTGCTCAAGCAGCAGGGCTACGATGTTTTTGCCATGTTCATGCAGAACTGGCATGACACGGAGGGCACCCTACACGGAGACTGCGAGTGGGAGGAGGATAAGTTCGTGGCGGAACTGGTGGCCCGTAAAATAGGGATTCCGTTTTATTTCGTCGACCTTTCCAAGGAGTACCGCCAGCGTGTCGTGGACTATATGTTCGACGAGTATGCCCGAGGCCGTACCCCCAATCCCGACGTGTTGTGCAACAGGGAAATCAAGTTCGACGCTTTTCTGAAGAAGGCTCGTGAGATGGGGGCGGACATGGTCGCCACGGGGCACTATTGCCGCAAGGAGCAGGCTCCGGACGGCTCCTGGAAGCTTCTTGAAGGTATCGACCCGGGCAAGGACCAGAGCTATTTCCTTTGCCAGCTGGACCAGGAGCAGCTGTCCCGCGCCCTCTTTCCCATAGGCGGCCTGCTGAAGTCGGAGGTCCGTGCCCTGGCAGCTGAGGCCGACTTGCCTTCCGCCGACAAGAAGGATTCTCAGGGTATCTGCTTCGTGGGCAAGGTGGACCTGCCTGTTTTCCTGCAGCAGAAGCTAAGGTCTGTGGAAGGGGATGTGGTTGAGGTTTTCGATGCCTGGTACGGCGATTCGGAGAAGTATCAGGCCGACTCCGTGCTGGTCGGCAAGGCCCGCCGGGAGGGCTGGGAGACGCTTTCTGACGCCGAGTTGGCGGAGCTCGCCACCCCTTTGGATTACAGTGATATTCAGTTCGAGACGGAGACTTACCGTTCGGGCAAGAAGCATATTAAGAAGACGCGCTACAAGGCGAATCCCCACGGGGTTATCGCCGGCCGCCATGATGGGGCGCAGTTCTATACTATTGGCCAGCGCAAGGGCCTGGCTATAGGCGGGCATGCGAATCCGTTGTTCGTGATAGCTACCGATATAGATGCCAACCGCGTTTATGTGGGCGAGGGGGAGGAGCACAAGGGTTTGTTCCGCAGCGTGCTGAGGGTGGCTCCGGAGGAGCTGCACTGGGTGCGGCAGGAGCATGAGATGCCGCTTGGTGCTGTCCGGCGCTGCCGTTGCCGCATTCGCTATCGTCAGGAGCTGCAGGATGCGACGTTGCTGATGAGGTCTGCAGGGTTGTTTGTGTGCTTCGACAGGCCGCAGCGGAGCATCACCCCCGGCCAGTTCGCCGCCTTCTACGCCCTCCGGGACCCTTCAGACCCGTACGACGCCCCTGAACTCCTCGGCAGCGGTGTAATTTGATATACGATGAAGGTGGTCTCTTTCTCCATCCTCGGACCTCCGGTCCTCGCCCTCCCACTTCGTGGGCCCCTCCCTCTACAAGCGAGGGTGCTTATGATTGCGAAAGAGACCACCTTCATCTGGAATAGCAACTGATGATTAAGAAACATACAATACTAATCCTGCTGCTGGCGTTGCTGCTGGCCATCTTTGTCGGTGTTCCGGCAGCCGGGCAGGGGGTGTATCAGAACAGCCATCCGCTGCCGCCGTCGGTGCCGTCGTACGTGGTGTTCTGCGGCGATACGGTGCGCTTCGATACGGCAGAGAAGTACGAGCGCATGGACAGGGAGCTGATTACCTTCACCTACATGCACACCACGACCACGCTGATGCTGAAGCGTTCCCTCAGGTATTTCTCCCAGGTGACGCCTATCATGAAGGAAATGGGCATCCCCGACGACTTCAAGTACCTTATGGTGATAGAGAGCAACCTGGATCCTAAGGCGGTTTCGGTTACGGGTGCGGCCGGATTGTGGCAGTTCACAAGGGCTACGGCCCAGGAATTCGGCCTGGAGGTCAACTCCGAGGTGGATGAGCGTTATCACATTACCAAGGAGACTGAAGCGGCGTGCACATTCATCAAGAGGGCATATGCACGATACGGCAACTGGATTACTGCGGCTGCAAGCTATAATTGCGGCATGGGCGGCATGTCCCGCCGCATCGAGGAGCAAGGGCAGAAGTCGTTCTTCGACCTGATGCTTCCGGAAGAAACGTCGCGCTATGTTTATCGCATCCTTGCCGCCAAGATGCTCTTCGACAACCCATCTGCCTTCGGCTATGACGTTTATGAGCGCTATCCCTGGATTAAACCGCAGCTGACGGTAACTATTTCAGAACCGATTCCCAGCCTGGTGGAGTTTGCCTCCCGTTATGGCGTGTCCTACGCCGCCCTTTTGCGCGCCAATCTCTGGCTCCGCTCCGACCACCTTACCAACAAGGCCCGCAAGACCTACCGAATCGAAATCCCGAGATAACGCCGCTGCGGGCCGGGCCAGGGGGTACTGCTGCGGCAGAACCTTCGCTTCGCTCATCCCTCCCATCTCCGATGGGCCCCTCCCGTTCACGTGGCCACGGGCGGCCACGGGTTGCCGCAGCAGTACCCCCTGGTCCGGCCCAGCAGCGGCTGTCAGAAGCCTTCTGAGGTCCAGGTGCCGTCGGAGGTGATGAGGCAGGCCTCGATGCCGGGGTGCGCCTCCACGTAGGAGCGGGCCTCGTCGCTGCCGATCACCATGAACCAGGTGGCAAGGGCGTCGGCATCGGTGGCGGTGGGCGCTACCACCGTGGCGCTCAATAAGTTATGTTCCACCGGGCGGCCCGTCCGCGGGTCGATGGTGTGGGCGTACTTCTTGCCGTCGATATAGTAGAATTTTCGGTAGTTGCCGGAGGTCACCACTCCGTGGGCGCCTCCGTCGGAGTGCCAGATGCCGGAGAGCTCGGAACCGGGTACCGCATTGTCCTCCGATGGCGTATCGATTCCGACAGCCCACCCCTTGCCCTTCGGGTTCAGCCCTTCGCAGTAGATTTCGCCTATGTCCACCAGCATGTCCTTGACGCCGATGGAGTGAAGGTAGGCCGCCACCAGGTCGCAACTGTATCCCTGGGCTATGGCGTTGAAATTCAGCACTTCGCGCCTGCTGCAGCGTTCCTTCGCTTCGGCAATCTGCTCCTCCGTCGGGAGCTTGCCTTCCGTGAAACCGAATCCCCAGATGTCGAAGAGGGGACCTGCCGCAGCGTCGAAGGCTCCGCCGCTCATCCGGCAGTACATGTCGGCCTTGGCCTCTATGTCGCGGAACATGTCGTTCAGTTCCACCGCCTCGCCGGCGTTGCGGCGGCTGAGCAGCGACTTCTTGTTGTAGCCGGAGAGAGTGGTGTCGACGGCTTCCAGTATGCCGTCTATGGCCGCCTGCACCTTCTGCCGGCTCATGGAGACTCCGGAGCTGTTGTAGACTACGCGGTACACGCCGCCCTGGGCATAACCGCCGGCGGTCTCGTACCTGCTGCCGCATGCGGTAACTGCCATCAGCACAAATGCAAGTGGAATTATCCTGACTCTCATATTTAGGCAAAGTATTTGCACAAAGGTAGCGGAAATTCACTTAAAATTATGCATATTTGCAATTTGTAAACAAAGAAAAATGAAACTCCGCATACTCGGTATATTGTTTTCCGCCCTTGCGCTGCCCCTTCTTATGCAGTCTTGCAAAGAAGAAGAGGAAACCAAGGAATATCTCACCGGCAGCCTGTCTATTGACCATGAGATGCCGTATTATGTGCGTCCCGGCGAGACCTACACTTTCAAGCCTCATGGGGTAACGTCCCCGGACGGTTCCGATATCGCTTATTATTTCACCGCGCCCATCACCAGCAAAAGGGACACCCTAAAGACTGAAGGCGCGATTTATACCTATGTGGTTCCTTCAGAGCTCGGAACTTATTCCCTGGCATGCGCCGGCTATTCCGTACAGTCTTACGACAAGTACTATGTGACTTCCGGTTCCGTGCCATTCGTGGTGGTCAGCGACGATCCTGAGCTCGGATCCATTACGGATATAAAGAGCCATCCCGGTGAGGTGAAAGTGAATCTGGACGGCCGTGACTATTACGCGGAGAATGCCGGCGGATGCAACTGGCTAAGGAGCAACCTCTCCATTGTCAGGCGAGACGGAAATGAAAAGGAAGTGTTCGGGCATTCATTCCTGAGCAGCCCTGCCATGCAGAACATTTTCGGTGCATACTACACCTGGGAAGAGGCGCAGACCGCATGCCCTTCAGGCTGGCATCTGCCTTCGGATGCCGAGTGGGTCGCTTTGCTGAAGTCCGTAGGCGCTCCTGCAGAACTCCAGCCGCTTCAGACTTCGCCCTCCGGAGCAGGCAAGCTGATGGTCAAGGCACGCTTCAACGGCTCCCTCATGTGGGACTACTACAGGGAGGTGAATATTGAAGATAAGGCCCTCAGCGCCATTCCTACAGGATATGCCACCATCAGCAGCGACAAATACAGCTTCGCCGGATATGGGGAGTATGCGGTGTTCTGGACCTCGGACGAGTATGAGGGCAAGGGCGTATACCGCTACATTTTCCAGCAATACGACAACGTATACGTGGGCACTGCAGACAAGCAGGCCTTCGCCGCCAGCGTCCGCTGCGTAAGATAATTTGGTAACAGATGGAAGAAAACAACACGATAGAACAGGCTGCGCAGCACGTCTTTGACGTGATGGCCAAGCGGGTTTCGGAAGAAGACCTTCAGCGAATCAAGGACGCCTATGCAATGGCGGCGGTCGCGCATGAAGGCCAGAAACGGAATACCGGCGAGCCTTATATCGTGCATCCCATCGCCGTGGCCCAGATTGCAGCGGAGGAGCTGGAACTGGACGCCAATACAGTTATAGCCGCTTTCCTTCACGACGTGGTGGAGGATACCAGCTTCACCCTGGAAGACATACGGGCACGTTTCGGCGACGACGTGGCTTTCCTGGTAGACGTGGTAACCAAGCGCAAGAAGCATAACTACGAGCATACCAAGCAGGTAGACAACTACCGCCAGATCCTTGAGTCCGTACACTTCGATATCCGCGCCCTGCTCGTCAAGCTCAGCGACCGCCTTCATAACATGCGTACTCTGGACAGCATGCGTCCGGACAAGCAGATGAAAATAGCGGGTGAAACCGACTTCTTTTATGCCCCACTGGCCGGCCGCCTGGGGCTTTATCATGTAAAAACGGAGCTGGAGAACCTTTCCTTCCGTTTCCGCTGCCCCAGGGAGTATGAGCTTCTTACCCGTCAGCTGGACGAAGACCGCATACGTACGGAAGCTACTCTCAAGGAGTTTACGGACAAGATTAAGCAGATTCTCGACGAGTCCGGCGTCGACGCCCGTGTGCAGGTTCGCTACCGCAAGCCGTACAGCATGTGGCGCGAGATGCGTGAGAACCAGTGTGACTTTGCACGAGTGGATTTCAAGCACTTCGTCCGGGTAATTTACAATCCCATTACGGAGTGGAGCAGGTCCCAGTCGCCGGAGAAAGATACGAGCCTGTTCATCTATTCCTGCCTTACCAGTCATTTCAAGGAGCGCCCGGCAAGCATCGTAAACTATATCGATTATCCTAAAGACAACGGTTACCAGAGCTTCCACGTGCAGCTGCTGAACGACGCCGGAGCATGGGAAGAGCTTCATATCGCATCTGAGCGCATGCACCGCAACGCCCGCCTGGGCTGCATAGTAGAGCGTGACGAGAGCTGGCTGGAGCGTTTCAAGACTGTTCTTCAGAACATAGCCGAGAGCGGCGACGGATATATCTTCATGGACAGCGTGAGCTCGTCCTTGTACAACGAAGATATTCTTGCCTTTACGCCCAACGGCAAGGGTATAATCCTGCCCAAGGGAGCAACCGCCCTGGATTTCGCTTTCGAAGTGCATTCTGAAATCGGGGAGCACGCCAAGTACGCCCGCATAAACGGCACCCTCAAGCCCATAAAGACCCCGCTCAACCGTGGTGACTGCGTGGAAATCGGAACTTCAGAGGACGTCGTGCCCAAGCGTGAGTGGCTGGATTATGCCAAGACCTATAAGGCCCGCCGCAGCCTGCACGACCTGCTGAAGGACGAGGATAAGCTGGAGTTCCAGCTTTGCAAGAAATGCAACCCGCTGCCGGGCGAGGAGGTCATTGGTTTCAAGGACCAGAAGGGCGAGATTACCATACACAGCCGCCATTGCCCCGAGGCTATCAAACTGGCGTCAGAGAACGGCAACAGCATAGTTTCCGTGGCATTCGAGTCAAAGCCGTCACGCACTTATCCCGTGACTATCAAGATAGTAGCCATAGACCGCTACCACCTGCTCAGGGATATAATCGACTGCTTCGTGGAGCGTCAGCATCTCTCCATGAACCAGCTGTCCACCCATACTGAGGATGAGATTGTAACCTGCATAATCGACTTCCCCGTACATTCGGTGGACGAGCTTCATATCACTATGGACAGCATTTCCGCCATCCCCGGCGTGGATGAGGTACGCCGCATCAATAAGGGAGTGGAAGAGAAGCAATAGTCTCCAGACAGAATTCCAGTAACTGCACCATTTTTCCGCACGCCAGCGAAAGCACCGGCGGGCAGCCGCATGCCGCCTCCAGTATGGCCGCAGCCACCGCTCCCATTATTGCCAGCTCGCTCAGCGGCAGAGCTATCAGGTTGGTTATCAGGAAGTAAAGGGGGAAGCTGCGGAAGTGGTACCACGCCACCGGGGCCGTAAACAACTGGCAGGACAGCGACATGGCGGCACTCTTCCATATCGCCCGCAGGGGGTCGCCGCGCCGGCCTTCCGGGTACCAACTATCGAGCCGCGGGTAGAGTATGGTGATGCCCAGCATGGAGAGATACGACAGCTGGAAGCCCACGGAAGCTATGTAGTCGGGCCGCAGCGCCAGCTGGATGGTGAGCGCCAGGCAGAAGGTTCCGAGGGGGGAGTGCTTACGGCCGCTCATCGCCCTTCCGGCTTCGTTGATGCAGATGAACAGGAAGGCGCGGGTGATGGAAGGGGAGGCCCCGGTGGCAAGGGCGTAGAGGCCGCAGAGGCCGATGGTCACGCCGCTGCGAATTCCGCGTGCGGCCGGGGAGTTGCCTATGGGAGCGAGCGCCCGCCGTATGCAGGCGTAAATGACCCCCAGATGCAGGCCCGACAGTGCCAGGATGTGGGAGGCGCCGCTCCGGCGGAAGGCGGCAACGGTTTCCCGGGGGAGCTGGCTCCGGCGTCCCGTCAGCAGGGCCTTGATGATGTCGCCGCTGTGCTCCCCGTCGAACGGTATCCTGTCCAGCAGGGCCCAGAGGCCGTCCGCAAGCGCTCCGGCGGGTGTTGTCCTTGCCGGCGCGGGAGTCAGGGCGGAGCTGCACCAGCACAGGGCTCCGAGGCAGAAGTACAGCAGGACCAGCTCAACGCTGCATCTTTCGGGGCTCCTGGCGCACAGGCAGATAAGCAGTACGACGGCTGTGCTGCATGCCAGAGCGCCCGCAAAGGGCTCCGCCGCCAGCGCCGCCGCCGTAACTCCTGCCGCAAATGGGAATGACAGGGAAACAATTCCGCTTCCGTTTTTCACAGTTTCTCGTTTAAGTGCTGCAATTTAGATAATAATTTCTTATTTTTGTATACTTATTAACACTCTTTATGATAATACTGGTAATCAATTGCGGCAGCTCTTCTGTGAAGTATCAGCTTCTGGATATGAAGAGCGATGATGTGTATGATCTTCTGGCAAAGGGCCTGGTGGAGAAAATAGGACTTCCCGAAGGCACGATAAAGCACAAACCCACCGGCAAGGAAGGCTTCGAGCGCGACCTGCCCATCCCCGACCATAAAGTAGGTATGAAGCTGGTGCTCGACGCCCTCGTCGACCCCAAGTACGGCGTGCTCAAGTCTTTCGACGACATCGAGGCGGTAGGCCACCGTATAGTGCAGGGTGCCGATTTCTTCAGCGGCAGCGCCCTCGTAAACGATGACGTGCTGGAGAAGATAGGCTTCTGCTGCGACTTCGCCCCGCTTCACAATCCCGCCCACCTTCTGGGTATCCATGCAGTAACGGCAGTGCTGCCCGACGTGCCCCAGGTGGTTACCTTCGACACCGCCTTCCATCAGACCATGGAGCCGTACGCCTACATGTACGCCCTTCCGTATGAGTATTACGAGAAGTATCACGTACGCCGCTACGGAGCCCACGGAACCAGCCACCAGTATGTATCCCAGAGGGGAGCCAAGCTGGCCGGCCTCGACCTGGAGCACTCCAGGATTATCACCTGCCACATAGGCAACGGCAGCTCCGTAACCGCCATCAAGGACGGAAAGTGCATCGATACTTCCATGGGTTTCACCCCGCTGGAGGGCATGATAATGGGTACCCGCTGCGGTATCATCGACGCCAACATTGTTCCTTATATCATGAAGAAAGAGGGCCTTACGCCTGACCAGATGACGGAAGTCATGAACAAGAAGAGCGGCTTCCTCGGGCTCAGCGGCGTAAGTTCCGACGCCCGTGACATGGACGCCCTGGCAAAGCAGGGTGACCGCAAGGCAAAGATAGTGCTCAAGAAGCTTACCTTCGACATAGTGAAGCTGGTGGGCGGATACATTGCCGAGATGAACGGCGTAGACCTGATTATCTTCACCGCAGGTATTGGCGAGAACAATCCTCACCTGCGCCGCCGCGTGAGCGAACAGCTGGGTTACATGGGCGTAAAGATAAACGCGGAGGTCAACGAGAAGGCCCACGGCGAGACCATTATCTCCACCCCCGATTCTACCGTAAAGGTGGCCCTGATCCCTACGGACGAGGAACTGGTTATCGCCCGCGACACCATGAGAATAGTATCAACAATAGAAGAATAAAATCATATGATTAAGAATTTCAACGACGTATTTGCGACTCTGAAGGAAAAGGGTATCTGCAAGAGGATGATTGTTGCATGGGGTGTGGACGAGCATTCCATCGAGGCCGCATACAAGGCTGCGGAGATGGGTTTCGTTCAGGTTACCCTGGTCGGCGACGCTTCCAAGATAGCTGCAGTCTGTGAGGCCAACGGGCTGGATATGGCCAAGTTCACCGTGGTGGACAACCCCGTGGAAATCAAGGCCGTGGCCCAGGCTGTGCAGATGGTGCACGACGGTGAGGGCGACGTTCTCATGAAGGGCCTTTGCTCCACCGACAAGTTCCTCCGCGCCATCCTGAACAAGGAGACCGGTCTGCTGCCTCCGAAGGGGCTGCTTTCTCACGTGAGCGTTGTGGAGAACCCCAATTATCCCAAGCTTATCTTCTTTTCCGACATGGCCGTCGTGCCTCTGCCGGACTTCCGTCAGAAGGTGAAGATCGCAGGATTCCTGCTTGGTGTCGCAAAGTCGTTCGGTATCGAGAAGCCGAAGATTGCCTTCGTAGCCGCTTCCGAGCAGATGCTTGACTCCATGCCTGCCTGTATCGAAGGCGCCATGCTCGCCAAGATGTGCGACCGCGGACAGATCCCCGGATGCATCGGTGACGGCCCTCTGGCCCTCGACGTCTGCATCGATCCCGAGTCCGTTCAGATCAAGAAGCTCAAGAGCGAGGTTGCCGGAGACGCCGACTGCCTCCTGTTCCCCAATATCGAGTCCGCCAACGTGTTCTGGAAGACCAACAGCAAGCTTTGCGTGGGTGTGCGCCAGGCCGGCATGCTCGTGGGTACCACGGCTCCTTGTATCCTCGCTTCCCGCGCCGACAGCGTGGACACCAAGCTGAACTCCATCGCCGAGGCGGTGATGTTCGTCAGCAAATAGCATGCGTTTGCTGTCATTCTGAGCGAAGCGAAGAATCTACATGCATACAAGAGAAGAAAAGATTCAAGCGTTCGGGCGTCTGTTAGATATAATGGACGCCCTTCGTGAACGCTGCCCTTGGAACGGTGAGCAGACCATGGAGAGCATACGCCGCCTGACCGAGGAGGAAGTGTATGAGCTCAGCGACGCCATAATGAAAGGGGAGAGCCAGGCGGTCTGCAAAGAGATAGGCGACCTGTTGTACCATATGGTGTTTTATGCGCGCATAGGGCAGGAGCAGGAAGCGTTCGACATTGCCGACTGCATAGACAAGGTGTGCGAGAAGATGATCTTCCGGCACCCGCACGTGTTCGGCCCCGAAGCCGGCAAGCAGACGTCCGCCAAGGAGATTGCCGATACCTGGGAACTGGTGAAGGCCAAGGAGAAGGGCGGCAACAAGACCGTACTTGAGGGCATTCCGGACGCCATGCCGGCTCTTCTGAAGGCCCTTGCGATGCAGGAGAAGGCCCGCGGCTGCGGCTTCGACTGGGAGAAGCGCGAGGACGTCTGGGACAAGGTCTCAGAGGAGCTTCGCGAGGTGCAGGAGGCAGACGATGAGCACAGGCCTGGTGAGTTTGGAGACTTGTTGTTTGCGGTTCTTAACGCTGCGCGTCTTTACGGCGTCGACGCCGAGGCGGCTCTCAGCGCCACCTGCAGCAAATTCCGCCGCCGCTTCACCTATCTTGAAGAGCAGACACTGAAAAAAGGCCTGAAGTTCTCAGACCTTTCCCTGGCCCAGATGGACGCCATCTGGGACGAGGCCAAAGCCAAGGGGCTATAATTGCTTAACCACACATAAACTCTATAATATGAAACAGTTACGCCTCGCCATCATGCTCGCGGCAGCCCTCATTGCCTGCGAGAATCAACCCGACGACCCCGGTGATACCCCGACTCCCCATACGGACGATCCTGTACCCGAAAACATAGTAGGCCTCGTGAACGTGGAGGCCAGCTTCTCCGAAAGGATAGAAGGGGGCATTCCTGCCTGGTCCGGAGGTGACGCAGTAAGCTACTTCGGAAAGGGAAAGACCCACGGGAAGCTTACGGTCAAGGGTACGTACGGCGTAAAGGCGCAACTGGAAGGCGAAGGCGACTCTCTGGGACCGTATTACATGATCTACCCTTACAGCGAGAGCAATGCCATCAAGGACGGCAAACTGCTGACTTCTATACCGGCCGAGCAGAAATTGTCTGACGAGAATATTGCAAAAGGAGCCCTTCCTGCTGTGGGCGTTTCCGATACGCAGATCCTTTCGCTTAAGAATGTGGGGGCTTTGCTGAAGCTGGTGATTGCGGACAGTGACATTTCCAGTATTTTAATACAGAGTACAAGCGGAGCCGCTTTGGCCGGCAAGGTGAGCGTGAATCCCGAGACAGGGGAGTTCAGCGAAGTTGAAGGCGCCTCGGATAAGATTTCTTTTATTCCTGCCGGCGAGTGCTTTAGGCCAGGTTCATATTTCGTCGCTTTGTTGCCCGGAAACGCCGGCGACCTGCGTATCTCGCTGATAAGCAAAGCTATACGTAAAGGTACTTTGACCGTGCCGAATGTCCGGCTGGATCGCAGCAGTTGCAGGGAGATTGACCCCGGGAGAGATGGCGTGTTACAATGGGCCTATATGATCGGCAGTTACGAGGAACTTAAGGCCTGGGCGGGAGACAAGCAGAACTGGAACCCGGAAGGTGATACGGTAATCTTGACGGCGGATATAGATATGAAGAACGAGGCCTGGACCCCTCTCACGGACAGTTATCCCGGCGTATTCGACGGGGCCGGCCACTGCATCAGCCACGTCAACATACAGTCCGACGAGCTCGCCAGCGTGGGCTTTTTCGGAAAAGGTTATGCCAAGGAAGTCAAGAACCTGGTTTTGGGCTCCGTGGACGGCGTGACCTACGACGGCACTTCCTGCATCAAGAGCGGATACAACACCACCAATACCAGTTCGTATTGGAGCTACACAGCTCCTATAGCACTGCCTGCCGCAAATATCACCAATGTTACCAATTTCATCCCGGTCACGGTGACCAAGGGCAGCAACCGCAGCAGCCGCGCAGGAGGAATAGCCGGCTGGGTTACCGGCTATGTGAAAATCTCCGGATGCAAGAACTACGGAGACGTAACCATTGAAGACCATGAGATTACGAGCGGCAGCTCTTATAAATACGTTGCGGCCGGAGGCATACTCGGAGGCCAGAATACGGAGAGCTCCGACGTAACCGTCACCGACTGTCACAACTATGCCAAGGTCCGCAGCAGCAACCATTGTTCCTATGGCCTTGGCGGCATAGTCGGCCTCATCTACAGCACGGCTAAGCAACTTACAATAGATTCCTGCACCAACGAGGGTGACATTGAACTTATCTATTCAGCCACGCAGAACGACCTCTTCACGGCAGGCGGCATCATAGGCAAGGTGGCCTGCAAGGCAGGGGCGACCATCCCCGTAATCCGCAACTGCGTGAACAAGGGCCGGGTATACAGCGAGGCGGTTCATCAGCACTACGTAGGCGGCATTGCCGGGCGTGCGGACGGGGTGAGCATCACCCAGTGCCGCAACGAAGGCAGCGTGGAGATAAACCACAGCGCCAATTCCTCCACCCGCCTCCAGATTATCGGCGGTATTCTTGCCGCGGCAATGAGCGACGGCGGCACCAACGAGCTGAATGGCAACGTGAACGCCGGGCGCATCAGTATGAAGGTAGCATCCTCCGGGCACAACAAGACGCCTTCCAGTTCATCTACCTTCTACGGTGTGAACGCCGGCGGAATCATAGGCATGGCGGGCAACGTCAGCTCTCTCAGCGGCAACGTCAACCAGGGCGAGCTTGTTGTGGAGAATGCGTTCTCTGCAAGCAATGCGAGCTATCCTGCAACCGTATATGCCGGAGGCATAATGGGTTACGACTATGGCAGCATAAGCGGTTTCTCCGACAACAGCTTCACCGGCTCCGTGTCGGCAAGTACCACTGCGGCCACTTCCGTCCCGTCCCGGGTGTGCGCCGGCGGCATTGCCGGAATGCTGAAGGGTACGCTCTCCAGCGGCAGCGGAAAGGGCAGCGTGCTCGCCTCCGTCGCAGATGAGGCAGGCCTGCGCTATGCAGGGTCTGTCGTTGGCTACAACGAAGGCAGCATCCTGAAGTACGAGTACGGCGGTACAGTGAACGGCGTCGCCGCGGACAAGACCAACGTAGTCGGCGGAGGAACGAATCCCGAATCCGGCAGCGGCGGAGTGGGCGAAGGCGGCACGTTCGGCGTGAGCCGGAGCTCCGTGATATTCCCCGGCAGCGGCTTCAGCCCCGCGACGCTTACCGTATCTGCCGGAAGTAAGGACGTAAACATTTCCGTCAGCGACCTCGAGTGGCTGAATACCAGCGAGGTGCCTTCGATTATTGCCGCCGGCAAGTCGGTCACTTTTACCGTGAGGCCGTTCACCGGCAACGTAGACGGGCAGCGCAGCGGCACGCTTACGGTCAAGGAAACTGGCGGCCAGACGGCAACTGTCAGCATCAGCCAGTCCAACCTCTATACGGCCGTGGACGGATTTCCGGCGCGGTGGGAGATAGAGAAGGGCGTCACCTATACCGAGGGCAACGCCGCCGGCCAGCGCTGGCTCAACGAGGGGATAGCGGAGACTGTGGCAGCCTCCGACGTCGCTTCCAACGCCCCCGGAACGGGTTACATCTCTGCCGGCAGCACCACGGGCGGCAAGCTGGTGTACTCCGTCGCGCCGTCTGGCACTCAGAACATCAGCATAGGCAATATGGGGGAGGGCGACTATATCCAGTTCAGCGTTCCGGTGGTGAGCCTTCCAGCCGGCACGGACGTGGATTTTATGACCACCATCAACACCAACAGCAACAAGGCGCCCAAGTACTGGCTCTTCGAGTATTGGGACGACGGCAAATGGAACGCCCAGCCGCGTTATACCGCGAGCGAGGACGGGGTTACGAAGTACTCCTTCGACGTTTATGACTACGACAGCAAGAACCACCGTACGTATATCACCACTTTCCGCCTGAGCAAGGCGGTGAACGGCGACTTCGTGAAGATGCGCGTGCGTGCGGTCGGTAACGTCAACTGCGCCGGAAATGCGCTCGTGCGTACCTCCAACGCCTATATGAATTTCCCCTGTATGACGTATCACGCCTGCGTGATAAATGCTTATCCGGGCGTTGCGGCAAAGGAGTCCACGCCGGTCAAGATTCTGCAGTTGGGCAACAGTTTCACCTATTACCACGGTTCTGCGTTTAAACTCAAGCAGATATGCCGAGCGGAGGGGCATGCTACTGACGTACGAATAAACGTAAAGGGCTCGCAGGAATTCCCCCAGCATCTGGACGAATTGCCTTTCTCCCAGCGCCTTGTGGCAGAGGGCGGTTACGACAGGGCCATCATCCAGGACGGCTCATATTTCCACGCGGAATACGGTGCCGGAAGTGCTGATGTCATCCAGGGCGTTACGCCCAAATATACCCCGGAAGAGATTCTGGCCAACACCAAACGTATGTCTGCCGCCATCAAGGACAAATCTCCGCAGGCGAAGGTGATTCTGGAGAGTGTGTGGTCCTATTCCTACAAGACTCTGGGCAATTACCTTGGATTCGGCAGCTTCGAGAAGTTCGACGAGATGCAGTGGAAGGGGTCTTGTGCAATTGCGGAGGCGGATTCCAACGTAGATCTGGTTTCGCCCATAGGAAAGGCCTTTGCGCTGGCGCGCACTTCAGAATACGGCTTTACCGACAACTACAACTGGCTGCTGTACACGGACAATTATCACCCGCACCGTTACGGCTCGTATCTCAAAGCCTGCGTGAATTATCTGATTCTTTTCGGGGAGCCTTTCGGCGCACGCCCCGCAGACTGTGATGTGCCTCCTGCAGAAGCCGCGAAGCTCCGCCGTATTGCAGAGATTATTGTGTTAGGAAAATAGCCCTTTTTATTGGCCGTATGTGGCCTTGGGGCCGTGCTTGCGCATGTAATGAATTTCCTGAAGCTCTGAAGGGCAGCCTGCTGCAGGGTTGATGCCCAATGTGATAGCAGCCATCCTGGCTACTTCTTCCAAAACCACGGCATTGTAAATCGCGCCGGGAGCATCTTTTCCCCAGACGAACGGTCCATGGTTTCTGACCAGGGCTGCTGGGGTTTCTGCCGGGTCCAATCCTTCAAAACGTCGGATTATTGCCAGTCCGGTTTCCTTTTCATATCCGACTGCCAAAGCATTAAAGTCCAGAGAGTCAGTGCAGGGAATAGGACCGTGGAAGCAATCGGCGTGGGTAGTACCAAGGCAAGGCAGGTCAAGTCCCGCCTGAGCCCATGCGGTTGCATATGTTGAATGAGTATGTACGACAGCGCCTGCATAGGGGAATGCCTTATAGATCTCCAAATGAGTCGGAGTATCGGATGACGGCTTCAGCCTGCCTTCTACGACTTTCCCTTCAAGGTCCAGCACTACAATGTCATCCGCCGTAAGGCACTCGTACTTTACTCCGCTCGGTTTAATCACCACCAGTCCCTTTGCCCGGTCAATCGCCGATACGTTGCCCCAGGTGTAAATCACCAGCCCCCTGCGCACCAGTTCCAGGTTAGCTTCCAGTACTTGTTCTTTGAGATTATGCATAATGACAAAGGTAGTGCAAAATGCTGTAAAAATCAATTCTCTGTCCCTCAACTACTTATTTGTTCCAAGTGGGGGAATTTGCCCCTACTTGGATTTAAAAAGATGCTGATTGTAAGCCTATTAAAGAAAACAATCCCGAACATCCTCTTGACAAGAAGGAAAACAATTACTATTATTGCAAAACTTAAACTATGAAAAATGTCAACAAAAGCACGATCGTTTTACAGTGGTATTCTAATACACTGTTATCAAAGGATGAAGGATGGATATCTACAGTTCTATAACTTCATCGATTATCTTGTTTATTTCACAATTCTTTGTACCCTTGCTCCAAGGTATGGGATACAAGTGTTGTCCTTCTGTCAGATGCCAGACCACACCCATGGAGCGTATGTTGCCTCCAGATTAAAAGATCTGTCTAGATTTATGGGGGAACTGTCCAGATATTACTCCAGATATGGTCAGGCGTCACCTTGCAGAGGTGGCAGATTATTCACATGCCATTACGGCAGTGCCGTAAAATATGGTGACAAAAAAGCCCGCACGAACCTAATCTATATAGGAAACAATGCCGTGGAAAGGAGACTTGTGAAGCGGGCTGAAGAGTATCAATGGAATTATCTTGCTTATGCTCAATCAGATCACCCTTTTTCTGAACCGATAATAATCCGTAAGGCAACTGTAGCTATGAAGAAAGCTATGAGCGAAGTGATTTCTACTCACGATTCAAATAGACCACTCTCTTATATAATGCTAAAGCGTCTGTTCTCCAAGCTCGATAAAAGGGAGAAGAAGCAGTTAATTGACTTTATCATAACCACATATTCAGTGATTGATTATGACGCTGCAATACGATTCTTCGACAGCTATGAAGATATGATTGGTGCGATGCATTTCAATACCGGCAGCGAATATGACATAAATGAAGTATTCACGGGTCGTTCAGATACATGCTATGCAGTTATTGCAAGATGGCTAAAGAACAGCTTGAATCTTGACGACATCCACGATGTTTTCCTACTCTCGGAAGAAAACAGAACAGACCTTCTCTTTGAAATTCATAAAGCAACAGGAGCAGATCCCAGGCAGATTGCAAAATTCTTAAGACTTAAAATTTCACAATAATTATTGTTTTTCAATAAATAATTATTATTTTTGCATAACAAAAGTTATTTCTTTATGAAAACAGTCTGTCGTCTTTTGGTAGTTGCCGGAATCGGTGCAACCATTTTTTCCTGTTCTGAAACTCAGAAACCAATATCAGTATCTGAAGATATCAAAGGTACATGGAGCGGAGAGATTGAGGGCCTGGGCCTTGCAATCGTAATGCATCTCGAGGACAGTTGTACACTCGACTCTCCGGATCAAGGTGCATATGGACTTAAAGCAAATGCAACTCAATCAAAAGACGGTACGCTAAAGGTCAAATTTCTGGACATGCCAGGCCATTTCAAGGGCTCGCTTCAAGGAGACTCGCTCATCGGAACCTTCTCCCAGTCTATATTGAAGAAGCGTCTGGCCATGGGGCGCGGCGGAATCGAGCGCAACCGTCCCCAAACCCCCGTCCCACCGTTCCCTTATGATACAGAGGACCTTAGCTTCGGGCACGACGGTATCTCGCTGGGCGGAACGCTTGCTGCTCCGTCCGATTGCACGCCTGAGGCGACCACGGCGGTGGTGATGGTCAGCGGCAGCGGTCAGCAGAACCGGGACGAGGAGATTATGGAGCATCGCCCGTTTGCCGTTATCGCGGATGCCCTTGCCCGCCAGGGAATCGCCAGCCTGCGTTACGACGACCGCGGCTGCGGCGAGTCCGGTGGCGTGTTTGCAGATGCGACCACTTTCGATTTTGCGGACGACGCCCGTGCGGCCGTGCGCTGCCTGCGTGAGCGTGGATTCCGCAAGGTCGGTGTAATCGGCCACAGCGAAGGCGGCACCATCGCATTCATTCTGGGCGCCGATGAACAGGACGCTCCCGACTTTATCGTGAGCCTGGCCGGCATGGCAGACCGTGGAGACAGCACCCTCTTCAGGCAGATGGCCCGTCAGCTCGAGCTTCAAGGGACGCCGCAGAAAATGTCAGGTTTTGCCGCCAAGCTTGCTATCAAGCAGATGCTGAAGCAACAGAAGGGCCCATGGATCGACTGTTTCATGAAACTTGACCCCGCGCCATATGTAGCCGGAATCAAGTGTCCTTGTCTTGCGCTCAATGGCGACAAGGATACCCAGGTGATACCGGAATTCAACCTCAGCAAAGTTGAGGTTCTCTGTCCGGCTGCAGACTGTCGCCTCTACCCTGGGCTCAATCATCTCTTCCAGCACTGCAAGTCAGGAATGCCCGTCGAGTACGCCGGCATAGAGGAGACTTTTGCTCCCGAGGTGCTGGCGGATATAGTACAGTGGGTGAATCAACAATAATCTCTCAATAGGTGTAAACGCTAATTGTTTGATTATCGGCTATTTGCTAAATCCAAGTGGGGGCAAATTCCCCCACTTGGATTTAGGAAGTGACTATGTATCAGAGGGTTGCTGTTTACGCGGTATTACGGTACCTACGGCTTCTCGAAAAAGGAAAAGTGCACGCGGCCGTAGCAGCGCTCCTTAACGAAATGCGGGTGGCCGGCAAAGGAGTATTCGCCACCGTGCTCCAGGATAAAATAGCAGCCGGGGTGCAGCAGGTCGTGGGAGAAAATCTTGTCAGGAATGCCGTCCAGCCCTTCGAGGGCGTAGGGCGGGTCTGCGAAAATGATATCGAACTTTTCGCGGCAGATGGGCAGGAAGTCAAAGACGTTGGCGTGGACGGCGGTCACGTTCGGCAACCCCAGGCGCTGGGCCTCGTGCTTGATGAACATGGCGTTGTCCCTGTTCATTTCTACGCAATAAACCCGGGAAGCACCGCGTGACGCGAATTCGTAAGATACGGCCCCGGTGCCGCCGAAAAGGTCCAGCACCTTCAGGTCTTCGAATTCATATTCGTTGCCCAGGATATTGAACAAACCCTCGCGGGCGAAGTCCGTAGTCGGTCTCGCCTTGTAACCCATAGGGGGATAAATGGTCTTGCCTTTGAGCCGTCCGCCTATAATCCTCATAAGCATTCCACCGCTTTGAAATAGCGGTAAAGCGCCATTTCCTCATCAGCAGACAACGCGTGCCGGAAGCGTATGGTGGTGACCTCCGGGTTGAGCTGCAATGACTTCATGGCCAGGAAAATATAATACTGGGCGGTGACGAAGTCCGGCGCGGCAAAAGAATTGGCGATGAGCAGACTCTTGCCCTGGGCAATGGCAAGCGACAGCTCTCCGTCCTTCCAGGAGCAGAGCAATTTGTTGTACTCGCTGCAGGCGGGCAGCTCCCGGAGAATATAAAGAATCTCCGGCGGCGCGACGGCGTCACCGGAGACACTGTAAATCAATACTGCCGAATAGGCGGGAATCTCTGTGAATTCCACCCTGTCGCCATCTTTCAAGACCGCCACTTCGGCCAGCGCATCACGCGCAGCCTCCGGCCTGAAGAAGTTTACAGGGACAAGGGTGAACACATCGACTACTCCCAGTTACCGGCGTTGTTGTTAGGAGCCACGAGGCTGCCGACCTGCAGGCCTTCGTACTTGTTCTGGTCGCGACGGTCAGCGTCGAGGTTGATTCTCAGCTGGTTGTCCATGCCCTTGAGGAGGAGCTTGTAAGGCATCTTGGCCTCGAAGAGGGGCACGGGAACGCCGGAAACCATACGGGTGTCGGCATCCATCTCCACGGGTGCGCCGCCGGAGAAAGGAATGGTGGCGAGGGAGTCGATATGGAAGTCGTCACGACGGAGGAACAGGGTGTCCTTCACGGGAATCTTGGTAACAACGGAGAACACGAGGTCCTTGTCGCCCGCCTCATACATCTCGAGGAGCTTCTCGGGAGTGATCTTGCGGTTAGCCTTCTTGATCTTTTCGGTGTGGGCCCAGGCGACGGAGTCATCGGCGGAACCGACCTGCATCACAACCTCCATCTTGCCGTTCTCGTAGAAGTTCTTGAGGGAGTCGATGGTGGAAACGTACTTGCCGTTCACACTCTTGTAGGCCACCTGCAGAGTACGGATGTCCTTGAGACGCTGGATAGCCACAGCTTCGCGTTTTTCTTTCTGCTTGTTGAAGTTCACAGGCTTCATGATGCTGCTGTAGATAGCGAAGACAAGTCCGACGATTGCGCACAGAAGGAGAACCTCCAAAACGATCTTTAATGCTTTGTTCATTGTATGTATTCTAATTTGTTTCCAAAGTCGGACAAAGTTAAAAAAATGATTTATGAAATGCAATAATATTGTTAAATTTGCATCGTGGATAGGGCAAAAGATATAGCATTGTTGAATTCCTGGATAGACGGAGCCAAGATAATCAGCACCGTCTCTCACGCACGTCCGGACGGTGATGCCGCCGGCAGCAGTGCGGCCATGGCAAGCTATCTTGAGTCCTGCCGCGGCAAGGATACAGCGGTGCTTCTGCCGGACCCGGTTCCCGAGAACGCCGCTTTCGTGCTGGAGGGCCTCAAGACCATCACCGACGCCCAGGAATCTGCCCGCCGCATGGACGGAACGGACCTCCTCATCTGTCTGGACTTCAACACATTATCCCGCGTGGAAGGGCTTGAAGAGGCGGTACGTGCTTTCAAGGGCCGCAAGGTCCTGATCGACCATCACGAAGAGCCCGACAGGGAGGCGTTCGACCTCTGCATCAGCGAGACGCGCGTGTCCTCCGCCTGCGAACTGCTGTACCAGGTGCTGCTGGGCATGCCCGACATTGCCGGCGACCCGTCGAAACTGCCGCAGGCTGCAGCTCGCGCCTTGATGACGGGTATGACGACCGACACCAACAATTTCGCCAACTCCGTCTGGCCGGCCACGCTGCAGATGGCCTCCGGGCTGCTTGCCGCCGGCGTTGACAGGGAGGACATAATCGACCGCCTCTACCACTGCGAGCGTCCCAACCGCCTCGCGGCCATGGGCGAAATGCTCTCCGAGCGTATGCGGCTGCTGCCGGAAGGCGGCTCCGTCATCATCCTGCCGCAGTCCTTTTTCGACCGTCACGGACTGCTCGACGGGGAGACGGAGGGCTTCGTCAACCTGCCCCTGTCCATCAAGGGCGTGAGGCTCTGCGTGCTGGCCCGGGAGGACGGCGACAAGTTCCGGGTGTCCATACGCTCCAAGAGGGGCACGTCGGCGCGGCTGCTGGCGAAAAACCACTTCCACGGAGGCGGCCACGAGCAGGCTTCCGGCGGCCGTATACTGATTCCGCAAGACATCGCCGATGCGGCCGGAGCGGAGGCTTACGTTATAGAAATAACGGCACGGTTCCTGCAAGAACAGGATGCCGTCTGAATTGAAATGAAGAAGTTTTTTATCATAGCTATCGCAGCCCTTTGCTTGTGCGGCTGCGCCAAGACCAAGACTACCAGCGACATGGAGTCGGCCAAGAGATACCTGGATGCGTGGGTGCACGTGCAGAAGCAGAAGCACCCTGAGTATCTTTGGAAGCAGACAGGACTCGGCTCATGGATACTCGAAGAAACCGAAGGCAAGGGTGAGGCTGTGGGTGAATTCACGGACTCGTCGTACCTCCGCCTGAGTTACTCCATCACCCAGCTGGACGGAACGATTGCCAGCACCACCTACAAGAGCGTCTCGCAGCAGCTGGGCTCTTACGATGAGACTTATTATTACGGCCCCGTGACCATGTATGCCAACGGCATGTACGCCGGCGTCGAGGAGGCTATCAAAGGCATGAAGCCGGGCGGCCGCAAAAAAATACTCATACCTTCCTGGCTGATTACCTACAACCGCTTCGACGATGCCGACGGCTACCTGGGCCAGTCTTCGGACGATATAGGCACGACCTCTATATACGACCTCGAGCTGGTGGAGTGTTTCGAGTACATCCAGCAGTGGAGCGCCGACTCCCTGGGACGCTACCTCGTGGCCAACTATCCTTCGAAGTACGGCACCAATCCGGTCAAGGCGGTCGCCGATTCTTCCGGGGCGTTCGGTTTCTACTACATCTGCAGGCAGGCACCCGAGGTTGAAATGGAACTTAAGGATACCACGGTGTACATCAATTACACGGGACGTCTGCTCAACGGCCAGGTCTTCGATACCACCATCCGCGATACCGCCATCCGTTACGGTCTCAAAAGGGATAAGACCTACGAACCTGTTTCAATAAGCTACGGCTCCAGCTGGTCCAGCATCTCCATGAGCGGCGAGAGCACGAAGGTGATTCCGGGTTTCGCCCGCACCTTGTCCAAGATGGGCCCTTACGAGAAGGGCACCGGAGTCTTCATCTCCAGCCTCGGATACAGCTACAGCGGCTCCGGCTACACAATTCCGGCCTACTCTCCTCTCCGCTTCGACATAGAGCTGGTTGACAATCCCAACGATTAGCAGCCATGGCAGACAGTTCGGCCGCTCCTCTTGAGCTTGGAACAGAAAGCATAGGAAAGCTTTTACGTAAGTTCGCCGTCCCGGGTATCATAGCCCAGACGGCGGCTTCGCTATACAACATGGTGGACAGCATCTACATCGGGCACATCCCCAATGTGGGCTCGTACGCCATCTCCGGCCTTGCCGTCACCTTCCCGCTGATGAACATCAGCATCGCCCTGGGCACCCTTGTGGGCGTAGGCGCAATGACGCTGATTTCCATAATGCTGGGGCAGAAGAACTATGACGCGGCCAGCAAGGTATTGTCCAACACGTTGACCCTCAACGTGATTATAGGCATACTCTTTACTGTGGTCGCCATGGTATTCCTGGACCCGATACTCTATTTCTTCGGGGCCAGCGAAAACACTATTCCCTTTGCCAGGGACTATATGACCATAATAATCCTGGGCAATACTTTCACCCATCTGCTGCATGGGTTCAACGGTATAATCCGTTCTTCGGGCCATCCGAAAACCGCCATGGGGCTCACCCTGTTTACGGTGATTTCCAACGCCATACTCGACCCTATTTTCATCTTTGTGCTCGACATGGGCATCAAGGGTGCGGCCCTGGCGACTGTGCTATGCCAGATTCTGGCGCTCACTTACACCCTGAAGTTCCTGGCAGACAAAAAACATTTCCTGCATTTTACCAGGCCGGTTTTTCGTCTGGATGCCAAGATTGCAAAGCAGTCCCTGGCTATAGGCTTGGGCCCCTTCATGATGAATGTCGCAGCCAGCCTCGTGGCCTTGTTCGTGAACCAGCAGCTCCGCAAGTACGGCGGGGACCTGGCCATAGGCGCCTACGGCATCATCAACCGCTTCGTGATGCTCTTCGCTATGATATGCATGGGCTTCAACCAGGGCCTGCAGCCTATTGCAGGCTATAATTACGGAGCCCGCCAGTACAAGCGCGTCAAGGAGATATTCGTTCTTACGGCAAAATGGGAGGTGCTGGTCACTACTACCTGCTTCCTGATAGCCATGTTCATACCGGAAGTTGCCGTGGGCCTGTTCACCAACGACCCGGAGCTCAAGGCCATTGCCGTCAGGGGTCTCAGGATAACCACTTCCGGCTTTGCCCTGGTAGGCTTCGGCATGGCGTCCGGCAACTTCTTCCAGTGCCTCGGCATGGTGAAGAAGTCCATTTTCCTTTCGCTGTCGCGCCAGTTGCTGTTCCTGCTTCCTTTCCTATACACCCTGCCACTGTGGTTCCAGGAGACAGGTGTGTGGATCAGTTTCCCTATCTCCGACATTCTCAACATCATAGTGTCGGCCATCTTGATTGCAGACATTTTCAGAAAATTCAATCGCCTTAAAGACGGAGAGGACGCGTCCTCCCTCGGTGGCGCCGTATAGTGCTATGGATAAACAGATTATCATTACCATCGGACGTCAGTTCGGAAGCGGCGGCAAAAGGGTTGCCTCCGCAATAGGGGAGCGCCTCGGGATTTCGGTGTACGACCAGGAACTGATAGACAACGCTGCCAGGAAAAGCGGCCTCAGCCCCGAATTCCTGAAGCAATCGGATGAGCACCGTCACATCTTCGGGCTGGGCGGCATACTTGGCCTCGGACGCTTCTGGCACAACCCCGGCAACCTGATGGACGACAACGAGCTCTTCCGCATCCAGAGCGACGCTATACGCGACCTGGCGCAGCAGGGCAGTGCCATTTTCGTCGGGCGCGCCTCGGACTATGTGCTGAGGGACATGAAAACCGTTGACGTATTCATCCATGCACCCATGGAGGTCCGCAAGCAGAGGGTGGCGGAGCGCCTGGGCATTACTCCGCAGGACGCTGAAGAGCTTATAATTAAAAACGACAAAACCCGCAAGGACTATTACGACCTGTTCACCCTCGGCGACAACTGGGGGGTGGCCTCTAATTACGACCTCTGCCTGGATTCGTCGCTGCTCGGCATAGACGGGACGGCGGAACTGATTATAAGTTTCTGCGAAAAATGCTTATCTTTACAAGATAAATAACGGCACAATGATTACCCAGGAGCAAGTAAAAGATTTAGGACAGCGTACCGACGCCCTTCGCAAGTATCTCAAAATAGACGAGAAGCGTGCGAAAGTGGAGGAAGGCGAGAGCCAGAGTCAGGCGCCCGGCTTCTGGGATGACCCTAAAGAGGCGGAGGCGTTCCTCAAAAAATTGAATTCCGTAAAGTCCTGGGTGACCGCATACGACAAACTGCGTTCGCAGGTGGAAGACCTGGACGTGCTGCTGGAACTCGACCCGGAGGGCCCCGATACCGACGCCGCCTACGCCGAAGCCCTGAACGCCCTGGAAGACCTGGAGCTGAAGAACATGCTGGGGGCGGAGGGCGACAACCTGGGTGCCGTGCTCACCATAAACTCCGGCGCCGGCGGTACCGAGGCCAACGACTGGAGCGCCATGCTCATGCGCATGTACCTCCGCTGGGGCGAGCGTAACGGCTACAAGATGACCACCACCGAGCTGATAGAGGGCGACGAGGCAGGCATCAAGTCCTGCACCATACAGTTCGAGGGCGACTACGCCTACGGCTACCTGAAGGCGGAATCCGGCGTTCACCGGCTGGTCCGCATTTCTCCCTTCAACGCCCAGGGCAAGCGTCAGACTACCTTTTCGAGCGTCTTCGTCTATCCGCTGGTTGACGATTCCATCAACATAGAAATCAACCCCTCCGACATAGAGTGGGACACCTTCCGAAGCGGCGGCCACGGCGGCCAGAACGTCAACAAAGTGGAGACAGGAGTGCGCGTGCGCCACATTCCCACCGGCATCACGGTGGAGAACACAGAGACCCGCAGCCAGCAGGACAACCGCCAGCGGGCGCTGTTGATTTTGAAGTCGCGCCTCTACGACATCGAGCTCAAGAAGCGCCAGGAGAAGCAGGCGGAGCTCGAGGGCCAGAAGAAACGCATAGAGTGGGGCAGCCAGATACGCTCCTACGTGCTTCACCCTTACAAAATGGTCAAGGACCTCCGTACCGGCTGGGAAACCGCCGATACCCAGGGTGTCCTGGACGGCGACATAAACGCCTTCATGAAAGAATTTTTAATGAACCAATAAGATATGGCAGAATTCAAATACGCGCCGATGTTCCAGCTCGGCCCCGACACTACAGAGTACTACAAGATTCCCGGATCAGAGAAACTGGTTAAAACCTCAAAATTCGGCGGCCACTGCGGATGCGGCGGCAAAACCATTCTCGAGGTTTCCCCCGAGGCCCTCACGCTGGTTGCCCAGCAGTCTTTTCACGACTGCGAGTTCATGCTGCGCCGCGCCCATAATGAGCAGGTGGCGGCCATCCTGAAGGATCCCGAGGCATCCGACAACGACAAATTCGTGGCCCTTCAGTTCCTCCGCAACGCCGAGACGGCCGTGAAGGGCGTGCTCCCGTTCTGCCAGGATACCGGCACCGCCATCATTCACGGCGAGAAAGGTCAGCGTGTGTGGACGGACTTCGAGGACGAAGAGGCCCTGAGCCGCGGTGTGTTCAACACTTACACCCAGGAGAATCTCCGCTACAGCCAGAACGCCCCGCTCAACATGTATGATGAGGTCAACACCAAGTGCAACCTCCCCGCACAGATTGACATTGAGGCCACCCAGGGCGATGAATACCGCTTCATTATGGTGGCAAAGGGCGGCGGCAGCGCCAACAAGACCTACTTCTATCCCATGACCAAGGCCACCATACAGAACGAAGGAACCCTTATTCCTTTCCTGGTGGAGAAGATGCGCTCGCTGGGTACGGCAGCCTGCCCTCCCTACCACATCGCTTTCGTCATAGGCGGCACCTCAGCAGAGAAGAACCTCCTTACCGTAAAGCTGGCCAGCATCAAGTTCTACGACAGCCTGCCCACCACGGGCGACGAGACCGGCCGCGCGTTCCGCGACATCGACCTGGAGGAGAAACTCCTGAAGGAGGCGCAGAAGATAGGCCTGGGCGCCCAGTTCGGCGGCAAGTACATGGCTCACGACATCCGCGTCATCCGTCTGCCGCGCCATGGTGCCAGCTGCCCCATCGGTATGGGCGTGAGCTGCAGCGCAGACCGCAACATCAAGAGCAAGATCAACGCAGACGGCGTATGGATAGAGAAGATGGATACCAACCCTTCCGATCTTATTCCTGAGGAGTTCCGCCGTCCCGGCGAGGGCCCCAACGGCATAGCTATAGACCTGGACAAGGGAATCGATTCCGTGCGCGCAGAACTCACCAAGTACACCGTGGGCACCCGCGTGCTCCTGAACGGAACCATTATTGTGGCCCGTGACATTGCCCATGCCAAGCTCAAGGCCCGCCTGGATGCCGGTGAGGACATGCCCGCCTACTTCAAGGACTATCCCATCCTGTATGCCGGTCCGGCCAAGACGCCTGCCGGATACCCCTGCGGTTCCATGGGCCCCACCACGGCCAACCGAATGGATCCGTATGTAGATGAATTCCAGGACCATGGCGCATCCTTGGTGATGATCGCGAAGGGCAATCGTTCACAGGTGGTCACAGACGCCTGCAAGAAGCACGGCGGCTTCTACCTGGGCACCATAGGCGGCGTGGCCGCAGTGCTCTCCCAGGATTGCATCAAGAGCATCGAGTGCATAGAGTATCCCGAACTCGGCATGGAGGCCATCTGGAAGATTACCGTTGTGGACTTCCCGGCATTCATCCTGGTGGATGACAAGGGCAACGACTTCTTCAAGACCATCGGTTTATGATAGAAATTATTCAGGTCAACATTTCCGGAGAGGACAAGCCGGGCCTGACCGCTCAGCTTACGGCCATCCTGGCCCGTTACGACGCGTTCATCCTGGATATAGGCCAGTCCAATATCCATAAGTCGCTTACCCTCGGAATCCTCTTCCGTACCACCACGGAGCAGTCGGGCTTCATCATGAAGGACCTGCTGTTCGAGGCTACCCGCCTGGGGGTGCAGATAAGGTTTACCCCTATCGAACGGGAGCAGTATGACGCCTGGGTGGCACGCCAGGGCCGCAACCGCTACATTGTGACCCTGCTCGGCAGGGAAGTCACCGCGACCGAGATTGCCGAAGTATCCGAGCTCATCGCACGCCACGGCCTGAACATAGATGCCATCAAGCGTCTGACCGGCCGTATGCCGCTCGAAGGGCCTACCGGCAAGTATTGCATCGAGCTGTCCATCCGCGGTCAGCTGAGCAACGACGAGCGACTGGCGTTCCAGCAGGAACTCATGTCCCGCTCCGGCTCCGGCCTGGACATTTCCTTCCAGAAAGATGACATCTACCGCCGTTCCCGCCGTCTCATCTGCTTCGATATGGACTCCACCCTCATCGGCACGGAGTGCATAGACGAACTGGCCGAGCGCGCCGGAGTGGGGGATCAGGTGAAGGCCATCACCGCTTCCGCCATGCGCGGCGAGATAGATTTCAAGGAGAGCTTCACCCGCCGCGTGGCGCTGCTCAAGGGTCTGGACATCAGCGTGATGGAAGATATCGCCAGGAACATGCCGTTCAATGAGGGCCTGGAGCGTATGATGCGTATCCTCAAGATGGTGGGCTACAAGACCGCCATCCTTTCCGGAGGGTTTACCTATTTCGGCAACTACCTCAAGCAGAAGTTCGGCTTCGATTTCGTGTATGCCAACGAGCTGGAGGTTGAGGACGGAAAGCTGACCGGACGCTATCTCGGCGAGGTGGTGGACGGCAAGCGCAAGGCCGAACTGCTCAAGTTCCTCTGCCAGATGGAGGGAATTCACCTGGAACAGTCCGTTGCTGTGGGCGACGGCGCCAACGACCTCCCCATGCTCGGCCTCGCCGGTCTGGGCATAGCCTACCACGCCAAACCCAAGGTCAAAGCCAACGCCGACCAGAACCTCTCCACCATAGGTCTGGACGGCATACTGTACTTCCTGGGACTTAAGGACTCACAAATAGATCCGTTCTAGCGTTTTTTTGTATATTTGCAGTCCGCTTGCGGGCGTGTTGAAATTGGTAGACAAGCAAGACTTAGGATCTTGTGCCTTCCGCGTGTGGGTTCGAGTCCCACCGCCCGCACAAAAAGGGCCGGCATTTGCCGGCCCTTTTTGCGTGTTCCCAACCGCTTCGCAGCGGCTCCTTTGCCGGCCCAGGCACCTCCGCTTGCAGGGCGCCTTCCCACTTACGTGGGCCCCTTCCCTTTTCGGGAGCCAAAGGCCCCGCAATCGGAATGCCTGCTGCCTCCGGAGCCGCGGTGAAGCGGGCCAGGGGGACTGCTGCGGCAACCCGTGGCCGCCCGTGGCCACGTGAACGGGAGGGGCCCACGAGCGTAGCGAAGTGGGAGGGATGAGCGTAGCGAAGGTTCTGCCGCAACAGTCCCCCTGCAAGCGAAGCAGCGGCCCTTGGACGTGAATACCGTTAATTCACGTATTTCCGCCACTTCTCCAGCAGGGCGGACATATCTGAAGGAATCTCAGAGTCGAACTGGAGGAACTGCCTCGTTCTTGGGTGCACAAAGCCGAGGGTTTTGGCGTGGAGGGCCTGGCGGGGGCAGATTTCGAAGCAGTTGTGGATGAACTGCTTGTACTTGGCGTAGATGGTGCCCTGACGGATCTCGGTGCCGCCGTAGCGCTCGTCGCCGAAGATGGGGTGCCCTATGCTGCTCATGTGCACGCGTATCTGATGTGTGCGGCCGGTCTCCAGCTTGCACTCCACCAGAGTCACGTACCCCAGGCGCTCCAGCACGCGCCAGTGCGTCACGGCCCGCTTACCCTTCTCCGGGTCGTCCGTGGTGCAGAAGCGCAGGCGGTCCGACGGGTCGCGCATAAGGTTGGCGTCAACGGTTCCCTCGTCCTCCTTCAGGTCTCCCCACACAATAGCCACGTAGCGGCGCTCGATGCTGTGGTCGAAGAACTGCCGGGCGAGCGACATCTGCGCGTCGTCGTTCTTGGCCACCGCCAGCAGGCCGCTGGTATCCTTGTCGATGCGGTGGACCAGTACGCCCATGCGCTCATCCTCGCCGTCGGGCCCCTGGGAGATGCCAAGATGGAACGCAAGAGCGTTCACCAGCGTGCCCTCATAGTGCCCGTGGCCGGGGTGCACCACCATTCCGGCCGGCTTGTTCAGCACCAGCACGTCTTCGTCCTCATATACGATGTTCAGGGCTATTTCCTGAGGCTTGATTTCCACGCCCCTGCGCCTGTAAGGCATCACAAAACGGATGATGTCTCCCGGGCGCACTATGTAGTTGGCCTTCACGGTCTTGTCGCCCACCTGCACGAAGCCTTCCTTGATGGCGCACTGCACGCGGTGCCTGGAGGTGTGCTCCATGTGCGCCGTCATGTATTTATCTATGCGCAACGGCTCCTGCCCCGGGTCGACCTCGAAGCGGAAATGTTCGAACATCTCCTGTTCCTCTTCCTCGAGGAACTCGGGCTCATTGTTTGGGCTCGTCTGCATTAAGCTTGAGGTAAACGGTTACGGAGGTGCCCATGACTACCGGGTTGCCGGTGGCTGCGGGACGCTGGGAATAGACTGTCGCTGCCAGCGAGTCGGCGTAGGTGCGGATTTCTTTATCGAAGATTACTCCGCTGACATTCAGCGAGTTGTCCTGAATGGCATCTATGGCGCTGAGGTATTTGTAGCCGTGCAGGTTGGGCACGTAGGTCATGGCGTCGGAGCCGTTGAGGCCCAGGACCAGATCTATTACGGAACCGCTGTAGAGCTGCTTGCCGGGCTCTATGTCGCGCCCCCTGAACTGCTGCTGCAGCACGTTGTTGGTGGCAATGTCGCTAACGTAATTCAGCTTGCCGAGTACCAGTCCCTTGGCGGCAAGCTCAGCCTTGGCCTGCCTCAGGGAAACGTGAATCAGGTTGGGCATGGTAACCTTTTTGGGTACCTGGGAATTGATGGTCAGAGCTATCTTGCGATCCGGCTTAACCTTGGATCCGGCGCGCGGAAGCTGGCTTACCACGGCCCCGCGGGGCATCCTCTTCATATACACCGAATCGGAAACAAGCACCACCAGGTCGGCGGCGCCGGCTACGGAAGCGGCATCCTGCACGGATAGGCCGGAAAGGTCGGGAACGGTTACTTCTTTGCCGTGGCGTGTGCGTATGGAAAGGAAGATGCTGGCGGCGGCTACTACCAGCAGCACGAACAGGACGCCAAGAAGCAGGTTCCTGACTATCCAGTTGCCCAATATGGATTTATTCTCTTTCATAGTATGACTATTCCGCGCAACAGAAGCACCACGCCGAATATTATCACGGCGTAACCCGCTATCTTGTTTACGCGGTTAAGGGTTTTAACGTTGAATGCGTTGCGGAGCTTGTCGGCGGCATAGGCAAATGAGAACCACCACGCCAGGGCCCCGATGAACACGAACAGTACAATCATCCAGGTAGGACTGACTGCTGAGCCTATATCCAGGCGGAACAGGGCAACCAGACCGAACATCCAGGCCAGGGCTCCGGGGTTGGCGAGGGCGCATCCTGCGGCCTGCAGGGCGTACTGGGCGGCCTTGGTCTTGGTGGTGTCTTCCGTCTGCTTGACCTCCATGGGCTTGCGGCGCAGCATCAGCCAGCCGACTCCTATAACCAGCAGTCCGCCGATAATAAGTATCCAGGCGGCGTGGGCAGAGATGAAGCCCTGCACGTACATGAAGGCGAAGAGGCTCGCCACGGCGTACAAGGTATCTACTATAGCCGAACCCACTCCGGCGGCGAAACCGGCCATCCTGCCATGGCAGAACGTCTTCTGCATCACCAGCAGCGACACCGGCCCTATGGGGGCGGAGGCAATGATACCGATAAGTATGGCCTTTATGAGTTCGGACAGCATATCTTGCAAAGATAAGAAACTATTTCCTCCCCGGCAACAAGCGGACTATCAGGAGCGCCAGCATCAGCAGGAACACCAGCACGCTCACGCGTCCCACTATATCCCCGTTGCGGGCGAAGAAGGACTCTTTAGAATTAAGGTTGACGCTGCCGCGCAGCACCGCCTCCTCCCACCATGGCCCCTGCTGCAGTATCTCTCCCTTCTGGTTGATGAAGCAGCTGATACCGCTGTTGCCGCAGCGGGCCAGGTCCCTCCGGAGCTCCAGCGCCCGCAGGCAGCTGTAGCTGAGGTGCTGACGGTAGCCGGGAGTGTTGCCCCACCAGGAGTCGTTCGTGATTACCGTCATGAAGCGGGCGCCCTTCTTGACGTAGCCCGTACAGTACTCCCCGTACACGGATTCATAGCATACGGCGCATCCCAACGGAGTGCCGTCGGAGAGGTGCAGGACGGAGATTTCCTTCTGGCCCACGTCCCTCGCCATCAGGGCGGAGACGCCCATCAGCTTGGAGAGCCATTTGTCAAGCGGTACGAAGATCTTGGGGTAGGGGGTGAGTTCGGTTCCCACCACCAGCTTGCTCTTGTGGAACACTTCCGTGCGTCCGTCGGGCGTAAGCATTATGGCACTGTTGTGAGGGACCCTCCAGCCGTCCCCGTAAGGGTAGCAGAGCAGCCCGGGGGCGGAGCGGGTGAAGTAGAAGTCGTTGGTGGAGGCGCCGAAGAGGAAGTCGCTCTCCGGATGCTTCTGCAGGAAGGCTCCGAAGCGCTGTACGGTAGGCGAAGCGGGAATGTTGCCCATCACGACGTCGGAGGTGAAGGTCTCCGGCGCCATCAGCAGGTCGGCGGGCCTTTCGGCCAGAGGCTTCTCCATCAGGCTCAGCAGCAGCTCGTTCTGTTCGGACTGCGGCACGGACCTGAACTTCTTGTACGGGTCCAGGTTGGGCTGGCCTATAAGCACTTCCACCTTGCCCTCGGAACGTTCCTCATAATTGTTGAACATGATGGCAGAGCACACCGGAGGCCCGAGCAGCACAAGAACAAGCCCCCAGGCGACGGCTCCGCGTGCCCAGTTGTTCCAGCCGCTCCATTTTCCCTTTGCAAGTGAAACTATGAGCCCGAAAACGGACAGATTGGCGCACCAGACCCACAGGGAACCGCCCAGGGTGCCGGTAACGCTGTACCACTGAACGTCTTTTATGCTGGTGGCGAAGGCGTTGCCGAACACCAGCCACGGCCAGGAAATTTCCGCTTTGGTGAGGTACCAGCGTTCCCAGGCTATCCATGCCGCCGCCAGCAAAATGTACGGCAGCACTCCGCTCAGGCGCTTCTTGCTCAGGCGGAAGAGGCCGAACACCAGCGACATCTGAAGGGAATTGGCAAGTATAGCGAAGATGCCGCCGCCCACCGTCGCGTTGCATACCCAGAAGGTCGTGAAGGCGTTCCAGAGCACGAAGGTGGAGTAATGCCATTTCCAGAAGCCCTTGACTCCTGCGCCCGTGGCGATATAGTCCGCCAGCAATAGCGGCACCAGGGCCACCAGCATGAGCAGGCCGCAGTGCGGTACCAGCCAGGGAAGGCTCATAAGCACCGCAGAAGCGCCGCAGAGGGCCCATAGAAGGGGATATGGTGAGCGTTTCTTTTCCATTTCCTAAATTACTTTTATTTCTGTCGTCGAGCGTATGTCTTCTGACGAACTGCCGACCAGAATGCTCCATGTGCCGGGATCCACCACCCAGCGGTGGGCGTCTGCGTCGAAGCGGGCAAATGCCCGGCGGGGGAGCTCCAGAACGGCTTTTCCGCTCTTTCCGGCTTCCAGGTAAAGTTTCTCGAAGCCCTTAAGTTCAATGACTGGCCTTTCTACGTCGCCTGCAGGAGCAGACAGGTAGAGCTGCACCACTTCGGCTCCGTCGCGCCCGCCGCAGTTGCGTACGTCAACGGAAACCTTGACCACGCTCTCGCCGCCCTCGTCAACCCCGAAGCTGCCGGAGCAGCGGACTGAAGATCTGGAGGCCTTTGCGGGACCGTATTCGAACGAAGTGTAGCTGAGGCCGTGGCCGAAGGGGAAACAGACCGGGATGTCCCGGCTGGCGTACCAGCGGTAGCCTACGAATACCCCTTCGTCGTAGTACTCCTGCCACCATTCCTTGCCCTCTTCCTGTATGCCGGGGTACTGGCGCTCCGTCTTCAGGGGCCCGTCAGCAAGCGAGCAGGGGAGGGTGAAGGGCAGCTTGCCGGAAGGGTTGACAGCTCCCGTAAGCACGTCGGCGAGCGCGTGCCCGGTCTCGGAACCGCCGTACCATCCCTGAACCACCGCGCCCACCTTGCCGGCCCACGGCATGGCCACCGGTGAGCCGGAAATGTTGACCACAATCAGCTCCGGGATAGCAGCGGCAAGCGTCTCGATAAGGGCGTCCTGCCCGTAGGGAAGGGTGATATCCAGCTTGTCCGTGCTCTCGTTGTCCTGGTTGGCGCTCTTGTTGAGGCCGCCTATGAATATGACGGCGTCGGCTCCTTCAGCGGCGCTGAGTGCGTCTGCCAGCAGCTGAGGGGCGGGGCGGCTTTCGCTGAGGTCCTGCCCTGTGGAGACCCTGTTGTAGGAGGTCTCCACATTGCCCACGTAACCGCGCTCCCACACTACCTCCGCATTGGGGAATGCCTCCTGCAGTGCTTCCAGAGGCGTAATTTCGTACTTGGTCTTGAGGTTGGAGCTGCCTCCGCCCACCACCATTTTCTTGACGGCGTTCTCGCCTATAACAACCAGCCTGCCTCCGTCGGGAATGCTGAGCGGCAGCACTCCGTCGTTCTTCAGCAGCACAGTGCCTGCGGCGGCGATCCTGCGTGCGGCCTCATAATGTTCGGGCGAGTTGAAGCTGCCGTAATGTGCCTCCGGCGCCATAGAGGTGCGGAAAATGAGGCGAAGGATGCGGGACGCCTTGTCGTCCAGCTCTTTGGTACCCGCACGGCCGTCGGCCAAACGCTGAAGGTAAGGGTTGGCCAGGTGGTAGTTGTTGTAGCTGTCCGACGGTGCGCCGCGCAGGCCGTTGGTCCAGGTGCCGTATTCCATGTCCAGGCCGTTGGTTATGGCCTGGTCGTCGTCACGGCAGCCGCCCCAGTCGCTTATGACCACCCCGTCGAAGCCCCATTCGCCCTTTAGTATCTCGTTGAGCAGGCGATGGTTATGGCAATTGAACTCGCCGTTCCACAGGTTGTAGGAGCCCATTATCGCCCAGGCGCCGCCTTCCTTCACGGCCGCCTCGAAAGCGGGCAGGTAGATTTCGTAGAGGGTGCGGTCGTCCACCACAGAATTGGTGGAGGTGCGGCGTACCTCCTGGTTGTTGACCGCAAAATGCTTCACGCAGGCGGCTACTCCGTTCTCCTGTACGCCCTTGACGTACGGCACCACCATCTGTCCCGCCAGGTAAGGGTCTTCTCCCATGTACTCGAAGGTGCGGCCTCCGAGCGGCGTTCGGCAGATGTTGACTCCGGGGCCGAGCAGCACGTCCTTCTTGCGGTAGCGGGCCTCTTCTCCTATCGAGCGTCCGAAAAGGAGGCTCATTTCCCTGTCCCAGGTGGCTGCAAGGCAGGAAAGGGCAGGGAAGGCGGTGCAGGAGTCGTTGGTCCATCCGGCCTGGTTCCAGTCGTCCCAGAGCACTTCGGGACGTATTCCGTGGGGCCCGTCGGTGCACCACACTTCAGGTATGCCCAGGCGGGGTACGCCGCGGGAAGAGAACTTGGACTGTGCATGAAGCATGGCCACTTTCTCCTCTATCGTAAGGCGCGGAAGGGCGTCCGCGACGCGTTCCTCAACGCTCCTGGAAGGGTCGAGGTAGACGGGGACAGTACTGTTGTTGCATGCGGAAACGGCGAAAACGGCCGCTAAAACTATGTATATCTTTCTCATATTCCGAAATACTCCTTATACCTGTCGTAAAGGTGGCCGGCCTGGATGTAGGCCGACTGGGGGCTCATGAAATGGCTGAATTCGAAGGTGATGGCCTTGTCGTAGCCGCAGCGTTTTGCGGCCTCAAGCTTCAGGCGCAGCTTGTCGAACTTGATGGGGAAGAACTTGATGGGCATGTCGCGGTCAAAGCTCTCGGCGTTGGTCCAGCTCTGCATGCCGTAGCGGTCGGCCAGGCGCTTGTTAACGGTGAAGAAGGCGTCCAGCTCGTCGTAATCAATATGCCCGTCCTGGAAGGCGCAGGCGTCCACGAAGTCGTGTATGCCGTCGAATATCTCGTTCCAGTCGCGCTCGTGCTCCACTATGGAGATGTCGTCGGTCTTGGTAAGCTCGGCACCGAAGGCGGATACTGCCTTCTTGCCGTTCATGTAGGGCGAGATGAAGGTCGGCAGGCCGTCGGAAATCTCCTTGCACTGCTGTCCCAGGGCCCTGTAGGCCTCTATCATTCCCATCTGCCTGCGGCTGAACTCCTTGGAGAGGTACCATCCGGCGAAGCTGTCGTACTTGCTTCCGTAGCGCTCCCACACCTCGTCAATGACGAACTTGTTGTTTTCTATGTCCTCCGCCGCTCCGTCGGGATATTTAACGCCGGAGTCGTACAGGCCGAACCAGAAACGCATCCCGTGCTTTCGGGCGAGGCGGCAGAACATGTCGATAAGGTCCACCGAAGGCATGAAGCATCCCTTCTTGAGCAGATGGGGCGACGGGTACGTAAGCCATTTGCGGTAGCCGCAGCGTATGTCGATTACATCCGTGATACCGATTGCCTTCATGTAGCGGAAGTCGGCGTCCCACTCCTTTTCGCCCCAGTTCTGATGGGGGATGTCGTGGGAAATCTCATCCAGGAAGGTGCCGGTGATGGGCAGGCCCGCGGCCTTGGGAACAATGAGGGTGCTGCCGTCCGGGGCGGATTCCGTCTTGCAGCTTTCCAGCAGCGCCGGTGCTGCGGCCAGGGCGGCAACGGCGGCGGCCCCGTTCTTGAGGAAAGATCGTCTATTTGTCATCTGCTATCTCCTGAAGGATTGTACTTATCTGGTAGAGACCTCTGGGTACGTGGAAGCAGCCCTTCCACTTGCCTCCCTTGAGCGGGAGGAGTACCTCTCCGCGGCGGTTAAGGTAGCCGTACCATTCGGGGTATTCGGCGTCCTTGAAGTGGGTCCAGAGGTAGTCGTCCAGGCGCAGGAACCACTCCAGCGCCTTCTGGTTGCCTGTGAGCTTGTAGCCCTTGATCATGCATATTGCGGCCTCCAGGTGCACCCACCATAGCTTCTGGTCCCATTCCAGCTCCTGGGTGGGATGCCCGAGCCTGTCCATGAAATAGAAGATGCCGCCGTACTGCTTGTCCCAGCCGTACTCTATAACGTCCAGGGCTATCTTCATGCTCTTGTCGATAATGTCCCTGCGGTTCAGCCGAAGGCCGAGGTTCATCATGAACCAGAGTGCCTCCAGGTCGTGGCCGGGGTTGACTTTGCGGCCTTCGAAGCAGTCCAGCAGGCTGCCGTCCGGAGCCAGGTTCTCCACCATAACGCCTATGGACGGCTGGTAGAAGACGTCGAACACCTCGTGCAGAGCCTCCTCTATAGTCTTGTCCAGCAGGGCCTTGTCGTCTATTATAGGCTCGATCTCCAGAGCCATGTTGCAGATAATCATGGGAAGGGCGAAGTCCTTCATGGGGCGTGTGCCGGGGTAGCCCTTGGCCCAGACTCCCTTGGGGTTGGAGCGGCGCTCGAGTATGCGTGTGAAGGTTTTGCGTGCCGCATCGGCCCACAGCTCCTCACCGGTGGCTACAGCCATCTGTGCGAAGGCCATGCAGGCGAAGGTGTTGGAGAAAATGTTGTAGGGCTGCACCAGCGGCTTGCCCTCGCGGTTGAGGGAGAAGTAGAAGTCGAAGTTGCCGTCGTGCCCGTTCTTCAGCAGGAATTCCGCTCCCTGGCGTGCGCAGGCAAGCCATTTGGGGTTCTTCTCCACCTTGTTGTAGAGCATTGCGAACATCCATACTTCGCGTCCCTGGAGCCACACGAATTTGTCTGTGTCGAAGACGGAGCCGTCCCTGTCGAGGCAGGTGAAGTAGCCGCCGTATTCAAGATCCTGGGATTTGTCCAGCCAGAAAGGGAGGACACTGGAGTAGAGTTCGCTGCGGTAGCGTGCCGCCATTTTGGAGAATTCTTGCTTCGTCATATATCAAAAGTCGTTATCAAACAAAAATACCCAATTCCGCTTTTATAAACAAACAATTATTGATAAATTTGTAGTATATACATTGCGGATTATGAGTAAATCGGTAAATATGGGATACGTGGTATTCCTTTGCGTGGTCGCGGCACTCGGCGGCATTCTTTTCGGATACGATACCGCCGTCATTTCCGGCACTACCGCCATAGTCAAGGCGCAGTTCGGACTCAGCACCGGTCTGGAAGGGTGGTACGTCGGATGCGCGCTCATCGGTTCCATCATCGGCGTGTCGGTGGCGGGCCTGCTGAGCGACAAGCTGGGACGCAAGAAAACCATGCTCATTTCCGCCCTGATGTTCAGCATTTCGGCGATCGGCTGCGCCGTGTGCGGGAATTTCAGCCAGCTGGTGGTTTTCAGAATAATAGGAGGTTTCGGCATAGGCGTGGTGTCCATCGTATCGCCTATCTACATATCCGAAATAGCGGTTCCGGAGAAACGCGGCACCCTGGTATCCCTGTATCAGCTTGCCATAACCATTGGTTTCCTGCTGGCATACCTGGTCAACTACCTGATACTCAAGAATGCCACCCTGGACTCCACCGACCCTGCCCTGGGCTCCAGGATGATGAATGACGAATACTGGCGCGGAATGCTGGGAAGTGAGACCATCCCTGACATTCTGTTCCTCGTTGTCATTTTCTTTATCCCGGAAAGTCCCCGGTGGCTCATAGTCAAGGGCCGTGAAGACAAGGCCATGGTCATCCTTCAGAGAATATACGGCAACGAAGATGATGCCCGTGAGCAGCTGGAAGCCACCCGCGCATCCATTGCAGGAGAGGTGAAGTCCGAGTGGAAGACCCTGCTGGAGCCCGGCATTTTCAAGGCTGTGCTGATAGGTTCCGCAATAGCCATACTGGGTCAGTTCATGGGCGTTAATGCTGTGCTTTATTACGGCCCGAAGATTTTCATGGATGCCGGACTGAGCGGCGAAGGATCCCTTCTGAGCACCGTCCTGGTGGGAGTCGTGAATATGCTTACTACCGTGCTGGCCCTGCTTATAATAGACAAGGTTGGCCGCAAGAACCTGGTCTGGTGGGGCGTGGGAGGCATGATAGTCTGCCTGCTCATGATAGGCCTTTACTTCGCCCTGGGTACGCTTCCTACATGGTTCCTGCTGGTCTTTTTCCTGCTCTACGTTTTCTGCACCGCAATCTCCATCAGCGCAGTGGTCTTCGTGCTCCTGAGCGAGATGTATCCCAACCGTGTCCGCGGCCTGGCCATGTCCGTGGCAGGACTGGCGCTCTGGGTAGGAACGTATCTGATAGGTCAGCTCACCCCCTGGATGCTGGAGAATCTCACTCCTGCCGGCACTTTCTTCCTCTTTGCCTTCATGTGCCTGCCTTACCTCTTCATAATGTGGAAGTGGGTGCCTGAAACTACCGGCAAGAGCCTGGAGGAGATAGAGGCTTACTGGAAGCAGTAATTACAGAAAACGGACTATTACCGGAAGGTGGTCGGAGGCGTCTCCGGCTGCCTTGTACACTTCTGCAGACTGCGTTTTCACAGGTGCGGCAGCCTTGAAAGCAAAGATATAATCTATACACTTCTGCGGCTCGACGGAAGGGTAGGTGGCTTCTGTTCCGGAAAGTGGCTCCCAACACTTGAGCAATTCTGTAATAGCTTCGAAGTCCGGGGTGCTGTTCATGTCTCCGCAAAGCAGCACGGGCTTGCCGCAGCCGCTGTAATGTTCTGTAAACCAGTCGTTCAGCGCGCGGGCTTGCTCAAACCGGGCAGAAGCTCCGGTATAGTCCAGATGTACTGAGGCAAACACGCAGTTTTCTGTCTCTACAACTGCGCACGAACGGGGCTCAGCGCCGTCAAAACGTGGCAGTGCAATACTGTGGCGGACTATTATAGGCTCCTGTGAAACCACTCCGTTGCCGTAAGCACCTCCGGCAAAAGGAAATGCAGAGGCAAAATGGTAATCCCAGCCTCCCAGGGCTTCAGCGAGTTCCTTGAGCTGATACACATTGTGCCTGCGGTTGCAGCTGTCCAGCTCGTTCAGGGCCACAAGGCTTGCGCCGGAGGCCTTTATCAGGGCTGCAACTTGGGCGGTGCTGTCTTCTGAATACTTGGAGAAAACGCCCACGTTGTAGCTCATGGCCGTATGGTTGAACCACTTACGGTACAATGAGTTGCACAGCTCCGGCAGCTCAGTCTCAAGAACCGGCGGCGCAAGTTCCGGCACGGCGTCGACAATACCTTTCTCAATCACGTCCAGCCTGGCGTTCATGGCATCCTTGTCGTACTCCCGTCCTTCGCGGATGCATGCCAGCACCTCATCCGTAAACGCCTTCCACCGTGGGGCATAATAAGATGCCACGAGGCCGTTCCAGAGCCGGCAGGCGTAGTCTCCCAGGCGGGACGGGTCGCCCCAGCGGGTAATCAGCAGGAAGGCGTTGTGCCTGTAGTACTGCCGCTCTTCCGGCGTACGGCCCCACTTGCCGGCGGCGTCCAGCCAGCGGTCGAACCGGAACGAAGGTTCGTAAGAGAGCAGCAGGTCGATGTCGGCCAGCAACTCCTGCATGCGGGAGGCGGTGGCTGCGGCGCGTGCTTCATCTTGCGAACGGTATGCCTTGCAGAACTCCTCCCAAAGGGACGCAAAGCGGTAGGCGAGCGCCTGCGACCCGAAGGCGACGGCATCGTAGCTCCATGTCGGGCTGCCGGAGGGAGCGTCGAGCAGCCTCTTCCAGGCGGTCACCAGCGAAGGATTGTCGATGCCGGCTGCGGCACCGAGGCTCGAAGGGCTTCCGTCCGACATGCGCGGCCGCACGCAGACCAGAGGTCCCCTGGAGATTGCGGGGCGCGTGAGCACGTCGTCGGCCATCTCCTTCCAGAATCCGTCCGGGCTGCTTCGCCTGCGGTCGAGCGACTCCAGCCACCCGTCGTCCGTCGTGCCCTCCCATGCCCTCGACATCACGTATTCGTAGGGCCAGCGGTTTATGCCGAAGCCCTCCAGGGTGCAACCGATGCCGCCGGCTTTGCCATTTTCGAGGGCCTCGGTGATGCGGCCGCTCTCCGTCCTGAAGGGGACTGCGAGACGGGTGTTGCCGCCGAAGTTGCCAAGGTAGCAGAAGATGTACGGTTGGCCGTAGAAGCCTTCGGTCCTGGTCCAGACCGGCATGGTCTCGGTATAGTAGTCCAGGATGGTGACTTTCCCTTGCGGAACGGCATCCAGGTATGCTTTTACGATTTCCGGAGTCCAGTGCTTGCGGTCATACCAGAACATCCATCCCATCTGCAGCCATACTGCTTCGGGGTCTGCTTCGGCTATGCTCTCGTAGGCCTTTCTGCTGATGGAGGCCAGCGTTTCCGGGTCCCACGAAGGCGGGTCAACCTCGTTGAAGAGGTCGAAGCCGTAGATATGGTCGGTTCCGTATTTGCGGGTCTGGATATCCAAATACTCTTTTTGGATGGCTCCGAAGAGGCTGTCCCGGGGAGACAGGAAATGCGGTAGGTTTTCCGGCGGGAAGCCGGCCCAGCCGCTTATGTCAGTTATCTCGGCCTCCGGATAGAGGGCTTTTATTCCCTCTGGCACATGCCCGCAGAAGGCCGGCAGCACTGGTTTCATTCCGAGCGAGCGCTCCCGCTTGAGAATAATTTTTTGCAACTTCTCCTGCCCGTCTATCCAGCTTTGCGGCAGGGGACCGTCCACTCCGTCTATGTTGCACATGCGGTGCCATGGCAGATGCGCGGGGCCGGTGAACCAGGCGCGGATTTCATCGTCCGTGAGTCCGTATTTGCGCCATAACTCCTGAAGTACGGATTCCTGTCCGGTTAGTGCCAGCGGCATATTTATTCCCTGAAGGGCCATCCAGTCTATGAATCGCTCCCAGTCTTCCCACTTCCACCACGGCATGGCATAGCCGTAGGTGCAGTAGTTCAGGAAGAAGCGCTGCGGCACCAGGGCGCGGGATTTGATTGTGCTGTCCGGGAGGGGCATCCGGGTCGGAAGAATTACCTGGTGAACCCGCTCCCAGGAAACGTCGGCGCAGCATACTTCGCTGAGGTATCGTCCCAGGCCTGCCGCCATAGCGTTGGCCCCGCTGCCCTTGATCAGCACTTTTCGGCCTTGGGCTTCAATGCTGTAGCATTCAACGGTATCCGGGACTTCCTTGAAAATGATCTTGCCGGCATATTCCGGAACAACCCTTCGTGCCAGCTCCTGTGCCGCCTGCTCCGCCGTACCGGAACACGCACAAAGGGTCAGTACCGCAACTATTATCAGAATGATTCTGCGCATGTACAAATATAAGAAGAAGGCGTAAAATGCGCGTCAATTCCTGTATCGGTGACATTCACAACATTATATCCCGGTTTGCCGTGACCGAGAGCGTTGCCTACGGAACCGGCAGTGATGAAGCGTATACCTTCGACGTCCGTACTGTAGTCTTCGTGGCAGTGCCCGGCGAATACGGCATCTACACCGTATGCTTTGAACAGGTCTATGTATTGCCTGCGTTTCTCCGACGGAAAGTTGAAGTAATCTTCAGGCTCGTCGATAGATTCCCGTATAACGGGGCAATGCAGGAATACGAAAGTGTACCGGCATTTTCTGGCGGCATCCAGCTCCTTCTTGAGCCAGGTCAGCTGCTCTTCCTCGGCATCTTCAATGCTTTCCTTTATGCAGTTTGAGTCTATCCCGATGAAGGCGCATCCGTTAAGCTTGACTGAAAAGCGGTCATAGCCTCGGCTGGCTATATATGCCGCCTGCTTTTCCCTGGTGAATCCAAGATAGTCATGATTGCCTGGGACGACATAAACGGGAGCTGCTATTTCCGAGAAACATGCCCTGTACACGGAGTCCTGTACGGGATCTGACGGGTTATTGATAAGATCTCCGGTGATAATGACGCATGAAGGGGAGATGGCGTTCACTTCCCCAACAGCGGTTTTGAAAAGGCAACCGGATTGCCTGTAAGCAGGGGAGTCGTCGAGGAATCCTATCTGGGGATCGCTCATCTGCACGAAAGTGAACGGCTCAAAGTTCTGGCAGGCGCTGAGTACAAGGATGAGCCCAAGGAATAATCTTTTCATTTTTTCCAAATTAAAAGCGGCGCCGGAACAACGGGCACATATCTTTATTACAACTTAGCCAGCTGTTCTTCTGTCAGACCTGTTGATTTGCAGATGACATCATGGTCAATGCCAAGACGCTTTAACTCGGCGGCGGTTTCAGCCTTACCTTCAGCTATGCCTTCATCGTGAGCATATTTAATCTGGTTCCTTATATCCCTTTCCGTTGTCATATCGTTGTGGTATTTAATCTTTTCCTCAGGTGCAAAAGTATGTAAATCCGCCGAATTAAACAACAAGTCAAACAGTGTTGAAGGAAGCAATTCTTATAAAGAATTCTTTCAAAATAACTAGATGAGAACTCTTAGAAACGTGGCTCGCAAAAGGTGATAAATAAAAAAGCGGCGCCGGGGGTGCCGGCGCCGCTAATAGTGTAACGAAAACGATTATTCGTAGCAAAGCTTGTAAAGGCCACAGGCAATGTTCTGCTTCTGTCCGACGAAATAAAGATCTCCGTCAATAACTCTTGCAGCAATATCCATTGCGCTGTTGCTAGATGTAAGAGAGCAACCGTCAGCTCCTACAAGGTCGCGGCGATAAAGTCTGGTTCCGGTGCTGGCGATAGTTGCCCAAGGAGTATCAGATGCTCCTTGTCTTACACGGATATATCCTACCTTGTTCGAGGACTGATTTCCGTAGATGACATAACGTTTGCCTTCCCACTCGATGAAGTTGTAGCCAAGAACGTAACCATTCGTACCTTCATCGTAGTCAAGATTCTCCAGAGCAATGTCAATACCGCCTTCGCCCTTAATGTTACCAGTGGCGGTTACATTCTTTCCTCTGGCTTCAACACCACGGCCAGGTGAGTAAACACCGGTATTGATGTTGTCGGGATAAGGATAGTAGGCACATACACCACTGTGTGAACCCATTGCGTCGTTAAATTTGAGTCTTGCCTGAAGGAACATTTGATCTCCTGCAGGAACGCCTTTCAGTAGGAAGGTAACAATGCCATTATTCGCACTATCACTACCTGTCTTATCAAAGAACAGGACGCCATCCTGAAGCGTTCCAAAAACGGTGAATGTATCTCCGTACCAGGCGGCTGTGGCCCATGTAGTAAGAGTAACGGCTTTAGGAGCATTGTCGATGCCGTTGTTCCAGATATAGAGTTTTGGATCAACACCACCACGTGTAAGACTGCAGCAGATCAGGACGTCCTTGCCTTCGTTGACATTAGCATCGGTATTCTTGACAATGCGAGGGCATGTGAGTACATGTGCTCCACCGTCAGCAACACCTTCAACGTTGACAGCTTTGACTATATCAGGATCTGCTATACTGATTGCCCACAGTTTGGCAGTAGCGGCACTCTCCGCAATGTAAACGTATTCATCGTCCATTGCGATGTTACGGTCAGTTCCGCCGGTCCCGCCAAAGTATGTGTTCCATGCAGTCTCGCCGGATTGCTTTAACCAGAGGGTCTTGATAGTGAGCTCTTTCTTTTTAAGCGTCACTGCGTGAACCTTGTTGCGCTCGATCTTTACCTCTTTTTCACCGGAATAATGAGTAATCTCTTTTAGCTCTTTATCGTAAAGAACAATCTCTACACCATCAGTGAACGTTGTAGGCGGAAGGGCCAAGTAATATTTGCATGAAGTGGAAAGAGGGTCGTCGCCTATGCTCTTAATACCAACCTTCAGGTAATACGGATTAACACTTGCCGGATCTCCGGTCATAGTTACAACGGGAATGCCGTTGTCAAGGGCTATGCTGCAGGGGCCCCAGAGAACCTCGTCGTTGTGACCATTAAGTACAACGGAATGAACACCTTCAACCTCCAATGTAATCTCGAGCAGACCGAATGCGTTGCGGAAAGGAAGGGACAAATTGTCGGAGCATGCGACTGCAGGGAAACCGGCAAAGTCGAAGTTGTTCTCAAGCGCATCTTGAAGCTGAGGTACCGAAGTGGTGATAACGCCATCTGCTAAGGCAATACCAACATTGTACGGCGATACGCCCCAGAACTTCTTGGCTACGGGTTCGTTGCCTTCTGCTACGCCTGTAACGGTGCTAAGGGTTCCTTTGAATTCTGCTGTAGCAGCAGGGGCAAGGTTCTGAGAGATAAACTGGTTGCCTCCGTTATCTCCGTCTCCGTAGAAGACGCTGATCTGGTCACCTATCCCCCAGAGAACAGCGTTGTTCTCGCCAAGGCAAGTCTTGGTTCCCATCTCATGGGAAGCGGTAATAGTAATCTCCTCACCAACTTTGAAAGGGGAAGCGGGGGTGAGTTCCAGCTCTGTCTGGCAACCTGCGAATGCGAAGGCGGCCAATGCGAAAATGCTTATAGTTTTAATGCTCTTCATATTCAATCAAATTACGTTAAAAAGTCCAAGGATCTCCTTGCTCAAGGCTTTCATTGCTCCAGTCATCGGGGCTTTCGCAGAGGATGTCCGGCAGGGCATCGCAGATTTCTGCAAGAGGAATCCTGTATTCCTCCTTTGTCTTTTTTAATTGAGTCATAGGCATTTATGTGTTTTGTATATTAGTAATCAACTGTGGTGTACTGTGGTATCTATTTGCAAATATAGTTATAAGTGCGCAAAAAACCAATAGTTTATAGCTTATTTTGAGAAAAAGCCTACAGTGGATTTAACCGATCTGGTGTTGGACGTAAGCGCTCCCGTACCGGAAACCTGCATCTGCACGGAACCTCCGCCGTCCAGGTTCATGGCATAGTCGCATCCCAGTCCTTTCATCACCAGGGCCATGGCCGTAATGGTAATATTGGATGTTACTACCGCCAAATACCATTTCCCGGTTGATGAATTATATCCTATTGCAGTACGCTGGCGAGCGGAACCGTATATGTTGCCAGAGGTTGTCTCCCAGAGCTCATAGTTGGTATAATACACTCCTGTCTTCAGTTTTTCCTCGCTCACGCAGACCTTGCCGCCGTACAGCAGCATGGGGCCGGTGGAAAGGGCTTCCTGCGGGCTCCATGTCACCCTGGGGCCGGGACCGGCATTCGCCGTAACCTGCGGGTATACAGCCGTTCCGGCAGGAATCGGACGGTCGAAGAAATAAGCAGTACCGTTAATCAGGGTGCACCAGTACGCCCCCGGCACCCCGTCGGCGTCCACCCCGATTATCGCTCGCGTGACGGGTTGCCAGTCGGAGTATGTATTGCCATAGCCGCGGCAGGCGGAAATCCCGTCGTCGGACGAGTTGTTGTAGCGCAGCTGGCCTCCGGTGTACGCAAGACCTATGTTTCCCTGTGTGCCGAAGATCTGCCCGTTGACCAGAACCAGCGCCCCGCTGGACGACAGCTGCGAAGCCATGGAGACAGTGCTCGTTTTGCCCATGGCGGCGTTGTGCACCCCGAGCCTCACCTTTCCGGAAGCACTGCAGTCCGCTTCGGCAACGTATCCGCTCCATGTATCATTGGCCTTGAAGCTGAATAGCGAAACGTTTTCCGATGGCGATGAGATGGCGGTTTTGCTGATGGAACAGCCATTCGGTTGCGCGTACAGGGCGAGTTCCTGAACGGAGCTGTAAGTGTAACTGCCGGCGTCGGAATCGTAGCAATAAGCACGCAGGTAGCAGGTCTCTCCGGGTCTCAGGCAAGAGTTGGGAACGCATTGCATAAGAGTGGCCGTGCCCATGGACCCGAACGCAGGGCCTCTGAGTTTGCCGGCTTCTCCAACGGCGCCGCAGGTGGGATTGCTGTTGTCGTAACTGAATACCAGACCGTGCTCGAGGTCTGCAGAACTGACACCGGCAACGGTGTAATTGACCACGAAGTTGTAATAACTCTCCGAGGTGCTGTTTATGCTTACGCTGACAGGGTCGGTGACCGTTTCGTATCCGCTTTCGGAGGACGCCCTGTCGTCGTTTGTGCCCCAATTCTTACGGATGAGGCTCACATTGTCGTTGCGCTTGAGCGACAGGGAATTGCTGCTTGTATACCGGTTGTAGTAATTCACTGAAGTATAGAAGCTTACCCGGAAGCCGCTATAGTCTCCGGGATATACGACCGTATAGTAGGTCTTGCCTATGCTGCCCTCCGGGACGCTGAGCTCAACGTAATTCTTGGCCGATTCAGAAGGCGCTACGACTGGCTTTCCATCGTTGTAGCTTATGCTGGCCGGTCCTGTCATTGCAACGCTTTCGTCAAGACTCTCAATCTTGATGCGGGTAACCCAGTTTCCCGGTACGGTGAAAGAGAGCAGTGCGCCTGCATTCTTGAAGCTAAGCACGCTGCCGCCGGAAGCTACGCTGGCCAATGAAAGCGCCGCTGCCGGATCGAAAGAATTCTCAACCCCTTTCTGTGCCGTAGGGATGCTGCATGAAATGCTTCCTTCAGGGGACACCAGGCGGGCGTCGTTCGAAGCAGGATACAGGGCATAATAACAGTCTGCCGTGCTCTCCGGAAGCTGTCCGGTGAAGGTCGCAACTGCGCCTCCGCTTTCCAAAGAAGATACTTTGAATATGCTGCCCTTGCTGCCGGTCGAGGCAAACAGAGACACTGCATCCGAGGCACTCCAGCGCACATGCCTGCCTTCTTGCAGCGTGGTCTTGGTTTCAGGGTCGAAGACGGCCGTGAAACTTATCTGCCGAACGTCCGCAGGGGACGTTTCGACAACTACTTGAGTGCAAGAGCAAACCAGCGATGCGAGAAGGGGAATGATTCTTTTCATTGGCTAGAATGTATTGCGCTTGTACATTTTGAACTGGCAATGTACTTTTTGCAGATTCTTGTTCAGAATCATTTCCGCGGCAATCTGTCCCATCTGGCGGAAGTCGGTGGAGACGGTAGTAAGGCCGCCGAGGACGAGTTCGTTCATGTCGAACTCGTTGTAGGAGATAATGAAAACGTCTTTGCCTACTTGCAGTCCCGCCCGCTGGATGTGCTGCGCCAGGTCTACCAGGCCTGCATCCAACTGTGAGTTGAGCACCAGGAATGTTTCGCCTGGGCGGATGTCGTCAGGGGCGGAATCGAGGAACTCCACGGATATGTTGAAATCAGCCGAGAACCTTTTGACCCCTTTGCATATCTCTTTCCCGTAAAGGGAGTTGGGAAGGATGATTACCCGGAGTTTATTGCTTTTGCTCCTGTATGCCAGTCCCTCAGTAAGGCCTGCCCGGATATCATTCTCGAAATCCTGGTAAACGGCGCCGAATCCGCCTTTGAGATCCGGTTGGAGACGGTCCAGCATTATGAGTTTCCGGAAAGGAATACGCTTGAGCTGTTTCACTACACGCTCCTGGGTGGCTTCGTCCAGTGGAAAGTGGGGAGCCACAACATAGTAATCGAAGTTGTCCAGATTCTCGTCCAGATAGTACTCCAGCAGGTCTGCACTCTGGTTGTGGTTCACTATGGTTATCTCGGAAGAGTCTCCGAGCCGTTCTGTAAACGTGTTGAAAATCAGCTGTTTGTATACTGAAAGCTTGTCGAATATAACCAGAACCTGCGGACGCTTGTTTGCGCTGGGGTCTGCTATGTAGAAACCCCGCCCCTGCCGTGGAATAATGAATCCTTTTTCCGTCAGAATGCCATAGGCTTTCTTGACCGTTTCCCTGGAGATGCCCAGTTCGGCGGCAAGGTCGTTCATTGAAGGCAGTTGCTCGTTGGCCTTCAGGTTTCCGTCATGGACGGCAGTTTCCACCTGAGCTACAAGTTGCTTGTAGATGGATGATTTCCCGTTTGTCTTTAAATGGAATCTCATTTCTTGCTTGCTTCTAATTGTTCGAAACGCTGATAGCCGCTGCGGGCCAGTTCTGATTCGCCGTCCAGGTCGAAAGTCCTGTAACCGCGGTCGTGAAGTATGCCGCAAAGCCAGTATGCCCTGTTGCGGAAATCAAAGAAATCCTTCCTGGCCGCCGGACTCCATCCGGTTTCGGCAATTGCGAACATTCGCGGATACAGCATGTATTCCGCATGCTCGGGAGTGGGGATGTATTCGCACCAGAGGTTGCCTTGAAGGCCCAGAATGTGGTCGGCGTCCATGGCGGGCGTAAGCGGCTCGTAGCCGTAGCAGAAGCGCAGCGAGACCAGTTCCCCGCAGGCTGCCGGCTCCTTGCGGATAAGGTCCTGATAATAATTCAGGTAGCAGTGGGTGCTGGGGGACAGGATAACGTCGTAACCTGCGGCCGAGCCCTTCTCTCCGCCGGAAATGCCCCTCCAGGACATTATGACGGCGTCTTTGCTCATGCCGCTGTCCAGTATCTCGTCCCATCCGATGGCCCTTCGGCCATGCTCCAGCAGGTATGCCTCCACCCTCCGCATCAGGTAGCCCTGCAGCTGGCGGATGTCGGTGTAGCCCTCTTCCTGCATGCGCCTGCGGCAGTTTACGCAAACCGGCCAGTCTTTCATGACCGCTTCGTCGCCGCCTATGTGGATGAATTTGGAGGGGAAGATGTCCATCACCTGGTCCAGTACTGCCTTGATAAGCTTGAAGGTGCCCTCGTTGCCGGGGCAGAGGTCCCAGGCGAAATTGTGCTGCCTCCCGCTCTCGTCTACGCAGGCGAGTTCGGGGTATGCTCTGTTGACCTCCATGCTGTGGCCGGGCATCTCGATTTCCGGTATGATAGTGATGTGGCGGGCCTTGGCGTATGCTACCAGCTCCTTGAGCTCGCCGGCCGTGTAATAGCCGCCGTATGCCTGGGGGTTGCGGGCGCTGGCAAAGGGGTAACCGGCCTTTTCCCAGTCGAAGTAGCTCTTGCCTATGCGCCAGGCTACGGAGTCGGTAAGCACGGGATAACCGGGCACCTCTATCCTCCATCCGGCCGCATCAGTCAGATGCAGGTGCAGCACGTTCAGCTTCAGCAGGGCCATGGCGTCCACCTGCTTCTTCAGGAATTCCAGCCCCTTGAAGCTGCGGGACTCGTCTATCATCATTCCGCGGTGGCGGAAACGCGGGTAGTCGAAGATGACGCAGCAGGGGAGGGGCCCACCGGCGGCTTTAAGCTGCTCCAGGGTGGTTTTTGCCCGGTAGACTCCTGTCTGTGTGAGCGCCTCTATCTTGATTCCGCTGGACTTGATGGTCAGGCGGTAGGCCTCTTCGCGCATGAACATGGGCATCTTGAGTACGTCTTTCAGGAAGCCGGGGAGAGCCACTTCCACCAGTACGTTGTTCTTGTTCATGCAGCTGCCTTGCATGGGGGTATAGCTTACCGGCGCAGGTATGAGCTGCGGCCCTGCGCCATTGGCGGCGCAGAATACAAAGCAGCAGGCCAGCGATATGAGCAGTTTTCGCATCATTGTTTTTCGAATATCAAAACGGCAACATCGTTCTGTCCCAGACTGACGGCGTTGCCCTTGACAGAGGCTCCTCCGATAGTCCTGGAGTCTTTGAGTTTGTAACCGGGAACGTCTATCAGCCCCGACTGCTTGCCATCTTTAAGGGAGGTGGCAACGACGGCCATGCTGTCGCCGTTGCAGTAGCTGCGGGCGACTATGCCTGCATTGCTGCAGGAGAAGCCGTCGGTGGCGGTGTAGCGGCCCTCAAGCAGCAGCTCGGGGAAGTCGTGGCGTATCGCGTTTACCTTGGCCAGGTGTGCCTGGTACACAGGGGTTTCGTCTATGAGGCCGCGGCAGCGGAAGACTTCTATGTCGTTACGCAGGCCTTTCAGGAGGGTATTGTTCACGCGGCGCGGCACGTCGTTGTCGTCGCGTACGCAGCGGTCGCTCCAGACTACCTCGGGGAAGGTGTAACGGAACCATTCGGGGAAACTCTCCGGCAGGGCGGTGAATTCCACTATGTGCACGAAGTCGCAGAACTGGCTGGTGCAGTCGCTCAGCCATTCGGTGCCGAGGGCGAATTCCGGGTCACGGGCCTTTATGTGGTCGCGGATTTCCTTGAGGGCCTCGGCCTTGTAGCGGCCGGTGAAGATGTCCTGTACGGGATATTCGCGGCTGAGATTCCAGTTGGGGAACTCTTCAGCCACGCCCAGCTGGTCGTAGAACACCGCGTCGGCGCCATAGCTCATGGCCCTGTCGGCCCACTGAATGAGCTGTTTGCGCCATTCGCGCTTGCTCATGTCGGCAATTACGAAAGTGCGGGAATCGTAGTATCCGAGGGTCGTTCCTTCTCCGGTAAACTTATAGTGCTCGGTGAACTCGCGTCCGGTGTTGTCTTTGTTGGCAACTTTGGAGCCGGCGCCGCTGCGGTAGAATTTGCTTTCTACGTCTATGAGCCTGCCGTTGTAGTAGAGCAGAAGGCGGTTGCCTTTGTCGCGGTATTGCTTGATGGCGGCTTTCCAAGCTTCGTCGCCGCCCTGGGTGTCATCTACGGTGTAGTTTGGGTAGCCGTTGTCCATGCCCTCTTTCCACCAGCCGAAGGCCAGCACCGCGTTGCAGCCCACCGATTCTCCCGCTTCGGCTATTCGCCCGGGGAGGTCGGAGTAGCTGCGCAGGTACTCGCCGTACTGATGCTTGAAGATGATGCGCTGCCAGCCTGTCATGTCCTGCACCCACTTGGGGACGGCCTCGTGGTGCCACCATTCGTCGGCCCAGCGGCGGTAGATGCGGCTCGTGACGGTCCAGTCGCCTTCGTAGGGCACCACTACGCTTGCGTCGTTGCTCCAGCTGTCGCCGTACATGGCGTTGGGGTAACGGTAGAATCCTGCCTCGAGGTGCTTGAAGTCTTGTGTCTGATGGCCGATGGTTCCTTCGTCCGGATACGCCCTCAGGCCATGCCAGGTCTGCTGCAGGCTGGTATCGTGCGAACCGAAATACAGGCCGTCCTTCCCGCCGACGAAGGCGAAGCAGTTGGAGGCGGCGTTGCGGGGGTACTGCAGGTCGTACTGGCGGAACTTCTGCGCCGGCGTCATGTAGAGCGCCCTGGTGCTGACGTTGGCAATCGTGGCCACGGGGTCGTCGAATATCTGTCCGCCGGTGTGCGTGGTAAGCAGCTTGTAGCCTTCAGGAAGCTGCAGACTGCCGATGAGGGGGTACTGCAGCTCTCGGATGATGGTATGCGGCTCGCGGTTCTCCACCGTGGCTCCGAATCGCACCATCGCGCCTTCGGTCCATATTTTCAGGTGGAGGTCGAAGTTCTTGCCGCCTATCCTGCTGTAGTCGAGCAGCAGGGTGTCCTCACGGGCACTTACGACCGGAGTGCAGTCGGCGCCGCTGATTTCTATTTCCTTGCGGTCGGGGGTGTTGTAGTAAAGTCGCCACAGAGGGGCGCCGCCGGCATAATTCCGTCCGCCGAAGCTCAGCTTCTGCAGGCGTCCGCCGGCGTCTACTTCAAATTCCGTCCTGGGAAGATCCTCCTTGTTGCCCAGTATGAAACGGCAGATGTCGTCATAGAGCTCACGGTCTTCCGCTACGGGGGAGGTGGCGAGCTGGGTGAGGGCGTTGCTGCCGCTGTACAGCGCGATGGATCGCCTGCCGTAGAAGTCGGCGTCCTTGAATTCCTGCATGTACCGGCGGACCCTTTCCTTCAGTGCCGGCACGTCGGCCTCGGTAAAAGTGAGCTTCCCGTCGCTGTCGGGGCCCATTTTGCCGCCCTTCATCTCCGCAGCCACGCAGGAGTATTCGAACTCCAGCTCCATTCCGCTCATGTCGGCATAACGTATTGCGGCAATGGTTGTGTTGAAGGGGTGGCGCCCTTCGTTCCTCAGGTCCCAGTACCAGTTTGGCTGCATCCACGCCTGGTCGAAGCCCAGATCTTTCCAGTACTGGTAGCCCGGAGCGATGTGGTAGGGTATCCAGTACAGGCCCTGCGATGCTGCGTGGCAATACTCCGCGACTGCGGGAATTATTTCATCCCAGTTCTTGTAGCGGCAGTTCACGTCTATGTCGTAGGGCAGGTAGATCTCTTCCGAGCAGATGTAGAAGCCGGCCAGGTTGAGGTACTTGAGATTAAGGGAGCTGAAGCGTGCCCTGACCTCGTCTATGTACCACTGGTAAGCCTTGATACGGTTCTGCACGTCCGCGAAGTCTAGTCCGTCGCCCCAATAATCAGTGGCGGAGTGCTTGTCGTAGAACTTCTCGAACATTATGGGGTCGGGGATGCCGATAACCACCTGGCGCTTGCAGGGAGGGTCCCCGATACGGGAGGCGGTGCTTGCGCATGCCTTGTCCAGCTGCGCCACGCTGCCTTCCTGCCCCAGCCAGATGTCCAGCTGGTATTCCCATTCCGCCTTGCCTGCGGAAACGCCCTCCGGTGCCAGGACGAACGTCTTGTCGTGCACCTTGTCGTAGCCTTCCAGGAAAAGGAATGCGCTGAAGAGCCACTGCTCGCTCCCGTCCGGAGCCTTCCAGCTCACGTGCGGCCCGAATCGTTCCGCATCCCAGACCTGGGTGTCCCTGTGCCAGTAGCCCACCAGGTCCAGGTCCTGCAGCACCGGTGGTTCAGTAACGGTCGGCTTTGCGCTGCAGCACGTGGCCAGCAGCAGTATCAGCGTAAAATGTAAAACTTTGTTTTTCAAAACCTTATTCATGTCAAGTGGGGGAAAATGCCCGCACTTGGATTTAATAAAAAATTAATAATCAACGGTTTGCGCGCAACGGGCTATTACATATAAAGCGGCAGAGCTTGTGGTACATTTCCTTGTCGCCTTGAGCGTTGGAAACAGCAAGCTGATGCATGGCGTCTGTACCGGAATACAGAGCCAGGGGGCGGGTTCCGTAAACGCCGCTGCTCTTGGCCCACTGCAGGTATTCATCGAACCTGGCCCGGTACTTCTGAGCCGATGATGCTCCGTTTACACCCTCCACCATGGAATACTCGAACTCCAGTTCCAGACCCATGCCGAGTCTGTTGATCTCGGAGAAAGTAGGGGACATAGGATTCTTGCCTTCTTCGTCCCAATAGTAGTTGGGCTGCATGTAAGCCATGTCTATGCCGAAATCCTTCCATTTCTTATACCCGTCGGCCATGTTGTATGGAATCCAGAACAAACCTTCGTTGCATCCGTGGAGGTATTCGGCAATGGCAGGCCATAGTTCGTCGTATTTCTTGTATTGTGGCCTCCAAGTAGTGCTCAGAACTTCCGGGAGAATGTAAAACCCAAGCAACTCGATGTAGTCGTAGTTTTTGCGGGCGAAAGCCGCCCGGGTTGCATCTATGAACCACTTGCAAGCACGTATCCTGTCGTCCAGCTTGGAAAAATCCATCTCTTCGCCGCCTATGCTTCCCCAATAACGGGTGTTTCCGGATGAAGGGTTGGAAATGGAAGCTATGTAATTCTGGAAATATATCGGTTCCGGCAGGCCCATGATGATGTAGCGCTTATGCGGCGGTGTACCGATACGGGCGGCCGTTTCCCTTATACATGCGTCGAGTGCTGCCAGCTGGCCGTCGGAAAATGACGGCGGCGGACTGACCATCCGGCCGGTGTACCAGCGTCCGAAGCTGTCGATGCCGTTGCCCCAGTAGCTCTCCTGCCACTGGAAGGTGCCTCCGTAGAACCAGAAGTCCAACAACTGCTGCCAAAGCTCTTTCGGGGCCGACGGCACACTCGATTCCGTAAGCACGTAGGTGTAGCCGCTGCTGCCGTACACGTCGGTCTGCTGCCCCTCGATAAGCAGGAAGGAGTCGAACAGCCAATGCTCGGCTCCTGCTTCGTCTGTATAACTTACGTGAGTGCTCCAGCGCTCTTTGTCCCAGGCAAGCGGGCTACGGTGAGAGCTGGGACCCGGTATGAGGGTCATGTCCGCCGGTATGGGGATGCCTGTGCGGGTCTTTTCCCACGGATAAAGTGTGCCTGGGGCATCTGTGGTGCGGAATACAAGCGTGACAACGGAGCCTTCCTCTCCTCCGGGACCGATTCCCTGAAGGCGCAGGTGGTAGTCCGTCCCTGCCTGAAGGCCATTGATCTCCAGCGTCAGGCTTGCAGGAAGCAGAGTCCCGGTTTCCAACCGGCTGTCGAATTCCGGAGCCTCGTCCGTGCCGCATCCGTATCGGACGTAAGCCGCCTCTACGGTGCTGATGCTGAAACTGGCCCGTCCCGAACCGGTGGCCGTGAGTTCTGCGCGTACTGCCGGCTTATACACGGTATCCGGCTTGTCCTGTTCGCAGGAAGCAAGCAGGACAAGCACGAATACCGCTATGCCGCGCAGCAGTTTCATTAATCGCTGTAGCTCAGGTGGAAGAGGCTAAGGCCTACGTTCTGTTTAATCACGGCGATGTACACGTCACCGCCAGTCATCCTGGCATCAAGGTCCATGCCACTGTTGCCGGAAGCTATGGGGGAGACGCCGTATTCTTCCTGGTTCTCCGCATCCTCCTGGATGGCGGCCTGGTAGATTACGTTGCGCTCGAGAATGATATCGGACCAGGATTGCTCCGGCGTACCTTCAAGTATGAACAGGCGGCCGTCGGAAGCGCTTACCTGCCTTGTATAGGCAACGTAGCGCTTGCCTCCGAGTTCGAAGTAGCGGAATGCTGTATCGGCGTAATACCCGCTCAGTTCCGTGAGGGTAGGAGCGTTGTCGGCGCCTTCGAGTTTCATGAGGTCTTTAGACGCCTTTGTAAGCCATGCCGTTTCTCCTCCACGGATTGAACAGACACCCTCGTTGATGTTGTTCGGGAACGGGAAATAGGCACCGGCTCCAGTCGCCGCAGGCGCCACGATGCGTCCGACAAGATACCATTCGCCCTTTGTAGGCAGGCCGGCAATCTTGAACGTTACGGTACCCTGGGCGGAGTTGAAGTCCTTGAAGAACAGTATGCCTTCCTGCAGGCTGCCCCAGTAGGTCCATGTGTCTCCCAGACGTCTGGACGCCCATGTGGTCAGCTTGACCACCACCGGATCTTTGTCGATTCCGTTGGTGTACAGGTACAACCTGGGATCACCTTCCGTCATGCTGGAAACTGCCAGGACATCCTTTCCTCCGTTGATGTCGGGGTTGGTATTCTTGATGATGCGCGGGCAGCTGACGTAGAATATTCCATCGTCGACGACTGTGCCTACGGGAAGTTTCTTGTAGTTCCCGGGGTCGGTACGGCTGATGGCCCAGATGTTCTTGGTCTTGTTGGTCTCGGCCACGTAGATATAGTTGTCGTCGACTGCAACGTTACGGTCTGCTCCTGCGGTAAAACCGCTGATGAAGGAGCTCCAGGGACCGGCGGCCGATGAGAACAATCCCCACTCGCGGGTTACGGAAAGACCCGGCTTAAGCTCCAGGTACGTAACTGTTATGTAGGTTACGATTTCTCCGTAATTCAGTCCCTTAAGCTGGAAGTCCTTGCCGTTGAGGGTAGACTCCATGGCTCCGGTGTTGATTGTAACCGGGATAACGTAGTTGGGGAAGGCCTCCAGTACTCCGCCCTTAAGAAGTTTGGATTTGTCAAGCTCTACACGGAAGGTGGCGGATTCGCCGCCCTCAGGTATGCTTACAGTGGGGGTGAGGATGGTGACCAGGCCGTCGGGAGCTGCCTGGTAGATCTCTTCCTGGCCCTTGTTGAACTCGTCTATGAGACTGTTTTCAATCTTGACCGGGAAGCTGATACCGCCTCCGCGTATGCTGTTGTCGAGCTTGAGGTCAACTATGAGGGTCTCTTTCAGCTCGGGCTGGTTGCCTTCTGCGTCCGGCTCCACCTTCTTACGGTCGATAACGCGGGTAAAGCTCTTCTGCGCCACGGAGATGGAAGTTCTGAGCAAGTTGATGATCAGGACCTGCCTGTCCGGATTAACTTCCACGTCATTTCCTGTCGGGCTGATGCTTACAGGCAGCACATAATCCCTGCTTTCTCCGACGTATTCGGCAAGCTGTATAGGGTCCCATGTGAGTGCTGCTGTATGCACGACGTCTTCGGCGGCATAGTCCAGAACGGTGTTGTCCAGATGGAACATGGAAGCGGGAATGGCTTTGTATTCAGTTCCGTTTTCTTCATTCCATGCTTTCAAGGCGGCTGCAGCTTCCGGAGCGTCCAGGCTAAGTGACACGCTGGCTGCTGTCTTGCCCTTTCCGTTCTTGGCTACTCCTATGGTGAAACTGCCGGTATGAACGGAAGCCTGGGTCAGGAGTTCGGCTCCTGAGACTCCGAATGAATCCGGCACCATGTTGTTCTCGCGGTCATCGGGAAAGCAGGCCGTGAGCAGTGCGAGAATGGCGGTAAGTATAGTTAACTTTTTCATATTCATAGTATTACCAGCCTTTGTTCTGAGTGAAGTTGGTCATTTCGGCCAATTGCTTGGAGCCGAAGGGGAAGAGATAGTCCCTCTGCTGGAACTTGGAGCGTCCGCCTATGTAGTCGTAGCTTACGCGGGTGTAAGAATCTTCGTAATTATCTGCGGTCAAGTGGAGAGTCCAGTTTTCTACGTTGTACTCTTTCTCGGCTGAAAGTGTGCGGATTGCATCATAGTGACGCTGACTGCCTTCGAATGCGAATTCGCACATCCTTTCCTGGCGGATTATCCAACGCAGCCATTCCTGGCCGCTCTTGGTGACGCTGCCGATAGTGCCGCCGGCGCCGGAGAAGTCAATCTCGGGATACGCCACAAGTATGCTGCACAGGCCCGAACGCGCGCGAACCATGTCAATGTAACGTATGGCTTCGTCGGCATTGCGGGAAGTCATTTCGTTGCAGGCTTCGGCATAAGTCAGATAAACTTCGGCCAGACGGAAAGCGGGGAATACATAGCGTATGCTGCTGTAGTCGGTGTCTTCCTTGAGCTGGTTCCCGGCCCTGTAGAGGCGGCGCCATACGAATCCTACGCGGTTGCATCCTTCCGTTGCGGAATAAGGCGAGGTGCAGTCTGCGTTGTTGTAGCAGGTGAAGCGGAGGGGGTCGCCGTCCATGGGACGCTCGCAAGGCCACCAGAAGCCGTTCGGCAGGAAGTTGGAATAGTAGCGGGCGTCGCGTCCCACAGTAGAGTTGTGAGCCTTGAAAGGCTTGGCCCATGACGGGTCTACATCGATGACCTGCTGATAGTTCTCGGTCCAGCCTTCTGCTTTGTATCCGGACGCGTCGTCCACGATGGGGCGGGAATAATCGTACATGCCGTTGGTCTGCTCGTATCCGAGTACCGGATAACGGCCGGTTTCCGCCATGGGATAAGCGTCTATGAGTTTGAGGGACGGGGTGATGAGCGAGAAGCCGCGCCTGCAGAGAAGTCCTCCCGAGGGGGCTGCGAAAGCGATTTCGCCTCCGATTGTTCCCAGATAGTCCTCCGCCCACTGCCTGTACCACCATCCCCAGATGATTTCAGGGTTGGTATTCCAGTTTTCGAACCATACATTCTGGTAAGATGCAGCGGCGTCCTGTATAGATGTCGCGGGATCTCCTTTCTGTGCAAGGGAATACTGATTCAAGTCTATCAGGGCCTTTGCGGCGTCACGCACCTTGTCCCATTTTGAGGCATCGTATGCAGGGAACAGGTCCTGGCCTTTGTGGTTCTTGAAGCCGTTGTACATTCCGGTACCGTTCTGCCCGTTGTACAGGGGCGATGCGGCATAAAGCAGGAGCCTGGTCTTGAGGGCCATGGCTGCTCCCTTTGTAACGCGACCCATGTTGGAGTAGGCTGCAATTACATCGGAAATGTTGTTGGGCAGGAGGGAAATGGCCGCGTCAAGCTCCCTGACCATGAAATTCACGTTCTCTTCTACCGTATTGCGGTCTATGCTCTCTCCGGTGATTGACTGGTCCGAAGGGACAGGGTTGCCCTCTTCGTCCATCCAGATGAAGACGGGACCATAATGGCGGAACAGGGTGAAATAATAGTAAGCCCGGAGGAACCTGGCCTCACCTTCCATGCAGTTTACTAGTTTCTCGGAGTCTTCCTTGTCGTAAACCAGGTTCTCTATGAAGGTGGTGCATTCGTTGATGGCCTCGTAATACTTCTTCCAGTAGTTGCCGCTGGCAACATCGGTGGAACTGGCGGAACTGTAGTCTCCGCGGCGTACCTTGTACCAGTTGGTCTCCCACTGGGATTTGCCATGAAGTGCCTCGTCTGAACGCAGACTGGTGCCGCCTTCGTTGGCACGGAGGTTCTCGTCGTTGGGAATATAGGCATACAGGTGCGCAAGATACTGGCGTACTGCCGTGGACCGGCTCATTATATCCTCCAGGGTCGCCTGATCCTTGGTATTGATGTCGAAGTAGGAATCGCAAGAGACGGCAGTAAGAGCCGCAGCAAGGATTACTATAATGAATGATCTGGTTTTCATGGCTCTTAGAAGTTAAGGTTCAAACCAAGGCTCACGTTCTTGGTGAGCGGATAAACGTTACCGTAAGAGGAAGAGAGTTCCGGATCCCAAAGCTTGAACTTCGAGAAGGTAAGAAGGTTGACTCCCTGCAAATAGATACGTACCGTGGAAATGCCCATGGGCTTTGTCCATTTTTTCGGCAGGGTATAGCCCAGCTCGGCGTTCTTGAGGCGCAGGAAGCTCATGTCCTTCTGCCAGAATGTGGACGCCCGCTGGTTGTTGGTGGGAGTTTCGGTGGAGAAACGGGGATATTCAGCGTCGGCCCTGTGGGTTACGGACCAGCTCTTTTCCGCCACGTCGGCGAATATCTGTCCCTGTACCAGCACGTTGGAAGCTGCACCGCCGTAGAGGTTGTAGCCGCCTATGATGCGGGTTACGTGGTCCATTCCGCTGAAGAATACGCTGGCGTCGAAACCCTTCCAGCCGAGGGAGAGGCCGAAGCCGTAGTTGATTTCCGGTACGGTGGTGTAGCCGATGGCAACTACGTCGTAGTCGTCCACCTGGCCGTCACCGTTTATATCGCGGTACTTTATGTCTCCGGGCTGAACCTCACCGAAGGTCTGCTTGGGCCAGGTGTCGATTTCTTCCTGATCCATGAAAAGGCCCTCGGCGATAAGGCCGCGTTGCTGGCCGTTTGCAAAGCCGGCAGTGTTCTGGTAGGGCCAAATCTGGTCGGGCTTGTCGTCGTTGATGCGCTTGTTGCGGTTGAACGTGAAGTTGCCGCGGGCGCTGAGCGAGAATCCGTTGGAGAACAGCCACTCGAACTGGGCGGAGGTGTCGAAACCGTGGTTCTGCATCTCTCCGATATTGATATACTGAGTCTTGCGCAGGCCGACTACGCTGGGCATCGACTGGCGTTCGATGAAGATACCGCTGCGGTAATCGTTAAAGTAGTCGAACTGGAATTTGAAATGGTCGCGGAACAAATTGATTTCCACGCCGGCATTGCGCTTGAGGGCTTCTTCCCAAACGATGCCGGGGTTGCCTATGTCGCCGATGGCGACTCCGGAAGTGCCCACGGGATTGGTAAGACCCCAGTTGAAGCCGCTGATGCCGCTGGTGTCCATGGTGGTGTTGTATCCGAAACGCCTGTTGCCGCCGATCTGGTCGTTACCTACCTTTCCTATGGAGGCCTTGATCTTGAACAGGCTGACGGTGCTCTTTATCGGATCCCAGAACTTTTCGTTTGAAATAATCCATCCGAGTGCTCCGGAAGGGAAGAATCCAAAACGGTGTCCGGGCGAGAAGTTCTCGGAACCGTTGTATCCGAAGTTGAACTCGGCGAAGTAGCGGTCCAGGAAACTGTAGGTTGCACGTCCGGCTATACCCATGCTCTTGTAAGGGAAGGTGTACCAGTAGCTGCCCGGGTTGATGTTGGAGCGCTCGCGCATGTAGTACAGCAGCATCCCGCCCACGCGGTGCTTGCTGGCGAAGGTGCGCTCGTAATTGGTGGATGCCTCAATGTTAAGCACCGTCTGTCCGCTTACTCCGCTGCCGGAGGTGTTGATATAGCCCGTGCCGCTGTTGCCCTGGAGAGCATATTCGTAATCCTGCAGCTCGGAACTCCAGCGGAGGAAATAGATACGCGGACGTATTGAGTTGGTGTATGAAGTGTTGCTCTTGGCATCCCAGGAAACCTGCACTTTGGCGGTGAGACCTTCGGTGACGATTTCCGAGAAATCCTGGGTCAGGGATACCGTAGTCTGGGCGTTCTGGGTATTGGTAACCGCATAACCCATGTTGTTGATGAGGTTGTACGGGTTGGAGCCGTTCTCCGGGTTGGAGAGGGTGCCGTCCGAGAACACGATCGGGAAGCCGATAGGCGTAATCTGCATGGCGTACGCGTAAATGTCGCTCAGCGACGCTCCCGGCTGGTTCTTGCTCGTGAACTGGGTGCTGAGGTCCATGCCCAGGACCGTAGACTTGGTAATGTTGATGTCGACGTTGGTGCGGAAGTTGAACTTGCGGTAGTTCATCTGCGAATTGTATCTGTCGTTCTGGGCGACGTTGAAGATACCGTCCTCGAAATAGTATGAACCGCCGGCATAATAGCGTACGTTTTTGGATCCTCCCGTGACGTTGACGTTTATTTTGGAAGTGGACGCCTGCTGCTTGAATATCTCGTTGATCCAGTCCACATTGGGGTAGAGGTCGCTGTAAAGTATGGCGGCCGCTCCTTCACCGGCATTGGGATTGACCCTCTGGCTGCGGACTTCGTCGCTTGCCAGGTACATCTGGCGGGCGTAGTCGTCGATCATGCCGGGCTGCATGATGTTCAGGTAGTCGATGAACTGCTCGGCGCTGGCCATCTGGGGCAGCATTGTAGGAGAAGTAAGGCCTGTCTCCATCTTGAAGTTGACCTTGGGCTTGGACTCGGAGCCGCGGCGGGTGGTGATGAGCACTATACCGTTGGCTCCGCGTACGTCGTAAAGGGCGGTGGCGGTTGCGTCCTTCAGGATGGAGAAAGAAGCGATGTCTTCAGTGTCAACAAGGTCCATGGAACGCTCGACACCGTCCACCAGAATCAGAGGGTAGGAGTTGGCGCCGAAGGTGTTGACACCGCGGATCCAGAATTCGGCGCTGGACCCGGGCTCGCCGCTGTGCTGCACTGCAACCACGCCCGCAAGCTTTCCTGCCAGGCCGGTGGACAGCTGTCCGATAGGTGCCTTGAGCTGGTCGGCGTCGACCGTGGTTATGGAGCCGATGACGGAAGCCTTTTTCTGGGTTCCGTATGCGACCTTCACCACTTCTTCCAGCTGGTTGGCCTGAGGTACCAGTTTGATTTTCAGCTCTTTGTTATCTCCTACGGTAACGTTTTCATCTTCATAACCGAGGAAGCTGAAAATAAGGACGTCGGTGGGCTTGGCGCTTATTTCAAAATTGCCGTTGACATCCGTCATGGCTCCGCGGGTCTCGCCTTTAACCGTGACGAACGCACCCGGGAGCGGCAGATCGGTTTCGTCCAGGACTACGCCGGTAACAGTTCGGGATTGCTCCTGCGCCTGTGCCTGTACTGACAAGAGCAACGCCAGGCTTGCCAGTATGCTGGGCAGGAGCTGTTTGAAAAGCTTCAACATAAACTATTATTGGTTATCAGTTATCAAAGCACGACCTCTTTGTAGCCGTCTCTAAGCATCGTCTTGTGGACGCGAATGGGCTCTTTGCCCAGGTTGATGATCTCGTAGCGGCCCATGTCGGCGGGAACCACCACCAGGTCCATGAATTCAGCCTCGAAGGAGCGTTCAGGATGCTCTATGGAGCGTATCTGCACGCGCTCGCCGTCCACGAGGGTGAGCACGTGGAAGCGGTCGCCGGTCTCCTGCTCGCAGCGCTCGTCGAACTCCAGCCTGCGGAGGGTAAAGTAGAGCTGCTCGTTCTCGCCTACTATGTACTCCTCCCAACCCTTGCCGGAGGCGGCCAGGCGCGGTTTCTGGACTATGTAGTCCTTGCTCTCCGGGTCGTGGATGACGCTTGCGCGGCGCTCCTGGTTGACGTTCAGCTCGCCCAGCTTGGTGTGGATGGGCCTCTGCTTGCCGTCGAAGTCGAGCCTCAGGTAGTCGTACATCTTATAGGTGTAGGAGCCGATGGTGAGGGATCCGATTTCCAGAATTACCTGGTTGCGGCCGCTGGAATGGATGGTGCCGGCGGGCAGCATAACCTGCAGGCCCGGCTTGCTCTCCTCGTAGTTGACGTATTTCATGTAGTCCACCGGCTGGTGCTCCTTGTCGGCGGCCTCTATGTCCTTGAAGAACTGGGGGATGTCGGCGTCGTCACGGAAGCCGATGAAGGTCTTGGCGTCGTGGCCGGTGGCAACTACGTAGTAGCTCTCGTCCTGGCGTCCGAACTCGTCGAAGTGCTCCCTGTTGTAGGCACTGCCGCTATGGCACTGGATGCTCATGTTGCCGGTGGAGTGGTAGCTGTCGTCGTAGTTGAAGCGGATAGGGAAGTAGCCGCCGAATTTCTTCACCACGTCGGGTCCGAGCACGGCGTCGCCTTCCTTCATGAAGAAGGTGGAGAAGGGAACCTCCAGCTGGGTGCCGCAGACGTCGATTACTATTGACACCTCCATGGGAATGAGGTCGAAGACCCAGGCGCAGTTGCGCATGCTGTCCGGCAGGCCCCTGAGCTTCTTGACGTAGGTGCCGCCCCAGACGCCCTCCAGGTACACAGGCTTGCAGCGGAAAGGATACCGGGCAAGGCTCTTGAGTATTTCGGCAAAAGCGGCGTAGGGGATCATCTTCATGTCGTTCGGATGTTCGTTCTCCACGTAGTAATCCACGTTGCCTTCACTTGCCAGCAGCTCGCGCCTCAGGCCGACCGCCACCTCGAAGTCGCAGTAGTAGCAGCGGCGAATCGCCTGGTTGCGGGGGAGGGGCTCCTTCATGCCGAGGTTGATGTACTGGCCGCGGCGTATGCGGAGTATGCTTTCCTTGGGATTGACGTCCAGGAAGACCTTGATGGCGTAGAGAGGACGGAGTTCCTTGATGAGGCAGCCCTGGCCGTACACGATCTTTACTACATCGTCTTCTTTCTGTATTTCCTGCTTGAGTTCTTCCAGTTTCTTCTTGTCCAGAAGGCCTTCGTATCCGCCTTTCCACAGGCGGCCGAACAGCAGGGTGGGGTCCTCGCTGCGGTCCCAGCTGAGGTTCTTGTCTACCAGCTCCCAGAGCTCTTTTTCGCTCTTATAGCAGTCGCGGAAATCGTATTCCCTTGTCTTCAGGCCTTTCATATCCAGCTGCTGAACCAGGTTGTCCGTGGCGCTGAAGAAGCCGGCGGCGACGTAGCCGTCAATTGCGACCGTCTGGCCGGGCTTTATCTCAGATGCGATTACTGAGGCCGTTTCTGCGTTGCCGCAAATAAGTTGTTTGCCTGTTTCCTTATCGATGTGTGGCTTATTGACGGGCCTGGGGTCATCATAAGGGAAGGGGTTGTACATGAAACTCATAACTACTAACTATTTAATGTCATAATATTCAAATCCCATAATTTCTGCGAAAGCTTCCAGCTGGGGGCGCCAGTCGCCGTCGGCAACTGCGAAGTGCTGGGTGGTGCCTATGTTGAGCACCTTCTCGAAGAGTTCCTTTACTGGAACCTCCGGACGGAAGATGGTATGCGTATAGGTGGCAAGCAGATGCTTGATCTTGCTCTGGGGGGTGTCCTTGGCGTCCAGGCTCTCGGCCATGAAGGTGACAAGCTTGTAGCGCCCGTCCTCCTCGTAGAGGCCGACTACCGTCTTCCGGCCCGGGCTGATGCGGTACCATGCGAAGGGGGCGCCGGCGTACTTCCAGCTCGTCTTGGCAAAACGCACGTCGCGGGAAATGATTACGTTGTCCTGCCACTCGGGGTCGTTGTGGTCGTTGGGGCCGGCATGCCCTCCGGCGAAGGTGCCGAAGTCGTTCTCGATGTGAAAGGGCTCGATGAAGTTGACGTTCTTGCCGCTGATGAGCTTGAGCACGTAGGTCGCCAGGCCCGCTCCTATGTCGGCCTCAGGTACCAGCACGCTTACGTTTTCGTTGAACCACTGGGGGTAGAAGCCAGCACGGCAGCCGGCGGTGCGGAAGGTGGCGCGGTCTATGTCGTTGTAGACGTAGCAGTCTATGTCGTTCTTTTCCGCCATCTTCTTGATGGCCAGGGTGGCCTTCACGCAGCCGATGAATTTGTCGTACTCAACGTCCGGCATCATCTTGTATTTTGCCGTGAGCTCGTCTGCGTAGGCCTTAACCTCTTCTTCGCTGAGGCTCTCGATCTCCGTGCCGTAGTCGCTGTAGGGCAGGTAATGGATCTCCGGTCCTATCTTGGTGAATAGGTCGTAGTTGTCGATGTAGGTGCTCCACATGGCCTCGTTCATGTTGGCCATGAGTCCCAGGCTGGAGCGGCGCAGTATGGCGCGGGTGCGGGCGGCTGAGGCGAATACCTTAAGCTTTTCGGTAATCTGTTCGCGCGTGCCCATGACTGTCTTGACGTTCTTGCGGGGTACGCGCTTGATGCTGCCGGAGGCTTCCAGCGAGCCTACGAGGGTGCCGGCGCAGAGGTAGTCCACGAAGTCGTCTTCGTCCAGCGAGGTCTCGAAGGTCATTCGGGGCTTTGCTACGTTGGCAAAGAAGATGGGGACATCCGGGCAGTCGCGCAGGAAGCGTATCCACGCGAAGTCTTCGCTCCAGGAGAGGAATTCAGCATATATGAAGTCTACCTTTTCGTTGTAGAAGAGGTCCATGGCCTTCATGGCGTCTTCCTTCTCGTACACGATTCCGGGATACACCAGGTCCATGAATCCCATGGTGGCCTTGATGTCTTCGACGGCCTTGAGCTTGCGCTCGTGGTAGGTGCCGCGTTTGGGACCGTCAAGGTTCTTGAAACGGGGAGAAGCTATGAGCAGCAGGCCTGCCCGTGCTTTGCGTTGTTTTTCTTTTGCTTCCATTATGAATAGATTTTATTGTGATCTTTGTTGTAGTGCTTGCGGCTTACCCACAGGCAGGCGAGTCCGCAGACCAGCCAGATTGCTCCGAGTATGGGGAAGGTGGCGTTGAGGCTGCCGGTGGCTTCCTTGATGAGGGCTAGTATGTAGGGGGCGGTTGCTCCCACTGCGAAGCCTGTCATTATCATGGCGCTGGCGCAGGAGGCGTGCAGGTGCTCCGGGGTCACGTCATACAGAGCCGCATAAATGTTGGCGTCGAAGAAGGCCCTGAAGAAACCCCAGCCTGCAAAGCAGAGGTAGAGCACCCAGATGTTGGTGGCGCTTCCCATGAAGGGAAGGAATGCTGCACCGAATATGAGGCCGGCGCCCTGGATTATCATGCGTTTGCGGGGATCCTTGGCCGCCCATTTGTCGCTCAGCATTCCGGCGAGTAGCACGCCGGCGAAAGCGGCCACGTAGGTCCAGAGCATGGAGTGCAGGCCTGCCTGGGCTCCCGTCTGACCGAAGTTCTCCTGCAGGAAGGTGGGGACCCAGGTCATGTAGCCGGTTATTACGAAGATGAAGCCGCAGAAGCCGAGGGTTACCATGAGGGCCGTAGGCGTTGTAAACACCGTCTTGAAGCCGTCCCAGATGCGTGGCTTTGCCGCTGGCTGGCCTTCCGGACGCGGCAGGTCCTTCAATCGTATGGCCATGACGACGGCCCAGATGACGCCGGCGCCGCCGAAGATGTAGAAGGCGTACTGCCAGCCGAGTTTGTCGCCAATGTATCCGGCCAGCCATCCTGCCAGGATAACTCCCACGTAATAGGAGGTCTGGTGTATGGACATGGCACGGGCGCGCGTGTCGGTGTGGTACTGGCCCAGGAGAGAGTAGTTGGCAGGGCCGAAAAAGGCTTCACCGCCTCCGGTGGCGATGGAACGGGTGAGTATCAGCATGAACACCCCGTTCGCAAGGCCGGTAAACATGGTGGCGATGCTCCAGAAGAGTATGCTCAGGGTGGTAACCCATTTGCGGCTGAAGCGGTCTCCTACCCATCCTCCTATGGGCACCATGGCGGCATAGAACAGGTTGAAGAAGACTGCAATGAGACTTACGGAGGTGTCCGTAAGCGAGAGGCTGTCGCGTATGAGCGGAAGCACCGAATTGAAGACCTGGCGGTCTCCCTGGTTGAGCAGATAAGCCACCCAGAGAAGGGCAAGGACTTCCCATTTGTAATACTTTGAAACCGACTTCATTTTAAAGAGGAATTCATCTGTGGTGTACTGTGGTGCAAATTTATGAAAAATATTGTATTCTGCTATATTTTTTTGCTATTTTTGCGACAACTATGAACATGTCGGAAAAACGCTGCCTGGATGTTGGCGGCACCTTTATTAAATGTGATGACGGGCGTCAGGTCCCGACCTGCTCCAACGGCAGCCTGAAGGAGATGGCGGCCGCGTTCAAAGAGGCTGTGGGGCCTGTCGCTTCGTTGAAGCAGCTTGGTATTGCCATCCCCGGACCTTTCAATTACCGGGAGGGAATCTTTCTGATGAAGCATAAGTTCGCCGCCGCTTATGGAATGTCGTTCAGGGATCTGGCCGGGATTCCGCCGCATGTGGATGTGAAGTTTCTGCATGATGTTAATTCGGTGCTGGTGGGTTCCATGGACATGCTGGGCCTGAAGGATTGCAATTGCGCCCTGGTCACTCTGGGTACCGGCCTTGGTTATACACATGCCATAAAAGGGAAAGTGCAATGTAACGAGTTGGGTTCGCCCGCCCGCGGCTTGTGGAACCGCCCCTGGGAGGACGGGATGCTGGAGGACCGCATCAGCGCCCGCGGCATCAGGAATGCGTATGAAGATATCACCGGCGACAGCAGCCAGTCGGTCTATGGCATCGCCCAGAGGGCTTATGCCGGGGAGGATGCCGCCCTCCGCGTGTTCCGTCAGACCGGCGAAATACTTGCCCCCTTCCTCAAGGAAGAGGCGGAGGAGCTCGGGTTGTCGGTCATCCTCTTCGGCGGCCAGATTTCCAAGTCGCTGTCTCTGATGATCGAACCTATGACCGGACTGCTCGGCGGCGTTCAGCTGCTTCCTGCGCCCGAGGGGGCCGTTTTCCGTGGACTCGACACTTTGTTTTAAGATGTTAAGGATAGATAACGATACGCTCAGCGTAGTGCTTCACGAGCCGCAGGACGGCTTCTACAGGGGTACGCGTTTCGACCGTTCCGGAGTGTTCGACAGCGTGCGCTTCGGGGGCGTGGAGCTTGCCGGCCGCTGGTTCACCCGCTACGATCCCTTCATGCACGACGCCGTCTGCGGTCCTGCCGAAGAGTTTACGGCCGTAGGCTTCGATGCGGCGGCGCCCGGGGAGACCTTCCTGAAGATAGGCGTCGGTCTGCTGGTCCGGCCCGACGATGCCCCGTACGACCGTTTCCGTCTCTACGAAATTGCGGACGAAGGGGAGTGGACGGTGGAGCGGGGGGCGGACAGCGTTGCCTTCCGCCAGCGGCTTGCCGGATGTTACGACTATCGAAAAGAAGTCGTGCTGACCGGACCCGGCCGCATGGAAATCAGGCACTCTCTGGAGAGTCTGGGGGCGCCCCTGTCGGGGGAGGTTTACAACCACAACTTCTGGACTATGGGGCGGCTGGAGACGGCACCGTCGCGCCTTATCGACTTCCCGTTCCGTCCCGACGGCCACTGGCGTTCCGAGTACGAAAGTGTGGCTCTGACGCCATCCGGAGTGCGTTTTTCGCGCCCGCTGGCAGAAGTGGAGTCGGTGTTTATGGGCGACCTGCATGCCTTCGGCTCGGAGGGTATGCCCAACAGCATGACGCTCCGGGAGGGGACGCTGGGGGTGGAGATAAGCGGCGACGCTCCGGTTACGCACACCGTACTCTGGGCCAACCACCGCATCGCCTGTCTGGAACCCTACGTTGCTTTCGGGACGCACTGCCGCTGGACCGTAAGCTACCGTTTTATTTAGTATATTTGACGCATGAAGCATTTTTCCGCACTCCTCCTGGCGGCCCTGCTGCCGATTTTTTTAAGCGCCCAGGTGTTCAACCGTGCGCCCCTGCTCGGCGGCGATTATGCCCAGCTGCCGCTTGGGGCGGTGAAGGCCGACGGCTGGCTGCAAGACCAGCTGAGGCGTCAGGCCGACGGGCTTACGGGCCATCTGGACGAGCTGTATCCGGAGGTCGTGGGCGACAACAACGCATGGCTTGGCGGCGACGGCGACACTTGGGAGCGCGGCCCTTACTGGATAGACGGCCTGCTGCCGCTTGCTTACCTGCTCGACGACGAGGTGCTTATCGCAAAGGCCGGCAGGTGGGTCCGTGCGATGCTCGACTCCGCTACGCCTGAAGGTTATTTCGGCAACGGCACCGACCATCCGTATATAGAGGGCCTGCAGAGGGGCAAGTCGCACGACTGGTGGCCCAAGATGGTGGCGCTGAAGATACTCCAGCAGTATTACGAGGCGACTCAGGACCGGCGGGCGCTCGAGGTGCTCGACGGATACTTCCGGTATCAGCTGGCAAACCTGGAGAAGACGCCCCTGGGGCATTGGAGCTTCTGGGCCGAATGGCGCGCCGCAGACAACCTGAACGTGCTTTACTGGCTATACGACCAGACGGGTGAGGATTATCTGCTGCAGCTGGCGGAACTGATTCACAGCCAGGCTGTTGACTTTACTTCGATGTTCTGGGACGGCGCAGTTTTCCGTACCCAGAATTCCATACACTGCGTCAATCTGGCGCAGGGCTTCAAGACTCCTGTAGTATGGTGGCAGCAGTCCCGCGACGAGAGGGATCTGCAGGCCCCCAAGAAGGCCCTTGAGCATATTCGTACCACTATCGGCTGGCCTACAGGCCTGTGGGCTGGGGACGAGCTGCTCCATTTCGGGGATCCTGCCCGCGGCTCCGAGCTTTGCACTGCGGTGGAGATGATGTATTCCCTGGAGGAGATGCTTCGGATAACAGGCGATATCGAGTGGGCGGGCCTGCTGGAGCGGGTGGCTTACAATGCCCTTCCCACTCAGGCTACAGATTCTTACGACGCACGCCAGTATTACCAGCAGCTCAATCAGATTGCTTGTACGCGCGAGCGCAGGTCATTTGTTACAGAGCACTACGGCACGGACAACGTGTTCGGACTGCTGAACGGCTATCCCTGCTGCACCTGCAACATGCACCAGGGCTGGCCCAAGTTTACCCGCAACCTCTGGCTTGCTACACGCGAGGGAGGCCTGGCAGCGCTGGTGTACGGGCCTTGTACCGTCAAGGCAAAGCTGGGTGGCGCAACGGTGGTGATTAAAGAGGATACTTTTTATCCTTTTGACGGACGTGTTGTACTTTCTGTCGGCATTCCCGGCGCTTGCGGGAAAGCCCGCTTCCCGCTGGAGCTCCGTATCCCTTCATGGTGCTCCGAGGCCACTGTTACGGTGAACGGAAAGCCTGTGCACGCGGCAGGAGGCGGCAAGCTGAAGATAGAAGAAACCTGGAAGGACGGAGATACTGTTGTCCTTGATTGTCCCATGTCCGTTACCACTTCCCGCTGGTACGACAATTCCACCGTAGTGGAACGAGGCCCCCTGGTCTACGCCCTTAAAATGGATGAAAAATGGTCTGTGAAGGAGTTTGAAGGTGCCGACAGGGAAAAGTACGGTTCTTCATACTATGAGGTGGTTTCCGATTCTCCATGGAACTTTGGCATGCGTTCCCGCGACCTCGACTTCCAGCTGCTGGAGCAGCGCAGCTACGACGGTTCTTATCCCTGGAATGTTGAGAACGCGCCTGTGAAGTTGCGCGCCAAGGCCGTGGTTCTCCCGGACTGGAAAGCCTGCAACGGCTCCGTCGGCCCCGTCCCTTATTTCACCGAGGACGGCGACGACACCGCCGGAGATGCCTGGATAGAGCTCATCCCTTACGGTTGCACCACCTTGCGTATCGCAGCGTTCCCGACGAGATAGTTATTTGCCCAAGGGTGCTGTTGCGTGTACCCTTGGGCGAATTTTCGGCCTTTTTCGTGCTCAAGGGTACATCCGTTGGCACCCTTGAGCAAGATTTCGGTGAATCGAGCATTTTTAAAGTAAACAGTATCGAACATGAAAAAGGTAATTCTTGCAATTTGTGCACTCGGATTGGTGGCCGCATGTGAAGGTGGCTATTATTTCCCTGAGACCCCTGGAGATTATTCAAAGGAAATGGCGGACGACGGTGGCATGCCTTCTCCCAATGGTGGTGGCGAGAGCCAGGGCATGCCCGGCGTAGTTACCGCCGGCGAATGGAATGACCTTGACAATTGGGCTTTCTGGGGCCGGCTGATGAATACCAAGGGTGACGAGCAGACAGAAGGTTATGCCCAGACCTGCACGTACTGGGGCTTCTGGAACAACCGTCGCGTCGCCGTCAAGGTCAATGCAGCGGCGAACAAGGCAGTTGCAGGAGTGAAGGTCGAACTCAAGGACGGTGACAAGGTCATCTGGACCGCCATAACTGACAATATGGGACGTGCTGATTGCTGGATAGGCCTCCATGATCCCGACTATCAGTCAGGGACTCTCAGCATTGCGCTGAACGGAAAGGCTATGGAAGGAAGCCCTGCCGTCACATCGTGGAACGATGAGAGCGTGGCGATGAACGAGTATACCTTCAGCGCCGACGATCCCGACGCCAAGGCAGACGTTCTCTTCATCGTAGATTCCACCGGTTCCATGTCAGACGAGATTGACTTTCTCAAGGAAGACCTTATGGATATACTCAAACGAGCTTCAAAGGCCGACCTGCCCATTTCCATACGCACAGGAGCCCTGTTCTACAGGGATACCGGACTGGATGAGGAGTATCTTACCCGCAAATCGGCTTTTACCAAAGACTTCAATACAACAATCAATTTCATCAAACAGCAGAATGCCGCAGGCGGCGGTGATTTCCCGGAGGCAGTCCACACGGCACTGGAGAAGTCCCTGCAGTCTTTCGACTGGAACAAGAAGGCCCGCGCCCGCATCGCTTTCATCCTGCTTGACGCCCCGCCCCATCAGGATCATCAGGGAGTCTTGGAAAGCATACACAAATCAATCGACACGTATGCCGAAATGGGAATCAAGCTCATTCCCGTTGCTTCCAGCGGCATAGACAAGGAGACCGAGTTCATACTCCGCATGATGGCTATAGCCACCGAGGGCACCTACGTCTTCATCACAAACGACAGCGGCGTGGGCGAAAGCCATATAGAGGCCACGGTCGGGGAGTACCAGGTAGAGAAGCTAAATGACCTTCTTGTGCGCCTGATCAAGAAGTATCTGGAGTAAACCGGCGCAGGCAGTCCGTCGGAGGGGCGCCTTCCCGCTAACGCGGGCCCCTTCCCTTTTCGGGAGCCAAAGGTCACCCGTTCCGGCCCAGGCAGTCCGTCGGAGTGGCGCCTTCCCGCTAACGCGGGCCCCTTCCCTTTTCGGGAGCCAAAGGCCCCTCCGACGGACAGCCTGCTGCCTCTGGTGGCTTGTTTCCGTTTGAGCGGGCAGCTTTTCGGCCGAAACCTGTCAGAAACGGTATATTATTGGTCAATCGGGCAGGAAATCGGCCGAAACCTGTCAGAATGGAGGGAAAGTATCGGAATCTGACAGAAATAAAGGGGAAATCTGTCAGAAACGGAGGAAAAACATCAATCCTGACAGAAAATCGCACAAAATCTGTCAGAAATGGGCAAAAATCTCTCAATCTGACAGATAAAAGGCAGAATCCTGTCAGAAATGTCAATTATACCGAAATGTCAATTAAATCAAAAAAGGCCTCTGATTTTCATCAAAGGCCTTTTTTGTGGTGCTGGCGGGAGTTGAACCAGCGACACATGGATTTTCAGTCCATTGCTCTACCACCTGAGCTACAGCACCATTTCCCTAAGCGGGAATGCAAAGGTAGAAATATTTTGAGACTTTACAAATTATTTTTTATATTTTTGTCTTTGCATGCATGAGGGTTGCTACATACAGGTAATTGTTCCGCTCCGTCTGGAGTGGACTCCCTGGTACAAAGCCCCCAGGCCGGTTTCTGAAGGCACAAGGGTAGCTGTGGTTTTCGCTCACAGAACTTACACCGGAGTGGTTTTAAAGGCTGCCGGCATCCCTGAAATAGAGAGTTCCAAGGTCCAGAATATCATACGTATACAAGACGAGCTTGCCCCAATTAGCAAGGAAGAACTGGCTTTCTGGGATTTTCTCGCAAGCTATTATCTCTGCACTATAGGAGAAGTTTATAAAGCCGCTTATCCCGCCGGAAAAATCCAGAGCGAGCAGAAGGCGGCCAACATACTCGAGCGTCTGCGCCAGAGACTGGCGGTACGCGAAGAAGCCCTGACCAGGAAGCATAAAGACAACGTCCGTGAACGCCTGGAAGCTGAAAGGGAGGCCATTGCAAGCCAAATCGAGGCATTGACCAGAGTGCCCGAGACCCAGGCTTTCAGAACCAAAGCCAACCCTTCAAAGCCGGTCCTGATCACCGGCGGCGGCCGTACCGATGAGTATCTCCGTCTCTGCCGCAACGCCGTCGGACAGGGCCTGAACGCCCTTGTGCTCACCCCGGAAATCGCCGCCGGAGAGCAACTGACTGCCATATTCGAAGATTCTTTTCCCGGTCAGGTGCACAGCGTTAACTCACACATAACCGAAGCCCGCCGCCGCAGGATAGCGGAAGATGTAAGGTGCTTCGGCGCCCAGATAGTCATAGGTGCCCGCAGCGCCCTGTTCCTGCCTTTCAGCCGCCTGGGGCTCATAATTGTGGAAAACGAGCAGGATGTGCTGTTCAAGCAGACCGAGCCAGCTCCCCGCTACAACGCCCGCGATGCCGCAGTGATGCTGGGTCGCATACACGGGGCGGATGTTGTGCTCGGTACGCCGTCGCCCTCCCTGGAGTCATATCACAACGCCTTGACCGGCAAGTACAAACTGGTAGAGACGCCGCATCCGGAAACTCCCATGACCATGATCAGCATTGCCGCCGAAAAGCGCAAAAACGGCATGGTCGGGCCCCTCTCCCGCAAACTGATTGACGCCGCCGCCAAGTCGGGCGGCCCGGTAGCTCTTATTCGCGGCTGGGAGAAGCCCGATGAGCTGCTGGAGCTGACAGGACGCACGCTGGAAGGCATAGAGACGGACATCTTTACCGTGCAGCAGGCGCGTCTCGCAGACCTCCGCCGCTACTCCCTGGTGGCGGTACTTCAGGCAGACGCACTCTTCCCGGCCGACGATTTCCGGGCCGACGAGCGTGCCGCACAGACGCTGGCGATGCTGCGGGAGCAGTGCTGCGGAGCGTTCATTGTACAGACGGCCAAGCCCGAGCACCCCGTGTTCAGCAGCTTCGGCTCCATATATCCAAAGCTCCTGGAAGAGCGGCAGCAGTTCGGCCTCCCTCCTTATACCCGCCTGATAGACACCGACTTCGGCGGACGGAAGGAGCGGCTCACCCTGACGCCCGACCGTAGCCTGGCACTAAAGAAAGAAGATTTGCGAAGGCGCGCCGCCGACTTCGAGAAGAAGAGCGGAGGCCGCGTACGCGTATTCATAGATGTAGATCCAATAGTATGAGAATCATCATTATCGGCGCCGGCCCCGGCGGTTACGAAACTGCAGCAGAAGCTGCTGCCCGCGGAATTGAAGTTGTACTTATCAGCGAAGGTCCCCTTGGCGGCACCTGCCTCAACGAAGGTTGCATCCCCACCAAGGCCCTCTGCGCCATGGATGCGCCCGACCAGGAGCGCAAGCGCGAGGTAATCACCCAGCTTCAGGGCGGCATCGCCCAGCTAATGCGCAACAAGCTCATCACACTGGTGGAAGGGCGCGCAAAGCTTTGCGGAGGCCGTTCCGTCGAGGTTGGCGGCACCGTCTATGAAGGTGACGCCGTTATTATCGCCACCGGTTCCGTCAGCGCTTCGCTGCCCATCCCGGGAGCGGAACTGGCCATCGATTCTGCGGCCATGCTGGAGCTCTCCGAGGTTCCGCAGCGCCTCTGCGTCATCGGCGGCGGCGTCATCGGACTGGAGTTCGCATCCATCTACCGCAAGTTCGGCTCCGAGGTGACGGTTCTGGAATTCTGTCCCAACGTGCTGCCCCGCTTCGACGTAGACCTTGCCAAGAGGCTTAAGGCGGCGCTTGCCAAACGAGGCATCGCCATCGAAACCAGCGCCCGCGTGACCGCCATCGAGGGCAACAAGGTGCTGTGGAGCAAGAACGACAAGCCCTTCGAGACCGAAGCCGACTGCATCCTGATGGCCGTAGGCCGCAGGCCCAACCTGAAGTCGCTCAACCTGGACGAGGCGGGCATAGAATACACCCCCCGCGGCATCGTGGTCGACTCCAACATGCAGACTAACGTGCCCGGAGTGTACGCCGTGGGCGATATTACCGGCGGCATGATGCTGGCCCACGTGGCGTCGGCTCAGGGCCGCAGGGCGCTGCATCATATCTGCGGAGAAAGTGACGGAATCGACTTCTCAGTAGTGCCGGCGGCCGTTTTCACCGTTCCGGAGGCCGCCTGCGTCGGAAAGACCGAAGAGGAGTGCGAGGGAATGGAGATCGCCGTGGGCAAGGCCAACTATCGCGCCAACGGCAAGGCGGTGGCCAGCGGCGAGGCCGACGGCATCTGCAAGGTAATCGCCGACAAGGCCAGCGGCCGCATCCTCGGCGTGCACATCCTGGGAGCGCACGCCGCAGACATAATCCACGAAGCCGCGGTGCTGATTGCTCTCGGTGCCACCCTGCAGCAGGCACGCGACATAATCCACGCTCACCCCACGGTCAGCGAGGTACTGTTTGCGGCGATTTGCAGTTGCAAGTAGCTGGTTTCTGACAGGTTTTATGCTGTTTTCTGTCAGGATTGATGATTTTCCTTCGTTTCTGACAGGTTTCGGCCGAAAAGCTGCCCGCTCAAACGGAAACCTGCCGCCCAGAGGCAGCAGGCAGTCCGTCGGAGGGGCCTTTGGCTCCCGAAAAGGGAAGGGGCCCGCGTTAGCGGGAAGGCGCCACTACGACGGACTGCCTGGGTCGGAAAGGGCGGCCGTCGCTAATCCTGAACTACCTCACCACCTGTGTGAACACCGGGGGCTGGCCGTCTTCTGCCAGTACGTAGATCTTCATTTCAGTTGCCGGCGGCATCTTGGGATCGTTGCCGCGGGACTGGGGCATGGCGGTGAACAGGTATTCGACACCGTCGGGAATGTTGCGGGAGGCAACGGCACAAGCTGTAGTACCCTGCATCATAGGGTAATCGGCAATGGCGGCATAGAGTATGGCGGCCTCCTCCTCACTTGCGGGATGCAGCTCGGGGAAAGGCTCGGGCTTCGTATACTCGCCCTCGATAAAGCCCTCGGCCTTCAGGTAATTGTCCACTTCCTTGGGTACGGCTGCCAAACGGGCGGCGCGGACGCCGTATCCGTCAAGCACCTTGGCCTCGGGCTGTGCGGCCTTGAGGTCGCGCACGCTGGAGTCCAGTCCGCCGCTGCCGAAAGTGCAGAACGGAACCACCTCCTTGCCGCTCAGGTCTATCTGATTCAAAAGTGTGATGACCGGCGGTGCATAGGTTCCGAACCATACGGGATAGCCCAGGAAGATAACATCGTAGGCAGAAAGATCTGCGGCAAGAGGCTGGATCTCCGGCAGTTCGCCGGCCTCGCGCTCTTTGAGGCAGCGCTCTATTGTGGCCTGGAAATCGCCGTCGTAAGGGTTCACGGCTACGATTTCCTCTATATCCGCACCAAGCCTGCCTGCAATCTCTTCGGCAACTACTTTGGTGTTGGAAGTCTGGGAATAATACAGTACCAGCACTTTCTGGCCCTGTTTCTGGCCGCAGGAAACGGCTGTTAACATCGCTGCAGCAGCAGCTATCACTTTCATCGCTTTCATATGTTAATTAATCTAAAACGCTGCCGTATCCGGGTGTGAGCCGTAGCGGAAATCCGGAACGGAATCTATTTCCGCCATCTCGGACTCGCTGAGCTCGAAACCGTTGACGTCGAAATTCTCGCGTATGCGTTCGGCGTGGACGGACTTCGCCAGAGGCAGCACGCCGTGCTGTATGCACCAGCGCTGGATAACCTGGGCGGAAGTCTTTCCGTGCCTTTCGGCAATGCTGGCTATATGCGCTTCGTCCAGCAGCTTTCCGCGGCCGAGCGAGCTCCATGCCTCCACCAGTATGCCGTGCTTGCGGCACAACTCGACGGTCTCCTTCTGCAGAAGGCCGGGGTGGTATTCCACCTGGTCGGCTGCGGGAAGGATGTTGGCCCCTGCGAGTACCGGCTCCATGTGGTTGGGGTAGAAATTGCTCAGGCCGATGGAGCGCACGACTTTCTCGTCCACCAGCCTCTCCATGGCGCGCCAGGTATCTGCATTGATGGCTGCGGCCTTGTCGCCGAACTGCATCTCATTGGCAGGCCAGTGGATGAGGTAGAGGTCCAGATAGTCCAGGCCCAGGTCTGAGAGGCTCTTCTCGCAGGCTCGCAAAGTCTTGTCGTAGCCGCGCTCGGTATTCCATACCTTGCTGGTCACGAAAAGCTCTGAACGTGCGATGCCGCACTGCCTTATGCCTTCGCCCACAGAACACTCGTTGCCATATACGGCTGCGGTATCTATGTGGCGGTATCCGGCCTTGACCGCTTCGACCACCGATTCTACGCAAACCTCCCCGTCGGGGGTCTTGAAAGTGCCGAATCCGGGCGACGGGATGTCGTATCCGTTGTTAAGCTTCATAAACGCATTAATAAATTACCGTGAAGCAGAGGGCTGCCAGCACGCCGCCGAGCAGCGGACCGCAGACGGGCACCCAGCTGTAGGCCCAGCCGCTGTCGCGTTTGCCTGCTATAGGCAGGATTGCGTGGGCGATACGGGGTGCGAGGTCACGGGCAGGGTTGATGGCATAACCGGTTGCGCCGCCGAGGGACATACCTATGGCCATGATGAGGCAGGTCACGGGAAATGCTCCCAGGCTGCCCATTCCGAGCACCACGTTCTCCTTGGTGGAGAATGCCAGGATCACGAATACCAGCAGCCAGGTTGCCAGGGTCTCGCAGAAGAAATTGCGCCATTTGTTGTCTATGGCAGGCATGGTGCAGAACACGCCGAGCTTGGCGTCGGCTTCTTCCGTAGCGTCGAAATGGTCCTTATAGAACAGGTAGACTGCTGTGGCTCCTAAAAAGCCGCCTATCATCTGGGCCGCTATGTAAGGCAGCACTTCGCTCCAGAGGAACTGTCCGGCTGCGGCAAGGCCGAGGGTGACGGCAGGGTTGAGGTGAGCGCCCGAATAAGGGCCGGCGATAAATACGCCGCACATAACGGCAAAGCCCCAGCCCAGGGTTATGACGGCCCAACCGCCGCCTAAGCCTTTGGATTTCTTGAGGGTTGTGCAGGCGACCACACCGTCGCCGAGAAGGATCAGTACGAAGGTGCCGATCAGCTCAAAAAGGCATTTTGTAAAAAGTCCCATATAAGTTATTTGGTTAAAGTTCTGGATACTGCGTCCTTCCAGCCGCTGACGGCTTTGCTGACGCTTTCTGCCGATGCTTCCGGGCGGAATACCCTCTCGGCGCGCCACTGCTGCTTGAGCTCGTCCAGCGAGCCCCAGAAGCCCACGGCGAGGCCGGCGAGGTAGGAGGCTCCGAGGGCGGTGGTTTCGGTTACCACGGGGCGTACCACGTCGGTGCCGAGTATGTCGGCCTGGAACTGCATCATAAGGTTGTTGCGGGAGGCGCCTCCGTCCACTTTCAGCGAACGGAGGGCCACTCCGGCGTCGCGCCGCATGGCGTCCACCACGTCCATGGTCTCGAAGGCTATGCCTTCCAGGGCGGCGCGGGCGATGTGTGCGGCGGTGGTGCCGCGGGTGATGCCGGTAATCGTTCCCTTGGCGTACGGGTCCCAGTAAGGGGCGCCGAGGCCGGTGAGGGCGGGCACGAGGCTCACTCCGCCGCTGTCGGGCACCTGGGCCGCAAGCGCCTCGATTTCGGAGGAACTCTTGATGAGGCCGAGGCCGTCGCGCAGCCACTGCACTATGCTGCCGGCCACGAAGACGCTGCCCTCGAGCGCGTAGTCCACCCGGTCGCCTATCTTCCAGGCGATGGTCGTAAGCAGCTGGTTTTCAGATTTGATGGCCTTGCTGCCGCTGTTCATCAGCAGGAAGCATCCGGTGCCGTAGGTGTTCTTGACCTCTCCGGGCTCGGTACACATCTGGCCGAAGAGGGCCGCCTGCTGGTCGCCCGCCGCGCCCGCTACAGGCACGCCGTCAAGCTGCTCGCAGAAGCCGTAGACCTCGCTGGAGGAGCGTACCTGGGGCATCATGGATGCCGGTATGCCGAGCAGGTCCAGCAGCTCCTCGTCCCACTTTAGAGTGTGGATGTTGAAGAGCATGGTGCGGGAGGCGTTGGATACGTCGGTGCAATGGACGCGACCTCCGGTGAGCTTCCAGATGAGCCAGCAGTCCACCGTGCCGAAGCGGAGGCGTCCCTGCCTGGCAAGGTCGCGGGCGTCGGGCACGTTCTCCAGTATCCAGCGTATCTTGGTGCCGCTGAAGTAGGCGTCTATGAGCAGGCCGGTCTTTTCCCTCACCTTTTCGGTGAGCCCGAGGGCCTTGAGCGAGTCGCAGTATTCGGAGGTGCGGCGGTCCTGCCATACGATGGCGTTATGCACGGGCTTGCCGGTTTCGGCATCCCATACTATCGTGGTTTCACGCTGGTTGGTAATGCCTACCGCGGCAATATCCTGGACGGAGATGCCTGACTTCTTTATGACATCCATCATCACGGAAGACTGGCTGGACCATATCTCTTCAGGATCATGCTCCACGAGTCCCGGGCTGGGGAAGTACTGGGTGAATTCTTTCTGGCTTACGGCACAGGGGGTGCCGTCGTGATCGAAAATGATCGCACGGGAACTGCTTGTTCCCTGGTCTAGTGCTAGTATATACTTTTTCATAATGTGGTAGCGCAAATATAAGATTTTTTTGGTATTTTTGTAAGACTAACATAACACTATATCATGAATCTTCTCAGAGTTTCGGCATTAGCGGCAGCCCTCCTTTCCGTAGTGGCCTGCTCATCATCCAGAAAGATTTCCTATCAGCCCGAAAGCGGGTTCCCTGTAATCGACCAGCAAGGCAAAATCGCCATAGTGGCCCACCGCGGCTTCTGGAAGTCGGAGCAGGGCGGCATGAGCGAGAATTCCATAGCCTCCCTCAAGGCGGCCCAGGATGCCGGCCTGTGGGGCAGTGAATGTGACGTTCACATCACAGCCGACGATGTTGTGATGGTAAACCACGACCCTTCCATCAACGGAAAGGCGATCGCAAGCCATAAGTTTGCCGACTTTGCCGAGGATCTCCTGCCCAACGGCGAGCGCCGTCCCACCCTGGACGAGTATCTCGACCAGGCAGCCAAAAGCAAGACTACGAAGCTGGTTATCGAGCTTAAGAAGCAGCCCTCGGAGGATCGCGAGGACCTGCTGGTCGCCAAGACCGTAGCGGCACTTAAGGTTCACAAGCTTTATGATCCCAACCGCGTGCTGTTCATCAGCTTCAGCAAATATATGTGCGACGTGGTAGCCCGCCTGTGCCCGGAATTCATCAACCAGTTCCTTTCCATGGATTTCGTGGGCAACCATGATCCCAGGATCTACGGACCCCAGGGCATCAACGGCGTTGACTATCAGTACAAGATGTTCCAGGCACATCCCGAATGGGTGAAGAACGCCCACGACCTGGGCATGTCCGTGAACGCATGGACTGTGAACAAAGAGAAAGATATCCAGAAGATGTTAGAGGTGGGTGTTGATGCAATCACCACCAACGAGCCTCTGCTAGTCCGCCAGCTTCTCGGTGAGAAAGAGTATAAATGAAGAGAAACTATTAATCACAAATATTCTATGGTAAAAGTTAATCTTAAAGGTTGCGATTCCTTTGTAAAGGAAGCAGATTATCAGAAATATGTAGAGAAAGCTCTCGTAGCTTATGACGTGCTCGACAAGGAGACCGGCGCAGGCAACGACTTCCTCGGCTGGAAGGCCCTGCCCGACGGCACTCCCGAGTCCCTCATCAAGGAGTGCGAGGCCGTCCGCGACGACTGGAAGGCCCGCGGTGTCAACCTCGTGGTCGTAATCGGCATCGGAGGCTCCTACCTTGGCGCCCGTACCGCCCTGGAGGCCCTGAACCACCAGTTCATCCAGGATCCTGCCAAGCCGCGCGTGGTATTCGCCGGCAACAACCTCAGCGAGGAGTATCTCGCGGAGATGATGGACCTGGCGGAGAAGAGCAACGTGGCCTGCATCGTCATTTCCAAGTCCGGCACCACCACCGAGCCTGCCGTGGCTTTCCGTATCGTAAAGGAGCACATCGAGCAGCGTTACGGCAAGAAAGAGGCCGCTGACCGTATCGTGGCCGTCACCGACGCCGCCCGCGGAGCCCTCAAGACCCTCTCCACCCAGGAAGGATACCGCACCTTCGTGGTCCCCGACAACGTGGGAGGCCGCTTCTCCGTGCTTTCTCCCGTCGGCCTGCTGCCCATCTGCGTGGCCGGCTACGACGTGCGCGCCATGCTGAAGGGTGCCGCCGCAGCAAAGGCCCAGGTGAGCGTACGCAACGCCGACAATCCTGCCGTCCAGTATGCCGCAATGCGTAACCTGCAGTACTTCGAGCTCGGAAAGAAGGTCGAGGTGCTCGTTACTTATAATCCCCGCTTCATGTTCCTCGGTGAATGGTGGAAGCAGCTCTTCGGCGAGTCCGAGGGCAAGGACGGCAAGGGCATCTACCCCGCCTCCGCCAACTTCACCACCGACCTGCACTCCATCGGCCAGTTCATCCAGGACGGCGACCGCTGCATGTTCGAGACCGTAGTGAGCATAGAGAAGTCCAACCGCAGCGTGGTAATCGGCAGCGACGAGCAGAACCTCGACCAGCTGAACTACCTGGCAGGCCAGCATGTTGAGCACTGCAACGCCATGGCGGCCCTCGGCACCAAGCTCGCCCATATCGACGGCGGCGTACCCCAGATCGAGATTTCCATCGAGCGTGTAGACGAGTTCTGCATCGGTCAGCTGTTCTACTTCTTCGAGGCGGCCTGCGGAATAAGCGCATACCTGCTTGGCGTGAATCCTTTCAACCAGCCCGGCGTGGAGGCCTACAAGAAGAACATGTTCGCCCTGCTCCGCAAGCCCGGTTACGAGGCGCAGACAGAAGAAATACTCAAGAGGCTCTAGAGCCGTATGACTAAAACAGAGAAATACGAGGGCCTGCTTCGGCAGGCCCGTTCTCTTCTCTCCGGGGAGCATGACGAGATTGCCCGCATGGCCAACCTCGCCGCGCTGCTGCATTCGGAGATAGGCTTCTGGTGGACGGGGTTTTACCGGGTCGACGGGGAACAGCTGGTGCTGGGACCATTCCAGGGGCCGGTTGCCTGCACCCGCATCCCGTTCGGCAGGGGAGTGTGCGGCAGTGCCTGGAGCGAGCGGCATACTATAGTCGTTCCTGATGTTGAGAAGTTCAAGGGCCATATTGCCTGCTCGTCTGAATCCCGCAGCGAGATTGTGGTGCCGCTATGGAACCACGGGGAGATTCAGGGCGTGCTGGACATAGACAGCCGCGAGCTCGCCGCCTTCGACGATACGGACCGCAGGTGGCTGGAGAAGCTGTCCACCCTGGTCTATGGCCCCCAGAAAGACATCTGGTTTGCCGCAGGCTGCTTCTGGGGCGCCCAGAAGTTTTTCAAGCGCATAGAGGGCGTGGAGTTTACGGAAGTTGGATTCGCCAACGGGCGTGTAGCCAATCCCAGCTACGAACAGGTGTATACCGATACTACGGGACACGCCGAATGCGTACACGTGCGCTACAATCCGGAATCAGTCTCGCTCCGCAGGCTTACTGAGCTTTTCTTCAAGATAATCGACCCGCTAAGCCTGAACAAACAGGGCGGTGACGAGGGTACCCGCTACCGTACCGGAGTCTATTACGACGACGAAGAGGACTTAGACCTCTTGAGCGGCATCTTCCTGGAGACCAGGATGGCTCTCGGCGTGAATGAAATGCCCGTGGAACTTCTGCCCCTTAAGAACTTCTACAGGGCGGAAGAGTATCACCAGAACTATTTGGACAAAAACCCCGGCGGCTATTGCCACCTGAATCCGGAACTGTTCAAGCTAGTTTAGTCCGTACTTGCGCAGAATCTTCAGGACGGGCTTGCGAATGGACTCCGCCCACAAGGAATAGCCGTAATTGTCGGCATGGACACCGTCAACGGTTGCCTCATGAGATGCAGGGCACGCCTGGGGGATAATGAAATACACATCTTTGTATTTCTGTCGTCCCTCGGGCGTTGATTTCAGCTCTTTGAAGATGCTGGCGGCCATGTCCATCTTGGCCTGCTCCTTGGCTTCCTCCTTGAGGTTGAAGCGTCTTTTCTCCCTGTAAATAGTCTGCTGGAAGATAAGCGGTTTGCCCGGATGGGCTGCTATCATCCTGTCGATGAACGGCACCAGGCGCTCGCGTATCATAGGTGCCTGGGGGTTGGAGAATGAGTCGAAAATGAATGCGTCTGCATCTACGTCTACCAGTACGTCGCAGAAATAGTCCTGCAGCATACAGCGGCCGCTGCAGCCGAGGGAAAGCATCTGCAGTCCGGTAGCCCGGCTGAACTGCGCCGGATAAGCCATTCCGGCACGCGTGGTGCTGGAACCATGGGTGTAGCTGGACCCCCAAATGGCTATGCGGTGGCGGAAAGGATTGTCTATCGCTTCAAGGGATGCGCCCTCTTCTACTCCTATCTTTATGGAATACTCTTCGCTGTAGAGCGGGAAATACATCAGGCATTCATGCATGTTGCCGTCCATGTCGCTCACGAGGGTGAGGGGATCTCCCGGCTTGTTGCGGGGAGCTACTCCGGACGCGGCCCAGGCCCATTTGCCGCCCTGCTTTATGTAAAGGTCATATCCGCGGGCGGAGATTATATTGGTATTGACCGGGTCGTCCAACTTTCCAAACTCGGTTATGACGCTGATGCTGGGGGAGTTTGTCTTGAATACGCAGGCCATGCCGGAAGACATTCTCACAAGCTCGTTCTCCCGTTTGGTGAAGCCTTTGTACAGGGTCGTATCTACTCTGTGGTAGGGGTTCGCCGTCTTGCCTGGCATCAGTTTGCCCACAAGGGTAAGGTCCGATGCTTCAGTATAAACATATTTGACGTTCTGGGCGGACGCTAAAAGGGCAGCCGTGAACAATAATGTGGTTAGAATAATCCTTTTCATGGTTACTGCTCTAGAAGCTGAACCTCAATGCGGGGAGGGCGCGGATGCGGAATCCGCTGTAGCCCATGAAATTGACGGCCATGTCAATCTCGCCGCCGACGCTAAGGCCGTCCCATCCGAAGAACTGCCCCACGGAATACCAAATCTGAGGGGTAGCGTGTATCATGAAATATGCCGGATCCGCTTCATAGGGGCTGGCATCACCGTACCAGTACTTCGTGTTCTCTCCCCAGGCCTTAGCCACTCCCTTGAACTCAAGGCCCTTCACATTCAGAAGGTCCTTCATGTCCCACAACACGGAAAGCTGAACAGGAACGGTTGCGTAAGCACCGCCGTTGAAGGTTTTGTAGAGCAGGCTCACCTTGACCAGGTCTTTCAGCGGCAGGGTATAGTCCAGGCCGAAAAGCCAGTTGCAGTTGTCAAAGTTCGCATAGCCGTTGAATTCTGCATGGAGGCCGAAGTCCTTGAACATGGTGCCCTTCCAGAACACCAGGGTACGGGCGAACTCCATATAAGCATAAGTGATACTGAACGGATCCATCTTGAAGCCGAACTCGCTGCGGGCGTAAGTATCCCCGAAATTGTCTTGACCGTAAGCCTGGATTATTACAGCAGGCATGCTGTTGGCAGTGTCAAAATTATATCCGCCCAACAAGTCCACAACCTGGGAACGGGCGTTAAAAGAAGCGGCCATGCATAACACGGCCGCTATTATTGAGACCTTTTTTAGCATATCGCTACAAAGATAGCGAAATTTTCGCATCGCAGTACGCGCAGCGTGCCGTTCCGTCTTCGCTTACCCTTATGCGCTTCTCCACGCTCTCGCAATTGCATATGCATTTAGGGTTGGGGCAGCGGCCGGGAACGTCGGAAGAAGGGCCGGGGGTCCATGCGTGTGCCGGGTCGTCTTTCCACTCCAGCAGCTTGCTGATGAGGGCCATACGCACGAACTTGCCGTTCTCCACCTGGCGGAAGTATGCGGCACGCGGGTCGGCGTCCACCTCGGGCAGGATTTCGTTTACGCGGGGGAGGGGATGCAGCACGGCCATCTTGGGCTTGGCCAGCGCCATTTTGGCGGCGTCGAGCACGAAGGCATCCTTCACCCTGTCGAATTCGTCCTCGTCCAGGAAACGCTCCTTCTGCACGCGGGTCATGTAGAGCACGTCGAGCTCCGGCATCACCTCCTCGATTGTATGGACCTCGCGATAGCTGATGCCCACGCGGTCGCATACGTCCTGCTTGATGTAGTCCGGCAGACGCAGCTCGTCGGGAGCTATCAGGATTACCTTTATGTCGTTATAGCGGGCGAGTGCCTTGATGAGCGAATGCACGGTGCGGCCGAAACGGAGGTCGCCGCAGAAGCCTATGGTGATGCCGTCGATGTGGCCAAGCTCCCGCTTGATGGTCAGCAGGTCCGTAAGCGTCTGTGTCGGGTGGCTGTGGCTGCCGTCTCCTGCGTTGATGATGGGCACCGGGGACACCTGGGCCGCTGCCAGGGGCGCGCCTTCGATGTAGTGGCGCATGGCGATTACGTCGGCGAAGCAGCCTACGACGCGTACGGTATCCTGGACCGTCTCCCCCTTGCTGACGGAGGAGTTGCGGGCGTCCGAGAAGCCGAGGACGTTGCCGCCCAGCTCCATCATTGCGGAGGTGAAGCTCAAGCGGGTACGGGTGCTGGGCTCATAGAAAAGGGTCGCCAGCTTGCGGTGGGCGCAGCGGTCGTAATATTTCTCGCGGTTGCGGATTATGTCCTCTCCGAGGGCGACTATTTCGTCGGTTTCGGCCTTGCTCAGGTCGGTAGGGTCGATCAGGTGTTTCATAAACTGTTACGGAATTCTATGATACTATCTTTCTGCTCTGCTGCTATGTAGCCTTCCTCTGCGGCGACTTCTACCAGGGCGTCGAGGTTGCTGAGGGAATAATTCACGGTGTTGGCTGCGGCAAGCCTGTCGAGGCCTTTCTTGATGCCGTATGTGAAGATGCTGACGATTCCCAGCACCTCCGCCCCCTCCTCGCGCAGGGCGTTCACCACTTCGATGGCGCTGCCGGCTGTGGAGATCAGGTCTTCAACAACGACCACTTTTGCTCCCGGGTCAAGCTTGCCCTCTATGCGGTTGGTGCGGCCGTGGCTCTTGGCTTCTCCGCGCACGTAACCCATAGGCAGGCCAAGCAGAGTGGCGGTTATGGCGGCATGCGCTATACCTGCGGTAGAAGTGCCCATAAGCATTTGGCACTCAGGAAAATGCTCCTTTACGAGCGATGCCAGGCCGGCCTCCACTTTCTCCCGTACGGCGGGAGCGGAAAGGGTGAGGCGGTTGTCGCAATAAATGGGACTCTTGATGCCGCTGGCCCAGGTGAACGGGTCGTCGGGACGAAGGAAAACGGCTCCGATTGACAGGAGTTCGTGAGCGATTTGTCTCTCTATCATAAAGCAAAATCTTTTATGCATTTGTTGTATGCGGCCACTGGATCCTCCGCTGCCGTGATGGGGCGGCCGACGACTATGAAGTCCGAACCGAGCTCCTTAGCCTGGGCAGGAGTGGTGATGCGAACCTGGTCGTCCGCCGTAGCTCCGGCGAAGCGGATCCCGGGGGTGACGGTAAGGAAGTTGAGGCCGCAGGCACCCTTTACCAGACCGGCCTCGCGGGGTGAACAGACCACCCCGTCAAGCCCCGCCTCGCAGGCGTTAAGGGCATACTGGGAAATGGTTTTCTCCATGGATGCGCCGATCAGGAGCTCCTTCTGCATGCGCTCCTCGCTGGTAGATGTGAGCTGGGTAACGGCGATAAGCAGCGGACGGCTTCCGTCGGGTCGTGTCAGGCCTTCGAGTGCCGCCTTCATCATCTCTACGGTACCTGCAGCATGCACGTTCACCATATCGACGTCAAGGGCGGAGAGCACCTTCATGGCTTTGCGCACGGTGTTGGGAATGTCGTGAAGCTTCAGGTCCAGGAAGATGGGGTGCCCGCGGCGCTTTATTTCACGCACTATTGCGGGCCCTTCGGCATAAAAAAGCTCCATGCCGATTTTTACGAAGGGCTTGCGCTGCCCTTCAAAGAGGTCCAGGAATTTAAAGACCTCTGCTGCGCTGCTGAAGTCGCAGGCTATGATGACGTCCCTGTTCATACGCATCCTATAATATCGCTTAGTTTCTCTATTCCAAGTTGTTCCATTACGCCGGGCAGCGCCTCGACTATCTCCTTGCAGGCAAATGGATTGCGGAGGTTCTCCGACCCTACCTGCACGGCGCTTGCCCCGGCCATCATCATTTCAAGCACATTCTCAGCCGTTGCAACGCCGCCGCAGCCCATTACGGGCACCTTGCAGGCATGAGCCACCTGGTTCACCATCCTTACGGCCACCGGGAAGATTGCGGGCCCTGAGAGGCCGCCGGTACGGTTCGCCAGAATGGTTTTGCGTGTCTTAATGTCTATGCGCATGCCCAGGAAGGTGTTCACCAGGCAGAGCCCGTCGGCTCCTGCATCCTCGCATGCGCGGGCTATGGCAACTATGTCGCTTACGTTGGGGCTGAGCTTGACGACCAGCGGCTTATGCGTCACCGAACGCACGGCGGCCGTCACTTCCGCAGCGGCGCGGGCGTCGGTTCCGAAGGCCATTCCGCCTCCGTGCACGTTGGGGCAGGAGATGTTCAGCTCTATTATGTCTATCCCGTCGCAGGCGTCCGCTATACGGCAGCACTCGCGGTACTCATCCACGGCAAAGCCGCTGATATTCGCTATGATGCAGCCGCCGTACAGCTTCCGCAGCGCCGGCACCTTTTCGTTCACTAGGGCATGCACCCCTGGATTCTGTAGGCCCACGGAGTTAAGCATTCCGGCCTCGCATTCCGCTATCCTGGGGGTGGGGTTGCCGAAGCGGGGCTCGAGCGTCGTGCCCTTAAGCGAAATGCCTCCCAGAATGTTGAGGTCGAAGCTGCCGGCAAGCTCGAGGCCGAAGCCGAAGGTGCCGCTGGCAGGTATCACCGGGTTCTTGAGGCTGATGCCGCAAAACTCTGTGCTCAAGTCTCTTACCATAGTATGTCCTCCTTCTTGAATACTGGGCCGTCGGCGCATACGCGTGCGGGACCGCCGGCAGTCTGTATGGTGCAACCGTAGCAGAATCCGGCTCCGCAGCCCATCCTCTCTTCCATGCTGAGTTCGCCCGGGGTCTCCAGTGTCTTGCAGACGGCGCGCATCATGGGCAGGGGGCCGCAGGTGTAGAAGCAGTCGTGCTCGGGAATGGGGGTGTCGGTAACAACACCTTTGGTGCCGTATGAGCCGTCTAATGTTACTACTGCCGGCTCTGCTCCGAGCGCCCGGTATTCATCCAGCAGCACCACGTCGGCTGCGGTGTTGAAGCCTAGGATTACGTTTACCTGCTTGCGGGCGGCGAGCAGCGACTTGGCCAGGCTGTAGAGCGGGGCGGAACCGAGGCCGCCTCCTATCAGCAGGGCGCGTTTGCCGCACATACCGGGGTCGAAGCCGCGGCCCAGGGGCATCAGCACCTCGAGAGACTGGCCAGGAGTCATTCCGGCGAGCAGTTTGGTCCCTTCGCCTACGGTCTTGTATATCAGTACGATACGTTCCACTGAAGCGTCGTGGACCGATATGGGGCGGCGGAGGAACTTGCCGGGTACCTCCAGCTGTACGAACTGCCCCGGGGCAACGGCGGGCAGGCCTTCCCCGGCGAGTTCCAGCCGGAAGCAGTTGTGAGTTACCGGCAGGTTGGAGATTATCTCCAGTCGTATTTTAGTTATACTCGGCATCTATGGTGGAAACGGTGAAACTAATTTCTTCCAGTACGTCAAGCAGCACCCTGACGGTCTCCAGGGCCGTAAAGGTGGTCACGTTGTTCTCTACCGCAATGCGGCGAATGTCATATCCGTCCAGGTGCGAAGACTTTTGGTTGAGGTCTATGGTGTTTATGACGTAGCTAACGTGGCCCTTGCGTATCTCGTTCAGGATGTCGTCGCTTCCCTCGTTTATCTTGTGCAGCGTGCGGGTGCGCAGGCCGTGTTCCTTGAGGAAGCGGGCGGTGCCGCTGGTGGCCTCCAGGTTGAAGCCCAGCTGGTAGAAGCGGCGTACCAGCGGCAGTGCGGCCTCCTTGTCCTTGTCGGCTATTGTCACCAGCACGGTGCCGTAGGGCCTTACCAGCATGCCGGAGGCCTGCAGCGACTTATAGAGGGCGCGCGTGAGCGTCTTGTCGTAACCTATTGCCTCGCCGGTAGACTTCATTTCGGGCGACAGATAGGAGTCTATGCCCTTTATCTTGCCGAAGGAGAAGGCTGGGGTCTTTACGAAGTGGCGTTTGCGCTCGGGGAAGTATACCTCGTTGATACCCTGCTCCTTAAGTGAGTGCCCCAGCATTACGCGGGTGGCAATCTTGGCTATGGGTATGCCGGTGGATTTGGAGATGAAAGGCACGGTACGGGACGAACGGGGGTTCACTTCGATTACATACACGTCGTCGTTCTCGTCCACGATGAACTGAATGTTGAAGAGTCCCTTGATGCCTATGGCGCGGCCGAGCTGGACCGTGTCGTCTATTATCTGCTTCTTGACCTTCTCGCTCAGGCTGAAGGAAGGGTATACGCTGATACTGTCGCCGGAGTGGATGCCGGTGCGCTCCACATGCTCCATGATGGCGGGGATGAAGACGTCGGTGCCGTCGCAGATGGCGTCCACCTCGGTCTCGCGGCCCATTATGTAGCGGTCAACCAGCACGGGGGAGTCCTCGTTGATCTCCACCGCGTTGTGCAGGTAGTGGCGGAGCATTTCCTCGTTGCCCACTATCATCATGGCACGGCCGCCGAGTACGAAGCTCGGGCGTACCAGCACGGGGTAGCCGATTTCGGCTGCCGCACGCACGCCGTCCTCCACGTTGGTGACGGCACGGGCCTCGGGCTGGGGTATGCCGGTCTTGCGTAATATGGCCTCGAAGAGCTTGCGGTCTTCGGCATTGTCTATGGCCTGCAGGTCGGTGCCTATTAGCGGCACGTTGAATTCCGCCAGCGGGGCCGCCAGGTTGATGGCGGTCTGGCCTCCCAAGGTGACTATCACGCCGTCCGGCTTCTCCAGGTTGATTACGTTCATCACGTCTTCCGTGGTGAGCGGCTCGAAGTAGAGCTTGTCGGAGATGGTATAGTCGGTAGAAACGGTTTCGGGGTTGTTGTTGATTATAATGGCCTCGAATCCGGCCTCCCTGATGGCCCAGATGGCATGTACGGTGGAGTAGTCGAATTCCACTCCCTGGCCTATCCTGATGGGGCCGGAACCCAGCACCAGTATCTTCTTGCGGTCGCTGCGCCTGGATTCGTTCTCGCCTTCGTAGGTGGAGTAGAAATAGGGCACGTAGGTGTCGCGTTCGCCGGCGCAGGAGTCAATCATCTTGTACACCGGGCGTATGCCGAGGCTCTCGCGCAGGCGTATCATCTGCACCTCGCTCATGTTGCGCAGCTGGCCCAGGTACTTGTCGCCGAAGCCCATGCGCTTGGCCTTAAGCAGCAGTTCCGCCGAAAGGTCGGGGGCGGACTGTATCTCCCTCTCCAGACGCACTATGTTGTAGATCTTCTCCAGGAAGAGCACGTCTATCTTGGTGCGGTCGTATATGCGGGCGAGGTCGATACGGAGGCGCAGCAGCTGGGCGATGGCGTAGATGCGGTCGTCCGTGGGCTTGCTGATGTAGTCAAGCAGCTGCTCCATGCTCCAGTCGTCGAACTTCTTCTTCCAGATGTGGCAGCATCCGTTTTCCAGCGAACGCATGGCTTTCAGGATGCTTTCCTCGAGCGTGCGGCCGATGGACATCACCTCTCCGGTGGCCTTCATCTGGGTGCCGAGTTCGTTGGATGCTTCCGTAAACTTGTCGAAGGGGAAGCGTGCCACCTTGGCCACCACGTAATCGATGGCGGGCTCGCAGCAGGCGGGCGCTCCGGCTATCATAATCTCGTCCAGGGTGAGGCCCACGGCGATTTTTGCGGTCACGCGGGCGATGGGGAAGCCGCTGGCCTTGGATGCCAGGGCGGAGGAACGGGAGACGCGGGGGTTGACCTCGATGAGGTAGTACTTGAATGACAGCGGGTCGAGGGCGAACTGCACGTTGCAGCCTCCTTCGATGCCCAGGGCGCGTATGAGCTTGAGGGCCGAGTCGCGCAGCAGCTGGTACTCCTTGTCGGTCAGCGTCTGGGCGGGCGCCACTACCATGGAATCGCCGGTGTGCACGCCTACGGGGTCGATATTCTCCATGCTGCAGACCGCAATTGCGGTGTCGGCGGAGTCGCGCATGACCTCGAATTCTATCTCCTTGAAGCCCTTGATGCTCTTCTCCACCAGCACCTGATGTACGGGGGAGAGGGCGAGGGCGTTGCGCATGAGGTCGCGGAGCTCCTCTTCGTTGTCTGCGAAGCCGCCGCCCGTGCCTCCGAGGGTGAAGGCGGGACGGAGGATTACCGGATAGCCGATTTCCGCCGCCACCTTGGCTCCCTCTTCTACGCTGTAGCAGATTTCCGAAGGGATGACGGGCTCGCCTATGCTCATGCAGAGCTCCTTGAACTTCTCGCGGTCCTCAGCTTTTTCTATGCCTTCGAAGGAGGTGCCGAGTATCTCCACTCCGCACTCTTCCAGTATGCCTTTGCGGGCCAGCTGCACTGCCATGTTGAGGCCGGTCTGGCCGCCGAGGCCGGGGACTATGGCGTCCGGACGCTCGTAACGTATTATCTTGGCTATGTATTCCAGCTTGAGCGGCTCCATGTAGACCTTGTCGGCCATCTGGGTGTCCGTCATGATGGTGGCGGGGTTGGAGTTTACCAGGATGACCTGATAGCCTTCTTCCTTCAGGGCCAGGCAGGCCTGGGTGCCGGCGTAGTCGAATTCCGCCGCCTGTCCTATGACGATAGGCCCGGAGCCTATCACCATTACCTTCTTTATATCAGTCCTTCTTGGCATCTTTCTGTTCCTCCATCATGCTAATGAATTTGTCTATCAGGTGGATAAAGTCCCTGGGACCGGGGGCGGCCTCCAGCTGGAACTGAACGCCGAACACTCTGTCTTCTTTGTTCTCGAAGCCTGCAATGTAGCCTTCGGGTACCGTGATGTGCGTGGGTTTCAGGCCCGTGCCTTCCAGGCTGCGGAAGAAGTAGCTCTGGTTGAGCACCGCAATGCCTATGCGGCCGCTCTCCAGTTCGCGTACGGGGTGGTCGCCATGTATGCCGCAACCCATCCATTCGGGGCGTGCGCCGTAGCTGCAGGCTATTATTTCGGCACCCAGGCCTATGCCGCAGACCGGCAGCCTTCCCTTCAGCTCTTTGAAGAGGGCGTTGACCTCAGGTACCTCGGGCACGTTGTCGGGGCCGTTGGACAGCAGTATGCCATCGGGGTTGTAAGCCAGTATGTCTTTGGCAGGGGTGTCGAAGGGGACGATTGTTACGTTGCATCCCTTGGCTCCCAGCAGGCGCAGGATCGAATGCTTGATGCCGCAGTCGACAGCCACTACGTGGAAGCGGTGGTTGGGGGTGCGGGTGAGCCAGCGTTTGCGGCAGCTGACCTGCTTGACGGCGCGGCTGCCTTCCGGGGTCTCGCGTATAAGCTTCAGGGCCTCTTCTACCGGCATGTCTTCGTCAACGATGGCAGCCTTGGGGCGGCCCAGCTGGCGGATCTGCTTGGTGATTTCCCTGGTGTCCACTCCGCTGACGCAGGGGATGCCGTGCTCTTCCAGCTCTTCTTCAAGAGTTTTGGTGAGGCGGAAGTTGCTGGGGGTGTCGCAGCACTCGCGCACGATGATGCCGTCCAGGTAGGACTGCTTGGACTCGTAGTCCTCGTCCGTAATGCCGTAGTTGCCTGCCAGAGGATAGGTGAGAACCACTATCTGCCCGGCATAGGAGGGGTCGGAGATTATCTCCTGGTACCCCACGACCGAGGTGTTGAAAACGATTTCGCTGACTCTGTCGCAGTCTGCGCCGAACAGAGTTCCGTAGAATTCGGATCCGTTTTCAAGCACCAGCTTCTTCTTGGGTCGAATCATACACTAAATAACCGTTATAATAAGTCTTTAATATTTTGCCTGTTACTTCCATTCCTTCGAAGGGGGTGGAGTGGCCCATCGAGAGGAAGGTGCTGCTGTCTATTATGTAGGGGGTGTCTGTGTCTATTTCTACTCTGTCCTGCGGGGCATCCGGGAGGCGGAAGATGCGTCTGGGGGCCGTTGATAGGGCCTCTGTGAGGCGGTCGAGGGTGATGATGCCGGTGCGGACTAGTTTGGTGTAGAGTACCGGGAATGCCGTCTCCAGGCCGACGATGCCGAAGGCGCTGCCTTTGAGACCTTTGGACTTTTCTTCGGCCGAGTGGGGGGCGTGGTCGGTGGCGATTACGTCGATGGTGCCGTCCTTCAGGCCTTCTATCAGGGCATCGCGGTCTTCTGTACTGCGGAGCGGGGGATTCATCTTCCAGCGGCCGTCTTCCTGGAGGTCCTGGTCGCAGAGGGTGAGGTAATGGGGGCCGGTCTCGCAGGTGACTCTTACGCCTGAGGCTTTGGCCTGGCGGATTATTTCAACGCTCTCCTTGGTGGAAATGTGGCAAACGTGGTAGCGGCAGCCGGTTTCTGCGGCGAGTTCCAGGTCGCGGGCTATCTGCCCCCACTCGCTCTCCGAGCATATGCCTTTGTGGCCGTGGGCCTTGCAGTACAGGCCGTCGTGGATGTAGCCGTTTTTGAGCAGGGTGTTGTCTTCGCAGTGGGCGGCGAGTATTACGTCTGCCTGTGCGGCGGCGCGCATGGCTTCGCGCATTATTTCGTTGCTTTGGACGCCGCTCCCGTCGTCGGAGAAGGCTACGCAGCTGTTTTTGAGTGCTTGGAAGTCTACGAGTTGCAGGCCCTGGCGTCCTTTGGTGATGGAACAGTAGGGGAGGACCTTGATGACCGCGTCTTTATTGATGGCAGCCTGCTCCAGCGCTAAGGTTTCCGGCGAGTCTGGCACCGGATTCAGGTTCGGCATGGCGCAGACCAGCGTATAACCACCCCGTGCCGCGGCTCGGCTGCCTGTGCGGATAGTCTCCTTCCATGTCTGGCCGGGCTCACGCAGGTGTACGTGCAAATCTGCAAATGCGGGGAGGGTAATCATCTTTATTCTAACCGTTACTACAAAAAAAAGACAACCCCGGGAGGCTGCCTTTGTTAAATCACATATAGTATTTGACTACTTTGTTCATCACTTTCGTATCGTTTTGCAAAGGTAAAAGATTTTTCATCAATCCCCCAAATTTTTTTCGCAGAATTCATCAACAGGCAGCTGTTGAAAACTCCGGGCTCGCTCATTCTCCCGGCTTCTGACAGGATTCACCGCATTTTCTGTCAGCACCGCCGATTTTTCTCTGCTTCTGACAGCTTTCGCTCGTTTTTCTGTCAGAACCGCCGCTTTTTCTCTGCTTCTGACAGCTTTCGCTCGTTTTTCTGTCAGAACCGCCGCTTTTTCTCTGCTTCTGACAGCTTTCGCTCGTTTTTCTGTCAGAACCGCCGCTTTTTCTTCCATTCTGACAACTTCTACCCCAAATCCTGTCAGGAATACCAACGCCTCCGGCTCCGCTTGCCGGGGCCTGGGGCGGCAGACCTTCGCGCTCCGCACTCATCCCTCCCACAGTCTGCTCCCGCCCGCTTGGGAGCAAGCTCCACGCGTTCCGTCGCATCCTGCGGGCCCCTCCCTCTAACGTGTCCGAGGGTGGACACGGGTCGCCGCTCCCATACCCCGGTCCCGCTGCGCCGGAGGCCGGTTGCCCTGGTTCTCTCAGTATTGGCAAAGTACACTTTCTTCATCCTGCGGCCAAAAACGTCCTTGACCCCCACTTGTCATTCGGAGGTGAAAAACACTTTTGGCTCTTAGAAGCCAATTATGT
>JAFZIO010000054.1 GCA_017554335.1 Bacteroidales bacterium | reverse complement strand
TCCACCAATCTGGAGCGCACTATGCTCTCCATGCAGTACTTCACCCAGGGCCTGCTGTCTCTCCGCCCCAAGCTCCGGATTCACGCAGATGCGTCACGGAGTTACATGGGCCGCATCAACCAGCACACGCTGGAGAATCCCCGGGCTACGGAATACGACGTACAGTGGAAGAAAGGCACGGGCCTCTGGCGTCCGGCGTTTGAAGAATATGCCGCCGGACTTATCGATCCTGAGCCGTTCTGCGGGCGCCTGTTCACCGATTACCCTTCTGCCCCGGGACTTAGTGACCCGCTGATTTTCATACAGGACTTCTTCGACGTGGCCGCGAACCTGCCGAGCTGCGGTTTGGGTTATGAGATGCTTGAAGCTTTCACGGAAGACGAGCTGCAGCTGCTCGGCCGGCTGGACAACTACCGTTTCTATGTATCCAAGAGCCGATGGCCGGGAGGCGACAGGCGCGGCTGCTATCTTTCTGAGGCTGTGCTCGGCGACATAATCGACCGTACTGCCGAGGATCTTGCCGACGGTGTGAGCGTGCGCCTGCGCTTCGGGCACGACGGCTGCATGATGGCCCTGTTCGCCCTTATGAAGCTTGAAGGCTGGGACGCTGAGATTGAAGACCTTGCGGATGCATGGAAGGTCTGGGACGTCTCCCGTATTCCTATGGCCGGCAATTTCCAGATGGTGCTCTTCGCTCCGCGCCGATCTGCCGCAGCGCCACGGGAGGACGATCTTCTGGTGATGCTCATGCTGAACGAGGAGCCGCTGTCGCTTCCCCTCACTCCCGTCTCCGGCAACTGCTACCGCTGGACCGACTTCATCTCCTACTGCACTCCCCTGTTGGACGAGGCTCGCGAAGCACTTGCAGAAAACAGATAATTTACATACCTTTGCAATCCCAAAATGGAGGAATGGCCGAGTGGTCGATGGCGGCAGTCTTGAAAACTGTTGAACGGCAACGTTCCGGGGGTTCGAATCCCTCTTCCTCCGCGCTATGCAATGCAAACCAATGGCGCCGCACACAATGTGCGGCGTTTTTGTGTGACTGCAAGGCCGTCAAGAGTTACTCTTGTAAGGACTTGCCGGTGCGCAAAAAAGGGGACGTAGTCCCACCATTGTTTGCATTGCTCACGAAGGTCGAGGGAAAAGGCCCGCGCAGCGGGGCTAATCCCTACTCTTCCCCCTGCCACCATTAACCGGGCAAGGTCCCATTTCAGATGGAGGACCTTGCCCAGTAATCAATCATATATTGGCTTGAAAGGCACATTCGTGGGCAAGGTCACGGCAATAAAAAGGGACCTTGCCCGCTGTGAAGCCAGAGTCTACCCCAGGTAGGCGCCGTTCTCCAGAAGGTCGGCGCGGACCTTGGAGACGTCCACGGCTGAAGGCAGCACGCCTTCTTCCAGGGCAACGCGTGCGGCGGAACCGGCGGCTTCGCCCAGGGCCATGCAGGTGGACATTACGCGGGTGCCGGCCATGGCCTCATGGTTCATGGACGAACAGCGGCCGGCGACCAGAAGGCCTTCGACCTTCTCAGGCACCAGAACGCGATAAGGGATATCATATGCGTCTTCCGTGAAGATCATGGTACAGTCGCCACCCTTGGAGTGGTGAATATCAACAGGATAACCGGCAACCACAACCGCATCGTCGAACTTCTTCATTGCCACTATATCCTCTGCGGTAAGCACATACTTACCCACTATGACGCGGCTCTCGCGAATGCCGGTGAACGGAGAAACAATCTCCAGGTGGGCATTCTCGAAACCGGGCACGAAGCGGCGCAAGTACTCGTTGATAACCTTAATCTGCCTGTGCGCGGTAATCTCACAATGGGTGTAGCTCGACGGCTCGGTGCTGTCCGTACCGCTCACGCGGGTCATATTGACCCAGATCTCATCGGGCTTAAGTCCTGTAATAAGGATTGTGCGGTTGACAGGAATGTCCAGCCCGGCCTCACGTGCCTTATCAATCATGCCGCGAAGGCCCACGGTAATGAAATGGCGCCTTGTGAACTGGCTGTGGGGCATATTGTCCATATCGAACACCTCCGGACGCTGGACGATGGCATCCCTCAGAGCCTGCACGTCTACACCGCGCAACTGGTACATAAGGGTGGGCGGCTGCATACCGCCGTCGGCATCGCCCTTGTGGCATTCGACTCCGGCGCGGAAAGCGACGTCGCCGTCACCTGTACAGTCAATAACGGTCTTGGCCAGGATAGCCTCGCGGCCGCACTTGGACTCAATTATGACGCCCTTCACCTGCTCGCCCTCTTTAAGGACGCCGCAGCAGAAGACATACATAAGCACCTCTACGCCAACCTCTTCCATCATATCTGCACAGACATTCTTCACCTCTTCGGCATCCACCATGGTGAAAGACTTATGCAGTTTGCAAGGATAGTGGTCGGTAGCGGCACCGCGCTCACGTAGCCTGTCTATGAACTTCTGGGGCTCACCCTTGATAACCTGATTTCCCTTGGGACCAAGGAAGGCCAGAATGGGCAGGCCGATTGTGAGGTTGCCGCCAAGGAATCCCCTGCTCTCCAGCAGCATGACCTTGTGATTGCCTTTACGAGCGGCCGCATAAGCAGCCATGACGCCGGAAGGGCCGCCGCCCACGACAAGAATGTCGACGCTGGCGCGTACCGGTATTTCCCTTGCAGGTTCGAAAACTGTCATAATACGAACTGAGCTAATTCTGAATATCTTTCGTAGCGGCGCAGATAGAAGGCATGCCGCTCAGGATCAGGAGTATAAGTGGCGCAGGCACCGGGGCAGAGAGCGTCTTCCGCCTCAAGCACGGAGCCGTAAAGGCCGGCGGCTACGGCGGCATGGATTGCCGCTCCCATGGCGCAGGCGTCCTTGCAGTCGGACACCTCTATGGGGCGTCCGAGCACGTCGCATAGCATCTGCATCACGAACGGGGACTTCTGGGCGATGCCGCCTACGGCAATCATCTTGTCGATACGTATTCCGCCGTCCAGGTACTGGTCTATACAGGCCTTGGAGCCGAAGGCGGCGGCCTCCACGAGCGCACGGTAAATCTCTGCCGGCGAAGTGGTTATGCGCAGTCCGCTGATGCTTGCGGTCACTATGTTGCTGGGGTTGGGGGCACGACGGCCGTTGAAGAAATCGGTTGCGAGCGGGAGGTCGTCACGCAGGGCGATGCCGCTTGCCTCCTCCGCCAGCTCGTTGAGCTCACGGCCGCAGAGCCTCTTGAACCATGCGAAAATGTCGCCGAACGCCGACAGACCCGTCTCGTAGCCCATGTAGCCCTCGAGTATCGTGCCCTCGGACTGACCGAAGAGGCCTTCGATGAAGTGGCCGCGCATCTCTTCCACCGGCATCACCGCCATGTAGCAGGCGGAGGTGCCGAGGTTCAGCACTGCCGTTCCGGGACGCACGCCGGCTCCTACGGCTCCGGAATGGGCGTCACAGTTGCCCACGCCCACCACCACCGAGGTGCTCAGGCCCAGCTTTTCCGCCCACTCGGGGCAGAGCTTGCCGGCAACTGCGGAGCTCGGATAGTTGACCTGGGGGATGCGGCGCAGCACCGGCAGCAGCAGGGGGTCGATCTCCTCGAAGAAGCTCTCCGGAGGGTAGCCGCCCCAGTCCTTGTTCCACAGCTGCTTGGCACCGGGGATGCAGTGCCCCCACTTCATGGCGCCGAAGTCGCGGCAGCCGGTCAGCAGGTTGGTGATGAAGTCGCACTCATCTACGAAGCCCCAGACGGCATCGCGTACGACGGCGTTCTTGCGGAGCACGTGGAGCACTTTGGCCCAGGTGCATTCGGAGGAATAATGGTTGCCGCTCTGGCATATGTAATTAGGCACGTGGCGGGCGCCGGCGGCCGTAAACTCTTCGGCCTCAACGGTTCCCGTATGGTCCTTCCAGAGTATGAACATGGCGTCCGGGTCCTCTGCGAACTCCGGCAGCAGAGACAGCGGCATACCGCTGCGGTCCGTCATGGCCACGGTACTGCCGGTGGTGTCGACAGCAATGGCGCAGATGGCGGAGGGGTCAGGGCACGCGGCCACAACCTGGCGCAGCACCGTCTCCAGACACTCGATGTAATCCAGGGGATGCTGACGGAACTGCTGGGTAAGCGGGTCGCACCAGCGGCCCTCGGCCCAGCGGGCGTAGTTACAGGTGGCAGAAGCCACTATGCGTCCGCACGACGCATCTGCCAGCACCGCCCTTGCAGAGTCGGTACCGTAGTCAATACCAATGGTATAGCGTATCATTTGAGGATGTTGGCGAGTTCCTTGTCGAGTCCTTTGTCCCCCTTGAGCGTCGCGGCTAATTCGCCGTTGGCCAGCAGATAGGACGCAGGTACAGCAGATACGTTGTACAGCATCACGGCAGATGAAGCGGCGCCGAGGCCGTCGTTCACGTTGATCCAGGGCAGTTTCTGGGCACGTACGACAGAGGCCCACATGCCCTTGTCCGGGTTGATGTCTACAGCGTAAATCTGGAAGCCGCGCTTGTTCCAGCGCTCCCAGAGAGGCATAAGGTTGTCCAGGTTGAACATCTTGTCTTCAGCCACGGAGGAATCCCAGAAGTGCAGCAGGATGGCCTTGGCGTCGACTTCCGACAGCATTACCTTCTGTCCGTTGATATCGGGCATCTTGATGTCGGGGAAACCCTGGGTGTCGGCGGAACCGATAAGGTTGCGCATCTGCATGGCGTTCTCGCGGCGTATGGTCTCCTTCTCCAGAGCCTTCACGTAACGGGACTCGGGATAGACGGTCTTCAGCGAATCCAGGGTGTTGCGGAAGAGTATGGCGTCCGTGTACTGGCAGAACACCGGAGTGTTAGCATCCAGCTGCTGGAAAAGCACAGGTATCACAGTAAGGGACTTGGAATTCTCCAGGACGTACCTGGTGCATTCCCTGTAGTGAGCTATGAAAAGGGTGGAAATCTCCCGGCTGTCGTCGGTAGCGTTTACCTCCCTGGTAAAACGTGCAATCATGTCCTCAACGCCGGCCAGGCGGACGGACTCGGGAGAACCTTCTACTTGGAAAGTGCCGAGAGTGTCAGCCTTGACCACCGCCTTCTCCCCCTCGCTGAGCAGCAGGGAGGCTATCTTGGTGCCGTTTCTGAAAAGGTAGACGAACTCCGGCTGCCCGGGCTTCACGTCAACCGCATAACGCATGCGGCCGGAGGCGTCGGTGACGACGGTATCCAGCACATTGTAAACATTGACATCCAAGAGCCTGACTTCCACTTTGGACTCAGGAGCGCCCTCGACGGTACAATCTATACGGGCCTTGGGTGTACAGGCGGCAAGCAGCAGTGCCGCACCCAGCAAGAGCTTAAAGCTTTTCATATTCGGCGAGTATGGAGGCCGCTATGCCGGCCATCTGTTCGGGTGTAATCTCAGGACGTTTCTTGCGGAAATCCAGGTCTCCTTCTGTCTGGAGGGGTACCAGGTGGATATGGGTGTGGGGAACTTCCATGCCGAGAACGGCTACGCCGACGCGCTTGCAGGGCACGGCGGCTTTGAGAGCCTTAGCGACCTTGCGGGCAAAAGCCCACAGTCCCTGATATACTTCGGGGTCCAGATTAAAAATATAGTCGTCCTCTACATTCTTGGGGATGACCAGGGTGTGGCCCGCGGCAAGGGGGCTTATATCCAAAAAAGCGTAGAACTGATCGTCCTCCGCTACTTTGTACGAAGGGATTTCCCCTTTCGCTATTTTTGTAAAGATTGTCATAAGGAAATATCGAGAATCTTGAATTTCAGAATTCCGGAAGGAACTTTGGCTTCTACGGTCTCACCTTTGGCATGACCCATGAGAGCCCTGGCGATAGGTGTGGTGGCAGCCAGGCGTCCCTGTGAAAAATCGGCCTCTTTCTCTCCCACGATCGTGAATGTCATCTCGGCGTCGGCGGAGAGGTTCTTTACCTTGACGGTGGTAAGCATGCCGACCTTGTCTGTGCTGAGCTGTGATTCATCGATTACCTTTGCGTTTGCAATGGTGTCTTGAAGTTTTGCGATTTTAAGTTCCAGCAATCCCTGGGCTTCGCGGGCGGATTCATATTCCGCATTCTCGGAGAGGTCTCCCTTCTCGCGGGCCTCGGCTATAGCTGCCGAAATTACGGGACGCTGGGCAAGCGCTTCTGCCAGGTCTTTCTTCAGCTTTTCGAGCCCTTCCTGGCTCATATAGTGTACTTCTGCCATAATTATGCGTTAAGTTAAACAAAGGAGTCCTGTCTTTTTACGACAGAACTCTAACCAAAGGCAAAGATATGAATTTATTTTGGATTTTACTATATTTGTCTTCATGAAAAGACTGCTGAGCATAGCCCTGTTTTCTGCCTTGAGCATCTGCCTTGCGGCCCAGGGTTTGTCCCCTGAAGAAGTTCGCTCTGACGTGCGGCGCGCTGCCGACTGGTACTGCGGGTACCGCTATGAAAAACCGGCCTCGGCGCCTGCCGCCCCTAATGGATTCAAGCCATTCAACATAAGCACTTACGCCCGTCACGGAGCACGCTTGTACAGCAAGGAGTCGCTTTACGACCAGATACACAAGCTGGTTACCGAAGCCGACGGCGCAGACCAGCTAACCCCGCTGGGGAAGGAGCTGCTGGAACGCAGCGAAGCAGTGTATCATAAGGTCTGCGGACGGGCATACGACCTTACTGAATACGGGCAGGAACAGCACCGCCTGGTAGCCGGCCGCATAATGAAGGCGTGGAAGCCCGTTTTCAAGGGGCGCCGCAGCATCGTGGCACGTTCTACCCAGACCAACCGCACCATCCTCTCCATGGCCGCCGCTTGCGACGAATACCGCCGGCTGGACAAGGGTCTGAACATAAGCTTCGACGCTTCGGCTGCAGACATGGGGGTGCTTAATCCCACCAGCAAATACAATCCTCATGCGGAGGAGCGCGACTGGAGCCGTTCTTTCGAGTCCGACACCGCCCGGTGGAACCCCGCATTCAACGCTCTGTGGCGCGATAACCTTGACCCCGGGCACTACTTCGGGCGCTTCTTCAAAGATCCGTCTTTCGTGCTCAAAGTGTTCAAGGACTACGTGAGCGCCGCCCGTGCGTTTTACTTCTATCTGGCGTTCTCCGAGACCCTCGGTCCGGAGGAGTCGCTGATGTATCTGATGGACCCGGAAGATGCCTGGAAGGCATGGGAGTGCGAGAATTTCCGGATGTACAGTTGCTGCGGGGCCACTCCGCTTTACCACGGTCGCAACTGGGCGCTGGAAGAGGCCCTGCTGCGGGACTTCATCAAGTATTGGGAGGAAGATATTGCCGGCGGCGACGTTGCGGCACGCCTCCGCTTCGGGCACGACTACAAGATTTCCGGCACGCTGGTGCTCCTTGGGGCCGACGGATGGACCGGTTGCGAGGCTGATCCCCACAAGGTGGGGCGTATCTACGACTACGGCAACATGCCTATGGCCTCCACTCTCCTGTTCGCCCTGTATCGCAACCGAAGCGGCGAGGTGCTGGTGCGTTGCAGCCTGGACGAAGAGCCTCAGCACTTCCCCATCGCCTGCTACCGCGATGCCCGCGGCCGTGAATGGCCCGATTTCTATCGTTGGGAAGACTTCCGCAATTATTGCGGGAAGCGCCTGACGCTTGCTGACCATATTTTGGAAACTACTTAGTATGTTAAAGAAAATACGTATCGCATTGGCAGCGTTGTGCTTTGTGTGCCTGACGCTGTTGTTCGTGGGAATAGGACACGACTGGTGGGGCTGGCTGGCCAAACTCCAGTTTCTCCCTGCGGTTACGCGCCTTATCGGCAGCGCCGTCCTGGGGAATATAGTCGTGGTTGCCGGTATCCTGCTTGTTACATGGGTTTTCGGGCGCATCTACTGCTCGGTTCTGTGCCCGCTGGGCGTTTTCCAGGATGTTGTAATCTGGTTGCGGCGTACCCTTGGCAAACGAATCAAGCCGCTGCGCAAGAAGTACAAGTTCAACAATGAGCGCCGCTGGGTGCGTTATCCTGTGCTGGCTTTGTACATCGGGTGCCTGATCGTCGACGGTCAGCTTATCACCGCCTTGCTGGGTCCTTACAGCGCTTACGGGCGCATGGTAACGGCCGTGGTTGGCGGAGGTCCTGCGCCTTTCATGATTGCCGCTTGCGCCACGCTCGCGGTCGTCGTGCTCTGCGCTTGGATTTGGGGGCGCGCGTGGTGCAACGTTATCTGCCCCGTGGGCACGTTCCTGGGCAGCATCAGCAAGTATTCGTTGTTCCGGGTATATGTGGATCCTGACAAGTGCGTGAAGTGCGGCGCTTGCCAGCATGTCTGCAAGGCCTCCTGCATCGACAGCGCTACGCAGACCATCGACGGCTCGCGTTGCGTTGACTGCTTCGACTGCATCGACTTCTGCAAGGTCGGCGGCCTGAAGTACGGGCGGCCTGGCTCCGCTGCGCAGCAGCCGGACGAAGGCCGTAGGGCGTTTATCGCCACGGGAGCCATGCTGGTCGGCGCGGGCCTGACTGCACGGGCGCAGGAGATGAAGGTCGATGGCGGACTTGCGCCGATGGAGGCGAAGACGCCCGTGGAGCGCGAGCCGAGGCTGGTGCCTCCCGGGGCGCAAAGCGTCAAGGCCTTCTACGACTACTGCACCGCCTGCCAGTTGTGCGTGACCAACTGCCCCAACGGCGTGCTGCGTCCGTCGACCGACCTGGAGCACCTGCTGCAGCCGCAGATGGGCTACGAGAACGGCTTCTGCCGTCCTGAGTGCACCACCTGCTCCGAAATCTGCCCCGCCGGTGCGATTCTGCCGGTGAAGAAAGAGGCCAAAACCCTCATACACATAGGTACGGCCGTTGTGAATGCAGAGCTGTGCCTGGCGGCCAAGGGCGAGGCCGGATGCGGTAAATGCGCCCGCGAATGCCCCGTAGGCGCCATAAGCATGGTTACCGTCGACGGTCACCGCAGGCCTGTGGTAGCTGAAGAGATATGTATAGGATGCGGCAAGTGCGAATACCTGTGCCCGTCCAGGCCTGTAAGCGCCATTACAGTTAAAGGATTGGAAATTCATAGGAGCTGATCAGTATGGACAGGAGAAGTTTTCTTAAAACATCCGCGGCAGCTGCCGCAGCCACAGGCCTTGCCGCCTGTGCCCCCAAGGAGACCAAAAGTTCCAATAACAATGAGATAAGCGGAGATGTCCCGCAGCACTACCCCGGCATAGGACTGCTGGGCTACGGCTGCATGCGCTGGCCCATGACCACGGGAGAAGACGGCAAGGACGTTATCGACCAGGAGGCCGTTAACGCCTTGGTAGACAAGGCCCTGGAGCACGGAGTCAACTACTTCGACACATCCCCCGTGTACCTTCGAGGCGACTCCGAGCGCGCCACTGCAGTGGCCCTCAACCGCCACCCCCGCGAGAAATGGCTGCTTGCCACCAAGCTGTCCAATTTCTCCAACTCCACTTATGAGAATTCGGTGCTGATGTACCGCCGTTCCCTGGAAATTTTCCAGACCGACCATATAGACTACTATCTGCTGCACTCCATAGGCAGTGCCGACGACTTCAAGAAGCGCTTCGGCGACACCGGAATCATGGACTTCCTGCTGAAGGAGAAAGCTGCAGGGCATATCAGGCATCTGGGATTCTCCATCCACAGCCATCAGGAAGGGTTCGATTCCATGATGGAGCTGCATGAGAAGTACCACTGGGACTTCGTGCAGATACAGATGAACTACATCGACTGGACTCATGCCGGCGGACGGGACACGAATGCGGAGTACATGTACAATGAACTTGCCAAGCGGGATATTCCGGTGGTCATCATGGAGCCGCTGCGAGGCGGCGGCCTGGCCACGCTTCCCAAGAATCAGGTGGAAAAGCTGAAGGCAATTGAGCCGGACAGCAGCGTGGCTTCATGGGCGTTCCGCTTCGCTGGCAGCTTCCCCAAGGTGCTTACCGTACTGAGCGGCATGACCTATATGGAGCACCTGGAAGACAATCTTAAGACCTACTGCAACTTCAAGCCCCTGAACGAGAGTGAATTCGCACTTCTGGAGGAGATAGCGGAAGACCGCACGAAGTTCCCTCTGGTAGGATGCACCGGTTGCCAGTACTGCATGCCCTGCCCTTACGGAATCAATATTCCCGGAGTATTCCGTTTCTACGACAACAGCGTCATAGAAGGAACCTACGTCACCGGACCGGAGCAGCAGCATTATGCCAGGGCCCGCCGCAAATACCTTGCAGAGTACGACAAGGCCGTAGAATCAATGCGCCAGGCAGACCACTGCATACGCTGCGGCAAATGCATGAAATCCTGCCCGCAGCACATCAGGATTCCGAGTGAATTGGGCAGGATTGACCAGTATATAGAGCAGATCCGTCAGGATAAACTCTAGAAAGCGTATCCGAGCGAAGCCATAAGGGCGCTGCCTGTGAGGGCATTCAGCGTGACACCAAGGTCCAGTTTCACGCCAAACAGCTTTACGCCTGCGCCTGTAGCTATGACAGAAGGTACCGGAGTTGCAATGAAGTCATCATTGATGGTTGTGACGTTCATTCCGGTCCGCAGGAAAACCATATCTTTGTAACCAGCCTGGATTCCCGCAGCAATACATAGGTTTTCGCTGAAATAGTAATCGGCATCTGCCATTATATCCAGAGCAAAGTCACCGAAGCTCAGGACGTAAGCAGCTCCGAGCCTTGCCGAAGACGGCAAGGAGTAGCTCCTGTTGCTGACAGATTCCACCTTGGGCCCGAGGGCTACAACGCCGGCGCTTATGCTGAGGGCGTCTTTCCTGAACATGGCCACCACGTCGGCGGAGAGGGATGACAGTTTGGTCTTGGCGTCGAGCGCAGAGCCGGCATAACGGCCCACGGCTCCCAAAGAAAGATAGTCTCCTATCCCGACCGCCAGGCCAAGGCCTACCATCATATCATTTGGGCTGAAGCGCCCGGAAGCACCGCCTCCGGCACTAGAAAGCTGGATTTCGGGATGGCTGATGCCGAGGTATGCGGCAGATATGCCGATGCGCCCGAGCTTAACGGATGCGCCGCCTCCATATACCATGCTCCGGGATTCGCCCGAAGGAAGCAGCCCGAAAGTTCCGGCGGCATCCAGTTTCTGCGACGAAAGGGGAAGCTTGGCAGGATTGCCGACGGCGGAAAAAGCCGTGCCGGAAGAGAAGGACGCATAATCCGCACCGGCAGTGCCAAAGGACACAGTGCCCCAGTTGGCCCGGATGAAATCCATAGCCGTACCTTGCGCCAAAGCCTGGAAAGACAAAGACGCAACAATCAATAATGCAAATGCTCTCTTCATACTCTACTTCTTGATTATGGTAGTCTTGTACGTCTTGCCGCCGAACGTGACCATGAGGGTGTACAGGCCCGGGCCGGCATTACGCATGTTGATCTCCGCAGGCTCAAAAGCACTGCACAGCATCTCTGCCGAATAGACTTGCGCTCCCAAGGCATTGAAAATATATACGGTAGAATATTCCGAAGTCTGTCCCGTTCCTACATAGAGTGTCTCCACTACAGGATTGGGATAGGCCTGGAATTCCTGATCCGCAGCACGTATCAGTACCTTGAACGAGAGGGAGGCCTTTTCCCCGCCTGCATCTGTGGTGGAAAGCGTCACCGTCACAAGGCCGGAATCTGCAATGGCCGTGAGTGTGAGCACATCGCTTCCGCCTTTCTGGCTGACGTGGACCACAGAATTGTCTGAAACATCAACCTTATAGCTGAGCGTTTCTCCGTCGGGGTCCACGATATACTCGCTCATGTTTATTTTGAGCATGTCACCCACCTCGTTCAGGATGATGTTCTCAACAGGCTTCAGTATTTTCGGTGCCTCGTTGGGCAGGACCTCATAATCTACAGGGTAATCGAAAGACAATCCGTAATTGTCGGATATATGGAGAACAGAACGGTATACTCCGGCTTTGGCTGCAGCTCCAAGCACTTTCAGACGGAACTCACCGCTCTTGGTACCGTCAACGAGAGTAAGGGCTCCCTCATCATTCGCATCTTTGTCGTACTCCACATTAACCACATGCCCGTCTTCGTCGGATACAGTAAACGGTATAAAGAAATTGTCCTGAACATGGAACTGGAAGTTTCCTTCATAGTTCAATTCCATAGTCGGAGCATGGTTCCCGCCTGTTGTAACGCTGCCGATAATTGTAATTTCGGAGAAGTTACGGCCATAATCGTATGCCGAGACAGCGACATAATAATCGGTATTGAATCCAAGGTCATCCAAAACACCGGTTACTCTTTCCCCAACTTTAGCATCCTTGCTTAAGAAGTCTCCAAAGTGCAGGGAACCGGGACTGCGCGGGTCGCACTCCTGAAGATCCTTTATGTTTTCTGATGCCAAAAGCCGGAATCCATATGCAGGCTCTCCGTCATGATCTGACGGAACGGTGAGGCTAACAATAACATTATTGGATATAACCTCATCAATTTTCACATCAGCAACCTTCTGCGGGGGTTCTCCGGTGCCATATACCATTGCACCCAGAGCATCTACCAGAGGTCCTATCCTGTAAGAGGCAGGAACATCCGCACTGTTGCCGCCACCCACCAGCTTCTCCCACAGCATTTCACGCGTAAATCCGGTGCCGCCGCAGTAAGAAACCACAAGTGCAGCGACTCCCGCCACATGGGGGCAAGCCATGGAGGTACCACTCATACTGGAATATGTATTCTTGGGAGTGGTGCTGAGTACATCTACACCAGGGGCGCAAATATCCACCCATTCACCGTAATTGGAAAATGTGGACCTAGTTCCGTAAGGAGTGATAGCACCTACAGACATGCATCCGGGATAGCACCCCGGAGCGCCATACATACGTCCCTCATTGCCTGCGGCAAAGAGCACAAGGCCTCCTGCCATGGGACCTGTCTGGCGTCCGTTCTTGTCTATTCCGGCGTAGGTATTGAAGTAGTCGATGGCATCCTTCATGCTCTCCTTATATGCGCCGGTGTTGGGCTGGATGAATTTGTTATGGGCGGTTTCAGCCGCTTTCCGGTCATAGTTTCCCTTCTCATCCCGATAATCATATCCCCAACTGTTGTTGCTGATAACGGCTCCATGATCGGCGGCCCATACCATGGCAGCCTCATCGTTTGCTCCCTTCAGCCCGTCCTGAAAAATCTGGCAGGACATCAGGCGTACACCTGCTTCCCCGGCCTTAGCATCACCTCCCGCAAGACCTGCAACACCCTTACCGTTATTGTTTATGGCACCGATAGTGCCTGCCACATGGGTGCCGTGCTCCCCTGCCACAATACGGTATCCGGTATTGTCTATCATGAAGCTGCGGCTCCCGTTATCGCCAGGGGGCACAACAGCGTCTGCAAGGTCTTCGTGAGCCAGGTCTATTCCGGCATCAATCACGGCAACAATAACTTTACTGCTGCCCCTGGTGTATTTTTTCCATACCGGAACGACGTTCACATCCGCCCAAGACAAGGAGCTGTTGTGATAATGCCACTGACTCTTTTCCTGCGGATCATCGAAGTACGTATCACATGTTGCCACCTTGTAAACCGGGTTGGCAATGCTGACGCCGGGAACCATGCCGAAGCGCTCTGCTGCGGCAGGAGCGGGCGTGCCACCGTCGAAGCGTACCCTGTACCAGCGATGGAGGCCGAACTCCCTGTGCCTGGCTTCGAACTCTTCATCCACGGGGAAAAGCCTCTCCATGGAAACCACGCCCAATTCTTCGAGCGCACCGGCGAAACCGGCAGCCTTGGTGCCCGCCTTCTTGAAATCAGCACCGGATTCTACTAGGGAGACGAGGTCATCGTCGAAATATACGCTTATCTGTCCGGGGAGAAAAACGGAAGCGGCGGAATCGCCATCGTTCTCCGGGACCGCAGTTTTTGTGACAGGTGCTCCGGTCTCTTTGCCGCATGCGCAGGCCAGAAAGACCGCAAGTACGGTCAGCAACGGAATTCTGTTCATTCTGAATCCTTATAAATTATTGTCAGCAAGATACTTGAGAACTTTCGCAAGGGACTCTTTCTTGTTCCAGTTTATTTTCTCCTGCCTGAAAAACTTCTTTGCCGCAACCTTGTCTATGCCGGGTAGGGCCATAACGGCTGAACGGGTGGCTTCTATCTGCCTTACCCCAAGCATGAAGTCGTAATGCTCACGGAGGGGCAGCTCTGAACCGTATTTAGCTTTGGCAATCGCAGTCTCAAGCTCCATCTCCAACCCCATGCTTATGTTAGACATAGCCATGTCCAGGGTATTGACGCTCTGGGTAGAAGCCGTAGCTGAACTTACGCCGTAGCCTATATCGCTTTTATAGAGTCTGTCCATGTCTACCAATACCGAGCGTAGCAGCATGTAGATTCCCTCTTTGGCCACCACCTGCTGCATCTTCCCCATGCGGTTTATATACATGGAATCACCTATACGGGCATACTGAATCTGCCACATGTTGGCTTCCATTATTTTGCCGTCCTGAACGAAATGGAGTTTCCCGTCCACCACACAGATGTTGTACCATCCTTCGTTGAGGTCTTCACCTCCGGAGGTATGCACGCCCCCGGAGGTAAATTCCTCCAGCAGATAAGGCCAGGTTTCCCTGGGCTTGTAGTCATAGTTCTGCGCCGACAGGCTTGCGAAGCAGGCCAGCAGGCAGGTCAGTAGCAAAAACCTTTTCATTATTTAAGAGGCAGGTTGCGTTCCATCTTGTCGCCACCACGGTAAACTCCGGTAGCGGGGGCAGACATGCGCTGCATCTGGGAGCCGCTCTTGGAAAGCCTGTAACCGGCATTCTGAGCCTTGCCCATGGCCTTTTTGCTCACCGCATTGGGTGCCGCAGCCTTTGTAAGGGTGTTGGGCAGGACATAGCCGTCCCCGTGGTAGTTATAATAATAGTCGTTTTCCAACTGGAACAACTGGAACATGACAAAATCACCGTAGTCGCCTGCCTTGCCGGGGGTCAGCTTGATGGAATCGCCTTCTACCTTGCCCGTGAATGCCGTAGCTCCGCCATTCCACAAATAGTCACCAGCCGGATACTGGGCGTCACCGGGATAATGGAACAAGGCAAGGGTCGCAAGCTTGTATTCACCTATGGTAAAACTCTGCTCGGAAACAGAGAGTGAACCGCTGGCGGCATTGTAATCTGCAACAATCACCACATCACTGAAACCTTCAAAACCGGAAATATAGAAGGTGTATCCGGCCAGTTTGGGAGAAATTGTCCAGGTATCGGAAACTTCGCCGGTCTCCTTGAATGCATTTGCGCTGTCGTCCCATTCAGAATTCATACGCTTGATATTCCAGTCACCGAGGAAAGCGTTATATACAGGGTCATTTTCGATAGCCTCGATCCTGGTCATGGTTTCGGGCCACAGATAGAACACCTGGCCATTGAACACATAGCCGCTGCCACTGGGCGGAATTGCAAAGAAAGTCATGCCGGTAACATCGAACGTACTGCCACCGCTGACGGTTACGGTCCCGCCGGACTTAATGGTTGCTGAATTGTCTCCCGTCCTGGAAATAACAGCCAAATCGAAGTCTCCGGTGACCAGCTTGGTGCTGTTTTCATACATACCTATCAGTGCGATGGTATAGTCGGTTCCGTTATAAGACCATGTCTTGCAGTCCTGGGTATAGAGGACAATCTCGTCATTGGCAGCATCGTAATCAGCATAGACCTGGATGTCGGCAATAGTCGGATTGTCACCGTCGATACCCTGAATGCAGAAACTGGCACCGGGAACGTCTTCAGTGATGACCCACTTGTCTGTCTTTGACTGGCGTGTAACATTCCATTCGCCAAGCCACTTATTGTAAGCTGCAAGGACCTCAGGAGTAGCTTCAATCTTAAAGGTACTGGTAGCATAGTCTCCGGTGAGATGTCCGGATTCGGAGCAACCCAGCATCCAGATTTCGTATTCTCCTACCGGGAATTTTTGATACAACCAACCGGTTGATCCCTTCTTGATCTGATAAGCCTGCTCTGTACCCAGCGGTTCTGCGACAATCTCTTCCATAGTTTTGATGAAAGCTGTCATATCGCCGTTGAAATAGAAATCGACAGTTCCAGCATTATAAGGGAAAATATAATAACCGTCATTCTCCCCGACGCCTTTGACTTCTATGGTGTGATACACGACTCCGTCTCTTTCATATTCTCCTGCGAATGCTACGGTCCAGTCGCTGCGCAGATTTGCTGCAAGCGGAGCAGTTGCCTCAATATAAGTCTTGGTCTTGGAGGAGGCGACGACGGCATTGTCGCTCACGGAAGAGATGACGATTATCGCATAATTGCTGACTCCCTTCTGGACTGCGCTCTCGTCCAGGGTCACGCTGATTTCCTTGGACAAGGCACCTGCGGGAATGATGGCGGGATTGTCGAAAGTAAGGGCAGACGCCGGTATGGCGGCATAGCCTTCAACCTCGGTCTGAACTGAGAAGTTGACATATACATCAGAATCTGCAGCCTTGTCGAGGGCCAGAGTGAAAGAAGCCTTGCCATCCGTGAAGGACTCGCTGTAATTGGAAATGGAAACCACAGAAGGGGTTACCACAGGATTTACAGGGTCTTCTTCAACGATAAGCTTGAGCGAGCAAGTGTTTTTGGAAGGATCAACTTTTGCTCCCTTTACAGAAACTATAGTAAAAACGGCATCGTATTCTCCGGGAGAGAACTTGTCCTCATTCAGAGTTAAATGACAGTCGCCGGAGGTGGAGCCGGCAGGAATCTCCACCGGGCTGCTGAACGTCAACCCACCGTTGGGTAGATTACCGTCGCAGGAAATGCTCACTGACACATTTGAGGAAGCCGGCGAGGAGAGTGAAACCGTAAGGGTCGCTGTTCCGTCAGCAAAAGGTGTTGCGGAGCTGAATCCCACGAGCACATCTTCCTTCTTCAGGAAATCGCAGGATGCCAGCATGGCCATTGCGCCTATTGCCAGCAACGCTGATTTGAAAAATGATGCTTTCATATTCTTGTTTTTTATTGTTATTTCTTAACGAGCGTAATAGGAGCCATGGCCATTGCATTAGAGGCGGCCAGATAGTATCCGCCGTTCTCGTAGATGGCCACAAAGCCCTTTGTGCCGTCCAGCTTGAAGCCGTCTTCCGTCTTCTCGAAAGCCAGGGTACCGGAATTGTAAATATATGTTCCGTCGTACCCCCAGATGGATATATCGTAACCGCTGTACTTATCGGCAAGTTTGTATCCAAGATTCACGGAAATCTTTGAAAGGTTTTCAGACACTGTGGCGGGAACATAATGGCGCAGGCCCTGACCTACCCAGTTGCCGGCAAATGTAGGGACGATACCGTCTATAAAGGTTGTGTACCAGTCATTCGGGTCGGCAGCAAGAGTAAGGGTCCAGGTCGCTCCTTCAGCATCCGTGGCCGTATATTCGCCAAGGATGTTCTTCAGCGGATGGTCGTTATCTATAATTGTGACTTTGCAATAGGAATAGCCGCCTTTGCATACTTCGTTGCCGGAGCTTACCATCTTGATAGTGAAGTCCTTGTTTCCTGTCAGCACGCCCGGGAAATCGGTTATGCGCACCTTGATGCTCTTTTCGCTTTCACCCGCATTGAATCGGATGATGGCGGCCTCGTTGTCCTCTATTTCGTAGTCAACTCCTCTCTGGCCGTTGGGAACGGTGATACCGGAGGACTGATCCACCTTCTCACCGTCAGCGGTTTCGAAAGTAAGTGTAAAAGCCACGTCGGAAACGGCCTTCACGGGAATATCCACCACACCGGCATCTTCATAAACGGAGAGCGAGGGGCTGGGGAAATAAACGAACGGAATATCCGTAAACTCCACCTTACGGCTGCAGGAAGACCCTGCAAGCACCAGCAGCGCGGCTGCAATAAGATAAAACTTCTTCATACTCTTTCTCCTTTATTCTGTACCGTAACCGGGATTCTGTTTAAGGTTGGCGTTCAAACGCCTTTCATCGGCGGGAATGGGCCAGATGAAAGACCTGTCGTCAGCGGCAAGGCTGCGGGCGTCGTAGTAATCGCCCTGCATGACTGCATTCTTTGCAAGGGTGCCGGTCTGCGCCTCACGTTTGTCGAAGCCGATACCCCAGCGCTTGAGGCAGGTCCAGCGCATGCCCTCGCCGACGGTCTCGCGGAACCATTCGTTCTGGATATCTTCAATACGTCCGCTGGTCTTTGCGGCGCCGCGGGCGGTCTGGAGCTGGTTGATAGTAGTTTTTGCCTTGGGTATATCATCCTGCATGGCTTCCGCCTCTGCTTTGATGAGATACATCTCACTGATCAGGAAAGGCTTGCACATCTGCACGCCGTTGGGGACCTCACCGGAATACAAGGTGCTGTTGCCCTGATACTTCACGAAGGTGAAGAAGTCGCCGCGGTAGTAGGAACCGTTCACCTCTGTGTAATAGTCGGTGCTGGAGAACCATACCACCTTGCGGATATCGTTGGCGCCGTAACTGTCGACGAGCTTCCTGGTGGGCAGGAAGAGGGAGCGGTAGCAGACGCCATGGTCCTGGGAAGAGAACATGCTCGTATATACGCTGGTGGCGTTAGGCGTCTCCTGGAGGGAGCCATAGAGCTGCATGATAGCCTCCGTACCTACGTCGTCGCGGAATTCATCCTTAAGCTTGGCCGCCGTATTGGACAGGGTGTACTTGCCGGTGGATATAACCTTCCCTGCCATCGCCGCTGCGTTCTTGTAATCCTTTGTATCCAGGTAATAACGGGCATAGAGGGCATTCACCGCGTCGATGGTGGGATAATCGGCCTGCAGCTGTCCCGGCACGTCGGCAAGACGTACGGCCGCCGAATCAAGGTCCGCCTTAATCTGATTGTACACCTCGTGGACGGTATTCCTTGCGGGACGGGCATAGAGGTCGAACTCAAGCACTATGGGCACACCAAGGGCCCCGTTGTCGTTGGGGTCGTACTGGGCGCCGAAGTGGCGTACAAGGTTCATGTAGGCCTCTGCACGGAACATGTAAGCCTCTCCTTGGATAGTCCAGGAAATGATTTCAGTACCGTCAGGTACGTTAATATCATCGTTAAGGGCGTTGATAAGCACATTGTAGTCCTTGATGACCGTATAGTGGTTGCCCCAATAGGAATCTATGTAGCTGTCGCTGGAAGAGAAGCTGTCGTCGGTGCGGTGAACGCTGCCGTAGTTGTTTCCGAATCCGGACGAGGCGTTGAAGCCGTCCGTCATGACATCCTCTATTATATTGTACATGCCTCCGTGGACAGCACGGTAATCAGACATGATCCTGGCTTCGAACTGAAGCAGGTCTTCGCGGGTAGCAATAACCTGTCCGCCCGGTTCGTAAACTATCGCGTTTGTGGGCAGAAGGTTCAGGTCGCAAGCGGAGAAGGCTGCAAGTGCAGCTGCAACAAACAAGTATTTAATCGTGTTTTTCATGGCTTGCATATTTTAGAAGACAAGTTCAATGCCAAGCAGCATTTGCTTGGAGTTGGCAGGAAGGCCGAGGGTGACGTTAGTGTCGTCCTCCGGGTCGATTCCGGAGAACTTGGTGAACGTAAGAAGGTTACGGCCTGTGAATGTAAACTTCAGATCCTTCATGAACTTTATGTTGGACATGACGGACTTGGGCAGCGAGTAAGCAAGCTGCAGGCTCTTGAGCCTGAGGAAGGATGCGTCCTCCAGCAGGTGGGTGTCGAACTGCATCACGGTTCCCTGGCGCCAGTCGGGCCATTTGGCATCCGGATTGGTTTCGGTCCAGAAATCGGATATCTCTTTATGCTGGTTGCTGTCGGCAAAGTTGTTGGGGTTGGCATAGAAATATGCATCGTTGTTTATCATGTACTTGCCGAGCACAAAAGAGAAATCGGCCAGGAAGGAAAGGTTCTTCCATGCGCCGGAGAAGCTGAATCCTCCGTATACCGGAGCGTGACGCTTGTAGCCTGTGTTCTGGGTAAGGTCTTCCTCTGCGAATACATCGGTGGTCTCTTCCATGGTGGGAGTATCCACATCGTCCGCATTGGGAACATACCAGGTAGGCTTTCCGGTGTTCCTGTCCACGCCTGCGTAAATGGGATAGTAGTACATAACAGGCTGGCCGACCACGAAGGCGACGCCGGTATTGGCTATCTCCCAGCGGTCGCGGCCGTCGAAGAGCTCAAGCACCTTCTCTGCGTTGTAGTTATAGGTGGCCTGGAAATGCAGGAAGGACTCGCGGGTGCGGATAATGTCGTACCCCAGGGTCACGTCGACGCCCGTATTGAGCAGGGCGCCCACATTGCGGTACTGGGAACTGAAGCCGACGGTGGCCGGAATGGGCACGCTCATGAGCATGTCGGTGGTTTTCCTGTGATACCACTCCACGTCGAAGTCCACGCGGTCCAGAACCTTACCGGTAAGGGCCACCGTAAGGAGTGCCTGCTTCTCCCAGGAAAGGTCGGGATTCTCGGGCTGCGCAAAGTAGAGGCCGTTGGTACCGTCGTACACACCTCCCTCGCCAAGGAGGTTAAGCGCCTGGTAATCAGATATGTTGGCATTACCGGAGGTACCATAGCTGACCTTGAAGTTAAGGTCGTTGAGCCATACTACGTTCCTCAGGAAAGGCTCCCTTTTGGCCTTCCACAAGGCACCGGCAGACCAGAATACGCCCCAGCGGTTGGAGGCACCGAAGCGGGACGACGCATCTGCGCGCACCGTTCCGTCCAGGATATACTTCTCCAGGAAGGTAACGTCGCCATGCCCGAAGAAGGAACGGAAGGCGCTCTGCACCTGGCTCTCGTCTATCTCGCGGGTCTCTGGGTCTCCGGAGCTGATAAGGGTGATTCGGGGATTGATGATATTCTCGATGGAACCGGACCATGCGTCATAATCGTTGAAAATCTCCTCGTGACCGGCCAGCAGGCTGAATTTGACCGCGTCGTTCTTGTCGTAGGAGTACTCAAGGGTGTTGGTGAGCACCGAAGAATAGCTGTATGCCGTACTGCGGCTCCTCCAGCCGCTGCCGCCCATGAGGTAGTAGTCGGGCTTCATTACTCCGGTGTAGCGGTTGATGTAGCCGTCCAGACCGGCCCTGGAAGAAAACTTCAGGTCCGGAGTGAAGTCGACGGTAACGAAAGCCGTACCCATGAGGCCGAGGCGCTCGGTAGGCGTGACGCGGTTGGCCATATAGGTATGGTGGTTGATCATTCCGCCGGGATACTCGTTCACGTACTCCTCCCCCGTTTCCGGATCGATTGCCGGATAGAAGGGCAGGGTGAGGTAGGAAAGGGCTCCTGAGGTATAGTTACGGTTGTTGGACGAGTTGGACCAGTTGGGGTTCTGGATAGTCTTGTCGTAGGTCGCACTCATGTTCATACCCACTTTGAGCCAGTCCTTCGGACGTCCCTGAACGTTGGAACGGATGGTGAAGCGGTCGTAGACGTTACCTATGGCCGAGCCCCTCTGATGGAACTGGGATGCGCCGATAAGGTATGCCACCCTCTGGCCGCCGCCCTCAATGGAAATGTCGTTCTGGTATTGAGGGTTGTTGAACTGCTGCACATAGTTGTACCACCTGGTGTCGGCATTGTAGCCGTTGTCGTAGAAGGTCTCCTTGACATACTGCTCCGAATGGATACCTGCCATATTCCATAGGCGGGCCAGCTCCGAACTGCTCATCATGTTCTCATAGAGCGACTTGTCGGTGATGGTGGAGATGCCGTACTGGGAACGCACCGTGATGGTGGCGTCGTTGTTGTACGAACCGCTCTTGGTGATGATGTGCACCACTCCGTTGGCCGCACGGGCGCCGTAAATGGAAGTCGCAGACGCGTCCTTGCAGATGGAAATGGACTCTATGTCATTAGGATTCAATGACATGATGGAACGCGAGCTGGAAGGCACACCGTCTATGATGTAAAGAGGGGTCGACGAAGAAGTAAGGGATCCGGTACCATGTAGCTTCATGGACACCGAGTTGTCTCCCGCCACGCCTCCGGAAGTAAGGACAGCAAGGCCGGCAACCTGCCCCTGAAGTGCATCCAGGGCCGATGATGAGGGGGCTGTGCGTATGCTTTCAGAGCTCACGGTAGTGACGCTGCCCACCAGAGACTCGACTTTCTTGGGGGATCCGTAACCCACGGCCACGGCGCTCTCCAGGAAGGTTGTGGACTCCTTAAGAACGATGCTGATGTCCTTCAACTTGGATTGGGACAAGTCGATGTCTGCATCGTCGTATCCTATGCAGGAAATCTTGATTCCCTTTGTGGATGCAGGCACATCGAAAACGAACTGGCCCTTGTCTCCGGTTATGACACCCCTGGTCGTACCCGGGACAAAGACCGAGGCCCCGGGAACGGGGAATCCGGCCTCATCCTTTACTACACCGGTTACGGTAACATTCTGGCCCCAGGCGGAGAATGCCTGAAGGAGCACCAGAAACACCGTAATCAGTTTCAATCTAACACTCATACTATTTCTATTTTTATAGATGCAAAATGACAAAGTTACGACAAATTGAAGAAAAACCAAAATACACTGCTTGCACGGAGGCGGCCGGAAACCAGGTACGGGCGAAGGTTTAAAAAATATTTAATTAATTTTCGAAAGAATTATACATAAAACACATTAAAAATATTACGGAATCAAGACATAATACTGTCAAATCGAAACCGATTTTAGGGCAAACTGCCACAGGGCGCACTCAGAGGCCCTATATAAAATTTGTATAATAAAAATATATTTACTAACTTGCGCCGAATTTTTTGCATTAACGACTACCCCTTTTTAACGGGCTATAAGTTTTAGTTAGTATAATTTATTGTTTAATTTAATCCAATGCCTATGAACAAAGCAAAATTGCTTTTGAGCACCTTGTTCATCCTCCTGGCAGTTTCCCTGTCCGCACAGAATGTAAGGGTTACGGGAAATGTGAAGGATGCACAGACAGGTGAGAGCGTTCCGTTCGCATCCATTGTGGTGAAGGGTACCACCAGCGGTGTCTCCTCTGACGCCAACGGTAACTACACCATCGATGCACCTGCTAACGCATCGCTCGAGTTCTCCTCCGTTGGCTACGTTGCACAGACCGTCGCCATCGCAGGCAAGAAAGTGATCAACGTCTCCCTGGAGCCCGACTTCGAGGCCCTGAACGAGACGATCGTGGTTGCCTTCGGTACCACGACCAAAGAGGCGTTTACCGGTTCCGCATCCGTGGTCAAGTCCGAGGACCTGGCCAAGCGTGCCACCTCCAACGTCACCAACGCCCTGGTTGGTTCCGTCCCGGGACTCCAGATGAAGGGCGCATCCGGTGCTCCTGGAGCTGGTGCCGGTAGCATCAACATCCGTGGTATTGCTTCCCTGCAGGCTGGTACCGATCCTCTCGTGATTGTGGACGGCGCCCCCTACTCCGCAAGCTTGACCAACATTCCCCAGAGCGACATCGAGTCCATCACCGTTCTGAAGGATGCTGCCTCTGCAGCCCTCTACGGTGCCCGTGGTGCAGCCGGTGTCATCCTCGTTACCACCAAGCGCGGACATGCAAATGAAAACGCACAGGTTAACGTTGACATGCGTATCGGCGTCAACTCCCGTGCTGTTCAGGATCACGACGTGATCACTGATCCCGCACAGTTCTACGAGGCCTACTACACCCAGTTGTACAACTACTATTACTACAACCAGGGTTACAGCGCAGAGAATGCAAACATCACTGCCAACACCGCTATGATCGACACTCACCTCGGATACAACGTTTACACTGTTCCCGAGGGCGAGCAGCTCATCGGCCTCAACGGCAAGATCAACCCCAACGCAAAGCTCGGACGCAGCTATGAGTTCAACGGTGAGAATTACTATCTGACTCCCGACAACTGGCGCGACCAGGCTTACAAGAACGCAATCCGTCAGGAATACAACATGAGTGTCAGAGGCGGTAACGACCGCGGCAGCTTCTACGCTTCCCTCGCTTACCTCAACGAAGACGGTATCATCGAGTACTCCGGTTTCGAGCGCTGGACCGCCCGTGCCCGTGCTGACTATAATATCAAGAAATGGCTCAAGATTGGCGCAAACGTTGGTTTCGTCAACTCCAAGACCACTTCCAACCCTAACCTCGGCACCAGCCTCGGTTCCACCAACCTTATGTACTACACGACCTTCATCGCACCTATTTATCCTATTTACGTGCGCGTGCTGGATCAGAACGGCAACCCCATCATCCGTACCGATGAATATGGTCACGAGCAGTACGACTACGGTGTGGCAGCAAGAAACTACGGTATCGGCCGTGGATTCATGCAGACTGGTAACCCCTTCGGTTCCAACCGCTACAACTCCAACATCTCCGAGGGCAGGCAGTTCAACGGCACCTTCACTGCAGACATCGATATTACCCCTCACCTGAAGGCTAATATCTCCTCCAACGTGAACTGGGGCAGCACCCTCCAGACCGTATATGACAACCCGTTCTACGGACCTAAGGAAGGCGTTAACGGTGAGCTCTACAAGTATGCTTACACCGGTTTCCGCACCAACAACAACCAGAACCTGACCTACTACAACGAGTTCGGTCAGCACTCTGTGAACATTATGGCTGGTCACGAGTACTACACCACCGCTACCAGAAGCCAGGCCATCACCGCCCAGGGTGGTTTCTCCCCTGAAATCGCTGAGGTCGGCGCTTTTGCTAACGTGCTTTACGCAGGTACTTCTTCCGCATCCAGCTTCTTCAACGTAGAAGGTTACTACGTGAGCGCCCAGTACGACTTCGCAAAGAAGTACTACGCTTCCGCCTCCTTCCGTCGTGATGCAACCTCAACCTTCGATCCCGATCACCGTTGGGGTAACTTCTGGTCCGTCGGCGCCGCCTGGATCCTTTCCAAGGAAGGATTCCTCTCCGGAGCATCTGCAATCGACCTCCTGAAGCTTAAGGCTTCCATCGGCCAGCAGGGTAACGAAGACATCACCAGCTACGCATACACCGATACTTACACGCTGAGCAAATCTTCCGATATCAGCATGTCCCCGACTTTCCGTCTGCTCGGTAACCCTGAGATTACCTGGGAGACCACGACCAACACCAACGTCGGTCTTGAGTTCAGCTTCTGGAAAGCCCGCGTATCCGGTTCCGTAGACGCTTACTACAAGAAGACTTCCGACCTGCTCTTCTGGCTCTCCGTCCCTGAGTCCGCAGGTACCCGTGGTTACTACGGCAACATCGGTGACATCGCCAACAAGGGTGTTGAGGTGTCCCTCCAGGTCGTTCCTGTTCGTGCCCGCAACTTCGAGTGGAGCATCGGCGGCAACATCGCTTTCAACAAGGCTGTTATTCTCAAACTGCCTGAGAGCAAGATCAACCCCGACAGCAAGACTGAAGAGAATCCTAAGGGAGGCTACTATGAGAGCCCCTATTGGTGGACTGAAGGCGGTGAGCTCCGTAACTACATGAACTATGTTTATGCAGGTGTCAACGAAGAAGGTGAAGCTCTGTACTACTATGACAAGAACCTCAGCGCACTCGGCGGAATCGTTTCCACAACCGTTACCAACCGTCCCGGTACCGAGTATTCCGGCACCACCACCCACATCGGTGAGGCTACCCGTTACACCCAGGGCACCCTTCTGCCCAAGGCATTCGGCGGTCTGAATACTTCCATCCGTTTCTTCGACTTCGACCTCAGTGCTACCTTCGACTATCAGATCGGCGGTCGCATTACCGATAACACCTACGCTCAGTTGATGACTCCTGCCACGAAGGCCTCCGACGGTGGTTACAACTACTCCGTTGATATCTTCAAGGCTTGGACCCCCAACAACACCAGCAGTAACATTCCTCGCTGGCAGTATGGTGACGAAGATGCAGCTGCAGGTTCCAGCCGCTGGCTGACCAATGCAAGCTACATCAACTTCCAGTCCTTCTCCGTCGGCTACAACGTGCCGGTTCGCAAGCTCGGTATCGAGAAAGCCGTCAGCCGCATCCGCATCTATGCAGTCGGTGAGAACATTGGTTACATCTCCGCTCGCAAGGGCTTCGACCCTCGCGCTTCTCTCCAGAGCACCGCTACGGTGAATACTTACTCCCCTGTCCGCAACATTTCCGGTGGCATCCAGGTCACTTTCTAATTAGAGGAGGATATGATTATGAAAAAAGTATTGAACTATATCTTGGCCGCCGTCTGCACCCTTACCATAGCAGCCGGTTGTATTCAGGAAACTGTCCCTCAGACAAGTTATGCTACTGCTGAGCAGGTTGCAAACGCTCCCGGCGCATACGACCTCTTCGTGGATGCAGTAACTTCCACCTTTGTCGGCCAGTTCGTCTATAGCCCCAGCGATACCAGAGCTAACGACTTCGGTCTTCCTCAGTTCTTCCTTTACTGGGATCTCATGGGCAACGACCTTGTTCCCCCTGCACTGTGCAACGGTTGGTTCGACAGCTGGTACTGCATCGACCACCTCGGCCCCACCTGGGCTAACAGCCAGTACGCCTGGACTCACTACTACAAGTGGATCAAGGCTTGCAACAACGTTATTTCCCTCGCAGGCGAAGAGCCCGACGAAGCAAAGGCTCCCGGTGCCGGTATTGCACTGTTCTACCGTGCATACCTGTATCTCGACCTTGCTCAGATGTTCGCAACCAAGCCTTATTATCTCGACAAAGAAGCCGAGACCGTACCTCTGGTAGTTGAGACTACTCAGGTTAAGGACCTCTCCAACAACCCCCGTGCAACAAACGAGGCTATGTTCGCCCAGATCCTTTCCGACCTCGACAAGGCTGAGGCTTATCTCGCAAATTATCAGCGTGCAAACGTTTATCTTCCTGACGTAAGCTGCGTCTATGGTCTTAAGGCCCGCGCCTACCTCCTTATGGGTGAGTGGCAGAGCGCAAAGGACTATGCCAAGAAGGCACAGGCCGGCTACACCATCATGGATGACAACGCTTACACCAACTGGGAGACCGGTTTCAACACTCCTAACGCTTCCTGGATGCTCGGTGTGACCTACAAGGCCGACGATCCCAACATTCAGAAAAACGACGGTGACTCCAGCTGGGGTTCATGGATGTGCATGGAAATCAATCCCAAGACCTCAGGTTGCGGTTATGCAGCAAGCTACGGCCGTCCTATCTTCATCGACCGTCACCTCTATGAGACCATCCCTGCTACCGACTTCCGTAAGAAGTGCTTCGCAGACTTCGCAATCGACGAGTTGGGTCAGGCAGATGCTCTCCAGGCTCTCAGCGCATACACCGATCACCCTGACTGGATCTACCAGAACAACGTACTCAGCGCAGACTTCCACTGCGTCGGTGGTCTGAACTTCAAGTTCCGCACCGCCGGTGGCGAGGAAGGCCGCAACAACCAGTACATCGGTTTCGTTGTCGCTGTCCCTCTGATGCGTGTTGAGGAAATGTACCTCATCGAGGCTGAGGCAGCAGGTCGTCTGAACGAGAGCGAAGGTGTTGCTCTGCTCACCGCTTTCGCAAAGACCCGTGACGCCGCCTACGAGTATGGCAATCATACCGACGCTTACTACAACACTACTTCCAGCAAGTTCATCAACGAGGTTTGGTGGCAGCGCCGCGTAGAGTTCTGGGGTGAGGGTATGGCAACCAAGGACGTCAAGCGTCTGCAGAAGGGTATCATCCGCAGCTATCCTGGAACCAACCACGTTGAGACCTACCGTTACAACGTAGAAAAGACTCCTGACTGGATGAACCTCTGTATCGTCCAGACCGAGACCAACTACAACTTCGCTTGCACCAACAACAACGAACCTGTAGCTCCGGACGGAGATTCTGATCCTTACAAGTTTAACTAATTCCGATAGCAGTATATGAAAAAGTATATTTCTCTGATTGCTGCTGCGGCAGCGCTCGTATTTGCCGCTTGTGCCCAGATCGAGGGTACAGAGCCTGGCAATGACGCTACTCCGTACGTTGGTATCTACCAGTACAATCCCGGTAGCGAATACAATCCTGACAACGATATTGCTATCAGGATTACTGCAAACAACAAGGTAGAAGAGGTTTATTATCTCTATGAGCCCATCGAGGCCTACACTTCCAACCTGGAGGCAAAGGGCGAGGCAGGATATGCCGAGTATGTAAAGGCCAATGGTAAAAAGGCTGACGTTCAGGTTAGCGAATTTGACGGCGCCAAGGTGTTCTCTACCATTCTCACCGGCATCAAAGGTTCCAACCAGATTGTTGTAGCCGGTATCGGTGGCGGTGCATCCGCTCTGGCTTCCACCAATTTCGTCGGTCTGTCCTGGACCACTCTTTCCAAGGGTACGTTTACTTCCGTACGTCTGGCTGCAAGAATTGGCCTTGGCGCTATCGAGGCTACTCTTGAGAAGTGCGACCAGATTGAAGGCCGTTACCGCTTCCCCGATCTGATTGCTCCCGGCTATCATCGTGTATTCGAGGTTGTCGGTGGTGCACAGAAGGATGCAAGTGGTGATACCTTCTTCACTGTAAAGTGCGCAAACCAGGAAATCGGTGTTGAATTCGGTTCCTATGGTATGATGTCCGCCCGTGACGTTGCAACCTGGCAGGGAAGTGATGACTACCTGGTGTACAACTACTACTACCCTGATTACAATTATGTGTGCATCTGGACTCAGTACAACGTGAGTGCAGGTAACCTTGGTTACGGTGACGATATTTTCCAAGGCAACTAATAATTGAGTCTTAATAAAAAAGAGGGTCGCACTGATGTGTGACCCTCTTTTTTTTAATTATTGTTGTCAGGCTTCGGCGCCTACAAGATCCAGAATCTCTGAGGTAATCTTCTGCTGGCGGCCTTTGTTGTATTCCAGCGTAAGGCTGGCGAGCAGTTCCTCTGCGTTGTCGGTCGCCGTCTGCATGGCTATCATCCTGGCCGCATGCTCGGAAGCCGCAGAATCCAGCAGCGCCGCATACAGCTTCAGATCCAGCACCTGCGGCATCAGGGTTTCCAGCAGCTCCGGCGCAGAGGGTTCCAGGATGTAGTCAGAGGGCCCGGTTGACGGCTCAGTTTCGCCGAAATGGCCTCCGGAGCCCTCCCCGGCATCCGCACAATCGTCAGCCGACAGGTAAGATTCCGCCACAACTAGCTGGCGGCCGGTGCTGACAAAGTGGTTGTAAACCAGCACGGCGCCGGAAATGGCACCGGTCTGCTGCAGCGTACGCAACTCTTCGGCCACCTTGGCCACGGCATCGAACGACGGATGGGCTACAAGGGATGAATAGTCGCGCGTCGCAGGATGTCCCTCCTTGCGCAGCGCCTCGGCCATCTTGCGGCCGAACGCCCAGAATTCCATGTTCCACTCACATTCGCGCGCGACTTCCAGCGTCTTCTTGATGACGTTGGCGTTGAATGCTCCGCACATGGAACTGTTGCTGGCGAACGCCACTACGACCAGCGGCGAGACGCCTTCGGGGGTTACCTCCGAAGACCGTGGCCGCCCATGGCCACGTGAATGGGAGGGGCCCGCGCCGTCAGGCGTGGGAGGGATGAGCGAAGCGAAGTCCATCGGAGGCAACTCCCGAGAAGTGGAGCCGCTGGCCGTAGCCAGGATTTCCGAAAGTGTATCGGCATACGGCCTCAGGGCTTCGATTGAACGCTGGGCGCGGCGCAGCTTGGAAGAAGCCACGAGTTTCATCGCCGAAGTAATCTTCAGCGTACTACGCACCGATGCGATACGATCCTTTACTTCCCTAAGTGACGACATACGTCAGCAGCAACCTTCTCTATAGCGGCTCCGGCACCGTCGGAAACGACACCGGCACCCAATTCTTCCAAAATCTTACCGTGCGATGCACGCATCCTGTCCAGGAAAAGTCCCTGGAATTCGATTACCTGGTCTACGCGAATATCCGCCATCAGTCCATGCGTGCCGCAATACAAGATAGCGACCTGCTCCCCTACCGGCATGGGACTGTACTGCGGCTGAATCAGCAACTGATTGTTCTTGCGTCCCTTGTCCAGAGTCATTGCGGTAACCTTGTCCAGGTCGGACGAGAACTTGGAGAACGACTCCAGTTCCTCGAACTGCGCCTGGTCTATCTTAAGCGTACCTGCGACCTTCTTCATGCTCTTCACCTGAGCCGCACCGCCCACACGGGAAACGGAAATACCCACATTCACAGCGGGGCGGAAGCCGGCGTTGAAGAGAGAGCTTTCCAGGTAAATCTGGCCGTCGGTAATGGAAATAACATTCGTAGGAATGTAGGCGGAAACGTCGCCGGCCTGCGTCTCAATTATAGGCAGGGCCGTAAGCGATCCGCCGGCCTTGACCTTGCCGCGAAGGGCCTCGGGCAGGTCGTTCATCTGCTCGGCCACCTCCTGCTGGGAGATAATCTTGGCCGCACGCTCCAGCAGACGGGAGTGCAGATAGAAAACGTCTCCCGGATATGCCTCACGGCCTGAGGGACGGCGCAGGATAAGCGACACCTCACGATAGGCCACCGCCTGCTTGCTCAGGTCGTCATAGACCACCAGGGCGTGACGTCCCGTGTCGCGGAAGTACTCGCCAATGGCGGCACCAGCGAAGGGAGCGTAATACTGCAGGGCAGCGGGATCGGCAGCGGTAGCAGCCACCACGATGGTATAGTCCATCGCCCCTTTCTCCCTGAGAGTCTGGACGATAGAGGCGACGGTGGAGCCCTTCTGGCCGACTGCTACGTAGATGCAGTAGACCGGGTCTCCGGCCAGCCAGCCGCTGCACTGGTTGATAATGGTATCGATGGCAATGGCGGTCTTTCCGGTCTGGCGGTCGCCGATGATGAGCTCACGCTGGCCGCGTCCGATAGGAATCATGGCGTCTATGGCCTTGAGACCTGTCTGCAGAGGCTCGTGAACGGGCTCACGGAAGATGACTCCGGGCGCCTTGCGCTCCAGCGGCATACGTACGGTCTCCCCTTTCACGGGACCCAGGCCGTCCAGAGGAGTGCCGATGGGATCGACCACGCGGCCCACCAGCCCCTCGCCGACTTCGATGCCGGCAATGCGGCCCAGCCTGCGCACGCCCATGTCTTCCTTTACAAGGTCGGTAGGACCCAGCAGCACCGCTCCCACGTTATCCTCCTCCAGATTCATCACAACGGCCTTCACACCGCTGTCGAACTCCAGGAGCTCGCCGGCCTCAGCATTGTTGAGTCCGTGGATGCGGGCCACACCGTCGCTGACGGTAAGCACGCTGCCAACCTCCTCATACTTGATAGACATGTCGACTCCCCTCAGCTGTTCCAGGAGGATGTCGGATATTTCACTCGCCTTTATCGTATTCTGTGCCATCTGCTATACGATTCTGTTGTTCTTTTCTATAAACTGACGCTCGAGCAGCTGCAGCTGATGCCGCACACTGGCGTCCATCATTTCCCCGTTCACGATTACGCGGAAGCCGCCAATCAGCCCGGGATCCACTTCCGTCTCAATTACCACCTCGCAGCCGGTACGCTTCTCTATGGACTCACGCACCCTGTCCTCCAACCCCTCGAAGGGAGCCGCAGTTATCAGACGCACGTTCTTCAAGCCCACGGATTCTACGTACATGTCTACGAAACAGCGCAGTATGCGCCTGAGGTAGTCCGTCCTCCCCCTTTCTGCGAGCAGCCTGATGAAGCGCTCCAGATCGGGTTCCAGTTTTGAGGGAAGCTTGGAAGAATCACGCAACAAACGCCTGACCTGCTCGCACACTCGTGCGGCAGAGCCACGCTCCTGCGTATACAGCAGCAGCGCACGGGCGTAACGCTTGGTGATTGCTCCGGTATTCATCTTTAATTCACCTGGCTTTGTACAGCCTCTTCTACATACTTATCCAGCAGCTGCTTCTGCCCGTCGGCAGTATCCAGCTCCTTGCGGACGATTTTTTCCGCGACTGCCACCGAAAGGGCCGACAGCTCGGAACGGAGTTCGCGGCGGGCAAGTTCCTGCTCGGCCGCTATTTCATCTCGGGCGTTCCGGAGTATCTTGGCCGCTTCCGCAGACGCGTCTTCGTGCGCCTTGGCTATCATCGCATTCCGCTCGTCGCTCGCAGCCTTGAGTATCTCCGCCCGCTCCACCTTGGTCTGCTCTATCAGACGGTTCTGGTCCTCGGCAAAGCGTTCCAGGCTCAGCCGGGCCTCCTCGGCGGCACGCAGCGACTGCTCGATATGCTCCGAGCGCTCACGTACCGCCTTGGTAATCACAGGAAAGCCGAACTTCGCGAGCAGGAAGAACACCGCTCCGAAGATCACGACCATCCAGAACAGCAGGCCGAAGTCCGGTGTAATGAGGGACATGGTTAATCACTGACTACGGCGAGCAGGCACACCAGCACGCCGAAGAGGCACACACCCTCGATAAGGGCACCGATAATAATTGCAGTGGTACGGAGGCCGCCTGCGATTTCCGGCTGGCGGGCCGATGCTTCCATGGTAGACTTGGCAAGTTTACCGATACCGATTGCAGCACCGATTGCTACGATACCTGCTCCGATTGCTCCGCCGAACTTGGCCAGGGCCGTTGCTTGAAGAATAGTTCCTATCATAATATTGAAATTTAATGAGTTTCAGGTTGAGGATGCGCCAGTCCGATAAACACGGACGAGAGCATGGTGAATACATAGGCCTGGATAAAGGCCACAAGCAGCTCCAGCACATCCAGGAAGATGCCGAAGAGCACCGAGATAAGGGAGAGCGAGCCGTTGATCAGAGGGCCCAGCTTTACTGTAAGGAAGATAACGGCAATAGTGCTGAGGAGCATGATATGACCCGCCAGCATATTGGCGAAAAGCCTGATCATCAGAGAGAAAGGCTTGGTGAACATGCCAATTATCTCTATAACGGGCATAATGGGTATGGCCTTCAGGAACAAGGGCACGTCCGGCCAGAGCACTTCTTTCCAGTAGTGCCTGGTACCGAACAGATTTACCGCCAGGAAGGTAAACAGGGCCATAGCCATGGTTACGGCTATGTTTCCGGTGATGTTGGCGCCTCCGGGGAAGAATGGCACTATACCCATTAGGTTGTTGATGAGTATGAAGAAGAACGCCGTCAGCAGATAAGGCGAGAATTTCTGGTATTCAGGGCCTACGGCATCCTTGATAACGTCCTGCTCTATGGTTACTATAACCGGTTCCAGCAGCCCTGCAAGGCCTGTGGGAGCCTCTTTAAGCACATTGTGCCTGCGGTACCAGCGGGCACATAACAGTATAAGCACCACCAGAAGCACGCTGTCTATTATAAGGCCGCATACATTCTTGGTGATGGAGATGTCCAGCGGCCGCGTGCCGTCGGAAGCGCGTACAATCTTGCCCTCGGACGGCTCCCCTTTCGCTGCAATGCGGTAGCCGTCGTATTCTGCACCGTGGGCGAGCTTTTCGCTGCTGAACACATGCACGCCGCCGTCAATCAGGATAACCGGCAGGGGTATGCTGATGTGGTGGTCGTTAACCGTGGTGATATGCCAGTCGTATGCATCGCTGATGTGCCCGAATATGTACTCGGACACATTGAAGGACTGGGATTCTTCGGGTTCAGCGAAGGATCTTATCGGCAGCAGCAAGATGCAAAGTGCCAGTATTATGATCCTACTTGCGCGCATACGGTTAAAATGTTGTCTTTCAGCATGACGGCACCGCCGCTGACGGCAATCACCGACTCGTTTCCTTCTACGCGCCAGCGTATCTCCCCCTTCGACAAGGAAGAAACAATGGGAGCATGCCCGGGGAGAACCTCGAAGCGACCCATGGTTCCTGGCAGATAAACTGCGGTCACCGGGCCTTCGAAGACCGTCCCTTCGGGGGAAAGGATTCTGAGAGTCAGCTGCTTGAACGTCATTTCGCCTGTTCCAGTATCTTACGTCCTTTCTCAATGGCATCCTCGATGGTTCCGACGTTAAGGAAGGCCTGCTCCGGCAGGTCGTCGCACTCGCCGTCGAGAATCATGTTGAAGCCCTTGATGGTATCTGCTATGTCCACCATTACGCCCTTCACGCCGGTAAACTGCTCCGCCACCTGGAAAGGCTGCGAGAGGAAGCGCTGCACACGGCGGGCGCGGTTGACGGTCTGCTTGTCTTCGTCGGACAGTTCGTCCATTCCCAGGATGGCGATTATGTCCTGCAGCTCCTTGTTGCGCTGCAGTATCTGCTTGACCCTCTGGGCGGTACGGTAGTGCTCCTCGCCTACGATATTGGGGTCGAGGATGCGGGAAGTGGACTCCAGTGGGTCGACTGCCGGATAGATACCCAGGGAGGTAATCTTACGGCTGAGCACCGTAGTGGCGTCCAGGTGCGAGAAGGTGGTCGCCGGGGCGGGGTCGGTAAGGTCGTCCGCCGGCACGTACACCGCCTGCACTGAGGTGATGGAGCCGTTCTTGGTGGAGGTGATGCGCTCCTGCATCGATCCCATCTCCGTCGCCAGGGTAGGCTGGTAGCCCACTGCGGACGGCATTCGGCCGAGGAGGGCGGACACTTCGGAGCCGGCCTGCGTGAATCGGAAGATGTTGTCGATGAAGAAGAGTATGTCGTGAGGGGCGTCCGGCTCGCGGCTATCGCGGAACGATTCCGCAAGCGTCAGGCCGCTGAGCGCCACGGAGCTACGGGCTCCCGGGGGTTCGTTCATCTGGCCGAACACCATGGCCACCTGCGACTTGCCGAGCTCCTCCTGGTCCACCTTGGAGAGGTCCCAGTGGCCCTTTTCCATCGCCTCCTTGAACTCGCTGCCGTAGCGGATAACGTCGGATTCTATCATCTCCCGCAGGAGGTCGTTGCCCTCGCGGGTACGCTCGCCCACGCCGGCGAACACGGAGAAGCCGTTGTGCTTCTTGGCGATGTTGTTGATGAGTTCCTTGATGAGCACGGTCTTGCCGACGCCGGCGCCGCCGAAGAGGCCGATTTTTCCGCCCTTCAGGTACGGCTCCAGCAGGTCGATTACCTTGATGCCGGTGAACAGCACCTCCTGCGAGGTGGCGAGGTCCTCGAATTTCGGGGGCTCACGGTGTATGGGGAGGGCGCCTTCTTCGTCCAGCTCGGACAGGCCGTCGATGCGCTGGCCGGTGACGTTCATCACGCGTCCGCGGATCTGCTTGCCGACGGGCATCGCGATGGGCTTGCGGGTGTTGATTACCTCCAGGCCCCTTCGCAGGCCGTCCGTGGAATCCATGGCCACGCAGCGTACTGTCTCCTCCCCTATGTGCTGCTGCACCTCGATGACCAGCTTGCGGCCGCCGGGCACCTGCACGGTGAGGGCGTCATGGATTCTGGGCAACGACGCGGTTGATTGTTCCTTGTCGGCTATGTCGAAATGTACGTCCACTACGGGACCGATGATCTGCGAAATGCTGCCTCTGATTTCTTCCATGCTATGCCTCCTTTTTTGCTTCGTGCTCTTCCTGGGCACGCAGTACCGATACGGAACGCTTTAATACGAAACCGCTGCCGAGATATTTGGTGCGCACATCGTCATCGGCCGCAAGCGACTCGGGCGTGCCCTGCTGGAGGATCGATCCTTCGTAAAGCAGGTACGCACGGTCCGTGATGGCGAGGGTTTCGCCCACGTTGTGGTCCGTAATGATGACGCCTATATTCTTGTACTTGAGTTTTGCGATGATGTACTGTATGTCTTCCACTGCAATGGGGTCGACTCCCGCGAAAGGTTCGTCCAGAAGAATAAACTTGGGGTCGATGGCCAGGGCGCGGGCAATCTCGCAGCGGCGGCGCTCACCGCCGGACAGCTGGATTCCCAGGGACTTGCGGACTTTGGATAGGTTGAATTCGTCTATAAGGTCTTCCAGACGTTCCTGGCGTTCCTTGCGCGGCATGCCCTTCATCTCCATCACGCTCATTATATTGTCTTCGACGGACATTTTGCGGAACACGGATGCGTCCTGGGGGAGGTAGCCTACGCCTTTCTGGGCGCGCTTGTACATGGGGAGGTTGGTAATCTCTTCGTCGTCCAGGAATACCTGGCCTTCGTTGGGGACTATCTGGCCTGTTATCATGTAGAAGCTGGTTGTCTTTCCGGCTCCGTTGGGGCCGAGGAAACCAACTATTTCTCCCTGCTCGACTTCCATCGACACCCCCTTCACGACTGTGCGGAGGCCGTATTTCTTGACCAGGTTATGGCAGTGCAGTTTCATCTTATATCAAGTGAGAGGTCTTTAATCAGTTCGCCTACTTCGGGGTTCTTTTGCATCAAGTCTTGTGCCTTTTCTACAGGCATGTATTTTTTGTCTTCCTGATGTTCCTCGGGCAGGACTTCGGGCTCCAGGCGTATCCTGTTGCAGTTCATGAGCTTCTGGAAGCGGTCTTCCAGTTCGCGTAGCTTCTTGTCCGCAATCCAGCTTCGCTGCGCCTCGCTCACGAGGGCGAAGCTCAGGATCACTCGGCCGTCTTCTTCCCTGGTGTCCAGTTTTGCAGTGGCAAGGGCGTTCGCAAGGCGCGGCTGCGCGGAGTACATTGCCGCGAGCTCAGGCCACTTTGCCTTCAGCGCTTCAGCGTCCGGCAGCGGCTGCTCCCCGCTGTCAGCCTCCGTCGCCAGCTCAACCGTTATCTCTTCGTCGCTCATCAGCGAACTCAGCGACAGCCCCGCCGCCCGCTTCCTGAGCGCCGCCGGCTTGTCCGCTCCGCGGGTATTGCCTCCGAATCCGGCTTCTTGTGCTCCGGCTGCGGCCGTTTCACCGGCCCAGGCAGCTCCGGCCGCGGGACGCCTCCCCGCAAGCGGGTCCCCTCCCTTTTCGGGAGCCAAAGGTCCCGCAACCGGACTGCCTGCTGCCTCTACGGCCGCATCCGGCTGAACAGGAACAACCGAAGACAAGGCTTCAGCTCCGGCCGGCGAAGCGGAGGCGGGTGTTGCCTCCGAAGACCGTGGCCGCCCATGGCCACGTGAATGGGAGGGACCCGCTGCGTCAGCAGTGGGAGGGATGAGCGAAGCGAAGTCTTTCGGAGGCAACACCCGCGTAGCGGAAACGGCCGGAGCCGGCTCGGAGGGCACGCCTCCGAGGAACGCCAGGCGCATAAGCGCGAACTCAATATGCAAACGCTGGTTGGTGGCGCCGCGGTAACCCGCCTCGCACTGGGACACGATGCCCAGCGCCTCGTAAAGGAACTTCACGGAGCAGCGCCCCGCCTGCTCGCGGTAACGCTCCTGCAGGGAAGCCGGCAAATCCAGCAGGGCGTCAAGCCCGCCGGTACGGCTCACCAGCAAATCGCGGAAATGGCTGCCCAGAGCCGACACAAAATGCAGGGCGTTGAAACCCTTGGACAAGATCTCGTCGAACACCAGCAGCGCGGTGCCGTAATCCTTGGCCAGGAAAGCATCCACCAGCTTGAAGCTGTACTCGTAATCCAGCACGTTCAAGTTGCGGATAACATCCTCATAATGGATGTCCGTACCGCAGAAAGCCACCGTCTGGTCGAAGATAGTCAGGGCGTCACGCATGGCGCCGTCCGCCTTATGGGCTATCACGTGCAGCGACTCATCGTCTACCTTCACACCCTCCTTGCCGGCTATGTCACGCAAGTTGCGAACGATGTCAGGCACGCTGATGCGGTTGAAATCGTAAGTCTGGCAGCGGCTGAGTATGGTAGGAATGATCTTGTGCTTTTCTGTGGTGGCCAGAATGAAGATGGCATGTGCCGGCGGCTCCTCGAGTGTCTTCAGGAAGGCATTGAAAGCCGACTGGGTGAGCATGTGCACCTCGTCTATGATGTAGACGCTGTACTTGCCCACCTGGGGAGGAATCTGCACCTGTTCCATGAGGGCCTTGATATCCTCGACGCCGTTGTTGGATGCAGCATCCAGCTCATGGATGCAATAGGAACGGCCCTCGCGGAAAGAGACGCAGGATTCGCACTCCCCGCAAGGCTCCATGTCTGCGGTAGGATGGGCACAGTTTATAGTTTTGGCGAAAATACGGGCGGCGCTGGTCTTGCCGACTCCGCGCGGACCGCAGAAAAGATAAGCGTGCGCCAGCTGCCCCCGGATGATGGAATTCTTCAGGGTCCGGGCTATATTGTCCTGTCCTATAAGGCTTTCAAATGAATCAGGACGATATTTGCGGGCAGATACTATATACTGAGCCATAATAGAGCAAGTTTATTTTACAAATGTAGTGAATTATTTTTATCTTTGCCCTGCTATGAAACGGTCAATCGGTAAATATTTATTGCTTTTTATACTACTTTTCCAGTCCGTGTCCGGATGGGGACAGTTGCGCATCTACACCCGCCAATACCTCCTTCAGGATTTCAAGAGCAAACCGACCAAGGTGGTGCTCAGCGGGTCCCGCGAATTCAAGGCGGCACTGCGCCAGGAGATTACGTCGCTCTGGACAATAACGCCTTTTGAATTCTGCACCCAGGCCGAATACGGCAAACAGAAAAACAGCTCCGATTGCTACTTCCTGCACACTGAAGTCAACAAGGGAATTGTCTACCTCACCCTCTCCAGGGGCGGCCAGAAGAACGACAACGACGCCCTCAAGCGTCCCGTAACCCTGGTCTCCCTGCCCATAGCGGGCGAGCAGGACGACTCCGACCGCGCAGTCATCTATATGCCGGCCTTCATCACCCTGATACAGGACTATTCAGAAGCCGCCATCAACTCCGAATGCGCGGCATACGCGGGCATTAAGACAATGTTAAGCCGGAGGCCAAAGAACTACACCTTGTATACCGACCCGGAAGAAGCGGACAAGGCATTCAAGTCACAGTATGTAGACGCCGCCTCGCTGCTCGTCATATCCCCGGACGGCAACCCAAAGAGCAAACCCCGTTACGAGATAGCCTTCGGAACCTCCGACTACCGGCTCTACCACTATGCCAAACATTAAGCTCTACGACTACATTGAGCACAAAATCGGCATGAGCGTCAGCGACATAATCGCCGACAGCCCCGAACGTTTCAGCGTAATACGAACTGAAGCCCTCCGCGACCTGGTGGTGATGAACCAGATTGCAGATACGGGCTACACAGTAGAGCTTCCGCCAGAGACCCTGGAAAACCCCGAATGTGCACGTCTCGCAAAGGAGATACCCCACATTCTGACCGTATAGTTAAACTATGCTCACACTAATGATCGCTGCGGCGTTAACCGTCGCCAACCCCGTATTGCGGGAAGACAACATCCCCCAGATCGTTTCCCTCCTCACCCTGGAAGAAAAGGCCGCCATACTGGTAGGCTGCGGCTCCACCGCCTTCGACGGCATAGGCCGTAACGACGTAGGCGTGAAGGGCAGCGCCGGCGCCACCCATGCCATTCCCCGCCTGGGCATCCCCTCCATCGTTTTTGCCGACGGGCCCGCAGGCCTGCGCATCGACCCCACCCGGGAGGGAACGGACAAGACCTTCTACTGCACCGGCTTCCCCATCGGCACCATGCTGGCGTCGACCTGGAACCCGGAACTGGTGGAAGAAGTGGGACGGGCCATGGGCAACGAGGTGCTGGAATATGGGGTGGACGTACTCCTCGGACCGGGTGTCAACATCCACCGCAACCCGCTGTGCGGCAGGAACTTCGAGTACTTTTCCGAAGACCCCCTGCTGGCCGGTTTCATTGCGGCGGCGTACATAGACGGCGTGCAGAGCAACGGCGTGGGCACGTCCATCAAGCATTTTGCAGCCAACAACCAGGAGCTCAACCGCCTGCACAACGACGCCCGCGTATCCGAAAGGGCTCTGCGGGAGATATACCTGCGGGCGTTCGAAATCGCCGTCCGCAAGGCTCAGCCGTGGACGCTCATGACCTCCTACAATTACATCAACGGCGTGCATGCGTCCGAGTCCCCCTGGCTGCTGACGGAGGTGCTTAGGGACGACTGGGGCTTCCAGGGCACCGTCGTGACCGACTGGGGCGGCGGCTATGACACTGCTGCCCAGATACATGCGGGCAACGACCTCATACAGTCCGGCTCCGACTCCCGCTACCATGCCCTTATAAACGCCGTTCGCGAGGGACGTCTGAGCATGGAAGACGTTGACGCCTGCGTGACGCGGGCACTTCAGCTGATAGTCAAGACGCCGAGGTTCAGGGGATACAGTTTCTCCGACGCCCCCGACCTGGAGGCACACGCTACCGTCTGCCGTAACGCTGCCGACGAAGGGATGGTGCTGCTGAAGAACAAGGGCGCGCTGCCTGCCGGGCCCGGCGGAGTAACCGCTCTGCTTGGCGTGACGTCTTACTCCTTCATCGCCGGAGGTACCGGTTCGGGCGACGTCCACCGACCGTATGTGGTTGACCTTCAGCAGGGTCTCTCCGACGCCGGCTTCACCCTCGATGCGCCGCTCGACGAGTTCTACCGGGGCTACATGGAAGACGAGGCATGGCGCTGCAAGATGATAGACGGCAACAACTCCTGGGTAATCGACCGGGAACGCCCGATCGAGGTTGTACCCTCCGGGCTGATCAAGGCCGCCGCAGAAAGTGCCGACCGCGCCTTCATAACCTTCGGGCGTGTGTTCGGAGAAGGCAAGGACCGCGACCTGCACTACAGCTACCATCTGCAGGACAACGAGTTGCGACTGCTTCGAGAGACCGCAGCAGCCTTCCACGCCCGCGGCAAGAAAGTCACCGTCATACTGAACATCGGAGGCGTAGTAGACATGCAGGGCTGGCAGGACCTGGCCGACGCCATTCTGGTCTGCTGGCAGCCTGGAGAGGAAGGCGGACATAGCGTTGCCGCCACTCTGAGCGGAGAGGTGAACCCTTCCGGGCGCCTTCCCATGACCATTTCCAAGGCCTACGAATACGAGCCTTCTGCAGCCAACTTCCCGCGCGTGTTCGAAGACAAGCCGTTCAATTACTCTTTCTACCGTCGCCTTGAGGGTAACAAGAAGGACTATACCGTAAAGGACGTAGACTATACCGACTACGAAGAAGGCATCTATGTGGGCTACCGCTACTTCGGCACCTACGCCCCCAAGCACGTGGCATATCCGTTCGGTTACGGCCTGAGCTTTACCAGCTTCCGCTGGAGCGAAATGTCGGTAGATACCATTGACGAAAGTTACCGGGTAACAGTTGAAGTCAAGAATACCGGCAAGGTAGCCGGGAAGGATGTGGTGGAACTGTATGTGAGTGCGCCCGGTCGCGATATGGACAAGCCGGCACGGGAGCTGAAGGCCTTCGCCAAGACTCCCCTGCTGCAGCCCGGCGAAAGCTGCACCGTAGAGCTTTTCGTGCCGGTTGAATCCCTTGCCTCCTGGGACGAAGCCGCCGGCCGCTGGTCCCTCGAGCGCGGCCGCTACCGCTTCATCGCCGCCCGCCACGCCGCCGACCGGGGGATACGAAAAAGGCTGACCATCTAGGCCAGCCTTTTTCTTTATGTGCTAATCTCGACTAGTACAACTCGTCTACCGGCTCACGATAATCGTCGGCGGTAGGAGCGGGAGCTGCGGGACGGGGTCCGGAGCTGTGGCGGGGACGCTCATCCCTGCGGGGACGGTCGCCGTCACGACGCTCGCGGCGCTCACCGCCTTCACGGCGCTGGCCACGGTCTCCGTCGCGACGCTCACGACGCTCACCATCACGGCGCTCACCGCCTTCGCGGCGAGGACCACGCTCACCACCGTTGCCGCCGCGAGGCTTGCGCTCGGGCTCAACGTAACCCTCGGGCTTCTCCTGAAGGGCACGCATGGAAAGGCGCATCTTGCCGGTCTTGGCATCGATCTCGAGGAGCTTCACGTCAACCTCGTCGCCGACGCTCAGCACATCCTCCACCTTGTCGGTCTTGGTCCATGCAATCTCGCTGACGTGCAGCAGGCCTTCCTTGCCGGGGAGAATCTCGATGAATGCACCGAACTCCAGGATGCTGACCACCTTGCCGTGATAGACCTGGCCGGCCTCGGGAACTGCGCAGATACCCTTGATCCAGTCGAGGGCCTTCTGCATGGCCTCCTTGTCGGCGGAAGCAACATCAACAACACCTTCGGTGAGGTTGGTTCCGGGGATGGGCACTTCGTCGATATTGATGGTAGCGCCAGTCTCCTTCTGGATCTTCTGGATGGTCTCGCCGCCCTTGCCGATAACGGCACCGATGAACTCTGCAGGAATGCGGAGCTGCTCGATACGGGGAACGAAAGGCTTGTAGTCCTCACGGGGCTCGCTGATGGTCTTCATCATTTCGCCCATGATATGCATACGGCCCTGACGTGCCTGCTCGAGAGCCTTCTCCAGCACCTCGTAGCTAAGGCCGTCGACCTTGATATCCATCTGGGTGGCGGTGATACCGTCGGCGGTACCGGTGACCTTAAAGTCCATGTCGCCGAGGTGATCCTCGTCACCGAGGATATCGGTAAGGATGGCGTAACGGTCGTTCGGGCGCTCGGCATCGGTGATAAGTCCCATTGCCACACCGGCAACCGGCTTCTTGATCTTCACACCTGCGTCCATGAGGGCGAGGCAGCCGCCGCATACGGAGGCCATGGAAGATGAGCCGTTGGACTCGAGGATATCGGAAACT
>JAFZIO010000053.1 GCA_017554335.1 Bacteroidales bacterium | reverse complement strand
CTGCTCGTCATCGTCTTCTTGGTATATCAGATATTCCGGTTCCGCATGCGCCGTATGGCAAAGGAGCAGGAGAGGCTGGAGGCCATAGTGGACGAGCGTACCAAAGAGCTGCGTGCCGCACAGAACCAGCTGCTCAGGCAGGAACGTGAAGCCGCCATCGGTAAGCTGACCAAGGGTCTTATCGACCGTATTCTCAACCCGATGAACTACATCAACAATTTTGCCCATCTCACCCTCGGACTTTCCGGCGAGATGCGCAAGAACATCGAGGATGAGAAAGACAATCTTACCGTAGACACCTACGAGGACTCCATGGACGTGATGGATATGATGAAGACGAACCTGGAGAAGATAGAGCAACACGGACGCTCCACCACCCGTACCCTCAAGGCTATGGAGGAGATGCTCAAGGAGCGTTCCCGGAAATTCGAGCCCACGGATCTGGGCCTGCTGTGCCAGCAGTGCGTAGATAAGCTCAAGAACTACTACGCGGCCGATATAGACGCCCTCGGAATCCAGGTGGAATGCTTGAAGCCTGATGATCCCGTAATGCGTGATGTGGTGGCGGAGCAAATCAGCAAGTCTTTCATGTCCATGCTTTCCAACAGCATTTACGCCATAAAGAAGAAAGCCGAAAAGGGCGGGGAATACAAGCCTGTCCTCAGGGTTACCGTGGCGCAGGAAGACGGTCATGTGCTGATCAAGATCTACGACAACGGAATAGGAATCGAGGAGAGTATCATCGGAAAGATATTCGACCCCTTCTTCACCACCAAGCCTACAGCCGAGGCCCCTGGCGTGGGATTGTACCTCAGCCAGCAGATACTGCACGACTGTGGTGGCAACATAACAGTCAGCTCCGTTAAGGATGAATACACGGAATTTGTAATCAACTTTGCTTAAGATACTATGGATGTGGTAAAGGACGACCTGAAACAGCAGGTGGAATACTTGCAGCAACAGTTGCACAAGCAGGAAAAGATGGCTTCGCTGGGCTTGCTCAGCGCCGGCATTGCACACGAAATACAGAATCCGCTGAATTTCGTGATCAATTTCAGCAAGATGTCGGTCAAGTTGCTGGAAGACCTTCAGGATATCGTAGACAACTGCACGGACAAGCTGGACGAAAACGACGTTGCCGACATGCAGGATATCTCGGCCGACCTCAAGGAGAATCTGGAAAAGATTCAGGAACACGGCGAGCGCGCCATCAGCATCATCCGGGGCATATTGCTGCACAGCCGCGGCAAGGCCGGTGAGATGCTCCCCACGGACGTGGGACAGCTGGTCCACGAATACGTGTGGCTCAGCTATCACGCCATGCGCGCCAACGACAAGAGCTTCAATATCTCCATAAAGGAGAATATTCAGGAGAATATGCCAAAGGTTATGGTGGTTCCCCAGGACCTCAGCCGCGCGGTGCTCAACATAATGAACAACGCCTGCTACACCGTTAAGGAGAGGACCGGCATCGAAGGCGAAGATTACAAGCCGGCCATAGAAGTGACGGTTGCCCTGACCCAGGACGGCAGCGGCAACGGAGAACTCAGAGTTGACATTGCCGACAACGGCATGGGCATGACGCCCGAGGTAAAGGCAAAGATTTACGAGAACTTCTTTACCACCAAGCCTGCCGGACAGGGCACCGGTCTGGGAATGAGCATCACCCATGAAATAATCACCAAGAACCACAACGGCAAGCTGCTTGTAGAAAGCGAGCCCATGGTAGGAACTACGTTTACGTTTATCATTCCCGTAAAGATTGCCAGATGAGAACCAAGAGATACCTGTTCGCGCTCTTCCTTCTTTGCTTTTCCTTCGCCCTTCATGCGCAGGAAGACACCCATGTGTATGAGTCGGCGCAGGAAGCCTACGAATTGGGATTGTTCGAGAAAGCCGACGGCATTCTGCGGAATAACGCCGATGTCTTCAAGGGCGAAAACCGTATCGGTGCGTACAGGCTGCTGGCCTTATGCAACCTGAACATGGACAGGCCCGAGGAGGCCGAGAAATGGGTTATCAGGCTGCTGACTGTGGATCCCTACTACAGCGTTTATAACGACGCCCCGCGTTTTGCCGAAATGGTCAACAGGCTCAAGGCAGGCAAGACCGCCACGATTACCACGGCTTCCCAGCAGGCGGAGACCATCGAAGAGGCACCTGTGCCCGTGACGCTTATCACCGAAGAGATGATCAGCATGAGCGGCGCGCGTAACCTGAAGGAGCTGCTTACCGCCTATGTGCCCGGCATGTCCCATATCGAGTGCAACGAGGAAATGAATATCGCCATGAGAGGCGTTTATGCTTCCCGGCAGGAGAAGATGCTCATTATGTTGAACGGCCATCGTCTCAACAGCTATTCCACCAACGTTGCGGCTCCGGATTTCAGTATCAGCCTGGAAAAGGTGAAGCAGATAGAGGTCCTGCGTGGTCCTGCGGCTTCGCTGTATGGCGGCGTGGCCTTGACCAGTGTGATCAATATCATTACCAAGGATGCCGCCGACGTGGACGGACTGAAGGTAAAGGCGAGCGTCGGCAACTTCGGCCAGGTGAAGGGCGACCTGCTGTTCGGCAAGCGTTTCATGAACGTTTCCTTGCTGGCGTGGGCCGACATTTACCGTTCTACCGGCGAGTCCTATGAGGTGGGCTACGAAGACCAGCCATACGCGCTTATCCCGAATCCCGGTACCATCACCATCGGAGCCTACAACCAGAAACCGACGCACGACCTGGGTATGACGCTGAAGTGGAACGACCTGAGCTTCACGTTCAACAATTCCTTCTCCAAGACGGTTGCGCCATACTCCATCAACATGATGTTCACGGCATACCCATATGAAAAATATGGTGTATTCAATGGAAACAAACCGGGCTTCGGTACCTCTTCCAACATTTTTGATCTCAAATACGAGAAAGCTTTCGGAAACTGGGGACTGTTGGCCAGCATAACGTACGACTCTGCTACCCAGCAGCAGTATCAGGTGGCCGGTGACCTTACCCTGGTGGGCTTTTCTCTGATACCGAACGGCACGGACGTCACGGTCTATACGGGCGACGGTGTTTTCCAGAACCATATCTGGGGCGAGCATACGCTGGGAGGACACCTTCAGGGCAGTTTCAGTAAAAAGTGGGGAAATCACGACGTCGTCGCCCTCCTGGGCGGGCATGTAGGCCGGATGGATTTGGAATACAGTTACTATGAAGAAGGTGACGAATTCGACCGTATCATAAAGGTTTGGGACGAGGAAAAGAACCTGATGGTAAACCACGAGGTGAATGCAGACGCCTATTTCCAGGTGAAATACAAATGGAACAACCTCCTCATCGTCAACGCCGGCGCCCGGTACGACTTCAAACGCCGCTACGACTTTCTGGAAGACAAGCATGAGAATATCAACGTGCTGTCGCCGCGTGTCGCCTTCATCCTGAACCTTCCCGCAGTGACGACGAAGTTCTCCTATTCCAAAGCCTTCGTGGACTCGCCATATTTCTACAGGAACGGCCAGTTTGATACCTCCTTTGGCGGCGGGCTCGAGCCGGAATACCTGCACTCATTCCAGGCGTCCGTTTCATCGAATGAAATCGTGAAGAATCTTGGCGCGGAAGTGAATGTCTTCTACAACATGTTCGACAACCTGATATTTTACGATGCCGGTGGGTTGATCTATCTTAATGGCGGTAAATTGAAGAACTTCGGTACGGAACTCTCCCTCCATTATACGGGGAAAAAGTTCCAGGCGGAAGCCAACATGACTTGGCAGCGGGTTATCGACGCCGAATTCTATCAGTACGCGATGGGCCACAACATGGCCAACATCCCTGCCTTCACGTCAAACGTAGTCATTCAATATGAAGTGCTTAAGGGCCTGAAGGTTCATACCCACCTGCATGGTTTCGGCCGTCAGTACTCACAGACTACCAACTTTTTCACCAATCAAGTCACGGAGCATGAACTCCCCGGCCGCGTCATCGTGGACCTGGGTGTCAACTATAACTACAAGAAGTTCGGCGTAGGCATCAACTGCCACAACCTCCTCAATACAAAGTACGAACAAGGCGGTGTCTCCACCGGCTTCATCCGTCAGCAGGGACGCTGGCTGCTGGCGGAAGTTTCCTACAAGTTCTAAAGCTATATTCACAATATGAATTACCAAACCTATCATCATCTCGATGTCTGGAACCATATCAGGGAAAGCGTAGAGCAGGTGCCCGACAAGGCAGCCGTTTATGTGGGGGAGAAATGCCTTTCCTACCGGGACCTGTTCCGGCTGACGGACCAGTTCGCATCGGGAATCCATGATTTCCTCACTCAGAACAACTGGGAAAAGGGCAAGCCCGTCCGTGTCGGTGTCTTTGTCCGCCGCAACGAATATTTGGAAGCTTCACTCCTCAGCATCATCAAGTTGGGCTGCACCTACGTGCCCATCGATACGGAAAACCCGGTCGAACGGGTCGCCTTCATTGCCGAAGACGCCTCGCTGGCTTTCTTCCTGACCGAGGAAGCGGTCAAGGATCTGGTGCCCCAGGGATTTCCGACCCTGACCGTCGAAGAGATCCTGCAGAAAGAGACCCGGGAAACCAACGCCGACTACGCGACGGACGCTGACGAAGCTTATATCATCTATACTTCGGGGACGACCGGAAGGCCCAAGGGCGCGCTGCTCAATTATACCAATGTATATTACTTCCTGATTACCTGTACACGCGAAGACAGTTTCCGTTTCCATCGAGACTCCGTCGTCCTGCACTATACAAGCGTCAACTTCGATGTCTCCATCATCGAGCTCTACAATGCCCTGTTCAACGGTGCGGCGCTCGTCGTGGTCAACGAAGAGGAAAGGAAGGATATAAAGAAGGTGTACAATATCATCAACGAGCGGAAAGTGACCTATATGTTCCTGCCGCCAGCGGTGTTCAACCTCTTTACGGAGTTCAATTTCACCGCCATGGAGGCTGCCTGCACGGGCGGTGAACCCATGCCCCGCTCGCTTGCGGAACGCGCCATTAATCATCCCTACCGCTTCATCAACTGCTACGGACCGGCCGAATGCACGCCGATTTCTTCCATTCAGGACATTACGAGCGTCGACATGTACCGCAATTTCGGGCGGGCTTCACATTATTTCACCTACGTGGTGGTGGACGAAAAGATGCAGCCTGTACGCCCCGGTGAAGAGGGAGAACTTCTCATGGGCGGCCCGCAGGTGTTTAACGGATACCTGAACAGGCCCGAACTCAACAAGGAAAAATTGATTGACAATCCCTTTGCCGATACGCGGGATAAAGCGCCCAGGCTCTATCGTTCCGGAGACATTGTACGGCTTTGTGAAGATGGAAGCTGCGTATCCATTGGCAGAAGTGATTCACAGGTGAAAATAGCCAGTCACCGCATCGAGCTGGGCGAGATCCAAGTCCAGCTTGAGAGATGCAAGGAGGTACGCGGGGTCTTTCTCCGGGTTGAAGAGGCCGGCTTCAGCAAAAACATCGTGGCCTATATCCTGCCCATGGACCCGGAGGTATGTAAGTCCAACAAGGCTATCATCGATACCATTGACAAGATCAAGAAGCAGATCCGCGTTGAACTTCCCGACTACATGATTCCCACCATGTGGAATTTCCTTCCGGCATTCCCTACCACAATCAACGGGAAGATTGACGGAAAGAAGCTTGTAAACAAGCCTTTCAGCTACATCGAGGTGGACGACGACGAGGCCCTGACCAACGACGAAAGAATCCTGAAGCAGGAGATGTGCAGGGTGATGGGGTTCGACAATATCTCCATCCATGAAGACCTGTTCGAAGTATACGGCCTCTCCTCTATCCAGACCATGCAGGTCTCCGTGGACCTGAACCGCATGGGCATGCAGGTATCGGCTCTCGAGATGTACCAGCATCGCACCATCCACGAAATCATGAAGCACCGGGATGCCCGTCTGAATTATTGGTATAACGACGGCGATGACACCACGAAGCCTGTCATCATCGTCATCTGCGGTTATACTTCATTTGGCAACATGTACACGCAGCTGGCCGAGCGGCTGGCCGACAAGTTCTCCATCTATGTGGTGGATTATTATCACGCCATTCTGGACGGCAGGAGGCTGAATGACCTGGAGGAACTGATGGCCATCTATCGGGAGATGGTGGCTCCGGTTGTCGCCAAGCACAAGATCTGCTGCATCACGGGCATCTGCCTGGGTGGAGAGCAGGCGCTGCTGCTTGCCCAGCAGCTCTATGCCGACAAGGCGGAAAAGCCGCATGTCGTGGTCATGGACGGAGAGATAGACCGTGACACCCGTCGCGAGACCAATGGCCACCTGCACTTCGATTTCCTTACGGAGGAGGAGAACGCCGTGCGCATCGACAACGATTTCACGGTGATGGAAACCTACCCTGATTTCCACTATGAAGGAAAGCTTTCCGTCTTCCTCTCCCGGGATTATGTTGCTTACGAGGCCTGGTTCGACCCCGATTGGACCGAAGTCAAGGCCTGCGCCTTGCGCCACGCCTTCGACACGGCCCGCGAAAGATGGGAAAAGCACTATCCGGACTGCTACATCAGCATGCTGCCTTCCGACCATCCCAATTTCTGGTGCACGGAGCCTTCCCTGTCTATCCTGGCCGACTATTTTAAAGACACGCTGCTTTAAGCCCGCTGCTTACAATCACCGGAGGATTATTTTCACACGGAATCCTCTGGTGGTTGGCTCTTCTACAATGCTTTTCACGCGTGAGCGCAGGCTCTCTACTGCTTCATTCCTGGGTAGCGGAGACTGCGTAAGGCCTTCTACCATAAAGTCCAGGGCGGTTTCTCCGGACAGCTCGGCATGTGTAAGGCGGAGAGTCATCGGACGTATGCCTTTCAGGTGTTCAAAGAGCATTTCCTTGATGATGGAATAGGCTGCGTCGGTCAGATCTGCGAGGTTGTATTTGATGCAGAACTGATTAACTCCGGTATGAATTTGGAGATAGTCAAACTGGTCACTGTCAATCTCGTACACCAGCTTCTGGATGCGGTTCACAAAGGCTTTGGTGGCACTTCTTACCGGGTGCTCGAAGATCTGTTTCGGAGAGCCGTCTTCATAGATGATGCCTTCGTTCATAAAGAAAATTCTGGTGCTCACGTCTCTGGCAAAACGCATTTCGTGAGTGACGATGAGCATGGTCATGCCCTCACTCGCGAGTTTGCGGATTACACTGAGAACCTCGCCTACCATGGTAGGGTCAAGGGCCGATGTGGGCTCGTCGAACAGAATAACCTCGGGGTGCATGGCAAGGGCCCGTGCGATGGCAACGCGCTGCTTCTGTCCGCCGGAAAGGGATTCCGGATAAACGTCCGCCTTCTGGGCCAGACCCACTTTCTGCAGCAGATCCATGGCCTCGGTCCTGGCTTGTTCTTCACTCATCTTGTGCAGTTGTACAGGCACATAGGTGATGTTCTGGAGCACTGTCATATGCTCAAACAGGTTGAAGCTCTGGAAAACCATACCCATCTTCTGGCGCATCTTGTCCAGTTTGTAACCCTTGGACATTATGTTCTCCCCGTCCAGCCAAATTTCGCCGCCGGTGGGGGGCTCAAGCATGTTGAGGGCCCTCAGGAGCGTACTCTTGCCGGTCCCGGAAGGGCCTATGATGCTGATTACCTCTCCCTTTTCGATGTCACAGTTTACATCCTTGAGCACAGTGAGTACACTGCCGTCCGGATTGTGGAAAGTCTTGCTTAAATGTTTAATGCTTATCATTTTTTCTTGAGGAAGAGTTTAAACAGACGACGGATGAGCCATGCCAGGACAAAGTAGGCTATGGTAATGAACATAAGGGGAATCAGGGCGTCGAAGGTGCGGCTGCGGATGAGATCGCTGGCACGGGTGAGGTCCATGATAGCGATATAGCCCACGATTGATGTGCTCTTGAGTAGTGACACGCACTCTCCTGTGTATAGCGGCAGGGCTCTTTGAAGAGCCTGGGGGAATACTATGCCGGTGAAAGTTTTTACCGGCGTGAGCCCAAGGCTGAGTCCGGCTTCCGTCTGCCCCTTTGGAACAGAAGCGATGGCGGAAGAGAAAATGCTGCCCGAAGACCAGGCAAAACACAGTGCAAACGTAATAATGGCGACAACGGTTCCGGAAATGCCTGCGCCGGCAAGAACAACGTAGAACATGATAAGGAGCAGCACCAGCGTGGGGATGCCCTGTATGAACGCTCCATATAAGTCTGCTGCCTGCCGGAGCCATTTGCGCCGGCTGCGCAGCATGGCGCACACTCCGGCACCCAGAACGGTTCCCAGCAGTATGGCGAATACCGTGATGATCAGCGTCTCCCATAGACCGTCAGTAATCAGTTTCCACCTTTTCTCCGTCACCAGGTTCCTCTTGAGCCTTTCTCCAAAGCCCGTTCCTGAAGCAGCTTCGTTATCTATTACAAAATATCCTGCCCGGCAGAAGTAATAGGGATCCGTAAAATCAACGGATTTCTTCCGTTCCTCCGTTATATACAGGCAGGCGCATACCACATCGCACTGTCCGGTGCTCAGGGCAATCATAGCCGCCCCGAGGTCCTGGAACTTCATTTCGAAGCGGCGGCCGTTCCTGGCGGCGAAACGCTGAAGGATATCGGCATCCATGCCCATCCACTCACCGCCTTCTCCTATAAAACAGACGGGTGCCATGCTCATGCCCGTGACGCATCGAAGCGGAGCAGCATCGGACGACTGCACTCCTTCTTGCGTTGCAGCCTCAGGAGCAGGAGCGGGAGCATCATCCAGCCAATGGGCTATTATTGCGTCCAGACTGCCGTCGGCCTTGGATTCACGGATGAATTGGTTCAGCTGTTCCCGAAGGTCGTCGTCCCCTTTCTTCACGGCAAAGGCCACGTCAAAGCTTTCCTCTCCGCGGAAGGCCTTCTTGATTCCAAGTTGCTTGCGCATCTCCGGCGTGAAAGCCACCTCATCCGTCACGTGAACATCGGCGATGCCCTGGCGGAGAGCCTGAATGCCGTCAGCTTCCGTGTTCACCAGGAACATGGTTATGTCTTCTCGGCCGGAATACTTGTTGTCGAAGAAATTACCTGCTGTCGTGCTTACGGTAAGCCCGCTCAGGTCGGCCTCCGAGTGCAATTCCCGGGCCTCTTTCTTTTCATTATGCCCGCACGACAGCACCATCAGGGCGATGGCGGCGAGCATATAAAGTCTCTTGTGTTTTATCATCTGCAAAGCTTATTTTAGAATACCGGGAAATTGAAGTAGGTATCCGGGAACGGCTCGTTCTTGAGGGTGAAGTGCCACCATTCGCTGTCCAGCGGCTTGAAGCCGTGGCGTAGCATGGCGTCGCGGAGAATCATGCGGTTGGCGTACTGCTCAGGAGTGACGCCCGTGTAGTCCGGGTGGCTCTCCTCGCCGAACCAGTCGAAGGGGCCTCCCATATCCACATCTTTTTCGGCGTCCATGTCGAAGAGCGTCAAATCTACCGTGGAGCCGCGTGTGTGGCCCGATTTCTCCATGATGAACTCCAGTTCGAAGAGGCGGCTCTTGTCTACGTCCGGATAGAAATAGCGCTTCATCAGGGTGTCCGGGACGTCTGCCGCCCAGCGGACGAAATGGTCAACGGCGCACTGCGGACGGTAGGCGTCGTAAATCTTCAGGCGGTAGCCCCTGGCCTTCAGCTCGTCGCTTACGACCTTGAGGCTGTCGGCCGCCTGCCGGGTAATCATGGCAGTCGGTGCCAGGTAGCCGTCGATACGCTGGCCCACGAAGTTGTGGGTGCTGTAGTAGCGAATCTCCAGAATGACATCCGGGATGACGTCGGATATCTTCACGAAGTGCTCCCTCCCGCCCTGGTCGGGGGATGCGAGACGGCGGAACTCCTCCTGCGCCAGCGCCATCTGCGTGCGGAAAGCGGGGCTCGTCTGCAGGCGGGAGTAGCCGATGCCGGCGGCCAGGCGCGTCACGTCCACGTCACTCTGCCAGTGGGCCCCGGAGATAACGCGGCTGATGCCGCATTCCCATGCTCGTGCGTAGATGGCATCCGCGGCGGCCGGGTTGACCTCCGCCAGGATGAGAGCCGCCGTCCAGCTGCGCATCGTGTGCCCGGAGGGATAGCTCCCCTCGCCGCTGAACTGGGCGTCATCTTCCAGGAACGCCTTCTCCTTGAAGTAGACGAACGGCCGCGTGCGGTGGTAGTACGCCTTGGGCGCGACTCGCATCTGGTCGGTGGTGACCAGGCTGGTGGTGATGAGCTTCCAGAGTTCCGGGGTGCCTTCGGGCGAGATTTCATGGCCGAAGGGGACGCTCAGCTCGTTCAGAAGGGCCTCATAACTCCATACGGCGTCCTTGCGGGCCATGGTCGCCCGTTCAGGATTCTTCCGCTGCGCCTTGCCCCATTTGTAGCGCTGAACGTCATACTTGAATGCCGGCGAACCCTTCTCGGGGGGCGCGGGAAGGCACTGGATCAGGTCCGGCAATTCTTCGGTGGAGAAGTATGGCTGCTGGGCGAAAGCGCTCCAGAGGCATATAACCGATAGCAGAATAGATGTAAATATACGTTTCATAACTAATTACTACAAATGTAATATTTAATTTGCAAAAGAGCCACCGGAAATGCTTACATTTGAGCCATGGAATATCTGTCAAAAGAGCGGCACGACGAGATTGCGGCCGAATTGAACCACCTTGTCCACGAGGTTTACCCCAAAGTGTCGGAAGATCTTGCGGAGATGAGTGCCCAGGGGGACCGGAGTGATAATGCCGGTTACCGTGAGGCTCGCCGCATACAGGGGAAGACCATCAGCCGTATCAAGTTCCTGCAGAAAATCCTGGAGCATTCCCGCGTAATTGACCCCGATGTCCTGCCCAAAGACAAGGTTAGCCTTCTGAGCCGTGTGGAATTCACGAATCTCGAGACTAATACCCGGATGACTTACGAGATTGTCAGCCCCCACGAGATGGACCTCGAGGCCGGCAAGATATCGCTGAAATCCCCGATCGGCGCCGCCCTGATGGGCAAGAAGGTCGGCGAAATCGCCGAAGCCCGCGTTCCCTCGGGCGTCCTGCGCCTCAGAATCGAAAGCATCGCGACCGATTGAGGGGCGGGCTCGAAGCCGATTCCGAAATAATAACGGAAATCTCCTAATTTTTTTAGGAGATATAAAATTTTTAGCTATCTTTGCATCGGAGACCCTAATGCAAGATATGCGATGAAACAGAAACTGACTGCGAAGGAAGAGACGCTGATGAACATCTTTTGGGTACACAGCCCGTTGTTTATCAGGGACTTGATAAGTTATCTTCCGGACCCGAAGCCTCATTACAATACAGTAGCTACCCTGGTTAAATTCCTGGAGGAGAAAGGTTTTGTGGAGCGGGAGCAAATGGCCAATTCCTTCAGATACAAGGTAAAGATTACCGAGCGTCAGTATCACGGAGATACCGTGTCCGATGTGGTGGCCCGCTATTATGACAATTCCTATTTGAGTCTGGTATCCCAGTTTGTGGAAGAGGACAAGATGGGGCTTCAGGAACTGAAAGACCTGATTGCCAGAATCGAAAAGAACAAGAAATGAGTCCGTTCCTTATATATATTGGGCGGGCAGGGCTTTATCTGAGTCTGTTCTATGCCTTTTACCTGCTGGTGATGCGCCGCACCACCTTCTTCCGGCTGAACCGCGCGCTGTTGCTGCTGGGATCCTACCTGTGCCTGCTGCTGCCGCTGATCAGGCTCCGTACCGTGACGCCCGCCACCGTCTTCGTCTCCGAATTGACGATGGCCGCCGCAGAAGCTGGCGAGCCTGAAGCCGTCGCCTCCGCCTTTCCCTGGTCGGAACTGCTGGTTGCCCTGTATTTGACGGGAGCCCTGGTCGCACTGGCTTTTTTTGCGCTGTCCTCCTGGAAGATGGGCCGGCTGATACGCAGCGGGGAGCAAACCCGGCGCGAGGGGTGCCGGCTGGTGCTGCTGGACCAGGATGTGCCTTCCTTCAGCTGGGGACGAATTGTGGTAATGAGCCGCAAGGACATGGCCGGGAATCCCGCCATCTTTACCCACGAACGGATGCACGTGCAGTACCGTCATTCGCTGGATCTGCTTCTCTTCCTGCCGCTCCAGATTCTGTTCTGGTGGAATCCGCTGGTATGGATTACCCGGGAGGAGTTGCGCCTGCTGCATGAGTTCCAGGCCGATGAAGGCGTTATCCAAAATGGCATCGATGCTACCCAATATCAATTACTACTTGTGCGCAAAGCCGTGGGAGAACAGCGTTTTACCCTGGCCAGCGGCTTCCAGCACGCCAAACTTAAAAACAGAATTACCATGATGCTCAAACCCACTTCTTCCGCCTGGATGCGCTGGTCGTACCTGGCCCTGATTCCCGTTATGATGCTGGTGATGTACGCCTGCAACAACCCTAGAAACAACAAAAAGGCCGAAGCCCGGGAGGAGGCTGTAGAATACTCCGTGGTCGAGACCAAGCCGAGCTTCAACGGCGGAGATGCCAACCAGTTTGCCGTTTGGGTGAACTCGCAGCTCAATTACCCCGAGCAGGCCAAGACAGATGGCGCCCAGGGCCGCGTGATGGTACAGTTTACCATCGGGGCCGACGGAGACGTCAGGGATGCTGTAGTGCTGCGAGGCGTGCGCGAAGACCTGGATGCCGAGGCTTTGCGCGTGGTATCAGCCTCTCCCAAGTGGGAGCCGGGCTACAATGCCGACGGCAAGGCCGTTCCCGTCCTCTTCAACATCCCTATTGTCTATAAGCTTCAGTAAGGATTTACCTCCGGCTGGCATGCCAGTACGGCCAGACTCGTGGTGCGTTTTATCTGAGCAAATATACTAAGCCTATAAGAATAATCTTGTTGTTGGCCTTGAGTGGTGTGCCTTCATAGGGAATGACACCTCCTATGCCGTTTTCATAGCTGGCATAAAGCCGGAACGACTGAAGGTCCACGCTTCCGTTCGCTCTGTAAACAAAGCCGCAGGCTCCGCCGCCGGCGCTTGCTCCCAGATGGAAGCAATGCGGGAAGTCCAGAGACATACCGCCGCGCGCTTCCCAATAGGGGGTGCAATAGCTGTAGCCGGTATAAAGCCCTGATGCTTCAATGGAAAGGTTCTTCCAGAAGGGCATCTCGTAGCTGGCTTTCAGATTGGTATTCAGCGGAATTGTTTTAAACTTGAATCTGCCATCTACGGCCTTTGGCTTCACAACTGCCAGGACTTCTTCCCCAAGGCTGTTGATTCTGGACATTATTTTGTCCTGCTTAAATTCCTCGGTGGTGAGACCTTTTAAACCTTCGAAGGTGTATGAGCCAGATGATGTGCCGGCGTTTCCGTAGTACCAGAGAATGCCTCCCGCATCCAGCACCGATGCTGACAGGGAGAATCCGTCGAACGGTTTCCATACGAGTCCCAGGTCCAGGGCAAGGCCGCCACCCGTCGGAGCCCCCAGTTTGCCTTTCCCTGAGAAACTGGTGTAGTCCAGGTAGCCTGCGTCATCGGTTCCGATTTTCTTGCTGCGGCTGGTGATGTCTATGTCTGCGTCCAGATCCAACTTATACAGTTCCTCGGTCATCGTAAGCGCAAACTGCCTTGCAGTCAAGTCTACGCTGTTGAGGCCGACCAGCAGCTTAACCCTTCCGCCTATGGAAAACCTGTCGCCCAGCGGAAGAGAGTAGCCGTAGGCAATCTCTCCGTAAGCATTTCCGAAGGCCCTGAGGGATGAAAGGTCGTATGGAGACTGTGCCGTTCCGGTTTTCAGGATTTGGAAGATTTCTTTCGGCACGGACAGACCGTAGTTGACTCTGGCTCCGACCTCCAGGGTGTGGAACCCGCGTGTGCGTCCTTTCCAGCCGTAAGAAACCAAGTTGTAGTCTATCTGATTGTATTTGCTGTTCACAGGTTTTAGGCCGCTCAGGAACTCTTCACTCGAGATGGAAGAATGCAGGCCGGTAACCAGTTTGTCGCCGGAAGGGAAGAGGAAGGAGGCGGCACCAACGTTATTGCGGCTGACGCTCTGAACTTCTCCTATGCGAACGAACCCATTTTCCAAGAATGCGTTTTCTGCAGGATTGGCTATGTTCTGAGCCCATGCGCCGGAGCCAAAGGCAAGCGCGACAAAAGAAAGTATTACAATCTTTTTCATAAGCTCTGAATGGTTATTCCGCCGGAAACCGTTGCGCGGAGCTTGTTAAAACTGATTGCCTGGTTCATGTTCAGGCGCTTATCGCCTTCCCCTGTGGGGGCTTTTACGGAGAGGTTAAGCTGGAGGCCGGCAATATCCGGAATGGTTCCCTCCTTGGCTTTTATAGTGATTGCAAGAGGTGAAACCACCGGTGCGCCGCTGCAACCCGAGGCGATTGTGAGCCCAGGCGTAATGCTTACGTCATCGCAGATGGCGGTTTTCACATTTCCCTCGTCATCTGTTTCCTTTACCATGACATCCACACTGTCAAGAACCAGTGTAATGGGAATCTCGTTGGAGACCTCCGTAGAAAGGAGCACTTCTTTCACCCTGTACTGCCCAAGCGGAAGATCCAAGTCGTTGACCGGAATGGGAATACTATTAGGGAAGTCTGTGCCCAGCGCAAGCTGCGCCTTGTAGCGATATCCCAAGGTGATGGAACTTAATCCGCCGAGCGGGTCTTTTTCCAGAAATGATGCAGGCAGATGAAGGACCATGTTCTCCATTGAGCAGACGTCTATGATACTTTGGCCGGCAAACTCCTTGCGGAACAGCTCAAAGTTCTCGGACTCCGCAGCCACAGACACATTATCAAACACCTCGGAAGATAGAGGAGAAAGTGTCACCTTTCCAGATACGGTTATTTTTTCGGTCAGAGGATTCACCGCGTAGAGGGAAAACTCCTGCAATGCCGGTGTAAACCCTATGCCGGCGGGACCTTCCGCAGGGGCGCCCGGATATCCCGTGAAACTGTCAATGTTCACATCAAGGGGCTGAGTAGGGTTGGCCATGCTCATGTAAAACAGGAGAAGTACTGGATTGCTGTAGATGGTTTCTTCCTTTTCCACAACAAGATACCCGTCACCATCTTCCTTGAAAAGACCGCCAAGGGAGCTTCCCAAATCGACCTCGCCAAGAAGCTGCTTGGGTGAAAGGGGGCCGATGTCTGCGATGGGTAGGCTTACCTCGTCCGTAAACAAGGTGCATTCCTTGTCTATGCCCCTGCTGATGTCGTAGTCCATATTGGTGCAGGACCACAGCAACAGTAAAGCTAATATTATAGAGTATTTTTTCATAATCCCAATGTGGAAATCCTTGGCAATAACGATTGTGGTATCCTTATCCTTCGTAAACGAATGGACACTTGCATGACCATTCAGAACGTGAAATCCACTTTCTGCACACTGGAGCCGTAGATGGTTTTGAAGTCGTCCCGCATAGATATGACATGGTAACCGGCTTGACGCCACTGCTCGCCCAGTTTCAGGGCCTTTTCGCGGTTCGCGTGGTCGCGCTCAGGATCATCGGCAATGAGCATAAAGGCCGCCGAAGGGAGACTGTTGCTCAGGCAATAGTTGTGCATGGCGCTGTCGCCGCCGCTGTTGCCGAATGAGAGCACCGGAACTTTGCCGATTTCCTGCGAAATCTGCAGAACTTTATTGGTCTTGAGGTTCTTGATGATGAGCTCGTCGGTGCGGATCAGGTCTTCATATTTGTCCAAGGTATACTCAACTCCAGCTTCCGTTCCCTGGCTGCTGGAACGAAGTCTCACATCCATACCGATAACCCGGTTGGGCTCGATGCCGATGGACTCGACAAGTGCACGGCAGATGAAGCGGTCGGATCCGGAAACCACATAATAGGTGAAGCCGTAAGCCTCCAGGTATTTAAAGATTTCCAGCATAGGCTTGTAGAAGCTCTGGCCGTAGGTCATGCCGATGAAACCGTTGGCGGGTTTGGCGGCGTATGCCTTTACGTAGGCGTCAAACTCGGCAAGCGTCATTCCGGCATAAGCGGTAGCTGCCGCCTGTGCGTGTTTCATGTCGAAGTGGTCCGGGAGCTTGGTCCCTTTGCGTACGAAGTCCCGTATCTCCTGGGCGGTTTCCCTCACGTCCTCCGGAGCCTTGTCCTTGTAGGAAGGGTCGTCCAACACACGGTATTCCAGCAGATTGTATTCGAAATAGGTGGGGTACAGTTCGCCAACGAAAGTCCCGTCCATATCGAAGGTGACAATTCTGTCATCCGGCTTGATGTAATTCGCGGAGAAAGGATTGGTTACATCCTGGACGTATTCTTGCAGTGCGGTCAGGGCCTCACAGGAATTCCAATGGGTAAAGAAATAGCTTGGTGTGTCCAGGTCAATCTTGCTGCAGCCAATGAGAATGGCTGAGCATGAGACGAGGGCGAGTAATAAACGTTTTGTCATAATTACATTTCCGAAGGATAAAGCTTGCCATGGAATCTCAAGCCGCTGAGGAGGGCGTTGAAGTCTGACTTGTCCAGATATGCTACGCGATCATAGCCGTCACGCTCTATGACAAACTGGAGCTGGTTGGTAAGGAGTGGCTGATGCCTGTAAACCTTTATGGTCTCCAGTCCTTCCCCAGGCAGGAATGGCTTGAAGCTGGCCTGGATTTCCCTCATCGTTCCCTTCGGCTCCTTGTAAAGGGCTTTTAGTTCCTCCATAGTCTTCAGAGCGTCGGTGATATTGTCTCCAAGGGGGATGTACAGGCGATAAATATGCTCCACTTCAACCTGGACGACCTTGTCACCGATTCCCATATTACCTGCGTCAAGCCAATAATGGTTTACGTCGTCAACGGGGATGTTGACTATAGTCACTGACTGGCCGGTGTTTTCGTTTGTAATAGAGGTAATCTCCTTGATTAAAGGGAGTTTGCTTGTTTGGGCAAAGACACTCGCTGTGCATATGATTGCCGCAAGAAGGGTCGTAATCCTTTTCATCGTTAGCTTTATTATGCGTTTAAAATGCAGTGATAAAAAGCAAATATATAAAAAGATACAATTGCGGCCAAATTCAATTGCATTCAAACGGACCGTGGATAGAGCTAACGCGGTACTTGAAGTCCGAGTCGTCTAATACATAGATGTAGTAAGCGTTACCACCGGGTACCACACGCAGGACGATATGGCCGTTGCGGGCAAGGATACTTCCGGGATCAATGCCTTCCGTCTTCAGGTTCTCCACGCTTATATCTGACAGGTTCGTGGTAAAGACTCCAAGTTTGGGACTCGCTTTGAAGAAGCGTTTCATTGTGTCCGGATTGGGTTGATTCTTCGTCCATATTCCGATAATCAGATTATCGGGCTTTAAGGCATTCAGCAAATCGGAGCTGTTGGCATATTTGGCGCAGTGGTGACAGGCCTTCATCGCTTCCACCTTGCCTATCACTTTGGAAATGGGTTTGTCTATGTCCTTCCAGGTAATGGTAGATCGTCCGTTATACTGGATATCGCCGCCGCTGAACCAGTCGAACTTGCCATAGCTCATGGTGAACACGCAGGACATAATATTCTCGTTGGGGTCCCATGCTTCCAGATTCGCCATTATTTGGTCCGATGAAGGTAAATAGGTAGTATTCACCGAACTCCCGCTGCCTGTCCAGATGTCGCCTCCGGCAGCTATGCCACGTACCGAGAAGCCGGCGTAGGATTTGGCATCATGCTTCAGAACAATCTGGTCGTTATGCCCAATCGCCAGTTTCTCCCTCACAGTCCCGTGTGTCCTTGCACTCCAATCGATGAAATTGAGATAATTCTGCATACGGAGAGGAGCCGTCAGGAATACGTTTGACGGCCGGTCTGCCCAGTCTCCACGGTCGATTATGCGCAATATGGGAATATAATAGCCTACTTCTGAGACGCCGTTAAGCAGGAAGCCTCCGGCGTCCAGATTGACGGAGGAGGTAATTGTTCCGTTCTTGTCGACCACGTGCCAACCATACTTGGCAAAACCTTTGGTGTATATTCCCATGTGGTCGCCATGATAGTGGGATGTAATGAAATAATCGATATGCCCGTTCGCTACGTCAGGAGCGAAGTGCTTGATATACTGCACGATTACATTCCCGCTGGAGTATGAGTTCGATGGCCTTGAGTATATACCCGAACCGTCGGCCTCGCCCTATGTTTCGAAGTCGGCAGCCCCTGCAGCGTCCACCAGCATAGTGGTCCCGTCCGGCATTATATAATAGAAAGACTCACCGCGCCCGCCGTTGATTGAATGGATATCCAAATATCCATCCTGCCACAGAGGCAACGGCTCTCCCACAGTCACGTCCGTAGGACCGGGCTTCGGCGGATTCTCCGGCGGCGTTTCCGGCTGGCCTGGCTGTTCCGGCTGTTCAACGGGCTCGGCGGGATCGTCTTCCGGAGGAACAATCGGGTCCGGCTGGCAGGCAAATGCTACCAGAAGCAACAAGGATATGATGTGAGCCCTACTCATTGCAAAAGCAAAGGTAAGAATAATTCCATGAGCGACATTACTTTTCTTTACGTACTCGCTTGACTGAGTGCTTCAGTTTTCCTTTGATGAAGTTGAGTGCCAAAGAGGATTCTGTTTCCGATGTTTCCAAGTTTGGCATAACGATGTCTGAAAGGATTGTCGGATACGGCTTGGTTTACCTCTTTCGTCTTGACATTCGGGCTATTCCGTTGGTTGCTGACAGATTTTGGCGGGAATTCTGTCAGAAATGATGAAATAACAGTGATTTTGACAGCTTTTGGCCGATAATCTGTCAGACATGCCCAAATACCCGGCAATCTGACAGGATTTCATCGTTTTCCTGTCAAAATAGCTGTATCGTGGCTTGCTCAAGGGTGCATTTGCCAGCACCCTTGCGCGACGCCCTTGTTTTTGCGCCCCGGCACAGCGGTTGGTTCGAGGAAAGGTTAGTAATGGCCTATCCTATGTAGCATACAGCATCTTCTGTCAAAGTCTGGGGAACAACAATAAACGAGGCCCGGCCGGACCTCGTTATAACATAACCATTTGATTATCAAAAAAACGGCTCGTTACCAGAAGATCTGAGCCGGAATAAGCCCTTTATTTCAGACTGGCGTATGCACGCCACAGCTTTTCGTCGTATTGGTTCTGGTAATAATAAGTGCCGTAGTAAAGCTTGGCGAATGCCTTCCAGTCAAGTCTTTTGAGTGCATTTAACATGCTTGCGTTGGATTTCAGGAAACCAGCAAAGAGTTTTAGCTGATCCACCGGACTTTTTTTCATTCTGTCCACGAACTCCAGCACGGTTGCACACCCGCATGATTTATAATTGAAACCCATTATCTGGAACATGCCCCAGCTTGCGGAACAGTAGGCTGCGCGTTCATTTATAAATATGGCGTGCTTCAGACGATCCCATTCGCCGAGACCGCCGACATAGTGGGCTTTCGTCATTTTCTTGTAAAGAATGTCTTCGTTGCCTTTTTCATAATCTTCAGGATTCAGTCCGAGTGAGCGCAGTTGCTGCCAGAAAATATGCCCCTGAAAGAGTATCGTAGGTAGGTTTCCGCCGTTGCCATCCGGAATAAAACCGCTGATGCCGCCGGTATCCACTTTCCAGACAGCTTTCAGCGCCTCGGTGTCGACGCCGAGATCATTTGCGACGCTCTCGAAATCTTCATCGGTTATTTCGAACTGCGGACCGTTGGAGCCGTCATCGGGCAAGTTGAGCTCGCTGTATAACACGCGTTCGTAACCTTCGGTATCTTCGTCGTCATCCTTGCCGCAGGAGACCATCATCAAGGCGAGCGGGAGGCAGAGGAAGATTGTGGCTGCAATTCTATAAGCAATGTTCTTCATGACAAAATGTTTTTTTCGGACGCAAGTTTACAAATAATAGCGTATTTTTGCAAATCAGAATGACTGAATGAATCATCGGCTGTCGAAATACGGATATGTTGCGGCAATTGTTTTGCTGCTTGCAGGCTGCGGAAAGGCCCGGTATGAGCCGGACCCTTCCGATGCGCCTTCTGGCGCTCCTCTGGTGACGGTCATTTACGATCCTCTGGCACTTGGAGACAGAAGCTATAATGATTTGATTTATGCCGGAGTCGAACGGGCCGTGCTTTCGCGCGGGATCAGGTCCATGCAGCTTTCGCCGGCCACGGAAGAAGAGGGACTGGCGGCTCTGGAGGTCTATTTCGGGCAGATGCGCACGCAGCGCGACACGGTACGTCGCCTTCTGATTGTCGCCGGCGCAAGTTATGATGAGTATCTGCGCCGGAACAGCAGTGAGCTTGAAGGCAATCCGCTCTCCGACTTGCTGTATCTGGAAACGGCAGAGCCTCTTGCCGGAAAAGGTTCCACCGTTTGTCTTCCATATTACGGCGCCATGTATGAGGCCGGAGCGGTGGCCCGTTCTTACTCCGGCAAGACGCTCCTCGTGGCCGCGAATCCGTTCAATCCGGTCATACAGGAATCAGTCAAAGGCTTTACCGAAGGGTTTAACGCAGACTACACTACGGCGGAGAGCGATGCAGAGCTGCGGCTGGAATGGCTTTCGGATGAATCCGGAGGGGGATTTGTTATTGAAGACGAACAAGCCATGGGCATCGTTTATGGCAGTGAGATGTTTGCCTTCGAGGATCTTGTATTTCCGGTTTGCGGCGGTGCTGCCGGGGCGTTCCATCGCTTGAGCAATTTGTTCGGAGGATTCGATTATATCGGGATAGATGCCGTGAGCGTTTCTCCTCATTGCCCGTTTTCTGTTGTAAAGCATATTGACAGGGCTGTGGATATTTGCATAGGGCAGTGGCTATCCTCCGAAGGAATGCCGAAGCATCAGACGCTGTCCTTTGCGGACGGCTGGACAGAGGTGGTGCTGCACCCCTATACCGAGATGCAGCAATACTGGGCGGAAAGCGTCCTGACCCCTCAGGCACTTGTGGAGATCCACGAAGATGCCATGAAAAAGGAGGCGGGTTATGAGTAGAAAGCCGGTACGCGCCCTATTGTGTTTCGTCGCCGGGCTGATTCTTGTCAGCTGTACAGATAAAGAGATCGCGTACAGGAGTCAGCGCCGTTGGATAAAGCATACGGTCGCCGTGGTGGCTCCCATGGGAGAGGAAATCGGCAAAGTCCGCCTTGACCGCACTGCAAAGTGGTTTTTGGAGAATTTCCGGGAGGCTCAGCTCCATAATTCCATAGCAATAGACCTTCAGCTCGAATGGTATGATGAATCTACGGAGAATCTGGAGGAGCTTGGCCGGGAACTGTCCACCCGGGAGGATGTGATTGCCATCATCGGCCCTTTCGGGAACGAGGCCCTTGCGGCATTTGCACCGGCATGCCAAAGGACGCTCAAGCCTCTCATCGCTCCCACCACGACCAGTGAAGACGTCATCAGGCGGTATGCCGTAACCTCCAGCGGTCTGAAGATTAACCGTGACCCTTTTCTGTGGTCTCTGACCGAGAGCGATGTTTCCTTAACCGGTCTCATGATGAGCCGTCATGCTTCCCTGAGCAAACACTATGAGAGCCTCCTCGACAAACCCTATGCTGCGGTTTTCTCTCCTGATGACGCGTATGGGTTGACATTCAATTACTGGGCGCCGTTCTTTGCGCTCCAGCAGAACATCGACCTTCAGCAGAATATTCAGTACAGAGGCACGGAGGACCTTCTTTCGAAGCTGGACACATACCGCGCGGTGATGGACAGACAGTGGATGGCGGCGTCTGCAATTTTTTGCGTTGCGGAGTCGGCGAGGCAGATTTACGAGGTCGCACGGGCCAACAGGACAGCGGTAATGAGCGATGAGCTCTGGAGCCTGCTTTACGACAGCAACGACCCTGATGATCCGGAAAACGACAGACTATGGGAGCTGTTCAAATTCGGTTATTCTACATATTTCGCCACTCCGGGACTCTATGAAGAAGATCTGGATGCCATAGGCCCGCGTGCCTGGAAAATACTTCAGGGGCATGAGGGCTTTTCCCCCTATGCAGATCCTTCCACCGGTTTCGAAATCAGCTACGAAGTCCGCTTCGGATCCCGGCCCGGGTTCGAGGAGTGCAAGTTTTACGATGCCCTCATGCTGGCGGGATTTGCCGCATGCTATGTGGAACACTCGGAAGGCGTGGTCGACAACAGGTCCATGAACCAGGCCATCATAGATATAACCATGAATGCCGATGATACACAGTTGGGCGGAGCGGCATGGAGCACTACTTCGATGGAAGTATATCTGAAAGCTCTGGAACAGGGACAGCTGCTTCACTTTATTGGCGCATCGGGTGAAATCAATTTCGACAGGGACACTTACACGGCAGCCACCGTCACAACATATGTCCACTGGCAGATTATGGACGGAAAAATCCTGCACCGAGGGTATTTCGGCGGTCTTGGTGGCCGCACCGCCGATGCAAATGCCTTCTGGTTGTATCTCTACAACGAGCAGCAGGCAAGGGCAGATTTCGATGCGCAGACCTCAGGCGGAAAGTCAGTGGATTATCCTGCACTTACAGACCAATATGCCGTTTTGGTGCAGGGCAGCTGCGGATTCTCCAATTATCGGCATCAAGCGGATGTGCTGAGCATTTATCAGGTGCTCCGAAGCGGCGGTTTCCCGGACGACCACATCATACTTGTGCTGGACCGCGATATGCCTTCAGATGAAAACAACCCGGAGCCGGGGATTGTCCGGAACGCCGGGGACGGGCCAGATTTACTTGGCGGCTCCGACAGTCTTCCTGCCGCCATGATTGATTATGACAGTAAGGATCTCTCTCCGGCCGACATCGCGGATATTCTTACCGGTGCTGGCAGCAGCCGCCTCCATACCGTGCTGCCGCAGGATTCCGGAGCCAATGTTTTCCTGTTCTGGAGCGGCCATGGAAGCAGCATGGCCTACGGTGGGGCGGATGAGTTCTGCTGGAGGGATTTCCCGTCCGGAAGCGGATTCGGAGCTGAACTGCTCAAGGAAACGGTGAGCCGCATGAAATTCCGGAAGCAGCTGCTGTGCGTGGAACCCTGTTATGGCGAGGCTGTCATCCGTTCTGTGGACGGGATTCCCGGCGTGCTTGCGATTTCCGGTGCCTCAGAAGCCGAAATGTCATGGGCCGACCATTGGAACTCCGCCTCACATTTCTGGATGTGCGACAGATTTTCATTAAACCTGGCAGAGTATCTTGCCAGCAATCCCGAATCCACGTTTCGTGATCTTTTCCTATACTGCGCCGCACATACTCTCGGGTCGCATGCGAGAATCGTAGGTGCGGGAGGCTATGGAAATCTGAATATTGAAAGCCCCCGTGAGTTTGTCAGGTATGGGCTCACTTCCAAATTTCCCGGTTCGTCGATGCCGTCACAGCTTTGTACCAGGCGTGGAGTTTCTTCTTGCCTTCTTCCCGGTTGCACTTCTTGTCCGCGAAGACCTGCCGCAACTGGCAGAGAAGGCTGTGAAGTTCCTTGAGCTTGGGATACTTTGCGAACAGGATCTCCGCCCGTTCCTTCTGGGCAGGGCTCCACTTGTTGCCGCTCTTGGCTATCAGGTGCTCCCACATAGCAAAGGGGTAGCTCGCCACGAGACCATCTCTGGTCTTGGCGTAAACCCTGGCGTCGTCCACCCAAACTTTGTCTATAAAGCGCTGCATAGCTAGCTTATTAAAACAGTATTTCCTCAATCTGTTTCTTTAGTAATGGAACATCCACCAATGCCGTGTGCCAGAGCAACTCTGGAAGGATAGTTGCGTACCCATGAACTAGGACGTGACGCATACGAATGATATCATCCCAGGGTATTTCACGGTGCTTCTCCTTGAATTCAAGAGAAAGCCTATAGCCGTCCAAGATCCCGTTCAGGCTCTCTCATAAATCAGTACTTTATCTCGGTTAATGCTTGGTTGGGCAAAAGGTTTGACTGAGCCATTGGCAACAAGGTCTATTTTCCGGCCTAGTATACCCTCCAGGTCGTTTACCATTCCTGCGTACTGAAGAAGTCCAATGGGGGTGGATTGGTCAAGATCCACGAGAATGTCGATGTCACTGTCCGGCCTTTCCTCCATTCTGGAAAAAGAGCCAAAGAGCCATGCCCGTTTCACTGGTTCCTTTTTAAAAAAGTCTTGTATTGCGTGAACCACCTCAACCCGATTCATATCTACCCTATCTATCCTCCTGCGGATTTCTTCCTTTTTTCCTTTTCTTCCTGCGTACCTGAGAAGCCGAGATCTGTTGACGGGATATAATTCGAATGCGCGTTGGAATTCTTTCTGAACCTCTGAATCACCGAGTGAAGCATACTCCTTGTCTGCTTCGTGGTCTACCAGTGTTTTCTCCAACTCGGGCACAGGGATGCCGTCCTCATCATATATTGGCGCCTCAGAAATGAGAGGCTTGACCAAAATGAAATCATGCAGGTCTTCCAACATAGGATACGCATTCCGAATCATTGCCACATCGGGAAAATGCCGCTTCAAGGTAGTTCGTACATCCTCACACATACTCTTTGGGACCTCTACAATAAGGTTCCTGCCAGTTTCCGTAATACAATAGTTCATTCCCACAAAGGCGCCTGTCAGCTCCTCAGCGACAGCCTTCATCTTGGGTGATATGATAGGTTTGTATTCCATTCCTTCGTTTCTTTTGGCAAAGATATGGAATTTGGCAATAATTGCAAAACATTGCCAACTCTTTATTCGGTTATTGCAATTCTGCCGTTAATTCTTCCACCAAGCGCCTGGCAGCATCAACATCGCCCAATCTAAACTGGCAAATGAAGTAATGCCTGTCTGTACGTGGGGTCTTGAACTCAAATCCATGATGAGCAAGAATCGTACGTCTCATATCTTCCGTATAATTGCCGTCAGATGAAATTACCTCACAATAGGTCTTTCTAGAATCTTCAGCCGCAAACACATACAAATCTGTTGCACCTTTATTAAGTTTGTACCCGTATGAGGCAGGATGTGTGCGGTCTAAGACCGTTTCTCCAGCAAGAATAGGGCGAACGGGGTCTGTGGAACTAGTTCTATGTTCCTTTTTTTTTCTTTTTTCTACGGAGCCTTTATTTCCGTTCTTTTTCGAGGGCCATTGAAATAGCTCCCAAACCGCTAAAGGGTCGCCCATAGCATTAGCCGCAATATCTACCTTGCTCAAATAATAGTTATACCCGTGAATTGTGCTGTTTTTTAATGTGATATCATCAAACGAGTTAATCCTTGTCCATGGGTCGCTTATGCCGATGCTCTTAAGGATAATGCCATCAATGGGACAAACGGGTGGAATATTACCTCCCAACTGATTGCGTGACCACAGGTGTTTCAAATAGATAGAGAGACTTTTTTGAGCATGGGCTAGCCTAAACTCATTATCATAGTCAGGTTTAGAGTTAGCAAAACTGTTCGGGAACTGATTATTCATCTGTTTTTTTAGATCCGCAATATCTTTAATAAACAATTCCCTCAAGTCTTTAGGAGAAGTCTTTATAGAATACTTTTTCCCATACTTCTTCATTAGGCCAGCCCAATACTGTCTTATCTGTTTATGATTGGCATTATCGCCATAAAGATAACCTCTTTGAACAGCTGCCGTTATTCCAAGAATGGCTGGATCTATCCCCTCATACTTCTGCTTAAATAAATCTAATTGAAGTTGAATTTTAGTTTTAGTTTTCATAACTTTATTTGTCTATTAATTGTTGTTTGGTATTTGACGCCATATAGTCACATTCCGCTGTCCGTCTTGGCCGTAATGAATGTTGGCTTCGCCATCAAAAACATAACAATCACCATAAAAATCATCTCCATCCGGATTGTCATTCTTGTAGTAGATGTATTCAGGAAGATCTCCACTCATCATCACACGGGAATACTCAGAATCAGGGTTGTTTAGTGAAGCGTCTCCAACTATCGCTTTGGGCGTAATATGGTATTGTGAATAAAGGGGGAAGACGCCTTCTGTATCCATATACATTCCACCCAAAAACAATACAGAGAACCGTTCAGGACCCACGTTTATATAATTGTGTGGGTCCTTTTCATAAACAGTCCACCTACCAAAAGGACGCCTATAAGGAGGGTAGACAACGGGGGCGTCAAGATTGTAATCAAATGGATTAAACGATCTGGTAGCCAGCACCCTATAATGAGTAAACGAATCCAGTTCGTCCAGAAGCCGTTCTTCGTTTATATTTGGATCCGCATAAACAAAACTACAAATACTACTTAGCTCAAACTGTTCATTGCAGGACCGGATGATTTCCCCGTCCAAACCGCAATCCGGATAAAAGAGAGAATCCCGTAGGATTTGTTGAATTGGTAGTTCATGCAGTACGATTTCGTGAGGCCGATAGGCCATCAATTGTTCCAGTGTCATAATAATATAACGGGTTATAATACCCAAAATAGAGTGTCTAATACTTTCATATAGCCCATATTCCCAGCATTATACATATTACGAAAAGTTGCAATAGTTGGGCTGTCTCTTAGACTATTATAAGTATCAATTACATCTTGATACATATTGTCTTTGTAATCAATTCCACATCCAAGACCTGGTCGGTGGAACACAGCAGCAATATGACTATCAAATATGGGGTAGGCGTTGTCATTTATGATGTTGGCCATTTTTGAACAGAAAGAGAAGTGCTTTTTCCCCAACGACGCCTCTAGCCGTTCAGTCAATGCCCTTACGTTAATTGGGTCAGTGGAATTCTTTAAGGCTTCCATTTCTTGATAGTACATACTTCTTCTTGCGGATGGAATATGATTTAATCCGTAAAAGAAAGTAAATCTGTTTTGGAAGTATTCATCCTGGGAAACATCAACATTATGGAGCAGATTTTTAAGCTCTAAATAACGCACCACATTGTTATTGAATGCTGTATTATGTAGGTTGGCAACCAGATCGAAGTGCGCGTAATGATTGTTGAATCTTTCAATTGCGTTGTGATTAATCATATTAATAACTATTTGAAAATAATCTGTAAAATGGAGCAAAGCGTCCGTTTCTTCCTGCTTCACTGGGATTGCCCCACTCAAGGATGGCGAAGCGGATCTCCTTGAAGCTGCCGATGAATTCATCTTCCTGGAGAATGTCACGGAAGAGTCTGGCAACAATATCGGAGCGAAGGCGGAAGGCACCGCAGCCGAAGGCGCCGAGGACGAGGGAGTCGTGGCCGTTTACCAATGCGATGCGGTAAATGGTTCTAATTTTATCCTGCATGATGGTCAGGCCTTCGGGAGTAAAGCCTCCGTCGTCAGCACGATACTGACCATCCCTGGCCGGACGGTCATCACGCTCCCGGAAGTTGAGTGCTGCCACGGAAATCACACTCACCTTGTAGGGTTCGTCCATAAGACGGAAAAGCTCGGCACTATCACGGAACACAGTAACGCCCGGCGAATAGATGCCGCCAAAGTGGTAGTCCATCGGATAACCCTTTCCCTTGAAATTGACACCAACTGTTTGCGCCATGTTTTCCGTATAATATTGATACAGCGAACGCGACAGCGTGGTCACGCGGCAGATGCTCTCTTCCTGGGCGCGAGATCCGCGAGGATACCATCCACATGCCGTATAGCAATCGGCCAAATTGAGGACGGCGGGGTTAAGTCCCTTATCCAGCATCCTCTTGGCCACACGCAGGCAGTCGTCGTTCTCGACGCCGGTCTCAAGCTTTGCGTCAACAACTGGAGCCTGATTGCGCGAACGTAACTCTTTTGAATACACGATTGTGCCATCCATCATCGGGTCGTTCGGCCCGGAGAGCTGAACCGTCTTGCCGCTGTCGGTGCGGTAACACCCGGCCGCGAAAATCTCATTGTTGCTCTTGTAGACATCGCGGAGGACGGCTTTGCTTCCAAGCGAGCCTTTTGCAGCCTTTTCGGCGGCAGCCTTGGTATCCCAAGTAGGTATAAAAGAGGTGTTGATCATTGGAGAAATTGTTTTTCCACTATTAACGCTTTATTACTCCGGATTTGCAACTTCATCTTGCCGTTTTGTGTCATAGCGGGCCAAAATCTTACTTGCATAATCCGCCATGTCGTTGCGAAGGTATTCTGGTTCCAGCACCTCGATCTGGTCTATACGGGAAAAGAGCTCCTGATAGAATTCCCACACACGGTGGCCGTTGACTGTATGCGTGGGCACGGACAACTGAAAGACGGAATAACCGTCGTGCGTCTCTATTTCCTTTTGTGACGGATGGAGCGGCGCCGAGCGCCAGTATTGTGTTTCATTATCAAATGTCTTGACCCGAATGGTTACGGGACGTCCGGTTGTGATGCCGAAGGCGTCCTTGAAGAATGCGTTTGCATCAAAATCCTCCGGCTGCTTGAAGACCCGGTCGGTTTCTTTCATCGCCAACATCCGGTCGTCCAGGCAGAAGGTTTTAGGAGATACTCCCTTATCCTCCTTCGCCAGCATATACCAGCGGCGCTTATACATTTTTATACAATACGGTGCGACATCCCGCCAAGCACAATCGGCATCATTGTACTTGGTGTTGTACTTGATAGACAGCTTCTTACCCTGACTCATAGCCTTGACGGCCATCCGAATCCACTCAGGCTTTGTCCGCGGCACTTCCTCATAAAGAATTCTGTTCTCAAGAACATCTTCCCCATACTCTCTGACGGCGTTGTTCATGGAGATGATGGACATCAGTTCTTTCTTGCGCTCCGAGGCCAGATAGTCGTCTTTCAAGTCTATCAGCCATTTGCCGGAAGAACGGTCATATATTATATGAATTCCGAACAGACCGGCTATGTCGTCGACGTCGCGGTGGAAGGTGCGGTCCGAATACTCCTTGCCCCATGCTTCTTGAATCTGACGAAGGGTCAACCCCTCTTCTTGATAAAGAAGGTCGACAAGCCAAATATATCGGCCTATTATGTCGTTGGCTCTCATAATCTCTCTCCTTTTGCGTTGATTGTTCCGGTCTCCTGATCCAGTCGGAATTCAAACCCCACGAGCAGCCCGTCGGTCTCTTTGGGGGTCAGTGAATCGTAGATACAGGGAATCAACTGATATCCCTGCTTGCTCAACAGGCCCCACTTTTTATGCTTGCAGACCAGGAAATACCGGAATGGAATAGTTTGTTTTGCAACAGCGCGACCGGCGTACAAATGAATGTCATCGTATTCGAAGGGGATTGCCGTTTGTTGTTTTGCGGTGTCGGCCAGAGCGCCCCAACGGCCGGCGGCATTCACGACGAAGGTGGAGCTCTCTGTTCTGCTGGTTTCCGTGCGAACCTGGCGGATACCGCCGCTGCCCACAAAAGCGTAGGGATGAATGGCGGTAACGCTCGAAGGTATAGCAATATCTGTCAGTCTCTTCATATTGGAGAAGGCCGCCTTGCCAATGGCCGTGACGGGGTGGCATTGTTCGTTAATGCACAGCTGCTCAGGAATTTGAACCTTGCTCAGTAAAGCATTGGCGCAGCCGACCACCTCCAGTTCATCCTTGTCTTGAATCTTTTTGAGCTTGACGTTTTGATAGACGAATGACTCAGCAGGGTCCAGCGGAACCAGTCTTTCGGAATATAAATCTATGTCTTTCTTTTCCTTGTCGAATTGAACTTGAGCGTGGAATGACTCAAGCTTCACAATCTCTCCGGCCCCGTATTGATTGTGAGACACCCAAAGGCCCTTGCTGAACACGTTTGCAAGATTCGGGTCCCCCGGTAACTCATAGAGCCCATACCGATTGAACTCGGGATATGTTCCTTCTATATGTGCTTTTATAAGACCGGCATGGGAAAGGGCATTGGTGGGATCTTCTATATCCATGCCGGTATTGAAATCAAGGAGTACAATGTCTAGAGTCTCGGCCTGATGCTTTAATTCCTCTACGAGATCTGCGAGATTATGTTCAAGCACCCAAAGATATGAAGGAAGGTATATCTGTCTGCGGGCTTCAGCTATGCTCATCAACTTGATCAGGCTGCCGTGAACGCCCTGACGATGCCCCAACACGCGATTTCCTTTTTTAAAAGGGCGCTTGAGGTTCCTCATCGTGCTGTTATAAAACAGTCTGGTGTCCATGCCGGAATGCTCAAACACTTTAAGGCCTTGCCAGATTCCTTCCACGCTGAAGGAAGTCCACCCCGGAGAATATGGAACAGGTATATTTCCGTGCGGGTAAAAAGGGCTGAACTTTTTAAAACGAGATGGGGAGGCCGAAGTTACATCGATGATGGATGCAAATGGATACTTATTACGTAAAACATCCCATTTGACCAGCTTCTTGACCTCGTGGTCATATTTATCTTCGATATAAATCATGTGGTCAGTTAGTTCGTGGTTTGACAAATATAATCATTTTGCCGTATTCTGGCAAGGTGGTTTTCGATAATTCGGTTCTATAATATATTTTCGTTCAACTAAAAATCATTGAAATATATGATTTTAGAATACTGAAATATGTATTCTGATAGTTCTTTGAAATAATGCTGTTGTTCTTTAGAACGTGTTTTTCAACGCGTTCACATTAATCGTATACTGTTGTTTATTAATAAAATATAATAGAAAAGGTTTATATGATTATTATCAAGAATCACAAATGTAATTTAGAAAAACTCAGAAAAGATTACCCTAATGCTTTTATCTGTGATGTAACTTCTCACGCAAAAGATGAGTTGATCAAACTCAGCCCTTTTTATCCTCACGGGGGAATCCCGGTACCGTTCTCGCCCGGATGGAAGGCGATGAGCGTTGAATCTGTTTGGCAAGGACTGAAAGATTATGAATTAGTAGGAACCGATTATGATTTATTCAAGAACACTACTATGAAGAACCTCAAACGGACAACCCGCAAGTACGGTCACCTGAAGGGCCATCGGAAAGGGGTTGGCTCCCCGGAGCTGCTCGGGTATGTTGACGCCCGTAAGATACTCTATCTTCCCACCTATAAATGGGTGTTGGACAACAAGGCTCACAGCGAGGTGGAGTTTATACGGAATCTCTCTCTGAACCATACGGTTATTCTCCTGGACTACGCCACTAATCCCGATATCGAGGATGCATCATCCCCCCTGTCACACGCTGCACTCATCAAGGCTTACGTTGAAGGTAACTACCCTTCATACGAGGGTGTTGATACCAAGTACGGTGAAACGATGAAAGAACTGGTGGATTCTTTCCAAATCGGTCAAGCCGTCAAACATCCCAAGTTCGGAAAGGGAATAATCATATCGAAACAGAAAGACCGGGTCGTCGTGGATTTTGAAGAAGCCGGAGAGAAACTCTTAACGTTGCGATTTGCAAAACTTGAATCAGTGTAGTACAACTTATTAGATATATCAACTTGAATAAAATCCAAGAATACATCTTACGGGAATATCCCATTGCTCATAAGCCTGAGAATGGGAACCCGATGTCTCGTGGGCAATTATCGATTCTTGCCCGTCAACTTGAAAAGAAACTGACAGTCAACGGGGCCGACAGAGAGGACGTCGGTCCCGATATCCTTAAATGGATCCTCTATTTGGACACTTATAATACACCGGTTGCACAGAGGGCGGCTTGCAAATGGTTCTGCCGCGGAACGGTAATTCTTCCGGAAGACGAAAACAAGATTCTGCAGGCCGTTAAGGTCGCCGGCATCAATCACGTCAATCCGCTTCAGTACGACCGTCCGATGGACATTATCAACTCATTCGAAAAGTTGAACCGCGAGGGGAAACCGATAGATCCCGATACGGTATCAACCTTACATCTTAACAGAAGGCTGGATAACGGGCTCGCGATATACGACGTGGAAGAGACTCAGGAGTCAAGAATCAACATGCGACTGATTATCAATACTCACTTTGGCACACGTTGCAATCCGTGGTGTCTGTTGCAGGCCAATCAAGACGGTATTCTCACGCAATATTCCGAGCACTATTGGCAGCACTACAGCGCATACCCTAAACAAGTGGCGTTCAAACACGGCTCTCTGGTCGCCTTCTCAGCCAGCGCTGGTAAACAAAGAACCTGGTGGGACCGGTTTGACAGACCCACATACGGCGACGAAAAGAAAGATATTTTACTCAAAGGTGATGCGCTACAAAGAAGGGCTCTCTGTACGATAGACTGTTTCACAGAAGAGACCATTAAGATTCATAGCCCTCTATACACAGGAAACAAAGATTACGGATTGTGTGAGAAGTACCATTCACTCGAAGATCAGGTTCCGTATTCGAAAGGATACTATTGGGAAGGGCAAAGGATAATGAGGATTTGGCCCGGAATGAAAGCCAAGCAGGAAAAAGAATTAGGCGGCAAGAGTGATCTGGAGCAAGGTCGTCTGGTTATACCTCCTTCGATAAAGCGAATACCAAATATCGATATGCTTAAGAGTCCCAGGATAAAGGAATTGATTCTTCCGGATTCTATTGAAGAGATAGCAGAAGGATTATTCAGGAACAACGAAACGATCCAAACTATAAGGATGCCGTCTAAAGATACTACAATTAGCCGGGCCATGTTTATGGGGTGCCGTTCCCTTACATCTGTTAATCTGTCGTCCCAAACGAAAAAGATTCCCTCTTACGCTTTCGAAGGATGCTCAAGCATAACGGAAATTCACTTACCTTCGAGAATTACCAGTATAGGCTATAAGGCTTTTGAGGGGTGTCGTTCACTGGTCTCAATCAATCTGCCGTCCCGCCTGCGTCGCATCTCAGAACATGCATTCAAAGGCTGTTGTAGCCTCAAATCCATTACAATTCCTGAAAGTGTAACATCAATAGAAGAGGGGGCTTTTGAGTGGTGCTCTGGGTTGGAGGAAGTCAGACTCCCTTCCAGACTGAAAAGTATAGCCCCTGCATTGTTCCGCGAATGTGGCTCGCTTCGACGCGTAATAATCTCGGATAGTGTTGAAACCATTGGCAAAAACGCTTTCCAGGGTTGCGAAAAACTGGCGGAAGTAATACTCCCTGATGGTTTGAAGCGAATAGAAGCAAACGCCTTCGAGCGGTGCAAGTCCCTTCGTGACGCACAATTCCCTGATGGCCTTCACGAAATCGGGGCGTGTGCTTTCAGCCTTACTGGTCTCAGGGAAGTTGAGGTTCCTGAAACGGTTACTTCTCTCCAGCCAAACTCTTTTTCTCTCTGTTTCAATATGGCTAAACTGTTAGTCCCCAATAGATGGACAGGAGTATTTAATGAAAGGTACGGCCGTAGGGTCTGGCCGACAGTCAACAGATAACACACAATAAAGATGAATAAAACTATTACAGAATCACTTAACAACATCCTTCAAATCCTCGACGGAAATGCCGCCGGGGGAGATGCCCGTGTGGATCCGGAGCATCTGGAAAAGTTCTCGACGGAGACCGAATATCTTCAGGAGCGGCTGGGACTTGCTCCGTTCCAGTCGGTGCTCTTTGCCATTATAGTTCAGTGCAGCTCTTCCGGACGCTGCTCGTTGAATACCGTGGGCAAGCATCTGGGTATGAGTTATCTTCAGATGCTGTCCCATTCGCAGGACCTGTATGCCCTCAGGGACAGATGGCTCATTCAGATGAAGGGCTCCAGCGAAATCAAGGTTCCTCAGGAGGTGATCGAGTCTCTGATGAAGGACAAGCCGTTTGAGAAACCGAAGATGGAAGGACTGACCACCAGGGCTATGTTTTATCGCATCTCCAGTCTTATGAGAGCTGCATACGAGGGGAATCTGCAGCCTTCGCAGTTTGTTGATGAAGTTGAGACTCTCATCGACGCCAATCCGCAGACCAGCTTTAGTGCGGCGTGTGCGAAGCATCTGAAAACTAAACCCTTGGCGGAGTTCGAGAGGGCGCTGTTTTATATGTGCGCATATATGTATTTCAAGCGCGGGACGACCGTTTTCGATATGAATGATATCGAGGATTACATTTCCGATGAAAGCTGGATGTTCGCTCTCAGGAATCTGTCGGATGTCGAAGCGCTTGAGCTGCAGGTGTCGGGAGTGATGGTGCCGGCAGATGCTGATGGAATTAAGTCCCGCGGCAGCTTCTCGTTCAAGGAAGAGGTGGTGAACGAGATGTTTGCGGATGCAAATATCAAGAAGTCCACCCTCAAGACCGTCGACCTCTCCGACTGCTCCGGCAAGCCTGCCAAGCAGCTATTCTATAATATGAAGGAGAAGGGGCAGGTCGAGCGTCTGGGGGCGCTGCTGGAAGACGGGGCGCTTAAGAACGTCTTTGATTCGATGCAGGCGAAGGGCCTCCGGACCGGCTTCACCTGCCTGTTCTACGGGGACCCCGGCACCGGCAAGACGGAGACCGTGTACCAGCTGGCCCGCCGGACCGGGCGGCAGATTCTGGAAGCGGACGTCGCCAAGCTTCGCAACTGCTACGTCGGCGAGACGGAGAAGAACATGCGTGCGCTCTTCGCCGACTACCGTACCGCGTGTAAGGAGAACGAGCGTACGCCCATCCTTCTTTTCAATGAGGCGGATGCCATTCTGGGCACACGAATGGAAGGCGCGGTGCGCTCCGTGGACCGTATGGAGAACAGCGTGCAGAACATTCTGTTACAGGAGATGGAGAACTTCAGCGGCATAATGATAGCGACGACTAACCTCAAGGGGAACCTCGATCCGGCGTTCGAGCGCCGTTTCCTTTACAAGATCCGCTTCGACAAGCCGGAGGTGGAGCCGCGTGCGCAGATCTGGCTTTCGCAGTTCCCGTTCCTGTCGGACGATGATGCACGGAAGCTGGCCGCGTCGTTCGATCTCAGCGGCGGGCAGATAGAGAATATCGTCCGCAAGCAGAACATCGACAGCATCCTCTCGGGGGAGGAGCCGTCATACGATACTCTCTGCGCTTATTGCAGGGAGGAATCATCAGTCAAATCACAGGTTAACAGAATAGGTTTTTAGTTATGACAGAATTCGAGAAATACGCCAGCCTCGGAAGGGGCATCAGTTCCAACACGCTTTCCAGCTACACCGGAGCCTTCGTGAATCACATCAATCCTACCGTCATCGAGGAGCGCCGGCTCAACGCCACCTCCATCGATGTGTTTTCCCGGTTGCTTATGGACCGCATCATCTGGGTGGGCTGCGCCATCGACAACGACGTGGCCAACATCGTGCAGGCGCAGCTGCTGTTCCTGACGTCCGTCGACCCGAAGGCGGACATTTCGCTGTACCTCAATACCCCCGGCGGAGTTGTCAGCGACGGCCTGGGCATCTACGATACGATGCAGCTGATTTCGTCCGACGTTGCCACCATCTGCACGGGGATGGCGGCTTCGATGGGCAGCGTCCTGCTGTGTGCGGGGGCTGCAGGTAAACGCAGCGCGCTTCCTCATTCCCGGGTGATGATACACCAGCCGCTCGGGGGCGTGCGCGGCCAGGCGGAGGATATCCTCATCGAGGCGCGGGAGATAGAGAAGAGCCGCCGGGAGCTGTTCGGGATCATCGCGGAGCACTGCGGCCAGCCGGTGGAGAAGGTGTCGGCCGACGGCGATCGCAACTACTGGATGAGTGCCTCCGAGGCGTTGGAGTATGGGATGATTGACAGGATACTTACTCGCGATGGAAAGAAATCCTAAATACTCCGACAGCGTAAACGCAATGAATGGTTGTCTTCGATTCTTTTGGCTGGTATATCTCTGCCTTGTGATACTTATGCTGGCCCCTTATATTGGCATTCTCCTTCTATGCTGGTGGGTCATTGCTTGGATTCTCGGCCTGATCTTCCCGGGCCGGGAATTCTTTCCGATTAAGCGAATCTTAACGAGCATAAGTTCTATGATGTATCGATACAAAAACGAATAATAATGACTACATTTAAGGCATGAAAAAGACTAGAATTGACCATTACTCGGCACCGGATTCCGAAATAATTGATCGAGAAGCTATGGGATGCAGTCCGCTACCGCCTGACCCAGAGGCATTAGGCGATATATGTATCGAAGATCCAATCCCGGATAACAATCCTTATTTTAAAACTCTAGATGAGATGTATGGAGAAACAGAATAGTCACAGTCTTCGAGCTTAAAGTGTCGTCGGAGCTCCAATCGCTGGTACCTCCGACGACATTTTTGGCCCTTTTTGCTGTCGGAGGTCCATCCCAAAGCACCACCGGCGACAGTGACGCCAGGATTGCGGTTCATCACAGATACATTTGTGGTCGAAATTCTCGACCGCAAATCGTGCAGCTCGCCTTTATGAATAATATGGAGGAAGATTAGGATTAATTATCGTTTTAACTATATTTGCAAGAACTTAAACAAAACGGCTATGAAAACGGAAGAAAGAAAACGTACCGAAACAAAAGAGGTCGTGCTCTGCGACCAGATTAATAATCCCATTGAGAATAGAATCATTACGATTCGTGGCGCTCAAGTGATTCTTGATAGAGACTTGGCTGAACTGTATGGAGTAAAGACCTCCCGCCTTAATGAACAAGTTAAACGTAACATAAAACGTTTTCCTGAGAGATATCGCTTCCAACTCACTGAAATTGAAACAAATGATCTTATCGCAAATTGCGATAGGTTCGAATCATTGAAGCATAGCTCTTTTTGCCCATATGCTTTTTCGGAACACGGAGTTGTGATGCTCTCTTCAGTCCTTCATAGTGATGAGGCAATAGAAATTAGCGGCCGTGTAGTTGATGCTTTTGTGGCAATGCGAAGATTTTTAGCTGCAAATGCTCCAGTATTTCAACGCCTAGAACACATTGAGTACAAGCTTCTGGAAAACGATCATAAGTTTGACCAGGTATTTGCCAAATTAGAAGAAAAGTCTCTGGAACCTAAACAAGGTATCTTCTACGACGGCCAAATATTTGACGCTTATGAATTCGTGAGCAACTTGATATCACAAGGCATAATGCCCAGTACCCGGCCATTGATATTCATTCTTTCAACAAAGCCCACGACCGTTTTCTCATTATTGACGATAAAGTTTACCACATAGGGGCCTCGTTAAAGGACCTTGGAAAGAAGTGGTTTGCTTTTTCATTGATGAGTGCCCTTACTCCAGAGGATTTGTTGTGTCGCATTTCTCAACCATAATAGGAAGCGGAGGGACGAGATTAGCCCGCTACGCTGACGCTTGCAGCCTTTTCTCGGGATAATCCGTTGATTCCTGACAGCTTTTGGCCGATAATATGTCAGATATGCCCAAATACTCGGCAATCTGACAGGATTCACCGCATTTTCTGTCAGAAACGCCAATTTTTCGTCCCAGCTGACAGGATTCACGGCATTTTCTGTCAGAAAGTGGAAAAGGAGAGTCTCCGGCAGGTTCGAAGAAAGGGCGGACGGGGTCCCCGCGGGTAGAGGACGAGATTAGCCCGCTGCGCTGACGCTTGCGGCCTTTTCTCGGTCTCTCCGTGAGCAATCAGCAAGAAGGTGTGGCGGTAGCCGCCACTTTTTGCGCCCCGGCACAGCCTTACGTGAGCGAGCTCACGACGGCCGCACCTGAACGCAAAAATGCCGCACTTTCGTGCGGCACCTTTTGCTGATTGCATTGCGCGGAGAGGACGAGATTGGGGCGGATATGCTGTAGCATATCGCAACATTTTGAGAAACAACTGATTATCAAATAAATAAACAAAAGCAAAAACCGCGTCATTTTGCAATATTTTGCTAATATTTGGGTGAATTTTTGGGTGAATGATATTTTTATACTATCTTTAAGACCAAAGATAAAACCCAAAGTCCAATGCTTACGAAATTTCGCACACAGACCACCCTCTCGGTCCCTGACAAACGAGGGCAATGCTTCGTCCGCCTTCGGGTCAGCGCCCAAGGCCGCATAGACCTCTACACGGGCATAGCCCTAACACCAAAGCAGTGGAACAGCGAGAGGCAGCGAGTAAAGCAGGGCTGCGTGGTCAATGGCTACTCCTACAACACCCTCAACGAGACACTCGACAAACAGGAGCAGTTCGTCCGAGACTACTTCGCCCAGGCAGCAACCCGAAGTGTCGAGCCCTCCCTGCAGGACCTCAAAAGCCGGTTCAACAAGAAGTTCAAAATTGGCGAAGAAGCCAAGGCGGAAGAGTTCTTTGCCGCCTTTGAGCAGTTCAGGGCTCAGCAGGAAAGGGCTCGTGCATGGAAGAAAGACATGGTGGACGTATTTGAACGGCTCCAAAAGAGCGTTGAGGTTTTCAAGCCCGACATGAAGTTCTCCGACCTATCCGTTAAGACAATGGACGCCTTCATGACACACCTCTCAAAGACCATGTACAATGACACCATAATTAAAAACCTATCCTACTTCCGTCAGTTCATAGTTTGGGCCCAAAAACGCAACTACCCCATTCATGAGGAATACTTCACTTTTGAGCCTCGCCTACAAACAGCCAAGAAACAAGTCCGGTTCCTAACAAGGGAGGAACTCGACACAATATACGACCTCGACTTAACCTATGACGAGCAGTTGGAGCGCACACGCGACTTCTTCGTCTTTCAATGCTACACCGCCCTCCGGTACTCTGACCTGAAACAACTCAAGCATGACAACATTCATAAGCGTTCTAACGGCGACTACGACATTGACATCGTCACGGAGAAAGACGAGGATAGAGTTAGTTACAAACTTGCCTCCCGGGCTGTTGAAATATACAAAAAATATAAGAACATGCTCTTGGACGACGACCTTGTTTTTCCCGTCCTGACCAACCAAAAGTACAATGCTCACCTGAAGGATCTGGGGAAAGCCGCCAAATTGCAAGGTGAGTGGATTGACTACGAGTACCGCTTGGACAAACAGGAGATTGTTCGGACCCCGAAGGAAGACCTCTCCACTCATACCGCCCGAAGGACCTTTGTCAGTTTAGCCCATGCAAGTGGCAGCACCTTGGACGAGATTGCCATGATAACGTCGCACTCCGATGTGACGAAAATGAAGCCCTACTTGAAAGTTCTTCCTGGCGCAACTGATAAAGTCATTGACGCTCTTGACGGAAAGGCTAAAAAGAAACGAGGCCGGCCGGCTAAAAATAAAACATGAGCGTTTTTGATCTAGCAGGGTCGTCACCCTATGCATGTGAGCAGTTTCTCCTTGGTCCATGTGGCCCCTTCTTCCGGCAACCCTGCGAGGATTTCTCTATAACGTTTCATCATGTTTGGAATACTTGTGCTGCGCGGGTTCTTGTATCGCCGAGCCATAGCCTCAACCTTAGCGATATCATAATCGCATAAGGCTAAGACCGCATACTTCTCGAGGTCTTTCCAACTCGAGACCGACTTCCCTTCTTGGTCGTCAGCGAGGACGTCACGCAGATAATCTTGGATAGGGTTCTTGTCGGACCATAGGACCTCCGAAAGTGTAGTACCTGTAAGGCATAGTGCCTCCCGGATCTGCTTCTTGGAGGTCAGGTTCAGTTCAAACCTGCACACTCCGTCGTATTTCCCTTCGAGGCCATTGCTGGAAACGAATGGCCTTTCTCCTTGTAAGTTCATTTCATGCTGCTTATCGTATATGGTTATTCTTCTCTTTCGCTTTTGTGTGCTGACACTCTTCTCTACGACGAGATTTCCGTTGCGGAACTTGGTACATGTGAATGCCTCATAATTCCGGAGCGCTCCTTTGACATAGCGAGTAAGAGCCGGTATGTCTTCAATGGGAACGTCTTTGGTCACATCGCATTTGACCACCTCTGCATTCATCATCTTGGCTGTATCTACCCCGCATATCCCGAGTTCGTTCAGCCTGGCGAAGCATGTCTCGATAGTGTCCTTTGAAATCAGTTGAGGGTAGTCCTTTCCCAAAATCTTGCCGGTAAACTCTACCACTAACTCACTTGCTATATAGTTAATTTCTATGGAGAGGGTAAATGGGTCGGTCATTTTGAACTTCATTGTCTTGGTTATGCCTCCCTCATTGGTTACTGCAAATTTGCCCGGATCAAAACTCAACAGGCAATCAAGAGTAGCGACCATCTTTACTTTGTCTAATGTAATCACGTTTCATCTTTGTCTTCTGCTTGCATTATTTTTTACGTCAGCGTCCCCTTGACAAGTAGAGAACTCATGCTCCAATTAGGTCGTTCATGGTTGTGTGCCCGCTTTCTACGTCTGGTCTATGAGGCACGGAATACCAGTAGTCCCTCATCGCCTGACTGATATGTGCTCGGTGCTCCGCGCTTTTGGGTTTGTTGGCAGTCGCGAGGCTAATCTTCTCCTTGTGCTCATCGGAGAGTTCGCGCCATTGTCGTTTGTATTCTTTCATAGTTCCTCCGGCGTCTCTATGCCGGCCTCCAATAATAAATATACAACCACCCGTAAAAAAGGAAAGCGTAGTAGGTCGGGGAAAAAGTTGATCCGGGAGGCAGATGCCATGTTTAGGACGACCCTATGCCTACTATACATGCTACTACGGGTTGTATTCGTTAGCGACTTACACACGACGCATGGAGAAATAGAGGGGAAAGGAGGGGCATTCGTTGTCGAAAATAAACGCAAAAAACAGCCACTGACAATATTGCAGAGGCGATTGGAACAAAGCGTTTCCAGGAGAAATATGTTCATTTAGGCGAGGTGGGTTATGTTCGCACAATAACGGGCATTTATGCTTTTGATCCGGGAGCGATCGCTTCGATGATGTGCCCCTTTCCTCCGTCAGATGCTATAAGTGAAACGTCTTTTGGTCGCCCATTCTGCAACTGCACCTATGTCAGCATGATGCATGTTTCACTTATAAGATAGGTGAAACTTAGGTTGTTTAATTCATAGAAGCCTCAACGCTATCTTTTTCTTGATTTTGTGCTAGGAATCTTGAAAAACAATTTATATCTTTACGTCGTCATCGTTAGATGACATACATATTTGTGCGAAAGTGTTTTTCGTGTCCTTTGTGGGAAATTCGCAGTTTCAACGACAGAAGGATTACGATGATGCTTGCCGCTCGCGCTTTGGTTATGTGGTCCCCTCCGATTCTCGGAGCGTCACTCCATATCAGGCCGAGTGTGGAGTGTTATCAGTAGTTTATTTCTGTCAAGGCCCTGCGAAGCCCCCCACAAAATAGGCGAAAATGGCTCCACACTTTTGTTTTGCGATAATCGGCAATGCCGGAGCCAATGCCACAGAAAAGAATATATGAAAAAGAGGCTGTTATTGCTGTTGCTTGCTTGTCTTTCTTTTATCAACCGCGCTAGTGCTCAATCGGATGAGATTATTTTTGAGCTGAAGGACCCTTCGGTCATCGAGCGGAATGAAGATGCGGTCGCCAAAATTCTTTGCAATCTCTTTGGGCCGCAAGAGACGACAGTTGAAGAATTCAAAATTGAATCTTGCACCCAAAAAGGAGACCGCTTTTATGTAAAGTACTCTCCGTCATTTTCGGCTATAGAATATAATGGATCCAATTGGGGCATTAAATCAATTATTGTTCCTACATCAGTAACAAGGATAAAAATGCTCGCAGGTAACATAGAAAAAATCGTTCTTCCAAATACTGTAAAAAGAATTGATCCTCACGCTTTTGGCCGTTCTCTTAAAGAAATCACACTATCTTCATCTTTGACAGAGATCCCGACTTCAGCTTTTTATTGTTGTAAGTTGCTTAGAAGGATTGTAATACCAAAATCAGTAAAGAGCATTGGGGAGAGGGCGTTTAAAGGATGTGAATTACTAGAAGAGATTGAACTACAGGCCGGCCTCGAAACTATAGGAAGCGAAGCATTTGCAAAGTGTAAGAGCCTAAAGACTATAAGGATACCTAAAACGGTCAAAGAAGTGGCGTATGACGCATTTTATGGCTGCACGACCGCCACTACTGTATATTGGCCGAAGGGTTTGGACCATGCTCCGAGTAATACTAATACCATAAAGTATTGAGAATATGCAAAGGATTAAAATTCTGGTTGATTATTCTTTCTTTTCTTTGGAAGAAGGCGGAAATAATGCTTCTCTCAATACGCAAGCACAAAAAATACATGAGGTTGCATCATTGCTGCATACACCAAATACGGTAGTCGTCTTTGAGGACGGCGTTGAATGCAATACAAAAGATGATATCGTAGAGGCGATAAAACAACATAAAAAATCACACAAATAACAAGCCCACCATGAGAACTCATTCTTTTATTAAGGGTATCTGCCTAATCGCCATTTGCGCGATGATGCTTTCGTCTTGCCATTCGCGAAACAACTCAAGGGATAGCTCCGTTTATGATTATGAAGAAGAACTCGATAGTTATAAGTCCATTGAAACGGCACTGCAAGATGGCGATGTTACATATGGAATGACTTATGAGCAGATTTCGAAAATTTGCGGTATGGGTGATGATGTATATAGGGTAAATGGAGTAGTGCGTACTGTAACTTATCACGCTGGACTAGGTGGGGCGACCTTGTACTTCACCGACGCAGGGAGGTTTTACCAATATACTTCAAGCTACTAACCTACTTAAAGGCACATATTCTCATATACCTCTTCGAGTTCCTCCTGCCGGAGCCCGAGGTAACGGCGAGTAACCATTGGAGAGGCATGATTGAAAATGTCCGATAGCTTTATGAGGGCCATTTCGCTATTAGGGCCTGCCAGCTCAACTACCCTCCGGCCGAAGGTCTTGCGAAGGGAGTGAGTAGAGAAGTTGCGGACCTTGACTTGGTAACGGACCCTCAGGGTCTTGAAATGCCTATTGACCATTTGGGCTGAGATTACGCCTCCGAACCTATTGAGGAAGCACGGCTGATTGACATCCTCGAGGCCAAGAGCTACATAGCAGTCATGAGCATGCTGTTGGAGGGCCTTATTAACCCGGATCTCCCTGTGCTTGCCCGTCTTCTGCTCGTTGAGGGCAATGCGGTCCTCGTTGAGCAGTTGGGACCATGTAAGAGTGCGAAGGTCCGAGAACCGGAGCCCCATGAAGCAGCCACATCCTATGAGAAGTGACATTCGGTAGTTTCCGTCTTTGTATAGGCGCCTAACCAAATTCATGGCCGTATCCCATTCGAGATAGTCGGAAGTAGTGTATTGATGCTTGCGTGACATGATGCTTTTGATCTAGCTAACAAACCTTGACGAGCGTTTCATAACGGAAAGAGCGCCACTTATTCTCGCCCTGTGCCTCCGTGTCCCAGAAGGCAACAGTATTGACACTCTCCCTATCAATGCCGCGACCGTTGATGTGGCGAGAAACGAGGCTGGACATGGTTGTGCCGAATGCCCTACGGAGTTCTCCGGTGGATTTCTTGACGAAGTAGAACTCGACAACTGAGGTCTGCATACGCTTTTTGAGTTCAGCGACCATAGCAGCCTTGGCTCCGGCAACTAAGAACTCGGCCGGCGTGTTAGCGTTGGTGCGGGTGGCAATGACAAGTGCCCTTTGGGCTTCTTTTGGGGTGATTACGAGTGCGTTCATATTGGTTTTTATTTGCGGCAGGTATTCTATTACTTATTCTCTCCTGTTTCTGCTACAAATATAGTAATAAACTACCAATTATCCAAATTTTTATGGTATAATTTTACATATTTTTGCTAATATTTTGTATTTTATTACTAAAGTCTTAAATTTGCAGGGTAATCACCCGTAACATGAAAGATAAAGTCCTACAACTACTCAAGGAACGTGGAATGAGGATGGCTGATTTGGCAACCAAACTCGGCATGGACCAATCTAACCTCAAAAAGGGCTTGGAGGGCAACCCCACATTGTCCCGACTGCAGGATATCGCCGACGCCCTTGGTGTCCCGATACAGGAACTTTTCCCCGAAGTGCCTCCTACTGACCCCGCCGGTATTCTCACCTTGGGTAGCCAGCGCTTTGCAATCGTCCCGTTGCCAGACGAGCCGCCGATTACCCCACCGGAGCCCCGAAAACTAACGACTGACGAGCTTAAAGAGGCAATCTGCAATATGGTGCGCTTATCCTCTAACAAGGAGACTACGAGGGCTTTCTATTGCCGCTTCAACGATAGTGTCGTAGTGGTCATGTATTATCAGGCACTTGGCAGATACATGTGGCTCCGTTGGGATAAGGATGGTACGTTTCACGCCTCCGACTGCCCCCGTTTCTTTGGTGACAGCACATTGGAGCTGGAGTGGGACGGGGATAAACTTGCGGAATACATGATAGAAAACCTAACTACCAACTGACCATGATTACTACAGACGCTGCATTCTCTGATTACTTGGAGAGGACAATTTGGGTAAAGGATAAGCCGGTACCTACACGGGAAGAGTTGATCCAGCTGGAAACGGCCTTCATGTCGAAATTGGGAGAGGTGAAGACAATGAAGCAGCAGGACGGGTCGTACCGATACCTGTATTCCGTATATGGCAAGCAGGTCGCAAGCCGACTGGGATATCTAACCAAGGTCAAGGACGAGGGTAACGACATTTTGCCCGTCCGTACCCTATTATCCTCGTATGCGAGATTACGTGACGCGTTGAGGGCTATGGACCCCCGCCTCTTTAAGTCCGAGTTGGGGCCCACCCTGAAACGAAACCGAGCTGAACACGACAAGCGCATGAAGGAACAGGCTGAGGCTAATGGTGGCACAGAAAAGGACGTCCAGATCCCGACCTCTTCTAAACCTCAACCTCAGGCAGAGCCTCCGAAAATCTTGAGCAGCACACAGGGGCTTGCCGACTTCCTGGGCTGCGGAAGAACAATGGCATTCTCCATAATAAAAAGCGGCGTCTTGAAGAAGGAGGCCATTCAGTATAAAGTCGGTCAGTGCTGGAAGTTCAACCGAGAAAAATTAGAAAAATACCTTCAAGACAACCCCGAAATATTGGGTAGAATCCGTTGTAAGAGGTAGAAATTTGGGTGAATTTTTGGGTGAATAATAAAATAATAATCGCTGTAACTTGCCGAATTTCAGTAGGTTACAGCGATTTCTTTGCGGAGAGGACGAGATTCGAACTCGTGGTACGGAATGACCCGTACGTCGGTTTAGCAAACCGGTGGTTTCAGCCACTCACCCACCTCTCCAATCTCACCACGTCGTGTCAAACGGGACTGCAAATATAAGGCTTTTCGGAGAATCTGCAAAAATTAATTGAATCTGCAAATTTAATTACTTGTTGAAGCCTTTGGCAGTCAGGAATTCCCAGATGCGGTCCAGATATGTGTAGCTGCCGGTGCCGGGGGAGGCGCTTTTCTGGAAGCAGTGGGGGCGGGTGGCGAGGGTGTGGACTTCGCTCTGGACGCCCATCGCGCACTGTTTTTCCCAGACCTTCACCGAGGCCATGGAGGCGTATTTGTCTGCGTCGCCGTGGACCATCAGCAGCGGGGCGGTATTCAGGTCGAAGGAGAATTCCGGAACCAGGATGGCGTCGTCGGCATTGCCGCCGCCGGAGTTGTGCCCGTTGGCTCCGTCCGTAAGCGCGTACGCCGGATAGATGGCAACGCCCCACTGCACCTTGCAGGAAAGCTTGTCGAGCTCATCTATTGGCAGATAGGACTGATGCAGGGAAGAAGTTGCCCCCATCAGCGTAAGATGCCCGCCGGCCGAACTGCCCATGATGCCTATCCTGTCGGGGTCGAGCCCGTAAGCGGCTGCCTGGCTGCGCACGACGCGTATGGCCCTCTGCAGGTCCTCCCATGCAGTGGTGTGCTTGGAGAGCCCTTCGGGCCGGGGCGTGCGGTACTTCATGGTAACCACCGTCATGCCCTTTTCGTTAAGGTAGCGCCTGGCCGGAACGACCTCGAAGCTGCCGGGGTCGTTGTTGTGGTACCCGCCTCCCGAATAGATAATCTGTATAGCCTTGGTCTTCAGCTCCTTGGGGAAGTGCCACTCCAGGTACGGCTCGCACTGGGCCTCCCGGACGTCCGGCATCTTGCCCTCGGGCCACAGCGCCTCCTTCTTATATGACGCGCGGGCGTCGTCGGACGCGTACCTGTCCATCAGGGGGACCTCCGCTTCCGGCTTCCCTATGAAGCCCATCTGGCGCATGAACTCCACCGCCCTGTCTAGCCCGATGACCACGTGCCCCTTGTCGGGATACAGGTGGACCTCCGCCGGCACGCCCATGCGCCTGAGCTGGCGGTACACCAGCGTGGAGCCGAAAGGCGTGTAGGGATCCTTGCCGCCGTGCAGCAGGACCATGGGGCAGGTGTTCTTGTCGAAGCGGAAGACGCTGCTGAGGCCGACGTCGGTGCCGTAGCCCGCCCTGAGCGCACGTGTGCCCGTTTCTCCGTCGGTCGTAACGTAAGCGGGGGCATGCACGATCGCCCAGTTGGTGTGGCAGGGAATCGAATCCAGTTTGTCGATGGGGGCGTACGCACGCGTGAGGGAGCTGGTAGCGAGCATCAGGGCCAGATGGCTGCCGGCCGACATGGACACGGTGCCTATACGCTCCGGGTCGAAGCCTCTCCGGGTTGCCTGGCTACGCACCAGCCTCACGGCGCGCTGGCCGTCTTCCCAGGCGCTCTGGTAAATCGGCAGGCCTTCCGGGCGAGGCGTGCGGTACACAAAGTTGACGCACTGGAAGCCCAGTTCCGTAAAGGTCTTCCGCCACAGCTTCACCGGCTCTATGTCGCAGCAGTTCTTGTACGATCCGCCGGAAATCAGAATCATACACCCTCCGTTCGGATGCTCGGGGGCCTCATACCAGTCCAGGAAAGCGATACAGTTCTCCTGCGGATTGAAGCCGGGCTCCTTAACCCTGTCCGTCATTTCCGCTATCTGATGCTTCTGGTAATCAGGCATGACGGCCGTTGAAGGCCAGATGTACTGCCTCTCCTGAGCGGAGGCCATCACGGCCCACAGCAGGCCGAGACAAAGAATCAGTCGTTTCATTTAAGTGTGTTATTAAAAGCCGTTTGCGAGAAAAGCGACCTGCATGGGCGCAATCTTGCGGTACCCGGCTTCATTCATATGCAGTTTGTCTTCCAGGTAGAAACTGTTGCAGTTGTGTATGTCCACGCCCTGCAGGCTGAACTGGTCCAGCACGGGCACCCCGTGGTAGTGGCAGCACTCGATCTGGGCCTGCACAAAGTCGTAAAATGACTCACCGGCCTCGTTTACATCGGTCGAGAAGGGGTTGTAGCCCGATTCCCGGCGGAAGAACCTCAGGGAAGTGAAGAAGTAAATCTCTGCCTGCGGGTTCTTCTCCCTCAGCTTCCGGATGCAGTAGTTGATGCCGCCGCACTGGGTGTCCAGCCGGCTCTCGTCGTAGCCGTCCTGACCGGTGTAGTCCAGCCACGAGCCGCACTCCTCGCCGCCCATGAAGTCGTTGGTCGACGCCCACAGCACGTAGACGTCGTACACCCCGGCTGTGTCCACCTGCTTCTGGATGGAGTACCCGCGGCTGCTGGCGAAACCTGCCCCTCCCACACCGTAGGTGGTAACTTTAGCGTTCAGCAGGTCCGCCCAGAGCTGCTTTGCCACGTCGGATTCCTTGTTGACCGACAGCGACCCGCCGAATACGGCGATGCTCTTGCCATAGTTGCGGCAGCCCTGGTAGGGGCTGTGCGCCGGACGGCTGGCGCTCGGTTTGATTATGTGCTTGGACGGTTCCGACTGGCGTTTCTGACCCTGGGCCGGCAGCGCCATGCATGCTAGCGCCACCAACAGAAGTACTCTTGCGATTCGTTTCATGTCGAAAGATAGCGAAAAATATTCACTCTGCGAACGCCAATGTGGCCACGCTGACGCGAATCTCCGGCCCGAAGGCCTCCCGCAGTGCCGCGTCGCACGCCGCCACCGTTGCCCCGGTGGTGAACACATCGTCGATAATCAGCACTGACTTAACATCGGTGGACCCCTTGCGGACCCTGAACGCCCCGGAGAGATTGCGGCCGCGCTCCTCGGCGGAAAGGCGAGTCTGGGAGGCCGTACGTCGCGCCCTCTGTAGCAGCCGAGGCTCGAACGGCACGCCCAGCGCCCGCGCCACCTCGCGCCCTATCACCTCCGCCTGATTGTACCCTCGCCTGAAACGTCGTACCCAATGCAGCGGCACCGGGCACACCACGTCAACCTCCCAGCCGGCTCCGGCCAGCTTCTCGCCCAGAAGCGAAGCAAACCAACGGCCCGCGCGGAAATTACGCCCGTACTTAAGCGCCTGCGTTATCTTCCTGTAGCCCCCGGTGTAAAAGAACAGCGCCGCCGCCCTCTCGTACCCAGTAGAAGAAACACGCGAATTGAACATATTCGCCATGGGATTGTGAACCTGCCCCTCGTAATGGGTGAACGGCATGTCCGCCAGGCACACGCAGCACAAATGACGCTCGCCCGGCAGCAGCTGGCGCCCGCAGCATAAACAAACCCTCGGCATCAGAAAATCCGATGTCGAGAGTATCAAAGTCTTGAAGTTCAGTCGTTTAAGTTTAGGATCCATAAGCTAGCTCGTAAGCCCTCCGCAACAATCGATTACCTGCGAGGTAACATAAGTTGAAAGGTCGCTGGCCAGGAAGAGCGCCACCCCGGCAACCTCCTCCTTTGTGCCCCAGCGATGCAGGGGAATATAATTCAGCCAATACTCTTTGAGTTTGTCGCTCATGGTATCCAGCAGGCCGGCATCTATAAATCCGGGGGCCAGCACGTTCGCTCGCACCCCGCGGCTGCCGAGTTCCTTGGCGGTGGCTTTGGCAAGACCCACGAGCCCTCCCTTGGAAGCGGCGTAATTCGCCTGCCCGGGATTGCCGTGCAGTCCGGCTGAAGAGCCCATGAAAATGATGCTCCCGCTGCGCTGGCGTGCCATAATCCCGCTTACTGCCTGGGTATAATTGAAAGCAGACTTCAGATTGTTGGTAACCACTTCGTCGAACACATCTTCGGTCATGCGAACCAGCAGCGTATCCTTGCTTATGCCGGCGTTGCACATCAGCACGTCAATGCGCCCGAAGCGCTCCATTACCTTGTCAACCACCTCGTGGGCGGCCTTGAAATCAGTCGCGTCCGACTCGTACGCGCACACGGGCCCAAGCGGGGAAAGCTCGTCCAGAAGGCCCTCCGGCAGGTGCCTGCAGGTGAAAGCCACACTCGCTCCCTCTTCCAGAAAACGGCGCACTATGCATAAGCCTATGCCACGGGATCCTCCCGTAACCAGGGCGATTTTACCGTCAAGAAGTCCCATAAGCTAGTCCTCCGCCATTGCTTGTTCAACTTCGTCCGGAGCTATAGGCAGGCGGCGCGAACCCAGCCTGCGGGCGCCGTCGGCCGTCACCAGCACGTCGTCCTCCAGACGTATTCCGCCGAAGTCAAGATACTCCTCCAGCTTGTCGTAGCACACGCGTCCCTTGTCCACGCCGCCATCCTTCCACTGGGCGATCAGCGCCGGTATGAAATAGATGCCCGGCTCGTCCGTAATCACGTTCCCCGGAACCAGCCGGCGTGCCATACGCAGGCTTCCGAGGCCCAGCTGCGATGAGCGTACCTGGTCGTCGTCGTAGCCCACCAGGTTCTCGCCGAGGTCCTCCATATCATGCACGTCCAGACCCATGTTGTGCCCGAGTCCGTGCGGCATGAAGAGGCCTCCTATGCCGTCGGCGACCATTTCGTCCAGGTCTCCGCGGACCAGCCCCAGCTGCCCCAGTCGGTCCAGCATGTGGCGCACTGCTCCGATGTGCACGTCACGGTAGGCGACGCCGGGCCGCGTCATGCTGAACGCCAGCTCGTTGCACTCGTAAACTATCTGATAAATGTCCCTCTGACGAGGCGTGAAGCGGCCTCCGGTAGGGTAGGTGCGGGTATGGTCGGATGCATAATGCTCGTTGCTCTCGGCTCCGGCGTCCACCAGCAGCAGGCGTCCCGGTTCCACCGGGCAGGCGTGCGAGTGGCAGTGGAAGATCTCACCGTGCTGGGTGAGGATGGTCGCGAACGACGTGCCCCAGCCGTAGGAGAGCGTGACGGCCTCCATATCGCCGACTATCTCCTGCTCAACGCGCCCCAGGCGTATGCCCTTGCGGGCGGCGGTATGCATGGCGTAGCCTATCTCGGCGGCAGCGTCCAGCAGCTCGATCTCGCCGGCATCCTTCACCAGGCGCATCTTCACCACGGCGCGCACGAGTGCCTCCGAGGCGTGCGGGCAGCCTTTCTTGCCCGCACTGTAGCAGTCTGCCGGAGCGAGCCCGAACAGCTCGGCTATCTTCACGGCGTTGTACCAGCGGGAGACGGGCAGCCAGTGCACACGGCGTCCTGCAGCCAGGGCGGCCTTGACGTCGCGGTCGAACGCGGCGTACGGGGCGGAGTTCTCCACACCTGCGCCGGCGGCCAGCGAGGCCACTGAAGGCATGGGGCCGGTCCAGATGATGTCGTCTATCTCGTAATCGTCGGCGTACACAGTCTCGGAGCCCGAATCCAGGTCCATCGCCGCGGCGAAGCGCGGCTCGTCTATGCCGTAGAAATACAGCCAGTTGCTGTCCTGGCGCCACTTATATGCATTGTCCCTGTACTGGGCCGCAGAATCTATGTTGCCCAGGAAAATGACCAGTCCTTTTTCGTCGCCCAGCAGCGAGCGGAGCTGCTTGCGTCTTTCCAGAAATTTGTTCATAGCAATATTTTTCCGTTACAGATTACGTGTTTAATGCAGGATGAGTCTGCAGAATACACCCAATTGGATATCAAATTATGGCACGGCTGCATCTTGGGGCCGTCCATCGACACCAGTATGGCGTCCGCCAGCTTGCCTTCCGCAATCACGCCGGCGTCGTAGCCGAAGGCCTCCGCGCCGTTGCGGGTTGCCCACTGCAGCACCTGAGGGGCGCTCAGCAGGGCGGTGTCTCCCGTCACCTTGGCCAGCAGGGCGGCAATCTTCATCTCCTCCCTCATGTCCAGGTTGTTGTTGGAACTGCAGCCGTCGGTGCCAAGGGTAACCCGTACCCCGCTGGCAATCGCCAGCTCGTAGGGGAAGCGTCCGCTGCCCAGCTTCATGTTGGAGCAGGGGCAGTGGCTCACGGTTACGCCGCGCCCGGCCAGTATATCCCATTCCTCCTTGTCCACGTGCACGCAGTGCGCTGCTATCACGTCGGACCCCAGGATGCCTATGCTGTCCAGGTAGCGCACCGGCGTCATGCCGGTCTGGGCTATGCAGTCCTGCACCTCCTTGGCGGTCTCCGACAAGTGGATATGTATCTTGCGGCCGTTCTCCCGTGCCAGGCGGGCGGAGCTTATGAGGGTCTCCCGGCCGACGGTGTAGATGGCGTGCGGCGCTACCGTCAGCTGCAGACGGTCGGTGTCGCGCCATTCGCGTACCTTCCTGGCCTTCTCGTCCCTCAGAGCCTTGGGGTGATAATCCATCACGGTTATTCCGATGGCGGCGCGTATGCCGCTTTCCTGTACGGCTGCGATTGTTTCGTCTATATCGAAGTACATGTCGCTGAAGAACACGGTGCCGGTGGCAATCATCTCCTTCAGGGCCAGCTCCGAGCCGCGGCGGATATCTGCCGCGGTAAGCTTGTCTTCGTACGGCCAGACGTATTCCTCCAGCCACACGTGCAGGGGATTGTCGTCTCCGTAGCCGCGCAGAAGGGTCATGGCGGCATGGGTGTGGGTGTTGTAGAAGGCAGGCAGTATGGCTGCGCCGCCGGCGTCCAGCACCTTTTCCGCTTCTGCGGATTCTGCCGCATCCAGGCACACAAAGCGTTCGTCGCGCACCAGGATGTTGCAGCGGCGCCCGTCAAGCAAAACGTTCTTTATCAGCAAACTCATATCCTATCTGAATTTTTCATATTCCGGCAGCGAGAGGTTTGCAATGAGGTCTTTCACCTCGTCGCGGGGGCATATCATCAGCACCTCGTTGCCATCGATGACAATATAGTCTTTTAATCCTTTAATTGCAACAATCCTGTCCGTGCGGGGAGAATAAACCAGCGATCCCTCTATGTCGTCTATAATGCTTGAACCGCTGATTTTGAATGCGTTACCCTTATCGTCGGAGAGGAAATACTCGAACAGGGAATCCCAGTTGCCAAGGTCGTTCCAGTCGAAGGTGGCGGGAATGGTCATTACCCTGTCGGACTTTTCCATCACGGCGTAATCTATGGACGTACGTGGCATGTCGGGGTAGATGCGTTCCAGATATTCCTGCTCGTAGGGAGTGGCGATATACTGTTCCCAACCGTTCCAGTGGGCTGCCACTTCCGGGGCATAACGCTCAATGTCCTCGGCAATTACAGAGGCTTTCCAGATGAAGATGCCAGAGTTCCAGAGGAATTCTCCGCTGTCCAGGAACACCTGCGCCAGCTCTTTGTCGGGTTTTTCAGTGAAGGTCTTGACCTTTACCGGTTTGCCTCCCTTTATGGGTTCGGCCGTCTGTATGTATCCGAAGTTGGGGTCGGCACGGCGGGGAAGTATGCCGAGGGTAAGCAACACGTCGTGCTCCGCGGCGTAATCCAGGCCGTTCAGTACGGTCTCCTGGAACAGTTCAGGGCCGTCGATAACCTGGTCGGAGGGCATGGTAAGCACCACCGCGTCAGGATCCCTTTTAAGTATGGAGTAGCATGCGTAGGCAATGCAGGAGGCGGTATTGCGGTTGCACGGCTCCATCAGCAGTGTGCCTTCTTCAATTTCCGGGACTTCGGCGAGCACCAGGTCCCGGTATCTTTCAAGGGAGACAATAATTATGTTCTCCTTTGGAACAATGTTAAGAACGCGATTGTAAGCCAGTCTCAGCATAGACTTCCCTGACTTTGTGAAGTTCATAAACTGCTTAGGCTTAGATTCCCTGCTTACCGGCCAGAACCTCGTTCCCAGGCCTCCGGCCATGATTACGCAGTAAAAATGTGGGTCTTTCATTCTAGTGTTACAATGGTTACTCCGGAGCCGCCTATCCTGACGTCCTCGTCGGAAACGCGGGCAATGCCGGGTATGGTCCGGAGATATTTCTGTATCTCTTCGTGCAGCACGCCGGTGCCTTTGCCGTGGATAATCCGCACTTCGCCGATGTTGAGCATTATGGCGTCGTCGATGTAGTGGGTTACTATGTCCAGGGCGTCCGCAAGGCGTGCGCCGCGTATGTCGATTTCAGGGTGAAAGTTCAGCTTGCGGGCGCTGATGGAAGCGTCTACGCGTTGCTGCACGGGTTTGAAGGCCTTGCGCGACAGCTCCCGGAATTCGTTGGAGGAGATGCGCTCCAGTCCGTCGGCCTTCATGGTGCTGGAGATGTTGCCCACGGAAATTGTGACGGTCTTGCCGTTCACGCGGGTGACTTCTCCCACGAGGCCGTTGCTCTTGACCTTCACCTTCTCGCCCACCTTGAAGGGCTCGGATTTGGGCTTTGCCGGCTGTGGCGCCGCCTCTTCCTTCTTCTTGCGCTGCTCCAGCTTGGTGATCTTCTTGTCTATATACTCGTCACGGGCCTTCTGCTGTTTGCTCTTGCGCTCTTCCAGGGCCCCCAGGAAGCCTTGCAGCTCGGCGCGGGCGGCCTTGGTCTGCTCCTTGTCGGCCTGGGACTCCTTTATCACGCGGATGGTCTTCTCCACCTGCGCGCCGGCGCCCTTGACTATCTGTTCGGCCTCTTTCCGGGCCTCGTCAAGTATGTCCTTGCGCTGGCGGCGTATGTCTTCCAGCTCCTGCTGGTAGCGCTCCGTTATGCCCTCCAGGGCCTTGTCGGTATGCTTTATCTTCTGCAGTTTCTCGTCCAGCTGGCGGCGGTTGCGGGCAATCTTCCGGAGGTTTCGTTCTATGCCCACGAACTCCTCGCCGGCACGCGTTTCGGCATCCTTCACTATGCTCTCCGGCAGCCGCATCTTGCGCGCCAGCTCGAAGGCGAAGGAATTGCCCGGCAGGCCGATTTCCAGGGCGAAGAGGGGGGCGATCTTTGAAGAGTCGTACAGCATGGCTCCGTTGACCACGTGCGTGTCGGCCCCGGAAGCGTATAGCTTGAGGTTGGTGTAGTGGGTGGTGATTACGCCCCACACCCCCCTGCGGTCGATTTCTGCAAGTATGGCCTCGGCGATGGAGCCGCCCGCCGCGGGTTCCGTGCCCGCTCCGAACTCGTCTATCAGCACCAGCGTCTTCTCGTCGGCGTTCGACAGCATGTCGCGCATGTCGGACAGGAAGGAACTGTAGGTGCTGAGGTCGTTCTCCAGCGACTGGTCGTCGCCTATGCTTACGGCGATGCGGTCGAATACCGGCAGCTCTGAGGTCTCTGATGTGGGGATGAGCATGCCCCATTGGAACATGTACTGCAGCAGGCCTACGGTCTTGAGACACACACTCTTGCCGCCGGCATTGGGGCCGGAGATGAGCAGTATGCGCTTGGCGGGCGTCAGGCTCACGGTCAGCGGCACTATGGCCTTGCCCTCTTTCTGGAGAGCCCTCTCCAGCAGCGGGTGGCGTGCCTTGCGGAGGTTGACGCTGCCGTCCTTGGAGATTATGGGCATGCCGGCGATGAAGTCCAGGGCCGTCTGCGCCTTGGCCATTATGAAGTCCAGTTCCCCTATGAAGGTGGCGCTGTCCAGCACCTCCGGCAGGTAAGGCCGGAGGAATGCGGTAAACTCCCTCAGGATACGTGCGATCTCGCGCGTCTGGGCGAACTGCAGCTCGCTGATTTCGTTCTCCAGCTCCAGTATCTCCGCCGGCTCGATGTAGGTGGTCTTGCCGGTGGCCGATTCGTCGTACACGAAGCCGCTGAGCTTGCGCTTGCTGGCGGTGTTCACGGGGATGAGGAACTTGCCGTCGCGCATGGCCACGGCTGCGTCCGGGTCTACTATGCCGGCCGCCTGAGCCTGCTTGAGTATGGCTCCGGCGCGCCTGGAAATGGCGCCCTCCTTTTCCCTTATGCTGCGGCGTATGTTGAAGAGTTCGTCCGAAGCTGAGTCCTTGATGTCGCCGTAGCGGTCCAGTATGCCGTCTATGCGGCGGAGTATCTCGGGGAAGGTGGTAACAGGCTTGCTGAGAGCCTTCAGGCGGGGATACACGCCGTCCTTTATGCTCCCGAAGAAGTTGGTCACCCGGCGGGTGGTGTCCAGCAGGGTGCGGAGCTTGGCCAGGCCGAGGGCGTCAATGCTGCTGCCCTCCTTGCGCAACGGCTCCAGGAAAGGGTGTCCGTCTATATATCCGGTAGTGGGGAAACTCTCTTCGAAGAGCAGGATGAGACGCATCTCGTCCGTGAGCTGGAGGCGCTTGCGTATGGTTTCGGGCGCTGTGGAGAACTTCTCCGTGGCAACGCGGCCGGCAGCATAATCGGTCTTGCACTTGTCGGAGATTATGCCGCGTATCTTGTCGAACCCGAGCTTGGCTTCCAGTCTCTCGCCGCTCATTGCTGCTGAAGTTTAAGTTTCAGGACGTTGGAAGATTCAATCTGGGTGGCTTCGGAACCTTGAACGAGGGTTATGTGGCCGGTCTCTTCAGAGACTACTATGACGGTGGCGTCGCACTGTTCCGCAAGGCCCAGGGCCGCTTTATGGCGCATGCCGTAAGATGCGGGTATGTCCAGCCTCTCGGTGATGGGGAGGGTGCAGCGGGCTGCCAGTATAAGGTTGTCGCCTATGACCATGGCTCCGTCGTGAAGGGGCGCGTTCTTGAAGAAGATGTTCCTGATGAGTCTCTGGCTTACGCGGGCGTCGATTACGTCTCCCGTGGCCATCACGCTCTCCAGATTATCCTTGCGGCGTATGACTATTAGCGCTCCTGTCTTGGTTTCTGACAGATGATCTACCGCCAGAACTATCTCGGACACTATCTGGGCGTCCAGCCCTTCCGCCTGGTGGCGCCGCAGCAGCTTGCGCATCAGCGTGTTGTCGCCTGCGGTCCGGCCTATATTGTTGAGGAAGCGGCGCAGCTCCGGCTGGAAGATGACAATGATTGCTATGGCACCCACGTCCAGCACGGCCCCCAGCAGTGCCGAGGTCATGCGCATGTTCACCGCCGTTGCAAGCACACGTGCCAGGAACAGCATTATTATGGCGATGAAGATGTTCATCGCCGAGGAGCCCCGGATCCAGCGGAAGACGAGGTAAATCACCGCCGCCACTATTATGATGTCGATCAGGTCGATCAGAGAGAAATTCAAGAATTCCATATCAAGTACAAAGATACCATTTTATCCGATATGCTCCACTTCCGGATGCAGGCTAACGCCGAAGCGCTCGTGCACCCCGGCTATTATCCTGCGCTCCAGCTCCAGCACGTCATCCGGCGTTGCTTCGCCGCTGGCATTCACTATCACAAGGGGCTGTTTTTCATAAACTGCAGCACCGCCTTCGCGCTCCCCCTTGAAGCCGCACTGGTCTATCATCCAGGCTGCGGGAACCTTTATGAAGCCCCCGTCCAGAATGTAGTGGGGTACCGTGGCGCCCTGTGCTGCATCCACTATGCGGGTGAAGTCCAGCGCGCTCACCACGGGGTTCTTGAAGAAGGAGCCGGCGCTTCCCAGTTCTTCCGGGTCGGGCAGCTTGGTGCGGCGTATGGCAATAACGGCTTCGCGAACTTTTGCCGGGGTAGAGGAGTCTATGCCCTCCAGGCCCTTGTAACCCAGACGCGGGCCGGCGGTGCGGGAAACCCTCAGCAGCACGGATGTAATGATATACCGGTCTTCAGCCTCCTTGAACATGGACTCGCGGTAGCCGTAGCGGCATTCCGGCGCCGTAAACTTGCACTTGCAACGCTCTTTGAGGTCGTAGCAGGACACCCCGCTAACCAGGTCCTTGAACTCCACTCCGTAGGCGCCGATGTTCTGAACGGCGGCCGCTCCCACTTCGCCGGGAATAAGCGACAGGTTCTCCGCGCCCCAGAGTCCGTGGCCGCAGAGCTCCGCCACCAGGTCGTCCCATTTGACTCCGGAGCCCACTATTACGGGCACTTCGTCCAGGCCCATGTCTACATACTTGATGAACTTTATTGCGGAGTGCAGTATGGTTCCGGGGAAGTCTCCCTTGAACAGCAGGTTGGAGCCGCCGCCTATGTGCTTTATTGGCTTGGGCAGGCTGTCGAAGTCGATCCCGGCAAGTTCTTCAACGCTCTCGTATTCAATATAGCAGGCGCATTTTACCTTCATCCGGAAGGTGTTCTGGCCGCTCAAATCATAATTTTTCTCGATTCTCATATTTTGACAAATATAACAAAAAACTTTGCTATATTTGTTCAGTTTCAGCTTAGTTATGATTGTACTTAAATTCGGCGGATCGTCGGTAGCCAGCGCGACGGCGATGTCCCGCGTTCTCGATATAGTTGAGCAGGCAGCGGCGAAAGACAGAGTTATACTTATCAGTTCGGCCATCAGCGGCTGCACCGACGCACTCATCCAGATAGGAAAGTCGGAAGATTCAGAGCAACTCATCAATGCGTTGAGGGACCGCCACCTGGCCATAATCTCCCGTCTCTTCACCGGCGCTGAACGTGCCGAAGCCATAGGTGACTGCCGTACTACTTTCTCCGAAATCCGCTGCATACCGCCGGTAATCGAGTCCTTCGGCGAATTGCTGTCCACCCGCATCCTGGCCCGCAAGCTCTCTTGCGAAGGCTACAAGACGCAATGGCTGGACTCCCGCGACCTCGTGCTTACGGCCCCCGGAAGCGGTTCCGTCGGCGGACCGGTGGACCTTGAGGCCAGTTGCAGCGCCATCCGTGCAGCGGTCGACGCCCATCCCGAGGCGCGCGTGTTCGTGGCCCCGGGCTTCATCGCCCGTGACACGAAGGGCAACGTCACCACCCTCGGGCGCGGAGGCTCCGACTACAGCGCCTCAATTTTTGCCGCCGCCTTCGATTCCGTGGACCTGCAGATCTGGACCGACGTTCCCGGCATCATGACCGCCAACCCCAAGGTGGTCCCTGCCGCCCGCACCATACCGGAAATCAGCTACCGTGCCGCTTTCGACATGGCCCGCTACGGCGCCAAGGTGCTCTATGCGCCCGCCGTCGAGCCCGCCCGCCTGCGCGGCATCGCCATCAACATACGGAACACTTTCGACCCCGGGCATCCGGGTACGGTCATCAGCGACCGAAGCGCCGGCGTGCGTGAGTGGAAGGGCGTTTCTTCCGTAGACGACGCCCTTGAAGGTACCTCCCGCATCTGCCTGACAGGAGAGGGTCCGTCCACCGGTAAGTCGGTGGCTGCCAGGCGTATATCTACCGCCCTGCGCGACGCCGGGATCAAGCCTCTCGGAGACGTGGAGACGGAGGGTGGCGTCAACTGGTTCATCACCGTCCGCACCAACGTTGCCAAGAACGCCGTCGCCGCAATCCACCGGGAGTTCTTCGAGGAGCGTACGCTCTCGCTGATAGACGTTTACGTGGCCGGCAACGGTGCCGTCGGGCAGGCGCTGAAGTCCATTGTCGACGGCAACGACGGCAAGTTCCCCTCCGCCGGCAAACGCCTGAGGATAGTGGAGATTTCCAGCGACCACGGGTTCGCCGAGCATGTGCTTTCGGTGGCCCGCAGCCGCAGCGTCTTCGTGGACTGCACGGACAGCGAGGATATCTGGCGCTGGTTCGTGCCGCTACTGCAGGCCGGAGTGAACATAGTGTGCTCCAACCGCCGCTCGCTGGCCATCCCGTACGTTGAGTATGCCGCCATCAAGAACGCAGCGGCAGAGAACGGATGCTTCTTCCGCTACGACACCACCGTGGGCAACGCCCTTCCCATACTTCAGTCTATCTCCGACGGCGCCAATTGCGGCGACGGGGTGTCACTGATAGAGGCGGTGGTCTCCTGCACCCTGAATTATGTTATTACCGGCTACGACGGCGTGCGCCGGGAGACCTTCGCCACCCTGCTCAGGAAGGCGCAGGAGGAGGGTCTGACCGAGCATGACCCCCGTACCGACCTCGGCGGCCGTGACGCCCTCCGCAAGCTGCTCATCCTTTCCCGTGAGGCCGGCGTGCCGCTGGAGGAGAAGGATGTGGAGATCGTTCCCATGCTCGGCCCGGAATACTTCGAGGGCAGCGTGGAAGACTTCTACCGTAAGCTGGACGAGAACGAGAAACTCTTCGTCCAGCGGGAAGACGAGCTGGACGCAATAGGCATGCGACAGCGTTTCGTGGCCTCCCTGCGCCGCGAAGACGACGGTTGCTACAGGGCGCAGATCCGTATGCAGCTGGTTGGCATAGACAGTCCGTTCTACTGGATCAGCGGTACTGAGAACGTGACGGTCATACATAGCGGGGACGCTTATCCATTGGTCATTAAAGGTTCCGGAGAGGGTGCCCACCTGGCGGCCCGCGGAATCATCAGGAATATTTTGCAATAGTTTATGGTCAACATTTTTATCAGCGGATACGGTCGGATGGGCCGTATGATTGAAGGAGTTATCCTGCACCGCGGGCTGAAGCTTGCGGGCGTTTCTGAAGACGTATGTTCGGTGGATCCGGCGCTGGCGCGTGAGTGCGTGTGCATAGATTTCACGACTCCGGCAGCATTTAAAGCCAACTATAAATGGCTTGCAGAGCATTTCAAGGCCGTGGTTGTAGGAACCACAGGCTGGGAAGACATACGTGAAGATGTTGTTGCCGCTTTTGAGAAGGCCGGCACGCCCATGATTTATTCTTCCAATTATTCCATAGGCGTTAATGCCGTCTATGCCGCCCTGGAGAAGGTTTCCGACGTGCTTCGTGGCTACGGCTATGTGCCGCACATTGAGGAAACCCACCATATTCACAAGCTGGACGCGCCCAGCGGTACCGCCAAGAGTATGGCAGAGATAGTTGCCGGGCATCTGGGCTTGAGGCCAGACATTACTTCCATACGCGAGGGCGAGGTTCCCGGAACCCATGTGGTTAAGTTCAAGTCAGAGGTCGACAAAATAAAGATTTCCCATGAGGCTTTTTCCCGCCAGGGCTTTGCAGAAGGGGCCGTTGTGGCCGCCACGATGACCGAGGGACTTACCGGAGTACACACATTTAAAGAACTGATAATCAAATAGTATGAAGATTCCCGAACTTAAAGGGTGCGGAACCGCCCTTGTGACGCCGTTCTTGAAGGATGGCGATGTAGATTACGAAGCTTATGGTGCTTTGGTTGAGCGCCAGGTGGCAGGCGGTGTAGATTTCCTGGTTCCCCTTGGAACTACCGCCGAGACTCCTACGCTTGATCCCATGGAGCGGCTTGCGCTTCTGGACATTACCCACGACGTTGCCGGGAAGCTTCCCCTGCTGGTCGGATGTGGCAGCAATTCCGTGCGCGGAACCCTGTTCAATATGCAGGCTCTTGAGGGCAGTGCTGCCGACGCATGGCTGGTCGTGGTGCCTTTCTACAACAAGCCTACCCAGGAGGGTATGTATCAGTATTACAAAGCTATAGCTGCAGAGAGCACCAAACCTATAGTGATGTACAATGTGCCCGGCAGGACGGGGGTGAATATGCTCCCGGAAACTGCGTTGAGGATCGCACGCGAGATTCCCGGCGTGATAGGCATCAAAGAAGCTTCCGGAAAGTTGGAGCAGGCTGCCCAGATAGTTGCCGGTGCCCCCTCCGACTTTGTGGTCCTGAGCGGTGACGACGATTTGACTCTGGATATGATGAAGGCTGGCGCCCGCGGAGTTATCTCTGTGGCTTCCAACATTCTGCCTGACAAGGTTTCTTCCCTTTGCGCAGCCGCCCTTGAGGGCCGCTGGCCTGAGGCCGAGGCTATGAACGAGGCCTTGAAACCTCTCTACAAAGCTTGTTTTGTAGAGTCCAACCCTATCCCCGCCAAAGCCGCGCTGTCCCTGATGGGCTTCTGCTCAGATGCCATGCGCCTGCCGCTGGTCCCTGCCTCTGAAGCCACCCGCGAGCTGATGAAGAGCGTGCTGGGACTGTAAACTTTTTTAAAGTGTCGCCGGAGGTACATTCACCTGGACCTCCGGCAGCAAAAAGGGCCAAAAATGACGCCGGAGGTACACGCAATTGTACCTCCGGCGACGTGCTGAATCAAACTCAACTACAGTTTAAAGAACTCCGGCGTCACAACGAGCATCAGCCAGCCCCACTGAAGGCGGTTGTGCTCATCGGAGCGCTTGAGCAAAGACATGATTTCCGTGCCGTGCATGAAGGAGTAGCCGGCCATCAGGCTTACATCCGGGGCCAGTTTCCAATTGAGGGACAGCTCCCACTCGTTTCCGAGAGCCTTTCCCCTGTCGTCGACAACCACGCTCGTGGCAAGGTAGTGCCACGCCCCTTGAAGGTCAAACTTCTTCGACGGACTCCATGTAGCGCCGATGTGCAGGTCCTGCAGGCCGGGAGTGTTTCCGCCATAATATGTGGTGACGTAGAAGAAGTCCATGGCTCCGTAGAACTTGTGGTGAGAGCCGAACATGGGATTGAAGCCGCACACTTCAGTCTTCCTGGCCATCCCGAAAGTATGCTCCTGCGGCACAAAGAACGTAGGGTCGCCGCTCATGTAGAAATACCCTGCCTTCACGCCAACCTGCGGAATAATCTGCCAGGAAGACTCTGCACTCGTCATCCATGCGTGAATGGGAAGCGCGTATTCGGTCTTGCCGGTCTGGCGGTAATATGAAGCCTGGAAGCTGAAATTCTTGGGATGCACATTCAGGAAGGCTCCGAACAGCTGCTGGAAGTAGGATTTATACTCTCCAGTCAGGCGGCTTTGCATCCCCATGTTCATGGCAATCAGGGAACCGCCCAGCCAAGGGAACGGATCGTAATGGTACCAGAGGGTCTCCATGGATTTGTAATCCTGCCCGCCATTCACGTACACCGTTCCGCCGTTGAGATTTTCGTTGTTCTGGTTGAAAGCCAGCAGCAAATGCAGCTTGTGCTTCTTGCCTTCGTATCCTGCCTTGACCACATCGTGGGTTATAGGAGCCATGGCCCAGTCGTCATCGCCTATGATACGCTGGTCGTCGTAGGAGAGTTTCTGCCGTCCGAGCCTTACAAACAGTCCGACAGGGCTTTTCAGCCCCAGCCAGGCCTCGTCTATGCCCAGGTTGCCGCTGGAGCTGGATCCCCAGACTCCGAAATATTTAGGAGCGAAGCGAACATCCAGCCACGGGCTCGTATAATCCAGCTGGAGAGTGGTTTTGCCCATCAGGAACGCGGCAAAGTCTTCCCCGTTTTCGGCCGGAAGGGCACCGTCCCTGATTTCTCCGCGGGACCACATACTGGCGCTCCCGGAGAAGTGATGCTTCACCGCCGAAGTGTCGGTCTGCGCGACACAAAGTACCGTGGCGCAGAGTGCGGACAAGCAGCACAAGAAGAACTTAAGGCACCTCATTTTTTACGCTCGATATGGGCGCCCAGGGCGTTCAGACGCACATCTATGTCTTCGTAGCCGCGGTCTATCTGGTCTATGTTGTCTATAACCGAGGTACCCTTTGCGGACATGGCAGCGAGCAGCAGGGCAATACCGGCACGGATATCCGGAGAGGTCATTCGGCCGGCGCGGAGCTGCATCCGGTGGTCATGCCCAATGACCACGGCACGGTGCGGGTCGCAAAGGATGATCTGGGCTCCCATGTCTATCAGCTTATCCACGAAGAACAGGCGGCTCTCGAACATCTTCTGGTGGATCAGCACGCTGCCGCGGCACTGAACGGCCGTCACCAGCATGACGGACAGCAGGTCGGGGGTGAGTCCGGGCCACGGGGCATCCGCGATGGTCATGATGGAGCCGTCGATGAACGACTCAATGACGTAGCTCTCCTGGGAGGGCACGTAGATGTCGTCGCCCCTCTGCTCGAGCCGTATGCCGAGGCGCCTGAAGCACTCCGGTATGATGCCGAGCTCGTTGTAATGCACGTCGGTGATGGTCAGCTCGCTCTGGTTGATGGCCGCCATACCGATGAAGGAGCCCACCTCGATCATGTCCGGCAACACCTTGTGGCCGGCGCCGTGGAGCTCATCTACGCCGGTGATGGTCAGCAGGTTGGAACCTATGCCGTCGATTTTCGCGCCCATGGCCACCAGCAGCTTGCAGAGTTGCTGCACGTAGGGCTCGCAGGCGGCGTTGTAAATGGTCGTCACCCCCTTTGCCAGCGTGGCCGCCATGACTATGTTGGCCGTACCGGTGACGGATGCCTCGTCCAGCAGCATGTAGCTCCCTTGCAGGCGCTCCTGCGTGCTGAGCTTGTACGCGCGGCGGGAGGAGTCGTAGGAGCAGTCGGCCCCCAGCTTGATGAAGCCGTCGATGTGGGTGTCCACCCTCCGCCGGCCGATTTTGTCGCCGCCGGGTTTGGGGAACCACGCCTGGCCGAAGCGGGCGAGCAGCGGGCCCACGACCATCACCGACCCCCTCAAGCGGGCACACTTCTCCACGAACTCCGCACTGGAAATGTAGAATTCGTTGATATGGGCGGCAGTAAATGAATACTTGCCCTTGCTGTGCCGCTCCACCTTCACGCCCATGCCTTCCAGCAGGGAAATCAGGTTGCGGATGTCCAGAATATCCGGAATATTGTCGATGGTGACAGTCTCGGAAGTCAGCAACACTGCGCTGATAACCTCCAAGGCTTCGTTCTTTGCGCCCTGCGGTGCTATGCTGCCACTCAGACGGTGGCCTCCTTCTACGATGAATGAGCTCATATCTCCGTAAAAATAACAAATATTTGCTAAATTTGCAATCTTGAACATCAGACACATAGTTATATGTACAGAACCCACACTTGCGGAGAACTCCGCATAGCCGACAAAGGCAAGAAAGTCACCCTCGCGGGATGGGTGCAGAAATCCCGCAAACTCGGAGGCATGACCTTCATCGACCTGCGCGACCGTTACGGCATCACGCAGCTGGTCGTAGAGGCCGACGCCGCCCCCGAACTGGTGGAGAAAGCCTCCTCCCTGGGACGCGAGTACGTGATCCAGGTAGAGGGCGAAGTGCTTGAGCGTGAGAGCAAGAACCCCAAGATGCCCACCGGTGACATTGAGATCAAAGTTCTGAACATCAATATATTGAACGCGTCCGCCGTGCCTCCGTTCACCATCGAGGAGACCTCCGACGGCGGTGAGGACCTGCGCGCCAAGTACCGCTACCTCGACCTCCGCCGTCCGCCCCTGCAGCGCGCCCTCGCCCTCAGGCACCGGCTCGCCCAGGAGATCCGTACCTACCTCGACGGGGAAGGCTTCATGGAAATAGAGACGCCGTACCTCATCAAGTCCACTCCCGAGGGAGCCCGCGACTTCGTGGTGCCGTCCCGCATGAACCCCGGTACGTTCTACGCCCTTCCGCAGAGCCCCCAGACCTTCAAGCAGCTGCTGATGGTGGCCGGCTACGACCGCTACTTCCAGATTGTCCGCTGCTTCCGCGACGAGGACCTGCGCGCCGACCGTCAGCCCGAGTTCACCCAGATCGACTGCGAAATGAGCTTCGTGGAGCAGGACGACGTGCTGAACACCTTCGAAGGCATGATGCGGCAGATGTTCAAGAACGCCCTCGGCGTCGACATCCCCAACCCGCTCCCCCGCATGAGCTGGTACGACGCCATGGACAAGTACGGCTCCGACAAGCCCGACGTGCGCTTCGGCATGGAGATCCACGAGGTGACGCCTCTGGTCCAGGGATGCGGCTTCAGCGTGTTCGACGATTCCCCGTACGTGGGCGCCATCGCCGTCCCCGGATGCGCAGAGTACACCCGCAAGCAGCTGGACGAACTGACCGAATGGGTCAAACGTCCGCAGGTGGGCGCCAAGGGACTCGTGTACGTTAAGCTGAATGCCGACGGCAGTGTGAAATCCTCCGTCGACAAGTTCTATACCCCCGAGCAGCTGCAGGCTGTTGCTTCCGCGTGCGGCGCCGGTGCCGGAGACCTCCTGCTTGTCATGTGCGGCGAGAAGCGAAAGACGCAGACCCGCCTGGGCGTGCTGCGTATCGAGATGGGCAACCGCCTCGGCATGCGCGACCCTCACGTGTTCGCACCCCTGTGGATCGTGGACTTCCCCCTGCTCGAGTGGAGCGAGGAGGACGGCCGCTTCTACGCCATGCACCACCCCTTCACAGCCCCCAAGCCGGAGCACGAGAAGTGGTTCTATTCCGACAAGAAAGAAGATCTGGAGAGGGTGTGCGCCAACGCATACGACTTCGTGCTCAACGGCACCGAGCTTGGCGGCGGATCTATCCGTATCCATAACGCCGACATGCAGAAGCGTATGTTCGAGGTGCTGGGCATAGGTCCCGAGGAGGCCGAGTACAAATTCGGCTTCATCATCAACGCCTTCAAGTTCGGCGCCCCGCCTCACGGTGGACTCGCCTTCGGATTCGACCGCGTATGCGCCCTGTTCGGCGGCCAGGAAACTATCCGCGACTACATTGCCTTCCCGAAAAACAACCAGGGACGCGACGTCATGATAGATTCCCCGTCCAAGATAGACCAGGTCCAGATGGACGAATTGTTCCTTGCTTCAACCGTAAAAGAATAGTTTATGCTGCCGGGAGATGACTATCAGATAGTGGCAGACACCGTAGAAAACGGCGTGCGCCATATTACAGCCGTGCCGAGCAAACTCGTGTGCTCCAAGCTCATAGACTTTGACCTGGAGGACGGCAAGATTCACAACCTTAAGTACCTCGGAGGCTGCAACGGCAACCTCAAGGCCATAGGCGCACTCCTCGAAGGCGCAACTACGGAGTTTGCCCTTGAAAGGCTCCTCGGCATCAACTGCAACGGCCGCGGCACCTCCTGCACCGACCAGTTCGCGCGTGTGCTTCGCGACGTTTTGGCGAAGGGGCAGGTGATTCCTGAGGCGTAAGGCCTTTAGCATTGTTTAAACGTCGCCGGAGGTACAATTGCGTGTACCTCCGGCGTCATTTTAGGCCTTTTTTGCTGCCGGAGGTCCAGGTGAATGTACCTCCGGCGACACACGTCAGTAATTATTACTACCTTTGCACTTTGTATGACGCTGATACTGACAGGCAGCCCGACACGTTACGGGGAAGACCGGTTTACGGAAGACAATGGCTTTCTGGCCACCGTCAAGGAGGAACTGGCGGATGCGGTCAGGCGCCGTAAGCACATGGAGGCGGCTCCCGCAATCCTTATGGTCAGTGCCGCACCGGACGACAGGGCCTTCACCGACAGCGTGCTCGAAGGCATGACACTATGCGTCCGGAACTCCGGAATCAAGCCCTCTTCTATAATTATGCTGGACCGCAGGAATGCGGCAAAGGCTCCGGAGTTGGTTAGAGACGCCGACTGGATAGTCCTTTGCGGAGGTCATGTTCCCACGCAGAATAAATTCCTTCACGAAATAGGCTTGAAGGAGCTTCTTAAGGGCTTTGACGGCCTTGTTATGGGGTGCAGCGCCGGGAGCATGAACTGTGCCGACTTCGTTTATTCACATCCCGAGATGCCCGGAGAGGCGGCGGATCAGAATTACAACCGCTGGCTGCGCGGGCTCGGGCTTACCAAACTCCAGATAATCCCCCATTATCATCAGGTACGTAATTTCGTCCTGGACGGCCGCCGCCTGTTCGAAGACGTCATTTACCTCGACAGCTGGCGGCACAGCTTCTATTCTTTCCCTGACGGAGGTTATATTCTCTGCAAGGATGGCCGCGAGACCCTTTTCGGCACCGCCTGGGAGATTTCCAATGGCGCCATGCGTCAAATTTGTTCTGAAAATCAAGTGTTTACCTTTATGAATGTAGTTTTTATTTCCCCTCATTTCCCTCAGACCTACAGTCATTTCTGCGCTGGTCTCAGGGCAAACGGCGTCAATGTACTGGGTATAGCGGACGCCCCTTACGGAGAGCTTAACAACGAGCTTCGCAGCTCCCTGACCGATTACTATCAGGTACGCAATCTTGAAGATTACAATGAGGTCTATCGCGCCGTAGCCTGGTTCGCCCATAAATATGGCCGCATAGACTGGATTGAATCCAACAATGAATACTGGCTGGAGCAGGACGCACGCCTGCGCACGGACTTCAATGTCTGCTCCGGCATCAAGCTGGATCATATCGCCGCCATCAAGGAGAAATCCGAGATGAAGAAATATTACGCCGCAGGCAACGTACCTACGGCCCGCCAGATCAAGGCCGCAGAAGGCTTGCAGAAGGTGCTGGCCTTTGCAAAGAAGACCGGCTACCCCATCATTGCCAAGCCTGACAACGGCGTGGGCGCCAGCGGCACTTTCAAACTGAATTCCGACAAGGAGCTCAAGGAATGGTTCGCGGCTCATGAGTCCAACTACGGCGCATTCGTGGTTGAGGAATTCATAACCGGCCTGCTGGTGAGCTACGATGCCATTTTCAACTCCAAGATGGAGCCGGTATTCGAGAACAACAGCGTGTTCCCCACGCCCATTATGAATATAGTCCACGACAACCTCGACCCTTGCTACTGGACCAACAAGACCGTTCCTGCCAAGCTTGCCGCCATCGGACGCCGCACAGTAAAAGCCTTCGGCATCAAGAGCCGCTTCGTGCATTTGGAATTTTTCCAGCTGGACCGCGACCGTGAAGGCCTGGGGAAGAAGGGCGATTATGTGGGCCTGGAAGTCAACATGCGCCCGCCGGGAGGGTATACTCCGGACATGATGAACTTCGCCCACAGCACCGACGTGTTCCAGATTTGGGCGGACATGGTAGCTTTTGACGAACGCCGCAAAGGATATGGCGACCAGTATTACTGCGCCTATGCCAGCCGCCGCGACTCCCACCGTTACGTCCGTTCACATCAGGAAGTCCTTGCCAGGTACGGCGCAGACCTCTGCATGTGCGACCGCATGCCCGCAGCCCTGTCCGACGCCCTCGGAGACCAGGTCTTCATCGCCCGATTCCGCGACAAGAAGGATATCGAACCCTTCTTCAAGTTCGTTTGCGAGCAGGCGTAATGCGATGTCATAAAACAAAAGCGGCCACCCGATCGGGCGGCCGCTTTTTGCTTATACAGATAAATATTAGTCTTCCTCCTGCTCCTGGGCGGCGTAGTCGGCGAGGAGCTTGGTCTGGACGTCACCGGGAACCGGCTGGTAGTCTGCGAACTCCATGGTGAAGGTCGCGGAACCGGCGGTGAGGGAGCTCAGAGTGGTGGAGTAGCGGTAAAGCTCTGCCAGAGGCACGCGGGCCTTGAGGATGGCGAAGCCCTTGTCTGCACCCATGTCGCCGAGCATACCACGGCGGTTCTGGAGGTCGGACATTACGGCGCCCTGATACTCGCTCGGGGTCATGACCTCGACGTTGTAGATAGGCTCGAGGATCTTAGGACCGGCGTTGCGGAAAGCCTCACGGAAGGCGTTGCGGCCAGCGATGATGAAGGCGATTTCCTTGGAGTCGACCGGGTGCATCTTACCGTCGTACACGAACACGCGGATGTCGCGGGCGTAGGAACCGGTCAGAGGGCCCTCGACCATACGCTCCTTGATACCCTTGAGGATAGCGGGCATGAAGCCGAGGTCGATGGAACCACCGACGACGCAGTTGTAGAACTCCAGTTTGCCGCCCCATTCGAGCTCGGTGATATCCTGGGTCTTGATGTTCAGCTGGGTCTCCTTGCCGTTGATCATGAACTTGGTGTTCAGGTCACCCTCTGCAGGGCAGACGAGGAGGTGAACCTCACCGAACTGGCCGGCGCCGCCGGACTGCTTCT
>JAFZIO010000052.1 GCA_017554335.1 Bacteroidales bacterium | reverse complement strand
GGAAAAATTCGCTTTTGTTCCGGGAGCCATCTCCGGCTTAAAGGCGCTGACCGGCCTGGGTTACGAGCTGGTTCTGGTTTCCAACCAGGACGGACTTGGCACGCCGTCTTTCCCGACCGAGACTTTCGAGCCCTGCCAGAACCTTATGCTGAACACCCTCAAAGGAGAAGGCATAGTGTTCGACAACATACTGATAGACAAGTCCTTCCCTCAGGACAACGCACCTACACGCAAGCCCCAGACAGGGATGCTTGGGACTTATCTCGACGGTTCATATGAGCTTTCCGAATGCTATGTTATAGGAGACCGTGAAACAGACGTGCAGCTGGCTGCCAACCTTGGCGCCCGTGCCTTGCAGCTCGGCCCCATGAGCTGGGCGGAAATTGCAGAGACCGTAAGGAGCAGTTCCCGTCAGGTCACAATCTGCCGTAAAACCAAGGAGACCGACATTGAGCTTACCCTCGACCTTGACGGAAAAGGGCCTTCCGGAATTAGCACCGGCCTGCATTTCTTCGACCACATGCTGGAGCAGATTCCCCATCACGGCGGAGTCAGCCTGGCCATAAACTGCAAAGGCGACCTCGAGGTGGACGAACACCATACCATGGAGGATACCGGAATTGCGCTAGGAGAAGCCATCTGCCGTGCCCTGGGCGACAAGAGAGGCATAGAAAGGTATGGTTTCGTGCTTCCTATGGATGAATGCAAGGCTATGGTACTCATAGATTTCGGGGGACGTTCCGACTTCGTATGGAAGGTCCGTTTCGACCGCGAGTACATTGGCGACACGCCTACTGAAATGTTCCCTCATTTCTTCAAGTCACTGTGCTCCGCCGCCAAATGCAACCTGCGCATAGAAGCCGAGGGCGAAAACAACCATCATCTTGCCGAATCCATTTTCAAGGCCTTTGCCCGGGCCCTGCGCCAGGCGGTAAGGCGTAATGTTTTCGACTGTTCCCTTCCCTCTTCAAAAGGTACGCTATGATTGCCATAATCGACTACGACATGGGAAACCTGCGCTCGCTGGAAAACGCACTGGGGCGACTCGGAGCGGAGTGCCTGGTGACTGCCGATCCCGACGTCATACGCAAAGCGGAACGTGTTATCCTGCCGGGTGTCGGACATGCCGGCAAGGCCATGGAGAACCTCGAAGCACGCAATCTCCCCTCCCTTATACGCTCCCTCCGCCAGCCGGTTCTTGGCATATGCGTCGGAATGCAGGTGCTGTGCCGTGACAGCGAAGAAGCCCCAGGTAAGCCTTGCATAGGCATTTTCGACGCACATGTGAAGCAATTCTCCCCCGTGCCGGGCCGCAAGGTACCGCACATGGGCTGGAATGACCTCTCCAATATGGAAGGCAAGCTTATGAAGAGCGTAGCTCCTCACAGTTTCGTCTATTTCGTGCATTCATATTATGCCGGCCTTTGCCCGGATACTGTAGCCACCTGCAATTACGACGGATTGCCTTTCAGCGCAGCGCTGAGGTACGAGAACTTCTACGGCACACAGTTCCATCCCGAGAAAAGCGGAGACACCGGCGAGCAGATCCTGAAAAACTTCCTGTCCATATGATAGAGATTATTCCGGCAATCGACATCATAGGAGGCAAGTGTACACGCCTCTCGCAAGGCGACTACGCAACTCAGAAAGACTACGGCGGCGACCCTTCGGAATGGGCGCGCGCCTATGCCGGATGCGGTATCCGACGTCTGCACCTGGTAGACCTGGAAGGGGCAAAAGCGGCCTCGCCCATGAATCTCCGCACTCTGGAGCGGATTGCCTCCCTGAACCTGCTGAAGCTGGAATGGGGCGGCGGAATAAAGAATGACGAAGCCCTGACAGACGTTTTCAATGCCGGTGCCGAATGGGCCATTATCGGCAGCGTAGCGGCTAAAGAGCCTGAACGCATGAAAGGATGGTTGCAGAAATTCGGCAATCGCATAATACTTGGCGCCGATGCACGTGACGGCAAGGTGGCCGTCAGCGGATGGCAGGAAGACAGCGGCATTGCATTGGAGGACTTGATAAGCCTGTTCATCCCCGCCGGGCTGAAACAAAGCATAGTGACAGACATTTCCCGTGACGGCATGCTCCAGGGCCCCTCTTTCGGCCTGTATACCAGGTTGAAAGACCAGTTCCCCGGCCTGGACATTATTGTAAGCGGCGGAGTGTCGTGTCTTGATGATATTCATAAGGCGGAAGAACTGGGACTGTACGGCATCATTATAGGGAAGGCCATTTACGAAAAGCGTATAACCCTTAAAGATCTGGAGGCATGCTTGCAAAACGCATAATCCCCTGCCTGGACGTCAAGGACGGACGTGTTGTCAAAGGCATAAACTTCACCGGCCTGTCAGAGGTTGGCGACCCAGTCGAGCTTGGGCGTAAATATGCCCTTGAGGGAGCTGACGAGCTGGTATACCTGGACATCAGCGCCACCATCGAAGGACGCAACACCTTCGCGGAGCTGGTCGGCAGGGTGGCGGATACCGTCAACATACCTTTTACCGTCGGCGGAGGCATAAGGAGCCTGGACGACGCTGCGCGGCTCCTGGATGCAGGAGCAGACAAGATAACGGTCAACAGTGCCGCCATCGCAAGGCCGGAGCTGATAAGCGAAATCGCCTCCCGGTACGGACGGCAGTTCGTCGTAGTTGCCATCGATGCCAAGTCCGGCCCTGACGGAGTCTGGCATGCGACCACACACGGAGGCAGCCGGCAGACGGACAAGGAGCTGTTTGCCTGGGCGCGGGAGGCCGAGGAACGCGGAGCCGGAGAAATACTCTTCACCTCCATGGACCACGACGGCACCCGCAACGGCTACCCCTGCCCCGTCTATGCCGCCCTGTCAGAAAGTATCGGCATTCCGGTAATCGCCTCGGGCGGCGCAGGCAGCGTGGAGGATATTGCCGCCGTGCTGACTGAAGGGAAAGCCGACGCCGCACTAGCGGCCAGCATATTCCATTATGGCCAGTACACCGTGGCCGAAGTGAAAAGGCAGCTCGCCGCTTCCGGAATTCCTGTCAGATTATAAATAATTGAGCAATATGACATTCGACGATTTCAACTTAAGCAAGAATGCAGATGGCCTCCTGCCTGTCATCGTTCAAGATGCCACTACCCTGAAGGTGCTGATGCTGGGCTATATGAACCGCGAAGCCTTCGACAAAACTGCGGCGGAAGGACGCGTGACTTTCTTCTCACGCACGCGCCGGGAACTCTGGACCAAAGGCGAAACCAGCGGCCATTTCCTTAACGTACGCAAGATGTTCGCCGACTGCGATGCAGACACTCTGCTGATTCAGGCCGACCCGGTCGGTCCCACTTGCCACAGGGGCACCACAGCCTGTTTCGACACCCCGGACGACGAGGGCTTCGTGCGCTCGCTGTCACGCTTGATCGCCGAGCGTCATTCCGAAATGCCGGACGGTTCTTATACAACCAGGCTGTTTGTCAAAGGCCCCAAGGCCATTGCCAAGAAAGTGGGAGAAGAAGCCACAGAAGCTATTATTGAGGCCGTTGACGGCAATAAAGACCGTTTTGTTTACGAGACCGCCGACCTGGCCTACCACCTGCTGGTCCTGATGGAAGCCATGGGCTGCTCCATAGAAGACATTGAAAGGGAGCTTGCCCTGCGGCATAAATGAACAACGGCGGCCTTTCGGGCCGCCGTAACTGTTATTTGTCGAAGAGTTTTTCTTTGGTTCTGGTGAGCTTTTCCTTCATGGCATCGACAGCGCCGGTAATTGCGTTCTCGAATGTGTCGGCTACCCGCTCGATGATGAGGTCGTCACCGGGAAGATGAATGTGCAGCTTGGCTTTCTTGCCTTCCTTGACCTCTTCCAGCGACACTTCAGTCTCCGGCTCTACACCGGGCAGGAAGAATTTCTCAAGGCGAGCTACTTTCTTTTCGACGAATGCGGTGAGCTTCTCACCGGCGTCGAACTTGAGGGATTTGAGTTTAATCTCCATTTTTACCTCCATTTTTTGCCCTGGGATGGGCGTTTTTATACACACTTTGCAGCCGTTCTACGGTATTGTGGGTATAAACCTGTGTTGCCGCCAGAGAACTGTGCCCAAGCAACTCCTTAATGGAATTGAGGTCGGCACCGTCCTGCAACAGCTCCGTGGCGAGGGTGTGCCGCAAAACGTGAGGAGAGCGGCGGACCGTCAGGTCGGGCACGCCTGCCAGCTCCTTCTTAACTACCCTGTCCACGAACACCGGATACAGGCGATCCCCCTTGCGGGTACGCAGAAGCGGCGATTCGGGTTCATACGCATCATCCGTCAAAGAACTGACTGCACTCAAATATAGTGAAATTTCTTCACAAAGCGAAGGGAGAAGAGGAATTTCTCGCATTTTATCACCTTTTCCCCTTACCCTTAATACCTGCCGGTTGAAGTCAACCGATGAAACATTCAGCGAAATAAGTTCGGCGCGGCGCAGGCCGCAGGAGGCCAGCAGGCTAATTATCAGACGGTTCAGCTTCTGGTCATAACTGCCGAATTCCGGATCTCCTTTGGTGGACTCGAAATACGCTTCCATTGACTGCTCCTTATAGAAAACAGGAAGGCGTTTTTCCAGCTTGGGCCGCTTGACCAGATGTACGGGGTTGCTTTTCAGAACACCCTGCTTAATCAGGAAACGGCTGAATCCGCTCAGCACGCTGAGATGCTGGGTAACGGTCCGGGGAGAGAGTTTTCGGGTATCGAAAAGAAATACTTCGTACGCCCTTATTGCGTTGACGCTCATAGTCGTTGCGAAGTCCTCCGAGCCATCGCAGAAGTCCACGAAAGACTGCAGGACTTCCGTATAGATATCACAGGTCCTGGGCGAATAACGGCGTATGTCCCGTATATATGAGAGATATTTATTTCTCATTGAGTCCCATGTCCTTGGCAACTTTGCGCATATACGCGTCCGCTTCCTCGAAGTTATTGCCGATTAGTCCGTCAAGTATCGCTTCCTTGACTGCTTCCTTAAGCATGCCTATCTCAGAACACGGCGGTATTCCGTACACCTCCATCACATACTCCCCTGTTATGGGATTTTTGAAGTTGCGTATCTTGTCCTTCTCCTCCACCACGGCCAACTTCTGCTTCACCAACTCAAAATTGGACCTGATACGCGCTACCTTCACCGGATTCTTTGACGTAATATCTGCGTTGCAGAGAATCATAAGGTCTTCGATATCGTCTCCGGCATCGAAAAGCAGGCGGCGTACGGCGCTGTCGGTCACGTCTCCGTCCACCAGCGCGATGGGACGCAAATGCAGCCAGACGAGCTTGCGGACGTATTTCATCATATCCAGCGGAAGGCGAAGGCGCTCGAATATACGGGGTACCATCTTGCTGCCAAGGATTTCATGGCCATGGAAACTCCATCCGCCGGAAGGGTCGAAGCGTTTCGTGCCCGGCTTGCCTATATCGTGCATCAGCGCCGCCCAGCGGAGGGGCACGCTGTCGGAAACCGCCGTCACATTGTCCAGAACGGCCAGAGTATGCTCGAAGTTGTCCTTATGGCCTTTGCCGTCAACCGTCTCCACACCCTTCAGGGCGCTGATTTCCGGGAGGATGTGGGGCAGCAGCCCGGCCTCGTCCATCAGCCTGAACGCCATGGACGGATTTGGGGATGCCATCATTTTTTCGAGTTCCTCGGTTATCCTTTCTACTGACAGGATGGAAAGGCGGTCGGCCATACGGCGCATCGCCTCCATGCTCTCCGGAACTATGGTAAATGTCTGCTCCGGAGTGCTCAACTTGGCGGCAAAGCGTACCGCCCGCAGCATTCGGAGGGGGTCGTCGGAATAAGTGGTATCCGGGTCCAGCGGAGTGCGGATTATGCCTTCGGCCAAATCGCGTACGCCTCCGAAAGGATCGACCAGCTCGCCGAAGCGTTCGTCTCCGGGCTGCAGGCTGAGGGCCAGGGCGTTGATGGTAAAGTCCCGGCGTTTCTGGTCGTCCTCCAGAGTTCCGTTCTCCACGATAGGCTTGCGGGATTCACGGCGGTAGGACTCCCTGCGGGCGCCTACAAACTCGACTTCATCACCCTGGAACCGGAGCATCGCGGTGCCGAAGGAGGGAAAATAAGAGACATTGCGGCCGCACTTCTCCCCTACGGCCTTAGCGAAATCGATGCCGCTGCCTTCCACTACGATGTCTATGTCGTTACACTCCCGCCCAAGCAGGCAGTCGCGGACGTAACCGCCTATGACGAAGGCGCGTACGCCCCTTTCGGCGGCTACTTCACCTACCAGCCGGAAGACCGGGCGGTTCAGGAACTGTGGCATTACTGTTGACATAACATCTCTTCGTATTTGGGTAATTCAGAATAACTTATAAAACTGTCGCCGTTTCTGCGGAACACCAGGGTACGGTTCCCGTTGGTCAGAAACAACCACCGGACGTTCAGCACCTGGTTGTAGCGCATCGCCTGGGCGGCAACTTCGGCGTCTATATCCACATCCGGCCGTTTGCATTCAACCACCGCTAGCGGATTTCCGGACCTGTCGTATACCAGTATGTCCGCACGCCACTTCTTGGCACCAAGCTGCAGCGGCGCCTCGCTCATCATAAGGTGAGCAGGAACGCCGGCTCCCTGGAGCAGCACGCCTATAAACCATTGGCGCACCTGCTCTTCAGGCGTTGCCGCTACTTCCTTGCGGCGAAGGGGGTCATATATTGTCTCAGAGTGCATTTACGCCTTTAACATATTCGGGATACCAGCAATCCTCAGCAATTACGTCGGTGCATTCGTAAGAATTGCCGTAGCCGTCGGTGGCAACCACTTTAACGCTTGCATTGGCGTCCTTAAGCGTATAGGTATACATATGGAACATATTTGTGTAGTAGCTGGTACCGGTAGTACCGCGCCCTCTCACTCCAATATGGTATCCAATGGCCCACCAGTCCTGATTGGAAGCTGTTGAGACAGTATAGGTCTCACCTGCGGTGACGGAACTGTAGGTTTGCTTGGAATTACTCATCAGGGATGCGTTTCCGCTGAACACGCCGTTTTCGTATACCTTGACAGTCCAGCGGGAATCCCCGTTGAACACATTGATCATGAGTTTTTTTGCCTCGTATGGCCACTGGAAGTATGCATAGCTTCCACCGGTCTTGAGGTTGCCGCGGTAAATGCGCATCTGGTAATCGCGTGTATTCATCTGTTCGTTCTGGCCCACGAAATACTCATCCGCAATGGAGGTGCCGCTGAATTTGTATATAGTATATCCGTTCGGGCAACCGTCGCCCTCGATGTTGCTCCACCACCACTGACCGCAGACCGCACTGTGTATATGCTCGTTGACTCCGGTTGATTTTATGTTGGAGTAGAAACGCTTATAATGAGTATGGCCCGCGAATATCTTGGCCGAGGCATATTGCTTTATCAGATTGATTACGTCAGTGACATGTTCGTTTCCGGTAATATTATAGAGCGGGATGTGAACGCACAAAACTATCATCTTGCTCTTCGGCACATTGGCGAGATCCTGCTGCAACCAGGCGTACTGGGCATCATTAAACCCTCCGTGATAGCTGGAGGCATCGGTATTACTATCGTAGTTAATATCGCGCATGCAAACGAAATGTACGTTTCCACGATTAAAGGACAGGTTAATCGGGCCGAACACATCTTCGAACTTACGCTGGGCCTTTAAATATAAGGTGCTGCTGGTGTCGTCAGTTGTCAGAGCCTTTCCGGAGGTGGAATAAAAATAAGTATAATCGTGGTTGCCCATGGTCTGGAACACAGGCATGTTAATTCCTTTGAAATGGATGCGCATGGTTGACATACCGCTGTTGGAATTGCGGCTGCCTTCAGAATAAACTATGTCACCAAGGGTTACTCCGTAGCACGGCAGGCTCTGGGCGGCAATCTGTTTGTTGATTGCAGGCTTGGCTTCGTCGCGGAAGCGGTTGGTATCTGAAGTTTTCTGGCCGCTCCGGGTAGAGTAATGCGCCTGGGGATCAGCCATGGCAAATATCATGAACTCATTCTCCACCGCCTGACGTTCAAGGGTAAAATCGTATCTGTATTTATCAGTGCTGTATCGGGTGTAGAAGTCCGGGCAGCCGTTGCTGTTCTTGTTGATGACGGCATCCGAGGGAAGGGAAATATAAATATACCATGTATCAGGGCAGGTCAACAGTGAATAATAGCCGTCATTATCCGTTACCGTCACATTGAAGCCGTCACTGACGCTGATTCCGCAGGCGGGGGCACCGTCATTGTATTTGACATATCCTTCAGCCAGATATCCGCCCCCGCTGTGATGAACGCTGCAGACTGCATAAAAGACATGTAATTCTGATGTATTTACGGAGCCGCATAAAAGGGACTTGTAACTTACTTCATCCACGACGTACTCCTGGCCACCGTAAATGAGCGTTCCCGCCACGTCTACAGGCTGAGCTGCAGTACCTATCGTGATATTTCTTGCATTGCCGTTGAAAAGGCCTACGATTATTCCTGTACCGCTTTTATCCTGGGCAGCGTTTTCCACTTTGCAATCCACTTTGCAGGCAGCACAGCAATCGAGTGTAACATTGCCGTAATTGCCGATAAGGCCGGCAGCAGCATTGATTGCGACCTTGGATATCACGTCACCGGTATTGATACAGCCGCTCAGGCCATGGTCCTGCGAATGGAAAGCGGCGATACCGCCGATGACCGACGCCGAGTTTGCGGAGTTCACTGTTATCGAGCCGCTGTTGGTACAATCTTCAGTAGTGCCGGTTCCGCCTACAATGCCTCCCAGACGCACCTTGCCTGAACCTTCCATAGTAATATTGCCGCTGTTGATGCACCTGAGTAGCTTGCTTTTAAGTCCTGTTGCTTCGCCGTTGGGCCATCCGGCAATTCCACCTACTGGCGAATTGGACTTTGCCGCATCAAGCTTGACAACGATATCCGCATCGTTGGAACAATCAACAATACTGGTATTGTCACAGGGTTTGGTATAATCGCCATTGTCCTGAGTAATGCTGCCTCCGGATATACCTCCGACATCGAAGATGAAGTTACCGGAGGCCAGGGCCGTACGGTCGGAGGTGGTAGCTATTGCCGTTATCTTGCCGTGATTCAGGCATTTGTCTATATCGCCAAACGGAGAGCCGGCAATGCCTCCGACCTGGGTGCGGGCATAGCTGGCAGTACTTTGCTCTATAGCGTCGAAACTGGCTACAACTTCTCCCGAATTGACGCATCCGTTCAAAGGTGCGCTACCGTACGCAGCTCCGATAATACCACCGACATTTCCAGCGGAGACAGCAATCTGCCCCAGGGCAGACGTCTTCTTTCCGCAGGGAGCCGCGAGTTTGACCATTCCGTTGTTGGAGCAATCGGATACGGCAGCTTCGGCATATCCGGCAATACCGCCCAAGGCGGCTGCGGCGATACCGGCAGAACCGTTGAACTCTATGTCTGCTTCATTGGAACAAGATGAAATCGTTCCATAGCTGTACGCGGCAATACCTCCAAGTACTATTACATCTTCCACGTCGGATTTGGCGGTCACGCTTACCGCAGCCTTGTTTGTCACTCCGGAGATACTGCCGTAATTGCGAACGACCAGAGGCGCGAACTCGAGAGCATCTGAATTGCACGCCCCCTCCAGCTTAAGGTTGCTGATACTGCCATGGGACATATTGAAAAGAGGCTTGTCTATATTCCTGACAGTGAATCCACGTCCGTCAAAAGTACCCGAGAAATCGGCCGCAGAAGTATACGTACCCCCTCTCATATCTTCATCCGTCATGTCAATGTCCTGTAGCAGCACTAAAGTAAGATCGGTTTCGGCTGAGCTGGACTCAAGGAAAGACTGGAGTTGCCAAGAATGAGATATGGGGAGAGCTTTTTTCTCAAGAGAGATTTCACCTAAATCTGTTATTGTGTTTCGGGCTGCAGGTAAGGTGTTCTTCGAAGATTTGACATACCAGTTTTTTGGTGTACTGCAAAAGACGGAAAGCCCGTTATACTCACCGGGAGTAAGCGCGACGTAATAAATGCCGGCGCCACCGGACGTAACAACATTTACAAAAGGATGCCCGACCGGCGCGATAAGCATTTCAGAAACATAATCCGGCACCGAAAACTTGAGCAACGCAGCTTGATTCTTGAAGACCAGAGTCTCTCCTTTAGAGGCTACCGCTTTCATTACAAGCGCATTGGGATCTACATTGTTGAGAGAAGGCCACTGGCTTCGAGGCACAACTGCATCCAGTACACCATCGTTGATGGTGCTCGCACTGAAAGGATACACGGCCGTATAACTGCTTGCACCTGCCATGGCCATACCCGAAAAAGTGCCATGTTGCGTTCCTGCTCCGGCAATGAGTGTAAACAGGCTGAATGATTCACCGTCGAAAACCGCAATGGCGTCACCTTCACACCAAAAAACCTTTAAGCCTTCAAGAGTGGCTTTACTCTCCGACGCGTCGATACAGGCTTCAAGAGTAATCGGAACTTGCCTGCTGATCTCTATCTCTACATGTTCGGGCGTACAGCAGATAACAGAGAGCAGTAAAATGAGAAACAGGATGTATCTTTTCATACAAGCAAAAATAATCAATTTATAAGTATTTCGCAGTAAAAGTCGAAGCAGATTTAAGTTGCTCCGGCGTTCCCTCGAAGACCACCTGTCCGCCCTCATCTCCGGCGTCAGGTCCCAGGTCGATAATCCAGTCTGCGCTGCGGATTACGTCCGGATTGTGCTCCACCACTACAAGGGAATGGCCGGCCGCCAGCAGGGCGTCGAAGCTCTTCAGTAGCTTCTCTACGTCGTAGAAATGCAGGCCGGTGGTAGGCTCGTCGAATATGAAAAGTATGCGTTCCGCCTTCTTGTTGCGGCGGCTCAGGCTGAGGAAGTACGCCAGTTTGATGCGCTGGCTCTCACCTCCGGAGAGCGTGCTGCTGCTCTGACCCAGGCGTATGTACCCAAGGCCCACATCGAGCAGCGGCTGGAGCTTCTCTACCACCTCTTGGGCTTCAGGCTCTTCCCCTTCGGCAAAGAATTCGGAAGCCTGCTTCACGCTCATGTTAAGTATGTCGTCTATATTCTTGCCGCGGTAGCGGACCTCAAGCACGTCTGGCTTGAAACGTTTGCCGCCACACTCGTCGCAGACCATGGTCACATCCGCCATGAACTGCATCTCTATCTTTACCACGCCGTCTCCCTGGCACTCCGGGCATCGTCCGCCTTCCTGGTTGAAGCTGAAGTAGTTGGGGCCGAAACCGTTGATTTTGGCGTACTGCTGTTGTGCCAGCAGCTCACGTATGGGATCGTAGGCCTTCAGATACGTGACGGCATTGGATCGGCTGCTGCGGCCTATGGGATTCTGGTCCACATATTCGACCCGGTTGATGCGGTCGAGGTTGCCCGAGAGCCCACGGAACACGCCCGGGAGATCACCGGAGTCGGTGAGGCGCCTCTGCAGGGCGGGATAGAGTATATCCCCTACCAGGCTCGACTTGCCGGAGCCGCTCACGCCGGTAACGACTGTCAGCACGCCCAGCGGAATACGGACGTCGATGTCTTTCAGGTTGTGCTCATGAGCGCCCTCCACCGTGATGCTGTATTCCCACGGCCTGCGGGTGCGGACGTAACGGTGCCGCCTGCCGTCGAGATACTGGAGAGTTAGCGACTCCTCCAGCTGAGCGTTGCTGTAATTGCCGGGATATCCTTCGAAGATGACCTGCCCGCCGAATTCTCCGGCACGCGGGCCCATGTCCACCAGCCAGTCTGCGGCGCGTATTATCTCTTCGTCGTGCTCCACCACGATGACCGTGTTCCCCAGGTCGCGGAGGCGCTTGAGCACCTTTATGAGGCGTTCGGTATCTCGTGGATGCAGGCCGATGCTGGGCTCGTCGAGTATGTACATGGAGCCTACCAGGCTGGAGCCGATTGCCGTCACCAGGTTGATGCGCTGGCTCTCGCCGCCGGAGAGGGTGTTGCAGGCACGGTTGAGCGTGAGGTAGCCCAGGCCCACGTCGTCTATGCAGCGCAGGCGGGAAATTATTTCGTCACGCGGCTCGGCGGCGACGGCCGCTTCCGCCTCGGTCAGCTGCAGTTTCTGCATGAATTCCAGCATCTCGCGTACGTTCATGGCAAGCAGCTCCGCTATATTCTTGCCGCCCACTTTAACCCACAGGGCCTCTTTGCGCAGGCGCGTTCCCTTGCATTCGTGACAGGTGGTGCGTCCGCTGAAGCGGCTGAGCATGAATTTGTACTGTATTTTATAGCGCTGCGTCTCGACCCATTCGAAGAACTCGTTGATTCCGACTATTGAGCTCAGGTCTTCATAACCTTTGCTGCGGGTGTTCCAGATTATGTCTTTCTCGCGCTCGCTCAGCTCGCAGTAAGGTTTGAAAGCGTCTATGCCGTACTGCGGTGCGAGTTGCACCAGGTGGTCTTTGAACCAGCCCATCTTGTCTCCGCGCCAGCAGGCTATGGCTCCGTCGTAGATGCTTTTGGTCTTGTCCGGCACTACGAGGTCTTCGCTTATTCCTATTATCTTCCCGAGGCCGCCGCATACCGGGCAGGCGCCAAGCGGACTGTTGAAGCTGAACAGATAGTCGTCCGGCTCCTGGAATTTGATGCCGTCGAGCTCGAAGCGGCTGGAGAAGTCGAGGGTGGCACGGGTTGCTGGAGGTACAGCCTCCGCCTCCCCTGCCGCTTCACTGACAACTCTGACAAGGCCGTTGCCGCGGGAGAAAGCGTCGGAGATACTGGCGAGGATGCGGTCCCTGTCGCTCAGGTCGCGGAATCGGTCGATAAGCAGCCAGACGTCCTCCGGGTCGCTGCCCGATTTAAGCAGATCTTCGATTTTGATGGGAGCGCCGTCGGCCCAGAGGCGGTTGTATCCGTCCTCCTTCAGTTGCAGGAGAAGCTCGGTGCGGTCGGTGCGGGCTTTCCAGTTCAGGTCGGCAAGGATGTAGCGGACCGTTCCTTCAGGCTGTGCTTCCAGGTATGCTATTACATCAGCCGGAGAGTCCTTGCGCACTTCCCTGCCGCTGACGGGGCTGTAGGTCCGACCGATGCGGGCGAATATAAGGCGCAGGTAGTCATAGACTTCCGTGGTCGTGGCAACGGTGGACCGGGGGTTCTTGATGTTGACCTTTTGCTCAATGGCGATTGCAGGAGGAATATCCTCGATGCCGTCGACGTCGGGCTTGGTCATGCGTCCGAGGAACTGGCGGGCGTAGGAGCTGAGGCTCTCCGCGAAGCGACGCTGCCCTTCGGCGAAGAGGGTGTCGAAAGCCAGGCTGGACTTGCCGCTGCCGGATATTCCGGTGACAACAACCAACTTGCCGCGCGGGATTTCCAGCGTGACGTTTTTCAGGTTGTTGACTCGGGCGCCTTTTATAAGCATAGCTTACAAAAGTACTAATTTTTCTCGTGCTTTTTTGTATTTTTGTACGTTAATCTATGTTGAAAAAACTACTCATCATCATTGCTCTTTTATTTACGCCTTTTCTAAGCGGCGCACAGGAGCAGAAGCACCAGTTCCGCATCGGCTGGGGCGATATGATGTATGAGCATGCGGTTTATTCCCCTAGCGCAAAGCATATTTTCGAGGATATTTCCAAGATACCCGAGAATTACCGGGTAAAGGAACT
>JAFZIO010000051.1 GCA_017554335.1 Bacteroidales bacterium | reverse complement strand
TTGGCGGTAGGGAATCCTATAGTGCGCCCCAGACGGTTGCCGGCCACCACCACGCCGTACAGGCGGTAAGGCCTGCCGAGCAGCCTGGCAGCCTTCACCACGTCCCCTTCTTCAAGTGCGGAACGTATGCGACTGCTGGACACCGGAGCGCCGTCTATACAGACGGGAGGGGTGATTACCGCCTCCATGCCGCTACGGGCGGCCAGCTCAGCTATTTCCTGGGGGCCGGCCTGCTCGCAGCCGAAGCGGGTGTCGTAACCGAGCACCAGCTTGGTGCATCCGAAGTCGTTGCGCAGCATGTCCAGGTAATCGGCGGCTGACATTGAAGCAAAATGCCTGGAGAAAGGCACCGTTTCCACCCTGTCGACGCCCATGGCCCGGAGAAGGGTATCCTTTCCTGCCCTGGTGCTGAGGTAGCGGAGCGAGTCGGCGTCACTCTGCAGCACGGCCCTCGGATGGGGCCAGAAAGTAACGACCACACTCTGCTCCCCGCGCGAACGCGCTTCGGAAAGCAGAGTGTCTATTACAAGACGGTGCCCGGGATGGACACCGTCGAAGAAGCCTGTGGCGACTACAGCCATTTGACGAGCGGGAAGTCCTGACGGTGAGGCAGAGCCGGGTTGCTGGCATACATGCGGATGCCAACCTGGTACATACCTGTACGCTCAGGCTGCACGGAAGTGGCATAACGGGCGATACCGTCCGCATAATCCACTACGTCGTACTGCTGAACCTCCTGGATATGCAGCGCTCCCTTTGCATCGCTGGTGGCGAAAATCATCTCCACGCCTATGTCTTCCGGTTTCAGACGTCCAAGGTCGAGCACAACCTCGCCGTGGATGGGATCGTTCTTGGACACTATGTAGGAGGCGTCCGGCTGCTGGCAGGAGACAACACGGATGTTGTTCCACTCAGACAGCACCTTCTGCTTCCAGGCAGCCATCTCCTTGGCCTTCTTGTTATTGTTGGCTACAAGAGCGTTATACCTTTCCGCCTGGGGCAGATAGTACTGGTTGCAGTAATCCGTCAGCATGCGGTTGGTGGTGAAGTTGCTGGCCACCTTGGCAATGGTGTTCTTGATGTAGCCCACCCATTCCTTGGAGATGTGCGTGCGGTCGTTGAAGTTGTAGTAGGCCGGGGCGATCTCGTTCTCTATTGTGGCATAGATGGTTGCGGCATCAAGCTCGTTCTGGTACTGCTGGTCGTCGTAGGTGCGCTCCATAGGAAGTGCCCAGCCGGCGTCTTCCTGGTAGCCCTCGACCCACCATCCGTCGAGCACGGAGAAATGCATGACGCCGTTCATGGCGGCCTTCTCTCCGGAAGTACCGGAAGCCTCGAGAGGACGGGTAGGGTTATTGAGCCATACGTCCACACCCTGGACGAGACGCTTTGCAAGACGGATATCGTATCCGGGAACGAAGACTATGCGTCCGAGGAACCTGTCCTGCTTGGAAATCTCTATGATCTGCTTCAGGAACTCCTGTCCGGCACCGTCGGCGGGATGGGCCTTGCCGGCGAATACGAACTGCACGGGGCGCTCGGGGTTGTTCACGATAGCGTCCAGGCGGTCCAGGTCGCTGAAAATGAGGGTTGCACGCTTATAAGTTGCGAAACGGCGTGCGAAGCCGATGGTAAGCACGTCGGGACGGAAAGTCTCGTTAATCTTGACTATCTGGGTAGGAGTATAGTGGCTGCAGAGGGCGGGATCGGAGATGCGCTCGGTGACGGTCTTCACGAGCTCGTCCTTGAGCACCTTGCGTACGCTCCAGATTTCGTCGTCGCTTACCTTGTAGATGCGGTCGAAGCAGCTCTTGTCGTAATGGCCGGTGCGGAATTCAGGGCCGAACACCTTGTAGTGGATGGCCTTCCAGTCGCGTGCGGCCCAGGTGGCATAGTGCACACCGTTGGTCACATAACTGATATGCAGTTCCTCGGGAAGGTAACCCTTGTACATATCCTTGAAGATATCCTGGCTCACCTTTCCGTGAAGCATGGACACGCCGTTCACGTTCTGGCTCATGTTGGCGGCCAGTACGCTCATGCTGAACTTCTCGTCACGGTTGTCGGGATGAATCTTACCGAGCGACAGGAGAGTGCCCCAGTCTATACCGAAGCGGCCGGGATAATGTCCCAGATACTTGGACAGCAGACCTTCGTCGAAGGAATCGTGGCCGGCGGGAACAGGAGTATGTGTGGTGAAGAGACCGCTCGCGCGAATGAGCTCCAGGGATTCGTTGAAGTCCAAATGCTTCTCCTGGATGTACTCGCGAAGGCGCTCCAGACCGGCGAATGCCGCATGGCCTTCGTTGTAATGGTAGATGGTGGGATTGAGGCCCAGCAGGCGCAGGGCCCTCACGCCGCCGATTCCGAGCAGGATTTCCTGCTTCAGGCGGTTCTCCCAGTCGCCACCGTAGAGCTGGTGGGTTACCTGGCGGTCTTCCGGCAGGTTGGCCTCGAAGTCGGTATCGAGCAGGTAGAGGTCGGTACGGCCGACTGCCACCTTCCAGATACGGGCGGTCATCTCACGGCCGGGCAGGGCCATGTGGATGGTTTTCCAGTTGTCGTTCTCGTCGAGCACGGGCTCGGCAGGGATCTTGAGGAAGTCCTGGGCATCGTATTCAGCCACCTGGTTGCCCTGGGGCGTAATGCGCTGGGTGAAGTAACCGTAGCGGTAAAGCAAGCCGACGGCCACCATGTTCACGTTCATGTCGGAACTCTCCTTCAGGTAGTCACCTGCCAGGATACCCAGACCGCCGGAATATATTTTAAGGGACGTCTCAAGGCCGTACTCCATACAGAAATAGGCTACGGAGGGCTCGGTACGCTCTTTCTTGAGCGCCATGTAGCTGTTGAACTCGTCCATCACTGCCGCCAGGCGGGAGAGGAAGGAGACGTCCTTGGCCAGTTCGTTGTATCTCTTGAGACTTACCTTGTCAAGTATTGCCATCGGATTGTGGCCCGAAGTGTGCCAGATATCCGAATCTATGGACTTGAAAAGCAGTTTGGCGTCCTCATTCCAGCACCACCAAAGGTTCTTGCAAAGGGTTTCAAGTCCTGAAAGCTCTTCCGGGAGGTGACGCGTGACCATCACGCTTTTCCATGCCGGATCGCTAACATCAAATCTGTTGTTCTGCATAATTTATTCTGATAATGAAATCACTGAGGACGTTCATGTAATTGATGAACGCCTCGAAGGGAGTGTCGTAAGGGCTGAAGCGCTTATGAATCTCACCGTCGGAGAAGAATTTGGTGCACATGTAGTAGAGATGGTCGCTCTCCTGCAGGTGACCGAAGTCTGCCCAAAGCTCGGGATCGTTTATAAGGGCGAGCTTCTCGGTAAGACGGTAAAGCTTGTTGTATGCGTCCTGCTGCAGCTCGTTGCCCAGCCAGGCGCTGAGGTCGCGCTCCTCGTCGGCCCATGAAATGGGATCGGGCACGCTGAGGCTGTCAACCGGTTTGATATTCTTGACGGCCTGTGCGGGGGTCACGAAGTCCATTCCGGCCTTGATGACTGCCGCGGGCAGGGCACGCATGAAATCGAAGATGCCGCTCTCTGCGGTCTGATGCTCGCCGAAGGTCTCGTAGTCCATGAAGAGGTTTACGATATCGCCCTCTGCTTCCTCCAGCCAGCCCACAAACTTGTCGGCGGTAAGCGGCCATTCGCTCCAGCCCTTGTTGGAGAAGCGGAACGCGATGTCGTCGCTCAAGCCGTAGTTGCGGAGCAGCAGGCGCAGCTTGGGCTGCGAAGCGGCTGTATAGACGTAGTTGGGGCTCTGCCAGCCCATGATGTGGCGGGCGCCCTCGGTCAACATGGTCTTGAAGCCGAGATCGTAGACCTGGCGTGCAATTGCATCGGAATAAATGAGCTCTGTATTGCGGAAAGTGACAGGCTCTACGCCGAGTGCATCTTTGATATGGGCCTTGTGCTTCTCTACCTGATGTACGAACTCAGAAGGAGAGGCAAGGGATGCCAGGGAGTGATAGTAGGTCTCGCAAAGGAACTCCACCTTGCCCGTGGCGGCCAGCTTGCGGAAGCTGTCCAGCACCTCGGGGGCGTAGCGGTCGAACTGCTCGAGCGCCGAACCGGAGATGGAAAAAGCCACCTTGAACTTGCCCTTGGTCTTGGTGATTGCCTCCAGAAGCAGCTCGTTCATAGGAAGATAGCACTTCTGGGCCACCCTCTTCAGGATAGTCCTGTTGGCAAAATCATCATAATAATGAGAGTCCTTGCCTATATCGAAGAAGCGATACTGACGGAGTCTTGTAGGCTGATGGACCTGGAAATAAAGGCAGACTGACTTTTTCATATCAAAGATTCGTAAACTTTTTTCAACTTGGCGGTAGCGCCGTTCCATTTGAGTTCGTTCACCTCGTCGTAGCCCTGCTTGGAAGCGAACTCGGTAAGGGCGGGATAAGAGACGAGGGCGTAGATGTCATCGGCCAGTGCATCCACGTCCCAGAAGTCCACCTTGAGGGCGAACTTGAGGATCTCGGCGGCACCGGACTGGTGGGAGATTATGGAAGGCACCCCGGTGCGCATGGCCTCCAGCGGGGAAATGCCGAAGGGCTCGGAGACCGAGGGCATGATGTAAACGTCGGACAAGGCGAACATCTTCTGCACGTCCGCTCCGCGGAGGAAACCGGTGAAGTGGAAGCGGTCGGAAATGCCCAAACGCGCTACCTGCTGGATGGCACGGTTCATCATGTCTCCGCTGCCGGCCATTACGAAACGTACGTTCTTGGTACGCTTGAGCACCTTTGCAGCGGCATCGATGAAGTACTCGGGACCCTTCTGGAAGGTGATACGTCCGAGGAAGGTAACCACTTTGTCCTTCACGCCGCGCTCGACGGAAATATCTTCGCGTCCGCTGAAGTCCACGGCGTTATGCACGGTGACCACCTTGGCGGGGTCGATTCCGTACTTGTTGATGACTATGTTGCGGGTAAGGTCGCTCACGGTGACCACCCTGTCGGCAGCCATCATGCCGCGGGTCTCGATATCGAGCACCCTGGTGTCGATGTGCTTCTCGTCGCCGCGGTCGTAGGAGGTCGCATGTACGTGGACCACGAGGGGTTTGCCGGTGAGTTCCTTGGCGGCTATGCCTGCCAGGTAGGTGAGCCAGTCATGGGCGTGGATGATGTCGAACTCGTCTACGTGCTGCATCGCGATGGTTCCGCCCACCTGCGCGTAACGGGAAACCTCCTCCATGAGGTTGGCGCCGTACTTGCCGGAGAACTTGAACTTCTGGCCGAAGCCCACGGAAGTCTCGCTGACTCCCTTGGCCTTCATCTTCTCGATAGCCTCGTAGTACTCGTCCGGATCAACGTAGGGAACGATATTGGAGTCGACATAGAAGAACTTCACCTTGTTGATGAACTCTTCCACCGTGCTGCTGACATTGCGCACCTCGACGTCGCTCGCATTGAGTATGGTCGTTGCGCTCTGGTCTTCGTCGCCGGAGGCGTTGGGCATCACGAACAGGGTCTCCACCCCGTTGTATGCCAAACCCTTGACGATGCCCTCGCAGGCCGTACCCAGACCGCCTGCGATGTGGGGAGGAAACTCCCAGCCGAACATCAAAACTCTCATATTATTTGACCTCCTTGTTTTTTTCGATTATGTCCACAACCGCGAGCAGGGCCGCAGTGCTGAGCGCAGAAGAGATGGCTCCGTGAGGCTCGTGGGGCGGATCTCCGTCGTAGAGTTCGGAGAAGGTTCCGACGCCGTGCTTGCTGAGGTCTGCCCAGAAGCCCTCGATGAGCCACTCGGCACGCTTCACGAATGAAGGGCCCTTGACCTTGAAGGCCATCTCGATATAAGGCTCCAGCAGATTGGGACGGGTGCATCCCTGATGGTATGCCAGATCGCGCTCGATCTGCGCGCCCTCATAGACTCCGCGATACTTGGGGTCGCGGGGCGAGAGGGTACGGATGCCGCGGGACGTCACGAGTTCCCTGTCGATGACGCTGATGACTGCGGGGGCCAGGTCCTCGTCGAGCGGGGAATACTTGACCCAGATGGCGTACAGCTGGTTGGGACGTACGTCCATGTTGCGGCCGGCGGCGTCCACGTAGTCGGCAAGACGTCCGGACTCTGGATCCAGGAACGTGGGCTGGAAGCTGCTGCGCACCATGTCGCGGATAGGTGTCCACTTCTTGATGAAGGCTCCCCTCTTGTTGCCGTACTTGCCCTCCATCTCGATGGCGAAGCATATGGCGTTATACCAGAAGGCGTTGGTCTCTATCTGGTAGCCGGCACGCTCGGTAACAGCGCGTCCGTTGACGTAAGCGTTCATCCAGGAAAGGGCTACGCCGTCCATCTGGGCCCAGAGCAGGCCGGACGGATGCATGGCGACCTCCTTGCGGCAGCCGGGGAGATAGCTTTCGAGAATCTTCTTGACGGTCTCGCCGTATTTCTTCCAGACCTTTGCGGGGTCGGCGCCGTAATCTATGTACTGCTGCAGGGTAACCGCCATGTAGAGGGGCGCCTCAACCTGGGTCGTACGCTTGGTAAGACGCTCCGGCTCTGCGGCGATAAGGTTGTCCAGTATCTCCTCGAACAATGCGGGATCGTGAGCGCCGTGGAGCGTAAGGCCCGGCAGTGCTATCAAGGTTTCACGCAGCAGGCCGGTATTGAGCCATGACAGGCCGGCGTTGATCATGGCCACGTCGTTGTGGCGGGTGATGAGCCAGTCGGCGCAGCGTACCAGCTGGTCGTGGTAGCCGGACACCTCGGGCAACTTGGCCAGATAAGAGTTGAACTGGCGCTTCAGGCCTGCCGGCGCAACCTCGGCAATTGAAGCCGAGAACACTACGGAAGAGCCGCTGGAAAGCCTGAGGCTGAAAATGCCGGGAGTGAAAAGGTCTTCCTGGCAATCATAGCCGCGGCGGTACTCGTCGGAGTAGGTGATATTGTTGTTCCAGCACGGAAGGGACTTCCACTCAGCCTTGGAATCGCTGAGCTGCAGGTGCAGGTCGGGGAAGTTCGGATACATGCGGAACGACACTCCTCCGGAAATCTCCGTGTAAGACGTGTTCGCCTTGTCGTTCTGGTGGGTGAGCTCATGCACGTTGCGGAATGCCAGGAAAGGCTTCACGATGAGGGTCACCGGAGAAGGTGACTTGACGAGCTCGTATTTCACAAGCACCTGGTCCTTGTCCGGAGCCAGGATGATGCTCTTGCGGAAGACGATCTCACCAACCTGATAAGTGATGTTGGGGACGGGATCCTCCGCAAAGTCCACGACATACTTGTGCCCGCGGGGCTCGTAGATGTCGCCATAGCAGTGAATGCCCAGGTTAAACTGCTTTCCGTTCACCACCAGACTCTCGTCCAGTGCGGACAGCAGGAGGAAATGGTCGCCGCCGAAGCGGTCCAGGGTAACGGCGAGCAGGCCGTGGTAGCGGCGGGTGTTGCAAGTCACAATGGATGTGTTGCAATAAGCACCCGTCTTGTTGGCGCAGATAATCTCGCGCTTAAGCGAGTAAGCCAGGTTCACCAGCTCGTTCTTGTTGAATTTCAAGAATGCCATATCAGTCAATCTTTTTCAAAACTATGGCGCACCTGCTGGGCAGGTACAAATACAGGGTGTGGTCGTAGGCCTGGTTGCCGTTGGGCGATTTCTCCGGCAATGCCGTATGCTTTTCGTCTGAAGGCAAAAGGCCAAATCCGCCGAAACGCTGCTCGTCGGAATCGAACACCTTGACGAACTCCCCCGCCGGAGCTGAAAATCCGTAATCCTGGAAAGAGCCTTGTGGGTTGAAGTTCAGCGCAAATATACAATTTTCCCTGCGGAAAATCAAGATTTGTTTCTGTTCATCGGCGACTAAAAGCTCGGGGGTGCCTTTCAGGCACTTTTCTTTCTTCAGCAGATGTACCATGGCGGCATCGAATTCCTCCAGTCCGTGGTAGCGGAGTTCGGGGTTGTCGGCTATGGACCAGAGGCGCCTTGCATGGCTGTAAGACCAGCCGTTGCCCTCGCGCGGGAAGTCTATCCATTCGGGATGACCGAACTCGTTTCCCATAAAGTTCAGGTAGCCTCCGCCACAGGTGGCGGCAGTCACCAGACGTATCAGCTTATGAAGGGCTATTCCCCTGTCTACCAGGCCGTTCTGCTGGTCCTTGCGCATGCTGAAGTACATTTCCTTGTCTATCAGGCGGAAGATTATGGTCTTGTCGCCCACCAGCGCCTGGTCGTGGCACTCGGCATAGCTGACAGTCTTTTCGTCCGCCCTCTTGTTGGTGAGTTCCCACCATATCATGCCGGGGGTCCAGCCCTCGTCCGGCAGTTCCTTGATCCACTTGATCCAGTGGTCGGCGATACCCATGGCCATGCGGAAGTCGAATCCTACACCGCCGGCAGCGAACGGAGCCGCCAGACCGGCCATGCCGCTTACGTCCTCTGCTATTGTGATGGCCTTGGGGTTCATCTCATGGATAAGCATGTTCGCGAGGCCGAGGTAGCTCACGGCATTCTCGTCAACTCCGGAGTTGAAATAGATGTCGTAGTTGCCGAAATCCACCCCAAGACCGTGGTTCCAGTAGAGCATGCTGGTTACGCCGTCGAAGCGGAAACCGTCTATGTGGTACTCCTCCATCCAGTACTTGCAGTTGCTGAGCAGGAAGAACTTCACCTCGTCCTTGCCGTAGTCGAAGCAGCGTGTGCCCCAGGCCGGATGGTGTCCCGCGTCGCCCGGATAGAAGTACAGGTCGTCCCGTCCGTCCAGCCGCCCGAGGCCTTCCACCTCGTTGCCCACGGCATGCGAATGCACGATATCCATGATGACGGCGATGCCTGCGGCGTGCGCTTCATCCACCAGACGCTTGAACTCCTCCGGCGTGCCGAAGCGGGAGCTAAGGGCGAAGAAGCTGGATACCTGATATCCGAAGGAGCCGTAATACGGATGCTCCTGAAGGGCCATTATCTGGATGACGTCGTAGCCAAGACGCTTCACGCGGGGCAGCACGTCGCGGCGGAAGTCGTCGAACGACGCCACGGCCTCCTTCTCACCGCTCATGCCTATATGGCATTCGTAGATGAAAGGATGGGGGCGTGCGCCGGGGTTGCGATGCTTCCACACATACGGCTCGGGGTTCCAGACCTGCGCGCAGAACACCTTGGTTTCGGGGTCCTGGACCACCCTGGTGCAGTAAGCGGGGATGCGCTCCCCTCCTCCGCCGGGCCATTCAATCCACAGTTTGTAGAGGGCTCCGTGGGCAAGAAAAACGTCCGGCAGCCTGAGTTCCCAGTTACCCTGCCCTACCGGCGAGAAGGCATAGTCGGGAGTGCGTTTCCAGTTGTTGAAGTCGCCAATGAGATAAATCTTGGAGGCGCTGGGCGCCCATTCGCGAATGACCCAACCCTTGGAATCATGATGCAGGCCGTAGTAAAGATGATTGGTGACAGCCTCTGAAAGCGGTTTGTCGCCGGCAAGCTTGCGCTTGTCTGCCAGAATGCGCTCGTGGCGGGCATCAATGGCGCCACGGAACGGCTCCAGCCATGGATCGGTTTGATATATCTTCTTCATTTGTTGAGATTTTCTATTCTTTCCCGGGCGCTGCGCAGATAGCTGCGGCAGGCGGCAATAAGCTCTTCGCTCCGCTTTATGTATTTGTCTATGTCGTCGAGTCCCGTGGACGGGTCCTCTACCCTGGCGGCTATCTGCTCCAGTTCCGCCATCGCTTTGCTGTAGTCAAACTTTTCCATTTACCGTGCAATTGAGGGTTCCGTCTTTATACAAGACCTTGATACCATCTCCCACGGCAGCGTCCGCCGCACGTTTGAGTATGGTTCCTTTATCGTTGGTTATGAGGGTGTAGCCACGCTCCAGCAGGAGCCTGGGGTTGGCCGCGGTGATGCGGGTCTCCAGCCTTGATAGGGCGGCGTCCAGAAGTGCCAGCTTATTCATGAAAGCCATCCGGAGGCGGGTCTGGTAGCCGGAGATGCACTCATCTTCCGCCGCTACCGCATCTATGAACAGGTCCGCCAGGGCCGTGGGCGTCTTTACGGAGCCGCATGCCACCAGATCCGCCGCATGCTCGTCGCGGTCGTGCCCTATGGCAGTGAAAACCGGCAGCGGGCAGCGGGCGATGGCGGCGCAGAGTTCGTAGTCGTCGAAGCATGCGAGGTCGAGGGTAGAACCGCCGCCGCGAAGGATCAGGACGGCGTCGAAGCCTCCGGCTTCTTGCCGCCTGCCACTTCGCGGCAGACTATTATCCCCCTGCACCCCCAGGGGACGGGGGGCGTTCCCCCCGACACCCCCCTCCTCGCTTCGCTCCATAATACCGTTGGTCGAAAGAGAGGAAGATGCTATTCGGCCAAGGGAAGCGATGATCGACGCCGGTGCTCCCTCTCCCTGCATTGTCGCGGGGAAAAGGGTGACGTCGAAGGCGAAGCCGAATTCGTTCTCCAGCAGGTGGCGGCGGAAATCGCCGTAGCCGGCGGCATCAGGGGCCGATATGACCGCAAGCGCATAGGGAACCGGAGGCAGGGCGAACTCCTTCTGCAGGTCCAGCAGGCCCTCCTTCTCCAGCTTTTCCAGCGTACGGCGCCGCCTCAGCTCCGCCTCTCCGAGGGTGCTGGTGACATCTATGTCCTCAATGATGAGAGATACGCCGTAGAGCTCGCTATAGTTCACCCTTACCTCGAAGATTACCGCCACTCCCGGCTGGAGCGGGGCACCGGTGGCTCCGGCAAACTTGCCCAGGACCTCTGCCGCCTGCGAACGCCATATGATGGCACGTACCTTCGCCAGCTGAGTACGTTCGTCGCTCTGGCACAGCTCCAGATAGCAGTGGCCGTTGGTACGCTGTTGCACAGACGCCACCTCGGCGCGCACCCGTACGGGTCCGGGAACGGCATCTTCGACCCCTTCCTTGATAATCTGCTGCAACTCGAACAGCTCCAGATAGTCCTGCTCCATCATAGTCTTCCAAAATTAGGAATTTTTCTGATGTTTTGCAACACATTTCTGAGGGGCGTAAAATACAACTGCCTTTCACACAGCCGTTTACCAATTCCAAGTGCGGGTATTTACCCCCACTTGATTTATATATTCCACTGATTATGAGCCGGTTGAGAAAAACGGTCAGTTGATGAGACGCTTCAGGAAGTCCAGGAAAATTGAATCGGCGACGGCGGGACGTATAGTGAACAGATGGGCCTCGCGGGGAATGACGGTGTACTCGCAGTTCTGGTAAATCTCGTTGTACTTGTCGCTGTACTTGACGGGAACTATTTCGTCCAACTCTCCGTGAATGAGGCATACCGGCCCTGTGTAAAGGGCAGATTCTTCATAAATCGGCAAGGTCTGGGCAGTCAGAATGTACTCGCGGCTGAACTTGTACCAGCCTACCTGTACATACTCCGGCGGATTCACGGGATCGCACTCCACGCCCAGAAAATGGCCTTCAAGGGCATAATCTTTAAGTACAGCACCCGGAGCCATAAGCACCAGCGCATCAGGAGCGCGGTCTTCCGCCTGCAACTCCCCTGCCAGCATACTTGCCACCACCCCTCCCTGGGAGTGGCCGAACAGCACCACGCTGCTCACAAAAGGCAGGGAACGGGCATATTCATAGATGGCGCGTGCATCTTCTATCTCGCTGCGTATTGTACATTTGAGCACATCCCCTTCGCTCTTGCCCTGGGCGTTGAAATCGAAGCGCAGGACAGCATACCCTTTCCTGGCCAGCTTGCGGGCAAAACGCGGCATAGGCGGCACGTCCTTGTTGGACATAACCCCGTGCATCACTATGACCATAGGGCATTTGTCCTTCGTCTTGTCGAAGCCCCTGGGCAGCTGCATCATCACCGACAGATTGCCGCTGGGCCCCTGAATAAACTCAGGACCGTCGTTGGCCGCAGCCGCTATGACCGAGCCCAGCAGGCCGGCCAGCATAACTTTGGCATATTTGAGCCAATAGCCCATGAAAGTCTATTTCTGGCGGCAGTAAATCTGCACGGGACAGCCTGTGAGGGAGAAATTCTTTCGCAGCTGATTCTCCAGGAAACGCTTGTACGGATCCTTGATGTACTGCGGAAGATTGCAGAAGAAAGCGAAAGCCGGGAACTTAGTAGGCAGCTGGGTTATATACTTAACCTTCACGTATTTGCCCTTCCATGCGGGAGGCGGCGTCTCTTCGATTATCGGCAGCAGCACCTCGTTCAGGCGGGCGGTGGGAATCTTCTGCGAATAGTTGGCATACACCTCCGCGGCGGCGTTAAGCACGTCCTGGATGCGCTGCATCTTTACCACCGACGTAAAGATGATGGGCACGTCGTCGAACGGGGCCAGGCGGCTGCGAAGCGCTTCCGTGTACTCCTTAAGGGTGTTGGAATCCTTGATGAAGAGGTCCCACTTGTTGACCACCAGCACGCATCCCTTGCGGTTGCGGACGATAAGCGAGAAGATGTTCATGTCCTGCGCCTCCATGCCGGTAGTGGCGTCTATCATCATGATGCAGACGTCGGAATGCTCGATGGCGCGTATGGACCGCATGACGGAGTAGAATTCCAGGTCCTCGTTGACCTTGGTCTTGCGGCGTATGCCGGCGGTATCCACCAGCATGAACTCATGCCCGAACTTGTTGTAGTGCGACTCGATGCTGTCGCGGGTGGTTCCTGCGACCGGCGTAACGATGTTGCGTTCCGTGCCCAGCAGGGCGTTCGTCAGCGACGACTTGCCCACGTTTGGCTTGCCCACTATGGTGATGCGGGGAAGGTCCGCGTACGGGTCGACCGTCTCGCCCTCCTCCGGAAGTACCGCCACGACTGCGTCCAGCAGGTCTCCGGTTCCGCTGCCGTTGGCCGCGGAGATGCTGTAGATCTCGCCCAGGCCCAGGGAGTAGAACTGGTAGGCGTCGTACATCTTCTCCCCCGTGTCCACCTTGTTCACGCAGAGTATCACGGGCTTGCGGGAGCGGCGCAGGATATCGGCAATCTCGGCGTCGTAGTCGGTGATGCCGGTGGCGGCCTCGACCATGAAGAGCACCACGTCGGCCTCGTCGATGGCTATCTGCACCTGGGAGCGTATGGCGGTCTCGAACACGTCGTCCGAGTTGCTTGTGTAGCCTCCGGTATCGACCACGGAGAACTCCCTGCCGCACCATTCACAGCGGCCGTAATGCCGGTCACGGGTGACGCCGGCGGTGTCATCTACGATTGCCTGCCTGGCTCCTACCAGGCGGTTGAAAAGGGTGGATTTGCCGACGTTAGGACGTCCGACTATTGCTACCAGGCTCATACAGTTTACATTCTTTGCACGCCTCGGAGAAGTCTCCGGAGCAGTGCCGGTGAGGGTTATGTAGCTCGGCATCCACGTCTTTGTAGCAGCGTATGCCGAGCTTGCGCATTTCTTCGTTGGAACCTACGTCATAGTTTGGGAAGTCCTTCTTCCGGAACACGATGTTGAAACTCATCGCAAACACAACCAGAAGCAGGACCGCCGCAGCTGCTATGACGGTGGCCCACATATCAATACACGAAGTCGGGGCTTATAGGTTCGTAGTTATATACTTTCTCGATAAGGCTGGCAAACACCTGCGCCATCGAGACTATGCGTATCTTGCTGTCCCCTTCCAGCTCGGGATGGGGTATGGTGTCGGTGATATAAACCTCCTCGAGGGCGGAATTGTGAATCTTTTCTATCGCATTGCCGGAAAGGATGCCATGGGTTGCGCAGCAGCGCACGCTGGCAGCTCCCTTCTCCTTCAGCACGTCGGCCGCCTTGCAGAGGGTACCGGCAGTGTCTATCATATCGTCGACTATGATGATGTTGCGTCCTTCCACCTCGCCGATGGCTTTGATTTCAGCCACCACGTTGGCGCGCTCGCGGGTCTTGTGGCAGATAATGACTCCGCACTCCTGGCGTCCGCCGAGGCTCTTGGCGTATGTGTTCGCCCTCTTGGCGCCTCCCATATCCGGAGCTGCGATAGAAAGGTTCTTAAGCTTCATAGCCTTGATGCAGGGGAGGAATACCTTGCTGGCGTATACATGATCCACAGGGATGTCGAAGAAGCCCTGAATCTGGTCTGCGTGGAGATCGCAGGTCATCACACGGTCGCAGCCGGCCGCAGTGAGCAGATTGGCGGTAAGCTTGGCGCCGATAGCTACCCTGGGACGGTCCTTACGGTCCTGGCGTGCCCATCCGTAATAAGGGATGACGGCGAAGACCTTGTCTGCAGATGCACGCTTGGCGGCATCTATGGTGAGCAGGAGCTCCATAAGGTTGTCTGCGGGCGCAACGGTAGACTGGATAATGAAAACGGTAGCGCCGCGGACGCTCTCGGCGAAGCAGGGCTGGAACTCTCCGTCGCTGAAAGGAGTAACCTGAAGATCACCCAGGTGAATGGGCGTTTCGTCGGGCTGTAAGATGTCGTTCAGATGTTCAATCACCTTGCAGGCGAAGTCACGGGAGGCCCTGCAGGCGAAAACTTCTATACGATGGCTGTGGATCATAGTGAGTTAAGTATTGAATTTATATAGTTAAGGATATCGTCGCGTCCGCTGCCGTTGGCAGAGCTGCATGATAACATGGGCGGGAGCTCTTCCCAGGTCTGGGAGAGTATTTCGCAGTCTTTCTCTATCTGCCGCTGGAGAGCCACAGGGCCGAGCTTGTCGGCCTTGGTAAAAATAATGGCGCAAGGGATACCGTTCTCCCCCAGTTCTGCAAGGAAATCGGTATCTATGTGTCCTATGTCGTGCCTGGAATCCACCAGCACGAACAGCAGCTGCATCTCTTCCGAATTGTGGATATAGTCGCGTATCACCTCCGTCAGCTCCCGGCGCATCTTGTCAGGAAGCTTGGCGTAACCGTAGCCGGGAAGGTCTACCAGGTACCAGCTGTCGTTAATCAGGAAATGGTTGACCACTTTGGTCTTTCCCGGGGTAGACGAGGTCATCGCCAGCTTGCCGTTGCCGGTGAGCATATTGATGAGGGAGGATTTACCTACGTTGGAGCGGCCTATGAAGGCGAATTCGGGCAGTTTTCTCTTCGGCTTTTGTGAAACCCGCGTGCTGCTTCCTGCGAATATGGCCTCAGAGATTTTCATATCACTAACTTTCCAGCACAAAGATACAATTTTTTTCGGCTCCCGAAAAAAATTGTATCAAAGTCTATGTGCGGATTCGTCAGTCTGTCCAGACGACGGACTGGATGGCGCGCGGAGGCACCTTGCAACTCACTGAATGCTTGTCGGTAACAAAGTTTACCAGAGCATCGGACGTGCCTTCGTTCAGGAGAAGCACGGCATACGAACCGTCGGGGTTGCGGTACCACTGGAAACTGAGGCCCTGGGTTCCGGCCCCCTCCGTACCGAGCCTGACCGCTCCGGGCTTCAGCACCTTGGAACAATGGGCAACGTTATAATAATGTGAATTACGCGTAATGCTCTTCAAGGAATAGTACAAGGATGATATTTCTACGGCGCCGTAGCAGGTTGTGCAGCCACCGGGACGGTTGGGCTTGCCGTGATCGTCCAGCATCAGGTTCCAAAGCGTAACGCCCTTGCCATAGCGGCCGAGAGTTCCGAGAAAGATGTCGCGGAAATCGTTGATCAGGCAGCTGGCAAAGGAATAATTCCACTGCCCGATGGACGCTTCTGTAAAGTAGATCTCCTTATCCGGATATGCAGCGTGAATCCCGTCCAGAACCGATACGGAACCGCCATAGTTATGCCATGCTGAGCCAGCAACGTATGCAGAGGCCTCGGGGTCCTTGAATATACTGAGAGGATAGTCCTTCTGGTCTGCTATGTTGTCGTAATTATAGTTATGGTCGAATGCCAGCACTTTAGTAGCAAGGCCGGCTTTCTTGAATGCGGGCCCTATGCCCTTCTTAATAAACTCCGCCTGGTCCTGCCAGGACATGTACAGAGACATGGAATTACCTCTGTTGAGCGGCTCGTTCTGCAGTGTAACGGCAGATATGTGATATCCCCTCTGCTCCATGGCTTTAATCCAGCGTACGAAATACTCGGCATAGGCCTCGTAGCAATCCGGGTTAAGCCTTCCGGCGGTCCATTTGTCATAAGGAACCCCGCCGCTTTCAGTAACCTTCATCCATCGCGGGCAGCTCCATGGCGAGCCTATAATCTTCACGTCCGGATTAATCCGCATGATCTCGTCCAGCACCGGGAAAAGATACTGTACGTCACTTGGATGCATGGCAAAATTCTCTATTCCAGGCTTATCGCAGCAGGTAAACTCATCCAGCGAAAAGTCGGACCCGCCGATGCATACCCTGATGAGCGAGGAGCCAATCCCTTTATCCGGACTGAATATCTCCTTGAGGAATTCAGACCTGTCTTCCGCGCTCATCTTAAGCAGATTGTAGCAGCTTGCCTGGGTGATTGCCATACCGAAGCCATCCACGCTCTGATAGCTTTCCCCGTTGAGAGTCACTTTGTAAAAGTTCACATCACCCGGCTTGCCAAGCGCAACGGTCGACTCCTTGAACAATACTCCCGCAGCCGTTGTCGTATATACGGTGGCCCGGTCTCCCTCAACAGGCGCTTCGGGTTCATCCTGGGGGACGACCCCGTTGCATGCGGTCAGAAAGGTCAACAGAAAAACAGAAATCAGATGAATATGCATGTCACAAATTTATAAACATTTTTGAATCATTTCCAGGCGCTCCGTGAAAATCTCCCGCAAACGTACTGAGGCTTCATGGAACGATAGATTCTCATCACCGTTAATAATTTCCCCGCCGTTCATGGAAGCGTCCTGAGCCGGATTCCAGTGCTTGAAATTCTGCTCCGCAGACAACTCCAGCATCTTTTCCGTTTCCTCCATAAACTCGGGAATCTTCTCAAGAGCCGGAAGAAGCTGCATAAAACGCGCCTTTGCCGCCGAACGGAACGCGGAATCGGACAAAAGGCGGGAATACCAGATTGCATATCTGTTCACCAGGCCGGTCCGGGCTCCCGGAGAAGTCTTGTACGACAATACGCCCCAGTCGAAGTCCCAGCAGGGGCCTGCCGTAAGTTTGCCGCCTTTATCTTTGTACATAAACACGCTTCCGGGGTTGCCCAGCTCGTGATTGCCCATCACCTCAAACACTATCCAGTAATCGATGAATGACTGCACGTCGAGATATTTGGCGTAGCCTTTGGCCGGGTCGGCATAATCAGGGCCGTAAATAGCCGCAGCCACTTCGGAAACATAGTTCTTGATTGTCTGTACACGAATAGGGGCTATCTCGTCCTCTTCGGGGTATTTGATGGCGAACGGTATGCCGTCGGACCGTTGCCAGCAGGAGCCATGGTAGTCCACCCACTGGATCTCATTGTCGTTGTGGAAATCCAGCTCCAGCATGAAGCCTTCCTTCTCGTCTATGTCTACACGGTTCTCATCTACGCGCACCTGTTCTATCAGCAGATAGTTGCCCAGATTGCGGCCGTTCAGCACCAGATCCACGCTCCGGCAGGAAGGGGTCCACGCCAGGGAGGTCAAAGATGCCACCTTCATGGCCACGATGTTGCGCATCAGCGTCCGGTCCATGAAGTTTGCCAGAAGCACCCAGCGTTTGTGCTCAGGCATCCCAAGCACGGAGGCACGCTTCTCGAGTTTGACGGCATAAGGCTTCTTGGGCCATTCCCAGGTGGAATTCCCCCTGCCCCTTATGGAACAGTTATATTCCACGCCTTCTATAAGCATCGTCGCTTCCGTCCACACCGTTTTGGAAGTAATGGCCGTCCCTCCTTGAGTATTGATTCTGACGCATGGCAGGCCGGTTCCGCTTTCTTCCGGCAGCTCAGACGGGTCCCTTCTGGCAACCATGAAATCCGGTGACAATATAACCACCTCCGACCCGGGCGACTGCCGCACGCCCAGGCGGGCAACAACTCTGTAATTGCTTTCCCCTGTATCCTGGATTTCGGCAATATAACGGCCCACTATTTCGTCCTGCCTGACAGATGTTATCTTGAACAGCTTCGAGTATGTGACAGGCGAAATAACAAGGTCGTCCACTCCTGAAAAATGGAACAGCGGTTCCTTTATCCTGAAATGGAATTCTGCTTTTCCGCCAGGAGCCATTACCACTTCCGGCTCCTCTACGGAAACACTCTTCAGCTGCGTCCCATCATCTATGTCGATATGGTCGTCCCGGCAGGAAACAGCCGGAACGACCAGTATCAACAAGCAGAGCAATGAGCGCCGCAGATGCATTGTTTATTGTACCTTGAACGACAGCGGAGCACCTGAGGCACTGTCGCCGGCAACCCATAACTGGAAATCGCCGGGCTCTACTTTCTTCTTGCCGTCAAGCCCCCAGAATGCAAGCTCATCAACCGGCACAGTCAAAGTCATGCTGCGCTTCTCGCCGGCCCTGAGACTCAGCCGCTCGAAGCCCTTCAGCTCCTTTACAGGTCTTGTAACGGAACCGACCAGATCCCGCACATATACCTGAACCACCTCGTCAGCGTCATACTTGCCGGTATTGGCGAGAGTGAAGGAAACGCTTATGACGTCGGAAGGCGAATAAGAACTCTTGTCCAGCTTTATGTCTGAATACTCGAAACTGGTGTAACTCAGGCCGTAGCCGAAAGGGAACAGCGGACTGGCGCCGGAATCGAGATAATATGACGTATTGCCTAGTGAGGTCTGTCCGGCCTCGAGCTCTATGTCCTTCATGAGCCTTTCGTTGTTGTAAGGGCGTCCGGTCATGTTATGGTTATAATACATGGGCACCTGTCCTACGGTCTTAAGGAAGGTTATCGGGGTCTTCCCTGAAGGCACCGCATCTCCGAAAATAAGATTGGCGACTGCAGGTCCGCCCATAGTTCCGGGATGGAAGGAGTAAAGCATCGCATCGCAATTCTGAAGGTCTCTTCCGATTGTGAGCGGACGGCCCGCAAACACGGTGACTATCACTTTCTTGCCTGTCGCTTTCAGAGCTTCGAGCAAAGCGCTCTGGCTCCCAACCAAATCCAAATCCGACAGACAATGGGCTTCGCCCGAAAGGATAGCTTCTTCACCGACGAATGCAAGGACGACGTCCGCTCTGCGGGCAGCCGCTACAACGTCATCGAAACGCGCCCTTTCCTGCCTGCTGTAGGTCAGGCCCGGCACGTATTCTACTTTTGCGCCGAATCGCTCACGCAATGCAGCCAGAGGGGTGACGGTATGCGTCTTCTCGCCATCGAAAGCCCAGGTTCCAAGCTGGTCGTGAGGTGCATCTGCAAGAGGTCCGGTAACCAGGATGCGGCCTACCGACCCTGCATCGAGAGGCAAAGCCCCAGCGTCGTTCTTGAGCAGGATTGCAGACTCCTCGGCGCTGCGCCTGGCAGCATCAAGGTGAGCCGGTGCGTACTGTACGGCACGCGACGCCTCAACATCCACGTACGGGTTCTCGAAGAGGCCAAGCAAAATCTTGATTCGCAGGATGTTGCGTACCGCATCATCTATCACGCTACGCTTGACTGCGCCTGACGACACCAGTTCCTCCAGGTGGGAGATGAATCCGAAGGTCATCATATCCATGTCCACTCCGGCCTTGACGGCTTTGGCGGCCACATCCTTGCGGTCCGTACCGAAGCCGTGCGACACCATCTCGCCCATGGAGTTCCAGTCGGTCACCACAAGACCGTCGAATCCCAATTCGTCGCGGAGGACATCTTTAAGCACGAAGGTGTTGCCGGTGGAAGGGACTCCGTCATTGTCGTTAAACGAAGTCATAAGTGTCTGGGCTCCGGCTTTCACTGCGGCCTCGAAGGGAGGGAGATAGATATTGCGAAGCTGCCGTTCGGTAAGGAAAGTGCTGTTGTAGTCACGTCCTCCCTCGGCGGCACCGTAGCCCACGAAGTGCTTGATGCAAGCCGCCATGGAGGTGGAGTCGAGGTCGCGCCCCTGATACCCGTACACCATGGCCTCGGCCATGCGGGCGTCGAGCCAGGTATCCTCTCCGCTACCTTCGGCTATACGGCCCCAACGAGGGTCGCGCGCTATGTCCAGCATAGGAGAAAAGGTCCAGCGCACGCCCTGGGATGTGGCCTCCAGAGCCGCCACCCTTGCCCCTTCTTCCACCAAAGCGGGATCGAAGGTCGCCGCAAGCCCGAGCGGGATGGGGAATACGGTGTGGAAGCCATGAATCACGTCACGGGCCACCAGGAGCGGTATACCGAGACGCGACTCTTCCACGCTGATCCGCTGCAGCTCGTTTATCTTGACCGGATCGACCTCATTGAGGATGGACCCGACCTGACCTTTCCGGAGGGCCTCCGCATAGTCGGCGACCTCTCCCCCGGCAGATATCTGGTTCATCTGGCCTATCTTCTCCGCCAGCGTCATCCTGGACAACAGACGCTCCACCCTGGCTTCGACTTCGGAGTCGGAGCCAACCGTTGAGAGCTTGTGGCCGCCACAGGACGTGAGCAGCAGAAGGCCCCCCAGGGTCAACAGAAGGCTTATTCTGATTTCTTTCATAATTTCTTGAAAACTCTTACGTAGTCAACCTGCATCGTGCAGGGAAGGGCGTTCTCGTCAACCCCCTGGCTTCCGCCCCAGTCGCCTCCCCAGGCAAGATTGAGAATGATATAGAAATTCTTATTGAACGGCCATGTATCGTCGTTATTCTTGTTGTCGTTGGCAAAAGTGAAATGCTGCTTGCCGTCCACGAAGAATTTGAGAGCATCCGCAGTCCATTCGAGGGCATAGGTATGGAAAGCGTCTTCCGCACCTGCAGTGTACTGCTCATGCGTCTTCTGCGTACCTATTGAATGATAGTAGTTCTTGCAGTGGATAGACGATGATGTGTAGTTGGGATGGTATCCCACCTCTTCCATTATGTCTATCTCGCCGCATCCGGGCCAGCCGCGGCTGAAGTCGTCCGGCATCATCCAGAAGGCGGGCCATGTGCCCTTGCCTTTGGGGAGCTTTATAGACGCCTCCATGTATCCGTAGGTCCAGGATTTCTTGGAGTACATACGGGCAGAAAGCACGTCCTTTCCGTCCTTTATGGCCCTTATGTTCAGGGCTCCGTCCTCAATGAATGCGGTCTGTACACCGTTGCGCGCACCGGGGACGTAGGTCTGCTTCTCGTTGTTCACCCAGCCAGCCGGCTTGCTTTCAAAGCGCCAGTTGTTCATGTTCGGCAGGCTCCCGTCGGGGAGGTCAAACTCGTCGTTCCAGTCGAGAGCATATCCCTCGGGCACCTTGATGGCCGGATCTACCGGAGGTTTGACCGCTGCCGGGTTAAGATCCTGCGTCACCGTCAGTTCCTTTGTGAGGGAGCCGTAACGGAACGTGAGCACCGTCTGCCTGTCCTTGTCACCGGGATTCTCCTTGACGCTGACCGTAAGTTTGGTGGTGCCGGATATGCCCCCTGAAGGGAATACGCTGCACCACTCCTTATCGGCCACGGTCACGCCCCAGTCGCAATCGGCAGTAACGCTGACCGTGCCTTCCCAGGCATCTGAGGCCAGCTTAAGCTCCGCAGGGTCGAAGCTGAGGCTCCCCTCCCCCGGCCCTTCGGGCTTGACGCCGTTGCACGCGCAAGCGGTGGAAAGAAGGGTTGCTGCTGCCACCAACAGCAACCCTCTTGTTAAGAATCCTACACCCATTATTTCTGCTCCATGAAGATAATTTGGGAAGCCTCGATACCAGAGCCGACGGGGCTGCGTCCGAAGTCGAAGATAACCATTACGTTCTCGCCGGAGACACTCTGCTTGATACCTCTCTTTATATAGACCAGGGGCTCACCTGCGCTGAGTTTCACCTGTCCGTCATAGAAGAAGGAGTGGATATCGTCGCTCTCCTCAGGATCGTTGGTGACCTTGATGGTCACTGTCATATCTTCGCTGGCAAGAAGGGTGACGCTGAAGTCGTAGGTCTTGTCGGCTGATGAGGCCACATGGCTCTTGAGCTTGGTCTGGCCCATCCACTCGCTGCCGCCTACACCCTGGGGAATGGTCACCTTGATGCCGTTACCGGCGGTGATTTCGTAATCCGGATTGCCAATCTGGCTCCAACCGCCGTCGGCATACCAGAATTCGACATCCAGATTGGCACCTTCCCAGAGGTTGCCCGTCTTGTGTTCCTGGAACAGGATGTCCTTGGCCTCGATGACGGAACCGACGGGGCTGCGTCCGAAGTCGAAGATAAGCATCACGTTGTCGCCGGAGACACTCTGCTTGATGCCGGGCCTGCGGTACACGAAGGGCTCGCCTGCGCTGAGTTTCACCTGGCCGTCATAGAAGAAGGAGTGGATATCGTCGCTCTCCTCAGGATCGTTGGTGAGCTTGATGGTCACTGTCATATCCTCGCTGGCAAGAAGGGTGACGCTGAAGTCGTAGGTCTTGTCGGCTGATGAGGCCACATGGCTCTTGAGCTTGGTCTGGCCCATCCATTCGCTGCCGCCTACACCCTGGGGAATGGTCACCTTGATGCCGTTACCGGCGGTGATTTCGTAATCCGGATTGCCAATCTGGCTCCAACCGCCGTCGGCATACCAGCACTCGACATCCAGGTTGGCACCCTTCCACAGGTTGCCTGCGCCGTTCACGTCGTAATCGGTAGGATCCAGAGGCTCCTCTACCGGCTCGGGCTCGGGAGCGACACCATCCTTCGGGCGATAGATGAACTGCCAGCTGATGCCGTCGAAATTAGCAACGAGGAAGAGTTTGTTTGCGGTGAGCTCCTTGATGTACAGGCGATTGACCTCGGAGAGTACCTGAGGCTTGGGAATGTAGCCGTAAAGCACGCCAGCAGGGAGTTCGATGTAGTCGCCGGTAGCGTCGCTGCCGAGGGTGTAGCTGGACTCTATTACTTCAGCGGGAGCATTGTAGTCGGTGCTGCCGTCGCCGGAATAGTAGCCGTCGGGGCGCCATCCGGACTCCCAGTTGCAATAGACCATACCGTCTGCACCGGGGCTGAACACATACTTGCCGTTGGCAAAGAAGGTGAGTTCGTCATCGGTTACGCCGAATGCGTCCTTATCGTGAGGGCTTGCGCTCCACCAGCCGCCGGAGTTGCCGAAATCGGGACCGCAGCCCATATAACCTGCAGTTTCGTTATCGGGCACCCAGGTCTTGCTGTCAAGGCCGAACAGAGGATCTGCACTGCCGGCATTGGATCCCTTGGGAACGAATTCATAGTACCAGGAGATACCGTCGGTGTTGTTGGGAGTATAGACCGTGCTCATCAGCTGAAGTTTCTTCTTCATCGATGCGGTCTTGCTCTCGAGCACCAGGAAGCGGGGATCGGAGACCGCGCTCTTGTGAGGCACATAAGAGAGGAGGCTGCCGCTTTCGAGCACCAGGTAGATTTCCTCGATGCCTGCGTCGTTCCAGTTGTTCTCGAATGTGTATTTGCTGGTCTTCTTTTCTGCGGGGAAAAGATAGTCTTCGCCGGTGTTATACTCGCTCATGTACTCGGATCCGGTATTGGCGTATGCCTGGCCGTCGGACGGGTCGAAGGTGTAGTTGCCGTCCACGTCGAAGGTCATGACGTCATCGTACAGGAAGCCTGATTTGCCGTTGGCGTCACACTGCCACCAGGCGAGAGGATCGCCCACGGGGCCGCAGCCGAAATGGCCTTTTTCCGTAGAATTCCACACCCAGTCCTGGGAGGTACCGCCGGAGACGGCACGCAGGTAAGGAGTAGGATCGAAAGGATCACGATACGTTTCGTTCATGCTGAAGGTCTTGAGCACGGAACCGGTGGAAACGCCGTTGACATTGTAAGCCTTGACTTCCACCTGATGCTCACCGGCCTCGCGGAAGCGGAGGGAAAGGCCGTTTCCGGTATAAGCGTAGACCTTGGAGGCCTTGCCGTCGATGAGTTCGGAACCGAAGTTCCACACAGGCACCATACCCTTGTTGTTAAGGGTAAAGGTGGCAACATTGGTCGCCTGGTCCACCTCGATGACCACATCGAAGTCTGATGCGCTGGGCAAACCCGACTGAACCAGCTCGGGATACTCCTGCTTGCAAGCGGCAAGAGCGAGACATGCCAGTACGACCGTGCTTATATATTTACAGATATTTTTCATTTTCTTGAGGATTAATAGTTGTTCTGCACAAGCTTGTCGTCTTTGTCCATCTCACTCTGGGGGATAGGCCAGTACTTCTTGGACTCGCTCCAGTCGGCGCCGGCAGGACGGAAAGGATGGTTGGAAGCCTTGAGCACGCTGGCGGCCAGACCGCTGCGTACCAGATCCCAGTAACGCTTGCCCTCGCCCACGAACTCCTTGTGGCGCTCCTGGATGATGTCGTCGCGTGTTACGCCGGTATCGGTGCAATGGGCACGGTCGCGGACCTGCTTGAGCCATGCTGAGCCGTCCTGGCCGAGCAGCACTGCAAGTTCAGCCGCATTCAGGAGAGTTTCGGAGAAACGGTAGATGCGCTCGTTGTTGCCGTAGTTCATGGTATCGGCGCCCTTGTAACCGTGGTTGCCGTTCTCGCGGGCGATGTACTTCAGGTTGAAGTATCCTGTGTCTTCCCAACGGGGAGCGTAATTGTCCCTGTTTTCCGACCAGTTGAGGATACCTCCGTCGCGACGGATGTCGCCTTCCTCATACATCTTGTATGCAGACTCGTTCACGCCGCCGAAGCCCCAGCCGTCGGCAAAGCCGCTGCCGGCCTTGGCACCGGGAACGCCGGTGAGAACGGAAGAAACGTTACCGCCGGTTGCGATAGGAGCATCCCATGCACGGACGCCGCCCTCGGACAGATAGTTGATTTCCCATATGGATTCGGTGCTCCACTCGCCGGCCTCGGTCCAGATGGAAGCAAAATCGTCCACCAGAGCATACTGGCCGCAGGAAATGATTTCCTTCATGTAGTCGAGAGCCTTCTGGTAACGGCTGTTGTCGTTCTGGTACATTACCATTTCCGCGTAGAGCATGTAGGCCATGGCCTTGGTTACGCGGCCCTCGTTACCCACGGAGGCCTTCATGGGAAGGCTGTTCATGCCGATGGCTTCCTCGAGGGTGGCGATCACATTGCTGTAGACAGTGTCGTGGTCGAGCTGCTCGGTGAAATAAGGAGTTTTGAGGTTCTCCTCGTAATACGGGATGTTACCCCAGAGCTTCCAGAGGATATTGTAGTAGAAGCAGCGGAGCACCAGGGCTTCGGCGACCCACTGGTCGCGAGTGGCCTTTGCTATGCTTTCCACTCCGTCTACATACTGAATAAGGGTATTCGCACGGTTGATGCCGGAATATGAAATAGTCCACATCATATCGGGCTGGTCGGTGGGAGTAAGCTGGTAGAAATGGGTCTTTACCAGGATAGGCTGGTCGCCCTCGTTTGATCCTCCGCAGTTTACATCGTCTCCCATGATGTCGAACACAAGGTGCAGGGAGTTATACTGATAGAAGTAGTCATACCACTCCAGGGGATCATATGCTGCCACAAGGCTCTCGAACATGCGGGCCTCGGTGTTGAAATACTCGTCAAGCGGCTCTGAGGAGTTGTGAACGGGAGACACGAACTCGGTGTTGCAGGACGCTAAGAGGATGACGGATGCGCTGAGCGCGAAAATGATCTTTTTCATATTGTTCATCCTTTTATTAGAAGTTAAGGTTTACGCCGAAAGTAACGGTGCGGGCCTGGGGATAGACGCCACGGTCAATTCCGGCTTCAGTGCCGAATCCGTTGCCGCCGGTAACCTCAGGATCGCAACCGGAATACTGGGTGAGAGTAAGGGCATTCTCTACCTGGGCGAACAGCCTCAGGCGGGAAACAGCAACCTTCCTGGTGAGATTCTGCGGCAGGGTATATCCGAGCTGGACATTACGCACGCGCAGGAAAGAAGCGTCCTCTACCCAGAGATCGGAGACACGGTAGTTCTCGTTGGCCGAGTCGAACACGAAACGGGGATACTTGTTGGTGGTACCCTCGCCGGTCCAGCGGTTAAGGATGCTCTTGGGAAGATTGATATAGTAAAGGTCGGTACGGCGGGTGACGTTGAACGCCTGAACGCCGGCCTGGCCCTGCAGGAACAGTACCAGATCGAAGCCCTTGAAATCGAGGGACAGGGTGGCACCGTAGGTCCAGTCAGGCATTCCCTTGCCGATGTAGGTACGGTCGGCGTCATCAAGCACATCGTCGCCGTTCGTGTTCACGAACCGGACGTCACCGGGTTCTGCCTTAGGCTGGAGAAGTTCGCCCTTGCTGTTCACGTAAGCGTTGATCTCGTCCCAGTTCTGGAAGATGCCGTCGGTCTTGTAGCCGTAGAAATACGGGAAAGGCATACCGACGACGCCACGGGTGAGCTGGCCGATCTTGTGGCTGGAGCCGTAGAGGGAGGCTTCCTCGCCGCTGGCGCTCTGGATACCGAGGTCGGTGAGCCTGTTCCAGTTGCGGGTGGCGTTGAAGTTCACGCGATAGTGGAGGTCTCCGATGTGGTTGCGGTAGTTGAGGTCGAACTCGATACCGCGGTTCACCATGGAGCAGAGGTTGCCTATAGGGGCGGAGTCGCCTGCATAGGAAGGAACGGGCATCTCATGGAGCATGCCGGATGTGAGTTTGTTGAAGAAGTCCACGGTAGCGGTCAGCTGGTTGCCCCAGAGGCCGAAGTCCACACCGAGGTCGGTCTGGATGGACTGCTCCCATTTCACGCCGGGGTTCGCAAGGCCGGAAGGCTTGGTACCGCTGGTGATGGACTCGGTACCGTTGGCACCGGAGCCGAAGGCGTAGTTGTTACCGCCGCTGGCATAAACGGCATAGCGGAAGTCGCCGATGGAGTCGTTACCGTTCACACCCCATGATCCACGGACTTTGAGGGCGGAGACGGCGTTCACGGTCTTCATGAACGGCTCGTTCTTGATATTCCAACCCAAAGAGAAGGACGGGAAGGTACCCCACTTGTTGTCGGGGCCGAAGCGGCTGGATGCGTCACGACGGATGGTGGCTTCTGCCAGGTAGCGCTCGTCGTAGTTGTAAGTGACACGGCCGAAGTAGGACATGAGGCTGTAAGGAACGGAGTTCCAGCGGCCCCAGCCGTTGCGGTCGCCGTCTTCGGACTTGCCGTAAGTGTTGTCTACGGAAATCTTCCAGGGGTCGTAATCAAACTTGAGACCCTTGGCCGATGCTCCCAGGTAGGAGTTGGTGGAGCGGTAGAGGGTCTGGCCGACCACGGCATTGATTCCGTGCTTGCCGAACTGCTTGTCGTAGGTGAGCACGTTTTCAACCTGCCAGGTGAGGTACTGGTTCATGCTCTGGGAAGCACTGGTACCGTAGTTCATCTTCTCAAGAGTGGAGGCGTTTCCGTTCTTGTCGTAAACCTCACTGGTAGTGATGGTATCCAGGCTGTAGGACTTTGCAGTCAGGAAGTACTGCAGGGAGTAGCTGTTGCTGGTGACGTAGGTGAGGTCGGCGCTTGCCGTGGAGCGGAACTTGAGGCCGTCCCAAAGCTGAAGGTCCAGGGCCATGTTGGCAATCACCTTGTCAGTGTTGTTCTTGCCGCCGGGCATTGAGAGCTGTGCGAGAGGGTTGGCCTGCTCGTTATAGATAGCTGCGTCTGCGATAGTGTAAGCACGGCCGCTTGCATCACGTATAATATAAGGATAGCCGGCAGCGTACATGGTCTTGTAAGACTGTTCTGTAGCTTCGTCGGCAAAGATGGTCTCGGTAGGAGCCATTCCGAGGGCTGAGCCCAGAGGTGAGCCGTATTCGGAGTTGGTGCTGATGCCGGAGGCGTCAATGTTGGAATAGGAAAGGCGAGTGCGGAGGTCGGCCTTGTTGAGCCAGTTGCGGTCTGCGCTCTTGTCGAAGAGGTTGATACCCACGTTCTGGTTGTAGGTGAAGCGCTTGTAGAAAGCTCTTCCGTAGCTTCCGCCAATGGTACCCTGCCTGTTGAGGAAACCTGCGGAGATGTTGTAGTCTACCTTGTCGCTGCCGCCGCTCACGGTGAGGTCATGCTTGACCACGGGGGCGTTCTTGTCGAAGATGGCCTCTACCCAGTCGGTTCCTTTGCCAAGTGCGTAAGGATCGTCGAAAGTAGGCATCTGGCCTGCATTCAGGCGGCCTTCGTTCATGATAACAGCGTACTCGGTGGCGTTCAGCACTGAAGGCTTGCGCCAGGGGTTCTGCATACCGTATGAGAAATCATAGGAGACTTTAGCCTGGCCTTTCTGGCCTTTTTTAGTAGTGATGAGGACGACGCCGTTGGCTGCACGTGCGCCGTAGACAGCACCGGAGGCGGCATCCTTCAGAACCTCGATACGCTCGATATCATTAGGATTAAGGTAATCGATACCGCCGGAAGGCATGCCGTCGATGATGTAAAGCGGCTCGGAATTGTTGATGGAGCCGACGCCGCGGATACGGACCTGAGAACCGGCATCAGGAGCACCTGAGCTCTGGGTGACGGTAACTCCGGAGGTCATACCCTGAAGGACATTGTCCACGCGGGTCTGGGCCGTAGCCTTAAGGTCATCAGAAGTGATACTGGAAATGGCTGCGGTGACAACGGATTTCTTCTGTACACCGTAACCGATGACAACGGTCTCTTCCAGCATCTGGGTATCATCCTCGAGGACGATATTCAGGTTCTGGTCGCCCGTTACCGTAATGGTCTGGGACACATAGCCTATACAGGACACCTCGACCGCAGCGCCCCTGGGGACGTTGAGCGAGAACGCACCGGCATCATCGGTCATCGTGCCGTTGCTGGTGCCCTGCTGGACAATGAATGCACCCACGACCGGTTGATTGGCGCTGTCGCGGACTACGCCGCTGAGCTTGGCTCCCTGCGCAAGGGCTGCAAGGCTCAATGCCAATCCAAGAATCAGAGTTGCAAATTTTTTCATACGATTTTTATTGTGTGGTTTTGACATTAGTCTGCGGCAAATATATCGAGCTTTGCAACCCCTTGCGCGCAATATAGGAAAATAGTAGTACAGCGGGGATACCGCTGTACTGATAATCAAGTATTTAGGAGAAATGAAACCCCTCGAAATAGTAGTGGTTACAAAGTAGACTTTTTACTACTTTCCTATCATTTTCACCCTTTCCTCAAAGCTGTCACGGTCTCCCAGGCAGGCGTTCTTGACGGAGACCTTGTAATTATAGATTGTGCTCAGGGAATAATGAAGGAAAGAGGCTATCTGCCTTGAATCATCTATTCCAAGGCGTATGAGAGCGAATATCCTGAGCTCTGTCGTGAGGGTTCCCTCCTTGGGGCTGAAACGGGCTTCCGGCTTGAGCAGGGCGTTGAACTGCTCTACGTAACCGGGATAAAGCCCGAGGAACGTTGTATCGAAAGTACGGTAGTACTCTTTAAGGCTCTTTTCCGACCTGGTAGAAAGGTCGAGTTCCCTAAGCAGCTCCGCCGACTTGCCCTGCTTGAGGAGTTTTCTGACGCGGTTATCCTCCGCTCTCTGCCCGGCAATCTGCTCGGAAAGCTTGTTCAGGAATCCTACGATATAATCTTCTTTAATCTTGTCCGCCCTGGACAAGCGGGCGTTGAGGTCATTCAGGGCTCCGTTGGCAACTCCAAGCTTGATGTTGTTCTCTTCAAGCAGGGCACGTGTCCGGGAAAGCTTTCGTGAACGGTTGATAAGAGAAATGGCCAGCAACGACAAGATAAGAACAAGTACTGCAAGCAGAATCGACGCCCAGACGGAGGCCATCCTGGAGCTGTCCCGCCTATGCGAATACGCATCCTCGATTCCCATGAAAAACTGGGAAATCTGCCACGGCCGCAATTTGGCGTTGTATGCAAGAGCGTCCTCCTGGGCTATACGCAAATACCGGAACGACCTGTCCACGTCGTAATTGACCAGGTTCTGGGCGACCATTGTAAGAGAGGCGTAGTCTTTGACCGAATTGATAATGTCGCATTCGGCAGACTTGATAAGCCAATACATCTGCTCATCCCAAAGACCCTTGTGATAGGCTATCTCCGAGATTTCAAAAGCATAGATGGCATAGGGATGGGTATTGGGGTCCGTGCGGGCCACCAGCAGGCGTGCCAGGCTGTCTGCAGATTCCAGACGGCCGGACGACACATAATCGTCCAGGCGAACCCTCATGTACGTATCGGATTCGGGAGGCAGAAGGGAATACAATTCGTCCCTGTAGACATCCCTGTCCGGGATGGACAGCCTCTCTACCATTCCGGAATTGCCTGCCAGGTCGCGGGAGAAATCGAAGAGGTCAAACAAATAATCAGCACGAAGCGACTCCGGCAGCGACTCCTCATCCGTCTGCTCATACAACCTGTTGTACGCCTCCATGAAATGCCCGGCCTTGGCATACAGGTGGCCCAGTTCCAAAGAGGCAGAATAATACTGCTCTTCATCCCCAAGCGCCTGCGCCATATCCATGCATTTCTTGAGATAAAACTGAGTGGAGTCGAAATTATATGCGAAATATTCATCTGCCAGCTCCCGGCTGAGATCCAGTTTCCTTCTTGCGTCCGAACTGGTATTCATAAGCCGGCGCAATGCGTCAATCTGCCCCTTCTTGCGTGTCTCGTACAGCGGGCGCGAAGATACATAACCGTCCAGTTCCACCAAAAGCCCGCTTACATTGTCGGGCAGCTTGGGGGTATTGCATGATACTGCCGAAAGCAGCGCCAACGGCAATATGAATGCTGACAACAGACGGAAATGCATAATTGTGTAGCTAATACTCTGGCAAATATAAACATATTATTCTCGAAAAGAAATACTTTATTATCTTTGTGCCCGCAATGGGCAAGGCTGATCGCATCATTCAGGATTGGATGCTTCCGGGTGCTATAGTTCTCGGTGTGAGCGTGTATCTCTTGTATCGCGCCCTGCCTTTCATGCATCCGGCGGGCCATATCCTGCACGATGTCGCTTCCGAAGGGCAGCGGGTGGTGATTGCCCTCTTGCTGTTCTTCCAATTCGTAAAGATTTCCCCGCACGACTTCCGCTTCCACCGCTGGCACATCGCGGCGCTGGCATTCCAGGTGCTGGTATTTCTGGGATTTGCCGCTATTGCCAAATTCAACGCGGAAGGAGAGATCCGCATACTTCTGGAGTGCGCCATGCTCTGTATCATATGCCCGACGGCGTCCGCTGCAGGTGTCATTACGGAGAAACTGGGCGGCTCGCTGGCAGGGGCGGTAAGTTACGTAACCCTGTCCAATCTTGCGGCGACCCTGCTGATTCCGCTGGTGATTCCCATGGTTCGGCCGTCGGCCGACCTTGGCTTCTGGGCCTATGTGGGGCATATCGCGCTGAGGGTATTCCCGCTACTGCTTCTGCCGGGCCTGGTTGCATGGGTGATACGTTACACTATGCCGCGGCTCCAGCGCAAGCTGATGAGACTTAGCCGTTTTGCCTTCTATATCTGGGGAGTAGGACTTACTCTCGCCATGGTACTGGCCACCCATGCTCTGTTGCTGAGCAATCTGTCGGCGGGGGCATTGGTTTGCATAGTGCTGGTTTCCATGGGTGCCTGCGCACTTCAATTCTTCGTGGGCAAGCATGCCGGCCGCGACGATGTGGTCAGGATTACCGCGGGGCAGGCGCTCGGACAGAAAAACACCGGTTTCCTTATCTGGCTTGGATACAATTACATGACCCCTGTCACCTCGGTCGCAGGCGGCTTGTATGCCATTTGGCAGAACCTATTTAATAGTTGGCAGCTATATCGGAAGAACCATTCCGGTACAGCTTGATTGATGGCCGCCGGTTCAGAAGGCATCAGGCTGTCTGTTTGAGGGGCCTTTGGCTCCCGAAAAGGGAAGGGGCCCACTAGTGGGAAGGCGCCCCTCAAGCAGACAGCCTGGGCCGGAGAAAGAGCCAGCGCCGTCCAGTAAAATAGCTCAGCTCTCCGCCGGATAGCAGACGGTGAAACAGGCTCCGCCGAGGGAGAACGAGCGGGAATAGCTGATAGTGGCGCCGCAGCGCTCCAGTATGCTGCGGGAGATTGCCAGGCCCAGCCCGGAGCCGCCGTTCTTGGTAGTGAAGTTGGGCGTAAACAGCTTTTGGATATTCTCCTCAGACACTCCAGGGCCGTTGTCCTCAACCACAATATCGTAATAGCCGTCGGTGGCGGACTTGCGCAGGGAAACGTATACTTTCGCGCCTCCCCGGCCCTCTACGGCCTGAACCGCGTTGCCCAGCAGGTTCACGAACACGCGGGTAAGCTGAGGCTTGGGTCCCATAACCATGGCGCCGTGAAGGCCCATATAGGTGAAGTCCACATCCTCGCGGTTGTCGAACATCGCTATCTCTTCCTGAAGCATCTTGTCCAGGTCCAGCAGCGTATGCTCCTCGGTGTACAACTTGGCGAAAGTGGAGAATTCGTTGGAGGTCTCCGTAAGTATGTCGATATGGTCCAGCAGCACCTTGCTCACGTCGTCGAACTTCTCCTGCCACGACGGGTCGCCCTTCTGCTTCAGGCGTATCAGCCTCTGGATCTGCAGTTTCATGGGTGTCAGAGGGTTCTTGATCTCGTGTGCCACCTGCCTTGCCATGCCGCTCCACGCCTTGTCGCGCTCGGCCTGAGCCAGCTTGCGGCTGCTCTCCGATAGCTCGTCCACCATTCGGTTATATTCGTCCACCAGCTCCGATATCTCATCCTTGCGGCCGTATTCGATGTGCTCCAGGGAACCCTGGCCGGCCTTGCGCATGTTCTGCCCCAGCATGACCAGCGGGCGGAACACCCTGTCCAGCACCGCCGACTCGGAGAAGCGGGACAGGATGAACAGCAACAGGAACACGGTGATTATGGACATGGAATGCATGACGGCGTCGCGCTCGAAGTCGTAACGCTCTTCCACGTAAGGGGAACACAGCACCGCTATTATATGCCCGTCACCGTCCATCAGGGGCATGTACATGTTGTGGTAGTGCCTCCTTCCGGCCCTTTGCTTAAGTATGCAATAACGCTTGTTCAGGCGGAATATCTGATCCATAGCCTCTTCGTCCATACGGTAGCCCACCAGCCCGCGGTCCAGGGCTTCGGGGTTGGTACACAAGAGGATACGGCCGTTTGTAGAATATACGCTGATGTCTGATCCGGTGTTGTCGCTGACCGACTGTATGAGGGCGGAGAATTCCGGGGAATTCAGCATGCCGGGCCCCTCGATGCCGCGCATGCCGTTACGCGTCATGAGCTGGATGGCGTTGATGCGGTCAGACATGATTGCCAGCTGGTTGGCCTCGTTGCGCCGGTATACGAAGATAACGCTTACGGTCGCCATAACGACCAGCGACAGCAGCAGCGACACCATAAGTGTCAGGGAGATACGGGAGCGGAAGTAGTTCCTGCGGTCGCTTCCCACCCGGCGGCGCGGCTTCAGGCAGGTGAGGATTCCGGACATCAGCAGACCAATGAAAACGATGGATATGGCATAGCTGCTGGCTCCGATCTGCCGGCGGGAGATAATCACCGCCTCGTCGTCCGTCACCACGTTGATGAAATGTACGTAGCCGTCGCGGTTGTAATGGCACAACTGGTTAATGTAGACCGTCTCGTACATCCAGTCGTCCATGCGGGTGGCATAGGGGTAGGTTCCCTTGAAGAGCCGCAGGTCGCGGCCTTGATAGCGGGAGTAGGAATAAGCCGCCGGCAGGCTCGTACGGCTGGGCGAACTGTAGTCCAGCAGGCGCGCGTACCCCTTGCTGCCGGCAACCGTCTTGGGCGACACCTCCACGAGCACGTACGACAAGACGCCGTCGCGGAAGTACGGGAACACGCCCACGTATTCGGAGGGCCCCTCGTTGGTCATGCTGCTGAGGAACACGGAACCGTCGGCAATGGGCGAACTCTCCCGCCTCAACTGGTCGAAACGTTCCATCACGGCCGCCGGAGAGCTTCCGGGATGCACCAGCTGCACGTTCAGCGAGTAATCTTTGGACTCGTTGAGGAAGTAATTGTCTATGATGCGGTTGCGTATGATGATGTCGCTGCCGTCCAGCACGGAAAGGGTGGCGATTACGGCGTCTCCTGCTATATACGGCTCCACGCTGAGCAACATGAGTTCAAGCGTCACGTCGCGGTCCACCGCCAGCTTGCCCGCCCAGACTTCCATCCTGTCTTCCTCCTTCTCGAAGCCAAGCACCGCCGTCGTGGTGACCATGTAAACGGAAATAAGCGCCGCAACGACCAGTCTGGACGTACGGGAGAACATGTCGTAATGCACCCCGAAGACCTGCGAAACCGCCGGCTGTATCATCTGCAGCAGCATAGGTATAGTGGCCAGCAGCGACAGGAAGGACAAGTAGACCAGAAGGGTGTAAACGGACAGCGAGCCCAGCTTGTAAATCTCCAGGGAGATGCTGGAATTAATGACTATGCTCCGCAGGGTCATGTGCGTGTAGACCATGATGGCTGCCAGGGCCAGCAAGTCTAATATGCTGAATACAATAGCGGACGGGACGCTGCGTATCTTGAACCAGATATTTCGGCGCGCCAGGTAAAGCACCAGGACGCAGAAAGTCAGGGCCAGGTTGAGCAGCAGCACCGCTCCCAGCGAAAACAGGACGTTGCCGCCGGCATAGGTGACCGGAGAGAAAAGGGAGTACTCAGTCTGCACGCTCCTGCCCCAGAAATACATTGCTCCGGTGGCCAGGATTATGCCTGCGCAGGCTATCAGGGCGCGTTTCAGGGTGCGCCTGCGGAAGACGAAGAGAACCGCTGCGGATATGAAAAGCAGCAGGGAAATCCACAATAGCGTGGGATCCGCCATCACTTCTCCGGAGAGCGAATCGTACAGCACTTTGAAGACAGGTTTGCCCTCAAGCTTTACGGCGCTGCCGCCGCTGAAAGTCAAGGGTCTTACGGAATAGCGCATGCTCAGGTGCAGGCGCGGGTTCACTCCGTTATACGAGCTCTTGTCCTGGCTGTCTATGACGAGCAGGCCGCTGACCAGCCTGGTCTCTCCAATGTCGCGGGATCTTACTATATACCATTTGGAACCTATATTCATATAGGTGGGCTCCTCGGTCACGTAACTCAAAGGAGAGCGCAGGTTCACGCGGGGGTTGGTGATGCGCTGCACCACGACGCGCGAAGAAATATCGTCGTTGAAGACCGGGAACTGACCGCGCCAGGACTGCAGGGTATCGGCGACATAGGTATAAATGACCATGTCGTCCGGGAGCTTGGCCATGGGCCTGTTCTCGAAGGACTCCAGGCGGGCCATACGCCGGGACAGCAGACGCTGGACCTTGCGGGCTTCGGACCCTGTATCGCCCACCGCGCGCGGGGTGGCTACCGCAAACATGAGCAGCACGGCGCTGAGCAGCGTAAGCACAGCGCAGATGTAGTCCCATATGTTGAATTTCCTATTCATTATGATAGGGCTCTCCCCTCAATATTGTAAAGGCACGGTACAACTGCTCTGCAAAAACCGTTCTCACCAGCTGGTGGGAGCAGGTCATTTTAGACAAAGACAGCTTGGACGACGCCCTTTCGTACATTTCCGGAGCGAATCCGTAGGCCCCGCCGACCACAAACACTATATCTTTACCCTTCTGCAGATAACTTCCTATCTTGGCGGCAAACTGCAGCGAGGTGAATTCTTCGCCATGCTCGTCCAGCAGGATTACACTGTCCTGGGGCTTGATTGCCTTGAGCAGAAGCTCGGCCTCCTTGTGCTTGATCTGCTCCGGGCTCAGGGATCCGGCGTTTTTAAGCTCCGGAAGTTCCTTTACCTGGAACGGTACATAATGGGACAGCCTGGAAGCGTACATGTCCAGGCCTTCCGCCACCCAGCGGATGTCCGTTTTGCCCATTGTAAGCAGCGTAATGTGCATCGTTTGCAAAAATAACAAACTGGCTTAATATTTGCAAAGAAATAAAGGCGTATGAAGCTGAGAATCGTAGCTGTTATAGCACTTCTTCTGGCCGGCCCTCTGGCAACGGCCCAGAATATTTTGACCAAGAGCGCCCTCCCCGCCGCCCCCACATCGGAAAGCGGAGATGATGTATTCGTTCCAATTACCAAGTATTTCTCCGCCGGCAACTCCGATGCCCTTTCAGCATGGTTCGCCGACAACCTGGAGATTGCAGTCCTCGCCAAGGAAAGCGACGCAAGCCGCGCCCAGGCACGCCAGATAGTGAAAACTTTCTTCGACACCTATACTCCCCGCAGCTTCGACATCAACCACACGGCCGGCCGGGCCAATATGAAGTACGCCCTCGGCACCCTCAAGGCCGGAGGCGAAACTTTCAACGTAACCATCTTCATGAGCTGCAAGGACGACAGCTACAAGATCAAGCAGCTCAAGATAGAGAGATTCTGATCCCTCTCCCGCATCTTCATATTGTCAAAAATATTTGCCATATTTGTAGTATGAAGATTCTGATTATCGACGACGAACGGTATATCCGCAACTCCATGGGCGAAATACTCTCGGACGAGGGCTATATCGTTGAGACTGCGGAAGACGGCCTCGCAGGTTACGAAGCCGCTTCGAAGGGGCACTATGACGTCATTTTCTGCGATATCAAGATGCCGGGACTGGACGGTACCGAAGTGCTGGACAAGCTGGTGGAAGACGGCTGCGAGAGCGCCATAGTCATGATTTCCGGCCACGGAGACATCGAGACGGCGGTGGAATGCATCAAGAAAGGAGCCTTCGACTTCATACAGAAGCCCCTGGACCTCAACCGCCTCCTCATCACCATAAAGAACGCCACGGACAAGACCAAACTGGTCACCCAGAACAAGAATCTCAAGAAGAAGGTGTACGGCGGAGAGCAGATGATAGGTGAATCTCCGGCAATCCAGCATATCAGGGACATTGTTTCCAAAGTGGCAGCCACCCCGGCAAGAGTGCTCATCACCGGAGGCAACGGTTCCGGAAAGGAACTCGTAGCCCGCAGCCTGCACCAGCAGAGCGACCGCGCCGCCCAGCCCTACATAGAAGTCAACTGTGCCGCAATCCCCTCTGAGCTTATAGAGAGCGAGCTTTTCGGTCACGAGAAGGGCTCCTTCACCTCCGCCATCAAGCAGCACAAGGGCAAATTCGAGCAGGCCGACGGCGGAACCCTCTTCCTTGACGAAATAGGCGACATGTCCCTTGCCGCCCAGGCGAAGGTGCTGCGCGTGCTGCAGGAGAACAAGCTCTCCCGCGTGGGCAGCGACACCGACATAAAAGTGGACGTCCGCGTGGTTGCAGCAACCAACAAGAACCTTCAGGAAGAAATTGCCAAAGGCAACTTCCGCGAAGACCTTTACCACCGCCTGAGCGTCATAGTTATCCACGTCCCTTCCCTCGACGAGCGCAAGGAAGACATTCCCCTGCTGGTCGATTACTTCGTGGACCGAATCAGCGCAGAGACCGCCATGCCCCGCAAGACTTTCAGTCCCGAGGCCGTAAAGCTCCTGCAGGAGCGCAGCTGGAAAGGCAACATACGCGAGCTTCGCAACGTGGTTGAACGCCTCCTGATACTTGGCGACGAAGTCATCTCCGCCCAGAATGTTAACGATTACGTAAACTGATATGAATATTCCCGACATAATTATCGCAATCGACGGATACTCTTCTACCGGCAAGAGTTCGTTCGCAAAACTTCTGGCGCGCAAGCTCGGTTTCCTGTACCTGGATTCAGGTGCCCTGTACCGTGGCGTCACGCTGTTCGCCCAGGAGGAGAGGCTCATCAACAAGCTCAACCAGGTAAGCCCCGAGCTTAAGGGAGCCCTGGCGGAACTGCACCTCGAGTTCGGCAGCGACGGACGCCTCTTCATGGGCCCCCGCTGCATCGAGCAGCAGATTCGCGCCATGGAAGTGAGCGCCCAGGTAAGCCCCATTGCGGCAGTACCTTACGTTCGCGAGTGGGTAGACAGCCAGCTACGGGAATACGGGCGCAAGGGCCGCATAGTGATGGACGGGCGCGATATAGGCACCGCCGTGTTCCCCAACGCCCAGCTGAAGATTTTCATGACCGCCAGTGAGGAGGTTCGCGCACGCCGACGCTACGACGAACTTGTAGCAAAGGGTGAGACTCCCCTGCTGGAGGAAGTGGTGCAGAACCTCCGCGAGCGCGACTACATAGACTCGCACCGCGAAACCAACCCCCTGCGCCGCGCCGCCGACGCCTTTGAGCTGGACAACTCCGAGCTCAGCTTCGAAGAAGAGCTCGCATGGGTCGTCGGCCTCATCCAGGGCAAGTTCGGCATCCTATGATCCGCGTCGGCATCGACCAGCACTCAGGCTTCTGCGGCGGCGTCATCCGCGCCATCACGACCGCAGAAGACTTCCTGTCGAAGGGAAACGGTCGCCTCTGGTCCCTCGGCGCCATAGTTCACAACGAAGAAGAGCTCGCCCGCCTCGGACGGCAGGGCCTGCGCACCATCGACCACGACGGCCTGAGCGCCCTGGGCGACGGAGACACCGTACTCATACGTGCCCACGGAGAACCTCCGCAGACCTACGAGCGCCTGCGGCAGGCCGGGCTGGACAGCATCGACTGCACCTGCCCGGTGGTACTCAAACTGCAGAAACAGATTAAGGAGGCCGCTGCCCGTGCCCAGGTGGTCATTTTCGGCAAGATAGGTCATCCGGAGGTGCTTGGGCTCGTGGGCCAGACGGACGGCAGGGCCCTGGTTGTGGAGACGCCGGAGCAGTTGCGGGCGGCGCTTGCCGACGGGGTGCTTCGTGCAGACCGGCCGGTGGAACTGTTTTCGCAGACCACCATGAGTCCGGAGGGCTACGAGGCGCTTACGGAGGAGCTGCGGAGCCTTATGACGGGGCCGCTGGAGGTGCACTCCACCATCTGTGCCCAGGTTGCCTCCCGCCACCGCGAGCTGGCGGAATTCGCACGTACGCACGACGTTATAGTATTCGTCTCCGGCGTCTCCAGCTCCAACGGCAAGGTGCTTTTCGAGTGGTGCCGCAACATCAATCCGCGCAGCTGGCACATCAGCGCGCCCGGGGATCTGAAAGCCGAATGGTTCGCCGGAGCAGCTTCCGCAGGCGTCTGCGGGGCCACCTCCACCCCCAAGTGGCTGCTGGAAGAAGTGGCCGCAGCGATAAAGGATTTGCAATAAACGCAGCAAATAATTATATTTGTGGACTGTAGAAACTATTAAACACTAATAATATGGCAACAACCGCAGATTTCAAGAACGGACTTTACCTTAAATTCAACGACAAACCCTGCATGATCGTCTGGTTCCAGCACGTCAAGCCCGGCAAAGGCCCCGCTTTCGTAAAGACCAAGCTCCGCAACCTGGAGAACGGCCGCATCCTGGAGAACACCTTCACCGCAGGTGCAAAGATCGAGACCATAGAGGTGGAGCGCCGCCCCTATCAGTTCCTTTACGATGACGGCGAGGCATTCAACTTCATGCACGAAGAGACTTACGAGCAGATCACCCTTCCCCACGACGTAGTTGAGAACGCAGACCTCATGAAAGAGGGCCAGCACGTGGAGATGATGTTCGTTACCGGCGAGGAAGAGCGCTGCCTCACTTGCGAGCTTCCCACCTACGTAACCCTGGAAGTAACTTACGCAGAGCCTGCAGTAAAGGGCAACACCGCTTCTTCCAACGCACAGAAGGAGGTTACCCTGGAGACCGGCGCACGCATCATGGTGCCTCTGTTCATCGAGGCCGGTGAAAAGATTACCGTAAACACCGCAGACCGTTCCTACGGCCAAAGAGTCTAAGGTCATGCGCAAAGCCCTTGCATTTATTTTAACGATATCCCTGGCTTCGGTCCTTTCGGCCCAAAACCAGGGATTCGTGTCTGTGCCCCTTTCCACCGACAGTTTCCAGAACAGGCACATCACCCGTTTCGAGAAAGCCAATTACCAGGGCATGGACTGCTACCGCAATTACATCATCAGCCTCCAGCACACCGGCATTGCCACCGTATGGAAGTATGACGGCAAAGACGGACTGGAGAAGCTCGGGAACTTTAACCTTGCCACACACGATGAGGTAAACCACTCCAACGTGTGCTCCGTGGGTGTGGAGAAAGCCGCCGCAAGCGACCCTATTCCTGTCATCTATGTAAGCCAGTGCCACAAGAAGCCCTACCAGGGACGCAAGGACGTGCTCTTCGTGGAGCGCATCGCCCCCGACTTCCAGTCTTCCGAGCTGGTACAGACCATCCACTTCGAGGATGTGGACGGCCTCTTCGGGTACGCACTCCAGTGGGTGGTAGACCGCCAGCACAAGTTCCTCTACGGCTTCGGCAACACCACCAAGGACAAGGATGTGGAAGGCAACAGGCACCGCATCATCAAGTTCCGCCTGCCCAAGCTCAGCGAAGGGGACGTAGTCTTCACCAAGGACGACATTCTGGAGACCTACACTGTAGAAGACCACGGCCTGAAATACGCCACCATCGGCCAGGGCCTGTGCATACATAACAACAAGCTTATGATGCCCACGGGCCTCGGTACCGAGGCATATCCCAGCTACCTCTTCGTTTGGGACCTCAAGAACAAGAAGCCCGTCGAGGTTCTGGACATGAGCCTGGGAACGACCGGGGAACTCGAAGACCTGGCGTTCTTCAAATGCGGACGCTACCTGGTGCAAGGCCAGGACGGACTGTTCGAGATGAAATACAGGAAATAAAAAAACCGGAGCTCTTTCGAGTTCCGGTTTTTTATTGCGTTGACTGCTTTTAGTCGTTGAGGGAGAAACGCTTGAAGGCAACGATCTTGGCCTCTTTGTCTTCCTTGGCGATAGCCTCCTTGACAGAGATCTTGTCGTCGCTCATCTGGTACTCCTGCTCCTCCAGCGTCTGCTCCTTGAGGAACTTCTGAACGCGGCCGTTTGCGATGTTCTCGATCATGGCGGGGTTCAGGCTTGCTGCCTTCTCCTCACCTACGGTCTTGATAATCTGACGGGCCTGGTCAGCCTGTGCGGGAGTGAGCCATCCCTTTGCGGTGTTGGACTCGATATGATCCTCGCTGTCAACGTGGGCAGGGTTGATGCCTACCTTCTTCAGAGCGGCGTCGATTGCCTTCTGGACCATTTCGTCCTTGGTCTTCTGCACTGCAACGGCCTTCTCGTTGTCGAGAACGCTCTGAGGGCAGTCGGCTACGCCAATGGACACGGGGTTCATGGATGCTACCTGCATCACGACGCCCTTGCCCAGACCTTCGGAAACGGGCTTGTTGAATCCTACGAGAGCACCGAGCTTACCGTTGATCTTGTGGATGTACTCGACCACGAAAGGAGCCTCGACGAGAGAGTATCCTACGAGGACGTGCTTCTCGCCGGTCTTTCCGGTCTGAGCCTCAACGGCCTCCTCCACGGTGTAACCGTCGGCCATCTTGCAGGCCTTCAGTCCGTCGAGGTCGGCGGGGCAGTTTGCGATGGCCACGTCGGCGATGGCGTCTGCGAGGTTCTGGAAATCGGCGTTACGGGACACGAAGTCGGTCTCGCAGCCAAGGCATACGAGGATACCCTTTCCACCTGCGATGCGTGCCTTGACGGCACCCTCGGAGGTCTCGCGGTCGGCGCGCTTGGCGGCGACCATCTTACCCTTCTCACGGATGATGCCGATGGCTTTGTCGAAGTCGCCGTTGGCTTCCTCGAGGGCCTTCTTGCAATCCATCATACCGGCAGAAGTCATCTTGCGTAATTTCATTACGTCTGCTGCTGTAATTGCCATAGCTTTATTCTCTTTAAGCGTTAATGGAACTTATTCGGCTTTTGCAGGCTCTTCAGCTTTCACCTCTACGGGCTCGGCGGCAGGAGCTTCGGCGGGCTCTTCAGCCTTGGCCTCGGCACCCTTGCGGGCGCGCAGTTTGCGTGCTGCGGGCTTTGCGGCCTCGGCGACCTCCTCTGCGGGAGCTTCCTTGTCCTTCTCGAGCTTGCGCTCCTCAAGACCTTCGGCGATGGCTGCACAGAGAATGTTCATGATGCACTCGATGGACTTTGCCGCATCGTCATTTGCCGGAATCACATAATCAATAGGGGTAGGATCGCAGCAAGTATCAACCATTGCGAATACCGGAATGTTAAGACGATTGGCTTCCTTAACGGCGTTTGCTTCCTTCTGAACGTCAATCACGAAGATTGCGGAAGGGAGACGGCTCATATCGCGGATAGAGCCGAGGTTCTTCTCGAGTTTTGCTCTCTGGCGGTCAACCTGGAGGCGCTCACGCTTTGCGAGCTTCTCGAAGGTGCCGTCTTCTTTCATCTTGTCGATGGTGCCCATCTTCTTGATGGCCTTGCGGATGGTGGGGAAGTTGGTAAGCATACCGCCCGCCCAGCGCTCGGTAACCGAAGGCATACCGACAGCGGTGGCTTTCTCGCTGACGATGTCCTTGGCCTGCTTCTTGGTGGCTACGAAGAGGATCTTGCGGCCGCTCTTGGCGAGCAGCTTCATCTCCTCGGCAGCCTCGTCTATCTTGACGACGGTCTTGTGCAGGTCGATGATGTGGATTCCCTTCTTCTGGTCGAAGATGTAGGGAGCCATCTTAGGATTCCACTTACGGGCGAGATGTCCGAAGTGAACGCCTGCATCAAGCAGTTCTTGGAAATTTGTACGTGACATTGTTGTTTGTTTCTTGTTTTTGTTAACTGTGCCCTTTGCGGGCCTCTTTTCATCAAGGCGGAGTAGCGGCCTTGCCGGTCTCCGGCCTTTTCCGCAGGGTGGCAACAACCCGTTTGGATTGTTTGGAACCACCTCCGTGCGATTACAACCGTAATACTAACGCTTGCTGAACTGGAAGCGTCTGCGGGCACCGGGCTGACCGGGTTTCTTACGCTCGACCTCGCGTGCATCGCGGGTGAGGAATCCGGCTGCCTTGAGCGTGGCGCGATATGCTTCCTTGTCAACCTCACAAAGTGCGCGGGCGATTCCGAGGCGGACTGCCTCTGCCTGGCCTTTGGTACCGCCGCCGGCGAGAGTGACCTTTACGTCAAACTGGCCTGCGGTGCCGGTAACCTCGAAAGGCTGGTTCACGACATACTGCAGAGTCTCCTCGGGGAAATAGTTCTCCAGGGTGCGGTCGTTGATCGTGATGTTGCCTTTTCCGGCTGTGAGATAAACGCGAGCTACAGCTGCTTTACGTCTTCCAAGGGCGTGTGTCTGTTCCATTTGCTCTGTTTAAATTTCGTTCAACTTGATTTCTTTGGGGTTCTGTGCCTGGTGCGGATGCTCAGGACCTGCGTAAACGAACAGGTTGCCGAGAATCTTGCTGCCAAGACGGTTCTTGGGGAGCATACCCTTGACTGCTCGCCTGACGAGTTCGGCCGGCCTCTTCTCGAGGATCTCCTTGGGCGTGGTGAAACGCTGTCCGCCGGGATATCCGGTGTAGCGTGTATACACGCGGTCGGTCATCTTCTTGCCACCGAGGGCAACCTTCTCAGCGTTGATAACGATGACGTTGTCACCGCAATCCACGTTGGGAGTGAAGCCGGGCTTGGTCTTGCCACGAAGGACAAGAGCCACGCGGGCGGCGAGACGACCAAGTGCGAGATCCGTCGCGTCAATGACGACCCACTCTTTCTTCACGGTCTCTTTGTTGAGAGAGAGTGTTTTGTAGCTTTGTGTGTCCACTGTCTTGATCTTTAAACGGTTAATACTAATAAAGCGATCCCTTTATAATTAAGGGGTCGCAAAGGTAGAAAATATTTCTCAAATATCAAAGTTTATGCTTGCGAATTCAATTTTTTGCCCTATCTTTGCAGTCCGCAAAAATGATGGCGGGGTAGCTCAGCTGGTTAGAGCGTCGGATTCATAATCCGGAGGTCGTGGGATCATGCCCCACCCCCGCTACGAAATTTCAAGCAGCCTTCACGGCTGCTTTTTTCGTAGCTGGGGCGGGGCGAGCCCGCAGAATCGGCGCTGGAGAGACTGAAATGCTGGCTCGAGGGGTTCCAGAAGGGGCCGAGACAGCAATAATTGCAGTAAAAGCTATATTTCGCGGTCTCGGCAATGCGGACAATGCAGCAAAGGCGCGGAGTTTTGCAGAATGGGAATTGATTAGTATCTTTGAAAAACAATACCTCTTTATTATATGAAGTACAGCCATATGATAAGCCTGTGCCTGATTACGCTGATGCTGGCGTGCAGCGGGAAGAATGAGATTACGCCTCCGGCACCGATCGAGAAGCAGGCGGTGGTGGATACTACCGGCCAGGCGAATCAGCCCGGGCCGGAGGTCGATACTCCGGGTTCCGGGACCACGGAGCCGGAGGTTCCCGCGGATGCGGTTCTGGTAACGAACGCTTATATGGAAAAGTATCTCGAGGAGGTGCATTATCCCGAGGGTGACTGGTCTTACAGCAAGATATTGGATTATCCGGGAGGAGGCGCCAACGGCGTGGGCGACGTGCCTCCTGCCGTAACCATCTCCTGGCAGCCGGCCACTACCGGAAGCTGCAAGCTGACGCTGACGGAGGGCGACTGGAGCCGGGAGTTCAGCCTGAAAGAGGGGGCCACGTCGCTGGACGTCACCAACCTGGTCCCCCGCCGCAAGTACGAGTGGGTAGTGACGGCTTCCGACGGCAGCGTGGTCGCGAAGGACGCTTTCTGGACCAAGGGCCACCTGCATCAGGTCTTCTTCACCAAGCAGGCACGTAACGCCCGCGACCTCGGAGGATGGAAAACTACCGACGGCAAGACCGTAAAATACCGCAAGGTCTTCCGCGGCGGCAAGATGAGCGAAAACTACATCGACGCCGCAGGCATAAAGGACGCTCTCGCTGAAGGCATCAAGGCCGACCTCGACCTGAGGGAAGAAGGAGGGATGCCGTCGCAGTCGCCCCTGGGCAAGGACATAGCTTTCTGCGGCCCCGGCTTCCTGCACGGCTACCAGGCCATGATGGAGGAGCCGGCGAAAGTAAAACAGGCCTTCGAGTTCGTCGTCAACTGCCTCCGGGAGGACAAGCCGGTCTACTTCCACTGCGCAATAGGAAGCGACCGCACCGGCACGTTCTCAATCCTGCTGCTGGGCATTCTGGGCGTATCAGAGCCGGATATATGCAAGGAGTACGAAATCACCTACTTCGCACCGGAGAAATGGAGCGTAACCAACGGAAAGGTGGACCGCCTGCGCACGAATAAGAGCCGCTATCTTCAGGCAATAAACTACCTTCTGACTTACGGCTCTTATAAAGATTTCAAGGCCTGTGTCCAGAAATACCTGCTGAAAGCAGGCGTCTCGCAGAAAGATATCGACGACTTCAGGACGCTGATGCTGGAGTAATTCTAGCGCCTCTTGTAATGATACTTATAGGTAGAGACCAGGATGCCGAATCCGTCCTGTGAGATGGTCATTTCCTTGCGGGTCATCTCATCAATCCTGTAGGTGCTGACACCGTTGATGTAAATCATCTTGTCTTTAACGGCAAAGTCAGCCTCCCTGGAGAGCTTGTTGGCCTCGTACATAGAGACGGTGCCGTCCTTGACTACCCAGTAATCCAAAGTCTTGGCTGCTACACTGGTAACAGAACCGTCAGCGCCGACAATTTCATATGATTCAAGATCCCAGGTGCCTATAAAGTTGCGTTCGGTGGGGTTTTCAATCTTGGAGTTGCAAGAACTCAGGCCGAGTGCGATGACTGCGGCTGCAATGATGTAAAAAATCTTTTTCATAATCCAATCTATAGTTTTTACGCTGCAAAGATAATACTTTTTATTCTGCCCATAACTCATCTACAAAAATAAAGCCTGGATAACCGGCAGCCGGATGCCAGTCGGGGATAACACCGATATTTGTTGCGCGTACGCGTACGAAACGGGCTTTGGCGTTCACGCGGGCCTCGCAGTCCCAGACCTGCACGGTCATGTCATCCTCTTTCACCTTATTGGCCACGCGGGCGGCCTCAACGTAATTCACGCCGTCGGTGGAGATCTCGAAAATTACCTCCCTGGGCATCCAGATCCAGGAACGGGCATCCTGGCAGAAGCCTGCGCCCACGCGCGACAGCTTCCTTACGCCGCGAAGGTCCACCACCGCCTCGAAGTCGGTGTCCTGATATCCCTGCCAGCCACCGGTACGCCAGTTCGCGCCCCCGCGACGCCCGTCAATCAGCCCCTCAGGGCCGCCGGCCGTATACTGGGAGCTGCAGCGGGAGAGAATCTTCACGTCCCTATCGGACTTGATTTTATGTACGGTGCTGCTGGTGGTGAAGCTGCGTTCGGCGCCCAGCACGGAGTAGGCCTCCATGGAGCAGGCGTCCTTTATCACGAACGGGCCGGTGTACGGGCGGAAAGCGCCCTTGCCGATGCGGTAGAATATCTCCCCCTCCCCTGCTATCGCAACCTGCATCTCTCCGGCGAAGATGTCGCCCTCCATCTCAAAGACGGGGTTCGTGACGATGCGGGGCACCTCCGGCATGGCAGAGCAGTCGACTCCGGCACCGGGGCACAGCGGATAGCGGCCGAGGGCGCTAAGCACGTACCAGGAAGACATCTGCCCGCAGTCGTCGTTGCCGCAGCAACCGTCGGGAGCGGAACCGTAGAGGGTCTCCATTATGCGGCCGACGGTCGCCTGCTGCTTCTCCGGATGAGCCGTAAAGGCGTACAGATAAGGGATATGGTGGCTCGGCTCGTTGCCGTGGGCGTACTGACCTATGCAGCCGGTGATATCAGCCTGATTGCGGCCGGTATTGCCCTCAGGGGCCGAGAAGAGACTGTCCAGCCGCGCCTCGAACGCCTCCTGTCCGCCGAGAGCCGCCATTAGGCCCTGCACGTCCTGCGGCACGAAGAAGCTGTACTGCCATGAGTTGGCCTCCGTGTAGTTGTTGTTCACCTCCCTTGGGTCGAATGGGCTGAACCAGCGGCCGTTCTGCCTCGCCCGCATGAAGCCGGTCGAAGGGTCGAAGACGTTGCGCCAGTACTGCGAGGAACGCATGTAGCTCAGGTATTCGTCGGTCTTGCCAAGGTAGGCCGCCACCTGCGCCACGCACCAGTCGTCGAAGGCATACTCCAGAGTCTTGGATACGCTCTCGTGCTCGTCGTCCGCCAGCACCAGGCCGTTGCGGCGGTAGCTGTCCATCCCGAACTCGGGCCTGAGGGACGAGGCCATCAGCGCCTCGAAAGCCTTCTCCACGTCGAAGTCCGTGAGACCGCGGGCAACCGCGTCGGCGATGACGGGGGCGGAATTGTAACCTATCATGCAGTTGGTCTCCCAGCCGGAGAGCTCCCACACCGGCAGCTTGCCGTTCTCTTCGTAGATGGAGATCATCGACTTGATGAAGTCCATGCTGCGCTCCGGCTGAATCTCGAAGAGCAGGGGGTGCTCTCCGCGGAAGGTGTCCCAAAGGCTGAAGACAGTGTAGCGGTCCCATCCGTCGGTCCGGTGCACCTTGCCGTCCATGCCGCGGTAGCGGCCGTCGGCATCGGAGTACAAGGTGGGATGGATTCCGGTATGATAGAGGGCGGTGTAGAAGCGCCTGCGGTGTTCCCTGTCCTTGTAAGGGCACTCGAGCAGTCCGAGGTAGTTCTCCCACTCGGCCTTCGTGCTCTTGCGCAGCCCGTTAAAAGACACGGGATACTCCGACATGAGGTTGGCCTTCGCGCCTTCTTCGGAAACGCTGGAGATTGCCACCCTGAGCGTCACCTTGCGGCTGTCGAAGGTAAAGGTGGCAGTCTTGCCGTCCTCGCTCACCACGCATTCGGGGTCGGACGAGAATTCGATATAGAAGAATACGTGCTGATTATGAGCCCAGTAAGTGGATACACGGCAGCCGCTCACCCAGTTGGGGCCGGTATGTATAGCAAAGCTGTCCAGCCTGTCACGATGGTTCAGGTCCAGGGTCAGCTTTGCGGGACCGCGGCGGAAGCGGTATTCGTGCATCGCCACGCGCCTGCCGGCCGTCAGCCTTACCTTAACCTTCGGATCCTTGAGCCATACCTGGTAGTAGCCGGGCTCCGCCTTCTCGCGCCTGTGCGAAAAGCGGGACGGGCCGTCGCCGGGGGTAATAAGCAGGTCGCACCAGTCGGCGCATCCGGTACCGCTGAGGTGGGTGTGGCTGAAGCCGCAAATCAGCGAATCGGAATAATGGTAACCGCTGCATCCGTCCCAGTCATTGGGGTCAGGACGGGTGTCCGGGCTAAGCTGCATCATGCCGAAGGGCGCGCATGCACCGGGGAAAGTATGACCGTGGGCGTCGGTTCCGACGAAAGGGTTGACGTTCTGAACGAACAGAGTCAGGGCGATAATCAAACAATTGAACATATTATCGCAAATATAGTGAAAGTTTGGCACTGTGTTTGCCTACTTTCATTTCGGTTAAATTAAACAATAAACTATACTAATGCAATATAGAAAAGGCCTTGATGTGATATCAAGGCCTTTTTCTTTAGCGTTTATAGGTTATAAACCTGTGAGGTATGTTGTTGGCGAAGTCCTCCATCACGTTCCAGGCGTAATAGGTGCTGTACCGGTTGCTGGGCTGGAAGCGCAGCTTGGTATAGTTGTCCATAAGGTAGGACTCGCGCCACTCGCCGGTTATGGTAACCTTTATGTCGGCGCCGCTCCTGGCGATATTGAACTTCATGCGGAACTGGTTGTGGGTCATGGGGTTGGTCCAGTCGAACGGAGTCGGGATGAACGCCACGTCACTCATTATCCAGCTGCAGTTGTTACCGTAAGCCCCCACCACGTATGACTTCTGCTCGAGCAGCCACCAGATGTAGTCGTATGCCTCTTCCTTGTTGCGGAAGCTGGTGTTGACCACGATGCCGTACGCATTGGTGCGCTCGTAGATCTGGTTACGGCTGTAATCGATCACCGGCGCCATCTGAGGACGCTTGCCGTGTTCGCCATGTCCGCGGAAGCCCTCGGGAGGCATGGGAGGCCTCTTGCCGTCTCCGAAATGTCCGTCCGGACGCTTGCCGTCGAAGCCGGGTCTGCCGTTGCCGCCTGAAGGAGGCATCGAAGGTCTGTCGCCACCGCCGAAGTTGCCGTCAGGACGATTGCCGGAAGGACGATTGCCGGAAGGACGGTCGCCGGCGGGGAGCTCTTTGGTAGGACGGTCACCGGAAGGACGCTCACCCTGGAAGTCGGGACGGCCGTTGCCGAAGCCGTTGCGGTCATTGCCCCTTGCGTCGCGAACCTTCTTGTCGGTTGCGCCCTGGTTGTCGATGTTGGTCGGTTTCTGCTTCTTGTCCACCTGGTTCTGCTGCCTCTCGACCTTCGCGTCCTGACGACTGTTGTTCACGGATGCGCGATGGGCGGGACGCTCCTGGGCATATCCAGAAACCGCTAAGAGTACCATGGCGAAAAACGCCGCTGAGAATTTGTTCATTGCTTTCATAGGGCAATAGTTTTAATGGTATACTGCAAAAATTGCAATCTGTGTGCCAATATACGAAATAATCCCCATATATAGGTATTGCCAACGTACATGTGTTGCGCTACCTTTGCAGTGCAAAACTGAACATAGAGGAATGTTGACTATTGACAAACTTGAGACAGGACGCGAGGTCGTAATAGAAATAGTAGGTGGCGAGGGCGCCACCAGGACGCATTTTCTGGATATGGGGCTCATACCCGGAGCTATATTAAAAGTGGTTGCCAAAGCACCTCTGGGCGACCCCATCCAGCTGCTGATCAGCGGCTATGCACTCACCTTGCGCAAGGCTGACGCGGCCGACATAGCTGTACGAGACCTGAAGCCGGGCGAAAGCGCAGCTGCGGCCGGAGCCGGCGACGACAACATGGGCCGCAACCTCTATCTCCACGACGTCAACCCCCACCCTGGCCTGGGCGAAGGGGGAAAATATCATTCGAAAGACCACGAAAACCCGCTCCCCAAGGGCACGGTCCTAAGTTTCGCCCTCGCAGGCCAGCAGAACTGCGGCAAGACCACCCTCTTCAACGTGCTCACCGGTTCCAACCAGCACGTGGGCAACTTCCCCGGCGTCACGGTAGACCGCAAGGACGGAGCCATCAAGGGACATCCGGACAGCCTGCTCACCGACCTGCCGGGCATCTACTCCCTGTCGCCGTATACCGCCGAAGAGATAGTCTCCCGCGAATTCATACTCGACCCCAAGACCAAAGGCCTCATCAACATAGTGGACGCCAGCAACATCGAGCGCCACCTCTACCTCACCCTCCAGCTGATGGAGCTCGGGGTGCCTATGGTACTGGCCCTCAATATGATGGACGAGGTGCGCGGCAACGGCGGCTCCATACGCCTCAACGAGATGGAACGAATACTCGGGATACCGGTGGTGGGCATTTCCGCCGCCCGCAACGAGGGTATCGACGAACTCGTGGAGCACGCGATGCATGTGGCGCGCTACCAGGAGGCCCCCGCCCGCAACGACTTCTGCGGCAAAGACGACAACGGAGGAGCGGTACACCGCTGCCTGCACAGCGTGATTCATCTGATCGAGGACCATGCGGCCGCAGCCGGCATCCCCGCCCGCTTCGCCGCCACCAAGCTCATCGAGGGTGACGACTGGGTGGAGCACGCCCTGAAGCTCAGCGCCGGGGAGCGTGAGACCATCGAACAGATAATAGTCGACATGGAAAGGGAGCGCGGGCTCGACCGCACCGCCGCCATTGCGGACATGCGCTATACCTTCATACGCAAGCTCTGCGCGCAGACGGTCGTGAAACCGCGGGAGAGCAAGGAGTACCGCCGCAGCCGCCGCATCGACAAGGTGCTCACCGGCCGCTGGACCGCCATCCCCATCTTCATCGCCATTATGGCGCTGGTCATCTGGCTCACGATCGACGTGCTCGGGGCGCCTCTGCAGGAGCTGCTCGACCAGGGGATCAGCTCCCTCGGAGCCATGGTCGGCGGCCTGCTGGAGGACTGGAACGTGAGCCCGGCGGTGCAGTCGCTGGTGGTGGACGCCATCTTCGGGGGCGTGGGTTCCGTCTGCAGCTTCGTGCCGATTATCGTGATACTGTTCTTCTTCCTGTCGATGCTGGAAGACAGCGGCTACATGGCCCGCGTGGCGTACGTTACCGACAGCTTCCTCCGCAAGATAGGCCTATCCGGCCGAAGCATCGTGCCGCTTCTCATCGGCCTGGGATGCTCCGTGCCGGCCGTGATGTCGTCCAGGACACTCCCGTCTGCCCGAGACCGCCGGAAGACCATACTGCTGACGCCTTTCATGAGCTGCTCGGCCAAGCTCCCCATATACGCGTTCCTCAGCAGCGCCTTCTTCCCGGGGCACGGCGGGCTGGTGCTGGTATGCCTGTACCTGCTGTCGATTCTGACGGGCGTGCTTGTGGCCGTCGTGAGCAAGTACCACGGCGGCAAGTCCGAGGCCGCCCCGTTCGTGTTGGAGCTTCCTAACTACCGCCTGCCGCAGCTGCGCAACGTGGGACACCTCCTGTGGGACAAGACCAGGGACTTCCTTGAGAGGGCCTTCACCGTCATTTTCGTGGCCACGCTGGTCATCTGGTTCCTGCAGAGCTTCGACTTCCGCTTCAACCTGGTACAGAACGGAGAAGGGAGCATGCTGGCTGGAATAGCCGGTCTCCTGGCTCCTTTATTTGAGCCTCTGGGACTAGGTGACTGGAGGGTCGTTACCGCCTTCATTTCCGGCTTCCTGGCAAAGGAGAGCGTGGTTTCCACCATGGAGGTACTGGACGTACTGTCTTCGCTCACCGTCGCCACTTCCGTTTCCATGCTGGTGTTCAGCCTGCTGTATACCCCCTGCGTGGCAACGATTGCCGCCGTCAAGCGTGAGCTGGGCGGAAAGTGGGCGGCCTTTGTTATTGTGTTCCAATGCCTTGTTGCCTGGGTTGTTGCCTTCGGGGCTTACAGGCTCGCGCTGCTGTTCCTATGAATGCCGCTTCCTGGATAGTGCTTGGTTTGGTGCTGGCCGTGGCTTTTGTTGCCGTTGGCTTTTTGGTGCACCGGCGGCGGACGCTTGGCTCTTCCGCCTGCAGCGGCTGCGCACTGAAAGGTATTTGCCGGAGCCGCTAATATTCGTATCTTTGCGTATAATTCGCATGATATGAAAAGAATCGTTTCCATACTGATTTCCTGTGCATGCCTGTTGCTTTGCGCTGCATCCTGCGGGCAGAAGGCGCAAGATTCCGGCAACCATGCAATGTGGATTGTTCGCCAGATAGAGAATCCCAAATCCAAATACGTGCTGGTGGCCTCGCACCGCGGCGACTGGCGCAACTTCCCCGAGAACTCCATTCCTGCGATTGAGTCCGTCATACGCATGGGCGTGGATATTATGGAGCTGGACCTCAAGCTCACCAAAGACAGCGTACTGGTGCTCATGCACGACAAGACCATAGACCGCACTACTACGGGGCACGGCAAGGTCCAGGATTTGACTCTGGATTCGCTGATGACATTCAACCTGCGGTCGATGCACGGGGTGCGCATGCCGGACACCCATATAACCACCTTGCGCGACGCCCTGCTGGCCTGCAAGGACAAGATAGTGGTAAACGTTGACCAGGGGTATGAGTATTACGACCTGGTGCTGCAGCTCTCGGACGAGCTCGGGGTTACGGAACAACTTCTCATCAAGGGCAAGAAGCCTGCTTCTGCCGTGCGCGCCAAGATGGCCGAGCACGAACGGAACATGATGTACATGCCCATAATCGACATACAGAAGCCGGCCGGGGCCGCACTGTTCAACGAATACATGGAAGCCGGTGAGGTACCCCTCGCCTACGAGGTCTGCTTCCAGCAGCTGGATTCAACTGTTTACGATTGCGCCCGGAAAATCCTGGATTCCGGCTCCAAGCTATGGGTAAACACCCTATGGGGCTCTCTCTGCGGTGGATATGACGACGACAACGCCTACGTCGGCGCCGGCCCCGGGGAAGTTTACGGCACAATTCTCTCCCTGGGGACCTCCATCATACAAACGGACCGCCCCGAATTCCTTATAAGCTACCTCAAGAAGCACGGCCGCCGATAATTCGGCATCAATCCACCCAAACAGGCCGGACCAGCATCCCCAGATGAGGAGAGTCGCTCGGTCTTGGTTCGTCCGGGCCTGCCGCATACGGATCGTCGGTATAGGGGATGTCATGGAAGTACCATGGAGAGCCTTCATTTGTGCACCAGTAATATGCATTAGAACTTTGAAGGTTCTCTTTTCCGTCCATATAGCCTCCGGTAGGTAAGACGAAGATGAAAGCAGAGGACTTGTCGCAGAGCCACCAGGACGGCCTTTCTCCGCTTCCGGTAGCGTTACCGTTCTCGCGCCGGTATGTCCGGCCATTTACAGAAAACAGTTCGGCCATCTCCCAGGCAGAAGGCATCCTCCAATGCTTTCCCAGAATCGCCGTAACGGGGTCTTCGTGCCATCCTGTATACGTTTCCTTGGAATAATCATCTTTGGGCTGAGCCTCACCGAAAGACAAAAAGTAGCCCAAGTCTTTATCGGTCTGTGCTCCAAGGTTACACGAAGCCCATTTTGTACGGGAAGGCAAGCCGAGATCTATCGGCACCATCCCCCTGTGCCCGGGAACTGTAACATGACACCTTGCGCTACAGCCGCTCGACCTGACATAAGCCAGAATAGTTGCCTCTCCGAAATAACGGGCCGTTAGATTCCCTTCATCATCAACGGAGACAATATCAGGACTGCTGCTTTTCCACTCAACGCTCCGGGACTCACCGGGAACGATTTGACGGTAAACAATAGGGGCGGGGGCAGTTTCGCCTATATACATTGTGAATTCCGGATTGGTAACCGAGAAATCTGAAGCAGGCCGCGTTCCTCCGTATACAGGCCTTATTCTTTTCCCTTCATACCTGAAGTCGGAAAAAGAATTGATGGAAAAAGAATTGATGTTATTATAGATTTGTACAGCCAGGCTTTTCCTGTGGTCATCATAATACATTTGAGAGGTCCAGAACTTAGGGCTGATGGCCGGGGACGGGAAGAAAATCGAGTTTCCGTTGATTTTGCTGGTGAGAACAAATCCTTTCCGGCCTTCCTCTTGTGTATATGTAATATTACAGTTTTCTGCAAGCTCACTATAATCTGCGGGAGAAGGTATTCTCCATTCTTTTCCAAGAATAACCGTTGCCGCATCATCTTCCTGTTTCAGATAATTGGTCCCATCCGTATAGCTGCACCTGGAGCCGTTATATTCTGATTGGGTAAAATACAGTTTCGGACGGACCTCACCCCAAGCAAACCCCAGACCTGCTGTATTATCATCTGTAGCCCCCAGGTCGTGTGAAGCCCAAAGTGTTCCGGATGGCAGACCTAAATCAATCATCTTGGGGACACAATAATCTGCAACCGTGAGAATATAAAACTCGGTTTTCCCAAGAACAGGAGATGTAACTTGAATCTCGACCCTGCCGGGTGAAAGTGCATATATAAAACCATCTTTATCAATAACCGCTATCTGCTCATCATTGGATTTCCAAACCAGGCTTTTATTGATAGCGTCAGACGGAAAATAAGACACTTCCGGATAAAAAACGCTTCCGGCCGGCACCTTGGGCGGACATCCGGATAATGAGAAGTCCTTTGGCTCCTCCCGGCCCGCCATAACCGGCCGGTAATACATATTGTTTGACCGGGTCTTTTCGATTAAAGACTGCTCAAGGACTGATAAGGCAACGGCTTTATCGTCATCCGCAGCGCAGGAAGTCCAATAAAAGGTCTCTGTCTCTTCATCTGAGAACAACAACTTTTGAGTGACTACAGGGATAAACAGGCTATTGGAATTAATCTTAGAAGTGACCTTATATCCTTGTTTTCCATTCCTTTGAGTCGGCTCCCACTTGCAATACATCAGCAACTCCCTGAACTCCCATTGCGTAGGCATGCGCCATTCAGGTCCGAGCCGGGAGCTGACGATATCGTCGTCCATATTCAGGATGCTATCTTCAGTCGGATTTGAAGGCCAGGTGCTGTTCGTGCCCAAATCTTCCGGATTCTTTGCGCCAAGATTCTTCGAAGCCCATTTTACTCCGGAAGGCAAGCCCAAATCTACAGCCTCCACCTCCTCGTCGTTCACAGGATCCAGCCAGTTCCAGATGCATCCGCTTAGGAGCATCAGGGACAAAATGGGCAACAGAGCAATTATCTTCCTCATATTATTATAATTAGAAAGATAATAAAACCTTGCATCATCATTTAAAGTAGGCCACAATCAGCACCAATGCGCTTATGGCCAGTATTACTGCGAGATAAAGCAGAGCGTAATAAATGCCTGTGACGATGGTCAGCTTTAAGGATTGTTTCCAGGGGATGTTCAGCCACTGGCGATAGTCCACGACGAGCAGGAGCAGCATCAGGCTGACGCTGATCGAGGCGCTCTTGCCCCATGAAATAAGGACGGCGAACAGCATGAAAAAGCTGAACTGGCACAGTACGTATGCAGATGCTGCGGCACATGCGGACATACTTATCTTGCGCCTCCTGAGCGTCATGACCATTGCCAGCCAGAGAATCAGGAAATCACTTATGAACAGCGGGATGCCCTGGCTGCGGAGTGCACCTTCCAAAGCTGCCAGCGAGGCCTGGGCCTGGGTTTGGACGGCTTCCGGATTCTGGTCAAGGTGCAAATAAATATAGCCTCGCTGAACTATACTGGCCGTATTCTTTGTTATCCGGTCAACTGCCGTTGAATCATGGCCTGGTCTTACTTCGATAGAACCGCCGCCCAGGGATATGCTGGTTTCACTGGGGTCAAGCGAAGACAACTTGTCGTGCTGCACCGGCTGGAGGACAGACGAAACCAGGGCGAAAAAGGCATAGAAGATAATAAGTGCCGTCAGCGGAGCAAGATATTTCTCATGATCGCCCTTGATGTAGTCGCGTATCATGTACCCCGGCCGGAGCAGGAGGTGTACGAAAGTGCGTTTGGCATCGTCGTTCAGAAACGGGATGCTGTCAAAAGCGCCCTTGTAGAAGTCTCCAGGTTTGTTTTTTCCGTCCTTTTTGTTGGCCTTGGCCCAGGGATTGACGCCCAGTTTCTGCCAAATCCGGAACGCACGCAACCGTACTTCAAAGGGATATTTTTTGCCTTTCTGCTTAACCATAAGGCAAAATTAATAAATCTTTGCTACACCTGTCGACATTTTCAGCCGGGTTTGTCTATATTTGTATGTGAAGAAACTGATACTATTCGATTTGGACGGCACGCTCCTGGATACCCTGGAGGATCTTTCCGCGGCCGTAAACCACGCCTTGGAGTTGCGCGGGCTGCCTATGCATACGGTTGATGAATACCGCAGAATGGTGGGTCACGGCGTACGCAACCTCGTGCAGCAGGCGCTGCCTTCAGGGGCCGGTGAAGACATGGTGGATGCAGCCCTGGCAGATTTTATCGCTTATTACCAGGCTCATATTGATGTGTATACGCGTCCCTACCCGGGCATCCCGGAGCTGCTGGGCGATCTTCATAAGTGCGGCGTGCAGATGGCCGTCGCCTCCAACAAGTTCCAGGAGGGTACGGAGTACCTCATCCATCGCTTCTTTCCGGAGATTGGGTTTGTTGCGATACTGGGAAACCGGCCCGGGTATCCGCTGAAGCCGGACCCGGAGATTGTGCAGGAAGTGCTTCGCCGCGCAGGCGTGACTCCTTTAGACGCCCTTTTGGTGGGAGACTCCCCTACCGACATGCGTACTGCCGCTAACGGAGGCATTGAGGCGCTGGCGGTCACCTGGGGCTACCGCAGTGCCGGAGAGCTCGCGGGCAACCACCTTATCCACAGCGTCCGGGAGCTTCGTACAGAACTTCTTTATTGAGCGGCTATACACTCAATCTCGACCAGTGCACCCTTTGGAAGGGTTTTCACCGCCACTGCGCTCCTTGCAGGGTACGGGGCACCGAAGAATTGGGCGTACACCTCGTTCATCGCGGCAAAATCAGCCATGTCGGCAAGGAACACCGTTGTCTTTACAACATTATTCAGGCCGAGTCCGGCAGCCTCAAGTATAGCTTTGGCGTTCGTGAGACTCTGGCGGGTCTGTTCTTTAACGCCGCCCTCCGGGAAAGCACCTGTTGCAGGATCTATGGGCAGCTGCCCGGAAACGAAAACCAATCCTGCACCACTGTTGATTGCCTGGCTGTACGGCCCGATTGCCGCCGGCGCCTTGTCTGTTTGTATTGCTTTCATTGCGCTAGATTTTATTATAGGCACTAAGTTAAGTATTTTTTAACGCATAATCCACTTTAAGCCCAAGCGGTCAATAACTCGCGAAGGGAGGATGGCGACCAGGGCTGGTACTATTGCGTTCATTATTCCCGGGCTGATGGTACGGCGGCCGCGGAAAAGCGCCCTTACGGCGCGGCGCGCGAGCCAACGGGGACTGCGGATGATACCGATCCTGCGCAGGGCGCGTCTGAGTGCAGGGCTTATTGGATAAAGACCTGTATCGATAGCCGCCGGACAGACCGTGGTTACCTTGATCCCGAAAGGACGCATTTCGTATGAGAAACTCTTGCCAAAGCTCTTCAGATAAGCCTTGGAAGCCGAGTAAACGGCAATCCCGGGGGCCGGAATGCTGGCGGTCATTGAAGACATATTGAGAATATACCCTATGCCGCGTTCTTTCATTCTGGCGCCGAACAGTATGCTAAGTTTAGTGGGTGTACAGACATGAAGCCCCATCATGGTTTCCGCCTTCGTTTTATTCTCCGGACAGAGATATTCCATAAAGAACATCCCGGCGTTGTTCACGAGAACTTCTACTTGTAATTCCAGCGAGTCGCACCAGGCCAGGACCTTTTCCGCAGCGTCTGCGGCAGCCAGATCCGCGCAAAGAGTATGGACAGGCACGCTGAACTCTTTATTCAAGGATTGTTTTGCTTCTGCAAGTTCCCCCTCCCTATTGCTTACCAGTGCGAGCTGGTATCCCCTGGAAGCAAACTCCCTTGAATACTCAAGCCCGATGCCGGAGCTCCCCCCTGTAATGAGTGCCGTCTTCATACTTCTACAAAGATAAATGTTTTCAGAGATTTGTATCTTTGTTTTATGAAAAGACTGACATTGTTCTCTATTGCGGTGATTCTTCTGGCGGGATGTATGCATTCCGTGGAAACAGAGATACTCTCTAGCGGGTTTATTTACGAATCTGCGCCGTTCCCGTCGTGTCACGCCTCAACGGTACTCGAAACGGAAAACGGTCTGCTTGCAGCCTGGTTCGGAGGCAGTTATGAGAGCAATCCGGACGTCTGCATCTATTGCGCATCATACCGTGACGGCAGGTGGTCGGAGCCGGCCTTGATTGCCGATGGAGTAAAGTCAGACTCCCTGCGCTACCCTTGCTGGAATCCTGTATTGTTCCGGCTGGCGAGCGGGAGTGTTGCATTGTTCTATAAAGTCGGCCCCAATCCCAGGGAGTGGTGGGGAGAGTACAAGGTATCGACCGATGAAGGAAGGACATGGAGTGCGGCGGCGCGACTTCCTGACGGGATGCTCGGTCCCATAAAAAACAAGCCTCTGGCCATGCCGGACGGCTCTGTCCTCTATCCGACCAGTGTCGAATATACTCCGGACTGCTGGCGAGTTTTTGTTGAAAGGTCCGAGGGGGACTTGTCGGGATGGAGCAGAATCGCCATCGACAACAACGGCTTCAATGCCATTCAGCCCACTCTTTTCCTGCACCAAGGGAAGCTGGAGATGCTGTGCCGCACACAAGAAGGCTGCCTGGCCCGGGCTGAGTCGTCTGACCACGGCAAGGGCTGGACGCCTCTTCAGGACTCCGGGCTTCCGAACAATAATTCCGGCATAGACGGCCTCACTCTGAAGTCCGGCTTCAGGCTGCTGGTCTGCAACCCTCTTCTTCAGGGCAGGAACAAACTCTCTCTTCTGGGCTCGCCCGATGGCGTTAAGTGGAAAAACCTGCTCACACTTGAAGATCAGCCGGAAGGGGAATACAGCTACCCCGCCATCATCTGCCGCAAAGACGGCACCGTCGACATCACCTACACCTACAATAGGCAAAGGATCAAACATGTGCACTTGAAGGTCAAGGAAAAGTAATTCTGACAAGATTTGTGGCAAAAGCTGTCAGAATCAGAGAAAATTCGCCGTTTCTGACAGAAAAAACGGCAAAAGCTGTCAGAATCAAAGAAAAATCAAGTAAACTGACAGGAAATCAGCTAAATCCTGTCAGAGGCGGGAAGAAGGGGCCCCGCCGAGGGCAAACGAGAACAGCTGGCAAAAATGCCAGCTGTTCTCGTGCCCGAGGGGGGACTCGAACCCCCACGCCTTTAAGGGACAATGGATTTTGAGTCCATCGCGTCTACCATTCCGCCACTCGGGCTGGGACGGCCTTCATCAAAACCGACGAAGGACTGCAAAGGTATCGATTATTCTTGTATTTTCAAAACGCATGGCGTATCTTCGTATCCGATATGATTTGTACGAGTATTCAGCATAAGACATACGAAGAGATACTGGCCATCCTGCCGTCGCTGGAGATGGCGGAGATCCGCCTGGATCTCTGTCCCCTGAACGACAGCGAAATCGAAGAGCTGTTCGGGCAGACTGATATTCCCCTCGTGGCCACCTGCAGAGGTGATGCGGAACATAAACTCACCCTCGCCATCCAATCCGGCGCCCGCTTTGCGGACCTGGAAATAGAGGCGCCGCCGGAGATCAGCCGCCGCATCCAGAAGCTGTGCCGCGAGTGCGGTACGGAGCTAATCCGTTCGCACCACGACTTCGTGGGGACGCCGGACGACCGTGGGCTGCAGATGGCACTCGCCCGCTGCTTCCGCTACGGAGCCGACATCGCCAAGATTGTCACCACCTGCCACAATGCAGACGACGCCAGGCGCATCAACTCCCTCTACAGCGTGGTGCTGGAAAACGTAGATTCGTTGCAGGGCCGCCTGATAGCCTTCGGAATGGGTGACGCCGGGCGCGAAACCCGCATCGAATGCCTCCGCAGAGGCGCCCCGTTCACATATGCCGCCCTCAGCAATACAGAGGCGACCGCCCCCGGTCAGCCCGTCGCAGCAGAGCTCGCCAGGAAGATTTACGGCGACGCGCACACCTTCGTCAGGCAGGGCCTGCGCATGCCGGCGTCAAAGAGCTTCGCCCAGCGGGCAATACTCGCCGCAGCGCTGGCAGACGGCACCTCGCACCTCAGCGACTACTCCCCCTGCGACGACAGCGAGGCCGCAATAAAAGCCGCCGAAGCCCTCGGCGCAAGGATACAAAGAGACGGCAGCACGCTCACAATAACTGGCATAGGCAACCCCGCCGGCGGGCTGAAGCTAAGCAAGCTGGACGTAGGAGAATCCGGCCTGCTGGCACGCCTGAGCATACCCGTACTGTCGGCCATCAACGGGCAACCGTTCCGCATCGAAGGCCACGGCACGCTCCCCCGCCGACCCATGAACTCGGCGGCGCCAATAATGGCTGCGTTCGGAGTGCTCCTGACCAACGGTGACGACGACGCGCCCACAGAAGGCAAGCGGGAGATACATGTCCCCCTGACCGTCCGCGGCACCCTCATCCCCGGCAACGCGGAGGTAAGCGGAAGCGGCGGTTCGCAGCTGATTTCCGGCCTCCTGATGGCCCTGCCGCTATGTTCGAAAGACAGCTCGCTCTTTGTCAACGAGCCCAAGAGCATACCCTATATGTACATCACGCTGGACGTGCTGCGCCACTTCGGCATCAGCACCCGCAGCGAGATGGAGGGCGACGCCGAACTGCTGGAGGCGGAAGACTGGAGCGGCTGCACCGGCATCAGCTTCAAGGTCCGCGGAGGCCAGCGCTACCGTGCCGCCAACTTCGGCATCGAGAGCGACTGGAGCGCCGCCGCCAACTTTCTGGTGGCCGGTGCCATCTTCGGCAGCGTGGAGCTGGAGGGCATGGACATGAAGTCCATCCAGGCCGACATTGCCATAATCGACGTGCTGGTAGAAGCCGGCGCGCTCGTATCCCAGCTGGACGACGGCACCCTCTGCGTACGGCGTGCCCCGCTGGAGGGATTCTCCATCGACCTCAACAACGCCCCCGACCTCTTCCCCATCGTATCCGTGCTGGCGGCATTCTGTGCCGGCGAGTCCCGTATCGCAGGCCTCGGCAGGCTGGCCGGCAAGGAATCCGACAGGGCCGTTGCTATTCTGGACATGCTGCGGCAGATGGGCGTAGAAGCGGAGGCACAGGGCGACGAGCTCACTGTCCAGGGTGAAACCTGGGTCGGACGTCTGCTGAGCGGCAGGTTGCTGAAAGGCGGCGCCTACACTTCCCACCACGACCACCGCATGGCCATGGCGCTGAGCGTAGCCGCCCTGGGCGCAGACGGGCCAATAGAGATAGACGACACAGCCTGCGTGAGCAAATCCTTCCCGGACTTCTTCGGGACTTTCCAAAAATAAAATAAGGTGCATCGCTTGATGCACCTTATTTTATTAAGATCTTTATTAAAGCTCTTATTTCTTAAGCTTGCCCAGACGAGCGGTAACCTTGATCTCAGTCTTCTCATAGAGGCCCGGAACACCGACAACCTTGGTGGAGAACTGAGGATACATGACAAAGTCATAGCCAGGATGCTTCTCGATGAGGTCATAGACAGCATACATCATGTTGAGGCTGGTAACGTTGCTTACACCCACGAGAGGGACGGAGATGGTACCGTAGTTGTTGGTGAACAGACGGGCCCAGTCGACACCGAGGATACGATGAATGGCGGCCTGACCGGTAACCTGCTCGGAAAGAACAAAGTCAGCGGAGGTGAGGTCGAACTTTACGATGGGCTCCTGGACGCTCTTGAGGGTGGTGGAGCAGCTAGTGACTGCGAATGCAACGACAGCCATCAGAGCAATAAAGAATGATTTTTTCATTGTTGTGTAGTGTATAAAAGTAAAACAATTGTGTCTTAACTGAATGCAAATATAAAAACTTATTTAAAAAACTGCAATGCTCAGCCCTTTAAATATTTGTCAATAGCCTTTGCTGCGGTACGGCCTGCGCCCATGGCGAGGATGACAGTGGCGGCGCCGGTAACGGCGTCACCTCCGGCGAACACACCGGGACGAGTGGTTGCGCCCTGCTCGTCGGCAACGAGGCAGCCGCGACGGTTGGTCTCCAGACCGGCAGTTGACCTGGAAATCATAGGGTTGGGAGAAGTTCCGAGGGCCATGATTACGGTCTCGGTCTCAATCTCGAACTCGCTGCCTTCCACCGGAACGGGGCTGCGGCGGCCGCTCTCGTCGGGCTCTCCAAGCTCCATACGTATGCACTTGAGGGCCTTGACCCACCCTTTCTCGTCTCCGATAACTTCTACCGGATTGGTCAGCATGTCGAAGATGATGCCTTCCTCGATGGCGTGGTGGACCTCCTCCTTGCGGGCGGGAAGCTCAGCCTCGGTACGACGGTATACGATGTGTACCTCGGCACCCAGGCGCAGGGCGGTACGGGCAGCATCCATGGCGACGTTTCCGCCACCTACGACGCACACCTTCTTGCCGGCATGGATAGGGGTCAGGTAGTCCTCGCGCCAGGCCTTCATGAGGTTATTGCGGGTAAGGAACTCGTTGGCGGAAAATACGCCGCAGAGGTTTTCGCCGGGGATATTCATGAACTTGGGAAGACCGGCTCCGGAGCCGATGAATACGGCCTTGAAGCCTTCCTCGTCCATCAGGTGGTCGATGGTTACGGTCTTGCCGATGATGACGTCGGTCTCAATCTTTACGCCGAGCGCACGCACCTTCGCTATTTCGTGCTTCAGCACATTGTCCTTGGGCAGACGGAACTCGGGGATACCGTATTCCAGCACGCCGCCGGCCTTGTGCAGGGCCTCGAAAATAGTGACGTCGTAGCCCCATTTGGCAAGGTCGCTGGCACACGCGAGACCTGCAGGACCGGAACCGACGACCGCTACCTTGATACCATTGGAAGGAGCTACTGTTGCGGATGCCTTGGCAAGGGTCTCGTCGGCGACGAAGCGCTCGAGCTTGCCGATTGCCACCGGCTCACCCTTCACGCCGAGGACGCAGCTTCCTTCGCACTGGGTCTCCTGAGGGCAGACACGGCCGCAAACTGCAGGCAGCGAGCTGTCCTGGGCGATAATCGCGGCGGCAGCATCCACGTCGCCTTCTGCGACTTTTGCTATGAATTCGGGAATATTGACGTTGACGGGGCATGCTCCCACGCAGCGGGGATTCTTGCAATGCAGGCAGCGGCTGGCCTCCAGCATAGCTTCTTCACGGTTGTAACCGTAGCATACTTCTTCGAAGTTGGTTGCGCGGACCTTGGGATCCTGCTCGCGGACCGCGACTCTGGGTATTCTGTTTGCCATTATTTTCCCCTCCCTATTTTACAGACGTGATTCTCGTTGGCAGCAATTTCCTCTGCCTTGTACTGGCCCTGACGGCGCATAGCCTGGTCGAAGTCGACCTCGTAGCCGTCGAATTCGGGACCTTCCACACATGCGAAGCGGGTCTTGCCGCCTACGCTTACGCGGCATGCGCCGCACATTCCGGTTCCGTCAACCATAAGGGTGTTAAGGCTCACGATTGCGGGTATGCCGAGCTTCTTGCAGGTGAGGGTCGTGAACTTCATCATTATCATAGGACCGATGATGACGGCCTGGGTGTACTTGTGGCCTTCTTCAACCACATGCTCCAGCATATTGGTACCCATGCCCTTGAAGCCCTCGGAACCGTCGTCCGTACAGATGAAAAGGTTGTCGCAGACCTCACGCATCTCGTCGGTGTAGATGAGCAGGTCCTTGGTCTTGGCGCCTATGATCACGTCCACGGGAACTCCGTGCTCCTTGAGCCATTTGGCCTGGGGATAGACGGGAGCCGTGCCGAGACCGCCGGCGATGAGGATGTAACGCTGCTGCGCGAGCTTGTCGGCAGGCATCTCCACAAATTCGGAAGCGAGTCCCAAGGGGCCTACTACGTCGGCGAAGCACTCGCCGGGCTCATAGGCGATGATGTCGGCCGTAGAAGCGCCGATTTTCTGGGTGACGATGGTTACGGTGCCTTCCTTGCGATCGAAATCGCTGATAGTAAGAGGGATGCGCTCTCCCTTCTCGTCTGCGCGGACGATCAGGAACTGGCCCGGCTGGGCCGCAGCGGCAAGCCTGGGTGCGGACACCTTCATCCTGCAGATGATGGGCGTCAGCATCTCTTTACTTAAAATTTCAAACATTGCGTGTCTAGTGGTTATTTAATGTTTAGTAAATATTGTTCTATTACTCCGCATGCCTCCATGGCCGGGACGGGCTCAGTGGCATTATCCGTCATCACAAAATCATATACATCCCCTTTCAGCTGGTGACGGCCTACCTTAAAGCGGGCGCTGCTGCACGATGCAGCATAGCGTTCGAATATGTCGCCGGACAAGGCCAGGGAAATAAAAAGGTCCGAAGAGCTGCGCAGTTCTTCGTCTTCCGAGTGGAGCCAGGAAATCCCTATTCCGTGCTGCTTGAAGAAAGTCGCGACGCTTACTTTCTGGGGCTCGGAAATGTCTCCCGGATTCTCCAGAAATATAACGGCGCTGTGCAAACCGGACAACGGCACCAGGCCTGTGGGCACGGTACTGCGGTTGCGGCGAAGGCGTAGGAAATGTATGAGCTTCCGGGTTATCTTCATAACTGACCGCCGTTGGCGGTAATGAGTTCCCTTATCTCAATCTTGGCGTCGCGCCAGCGGGGAATGTCTATCTTGGTTCCGATTACCTCGACCACCTTGGCTGCGATAATGGAGCCCACCTCGCCGCAGACCTTGAGCGGCATTCCCAGGGCGTGGGCATACAGGAAGCCGGCGGCGTAGGTGTCTCCGGCGCCCGTTGCATCGATGGTGTTGGCCGGCCATGCGGGAATGTAGTACTCTTCGTCTCCCGACTTGACCCAGCTGCCGTCCTTGCCGACCTTGACGATTGCAGTCTTGCAAAGCTGGCACATCTCAACCATGGCGGCGTGAGGGTCGCTTATCTTGGTAAAGGCTCGGGCTTCGGTCTCATTCGCGAAAACTATGTCCACGTAACGGTCCACGATGTCGTGCAGGAAGGCATTGTTGCTCTCCACTACATTGTAGGAGGCCATGTCCAGGGAGATGATGCAACCGGCGTCGTGCGCCAGTTCCACCGCTTTGCGGATAAGGTCCTGGTTCTGCACCAGGTAGCCCTCGATGTGAAAATAATCGTGACCTTCGAAATACTCCGGTTTGAGGTCTTCCGGAACCAAATCCATGGCCGCACCCAGATAGACCGCAAAGGTGCGCTCGGCGTTGCCTCCGCTAACGAACACCATGGAACGGCCGCTGGAGTGCTCGCTCTTTAGGAGAAGGGTGTTGACTCCGTACTGCTCCTGGTCGCTCTTGAACAGCAGGCCGAGTTCGTCGTCGCCAATCTTGCCTATGAAGCTGGAAGGCATTCCGAAAATGGACGTGCAGACTATGGTATTGGCCGCGCTGCCTCCGGCTACATATTTAACGCCCAGAGGTTTGAGGGCCGCCCATATCTTGTCGCCGGTCTCCATGTCCACATGCTGCATGCTGCCGCGCGGCAAATGGTAAGTATTCAGTAAGGTGTCGTCCGGAAGGACGGCCAGAATGTCCGTTAAGGCGTTGCCGATGCCGAGAATAGATTTCATACCTTACAAAGTTAAGAAATTTTTGCTAAAAGCGCACGCAACATTCAGTACCGTCATAGATTAGCTCACGGCTTGCCTTGCGGGGGCCCGTTAACTTTACGGTAAACTTCCTGCTCTCTGCCATGCCGGGGAAAGAGCCCTCGCGCCCGCCTATGCTCAGGACACTCCCGGCATCGTCCCAATGAACAGGAATCACGCAATATTCGCCACGCTCGTAGCCGTAGCTTACGCCGTCGTCGTCATACAGCAAGAAATCGCAGTCCCTGCCTGGATAAATGCGCAACTCCAGGTCTCCTCCGGGGCTTTCACCGGACCACTGAATGTCTGGTCCGAGGGGTAAAATACTGCCTCCGCGTACGTACAATGGTATGCGGCCGTAAGGTGCCGGCGCAGAAATGGTGCGCCCGCCATCGACCTCGGCTCCGGAATAGAAGTCATACCATGTACCCTCGGGCAAATAAACCTCGCGCGAGCGGGCCTTGTATTCGCAGACGGGGCAGGGCATCAGGGCCGGTCCGAACATCCACTGGTCCGACACCTCCCGTGCTGCCAAATCGTCCGGGAAGTCCATCGGAAGACCGCGCATCATGGTGTAATCCTCCAGGTTGACTGCGCCGGCGAGGGAATAGATGTACGGCATCAGGCGGTATCTCAACTTGATGTAATAGAGTATGCTTTCGTACGCCGGGGAGCCCTCCGGGGCTATGTTCCAGAGCTCGCGCTGCGGCCACTGTCCATGGGCGCGAAACAGGGGGACGAAGGATCCGAACTGATGCCAGCGAGTCTGCAGCTCGCGCCATTCGTCGAGGTTTGCGGGATCCTGGAACTTGCCCATCACACTGAAACCTCCGGTATCCATGCCCCAGACAGGCACACCTGCCATGGAGTAGCCCAGGCCAGCCGTAATCTGGGTTCGCATATCCTCCCAGGATGTGCCGGTGTCGCCGCTCCATGAGGCCGTGGAATAGCGCTGGAGGCCGGCAAAACCGTTGCGGGTCAGCAGGAACACACGCTTGTCCGGCTCCACGCTGCGCTGGCCCTCATAAATGGCCTTGGCGTTGACCAGGGCATAGGTGTTATAGTATTCGGTCGCAGGGCCGAGGGCCGTGGGCGTAAGCAGCCACTGCATGTATTCCTTGGGCAGGCAGTCCCTGAGGTTGGGCTCGCTGGCATCCATCCACCAGGCGTCTATCTTGCGCCCGTAACGGCTGTAAAGGTGTTCGTCCATCTGCTGCCAGAAGAGCTTTCGTCCGCCTGCCGCATAGGCATCATAGAAGGTCTGGTAATAGCCCAGCCAGTCCTTCACCGAATCCGCCACTGCATGCTCATAGGTATATCCTCCGGCTGCAAGGGCCTTGTAATTATCTGTGTTTGTATAGAATTTCGGCCACACGCTTATCATGAAGCGGCCGTTCATGGCATGAACGTCGTCCAGCATCTTTTCGGGGTCGGGATAGCGCTCCGGGTCGAAGTCGTGGCTGCCCCACTGGTCGTCTTTCCAGTACTGCCAGTCCTGAACTATATTGTCTACCGGGATACCCCTGCGGCGGAACTCGGCCAGGGTGTTTACTATTTCGTCCTGGGTGGAGTAGCGCTCGCGGCTCTGCCAGAAGCCCAGGGCCCACTTGGGAACGACCTGAGCCTTGCCCGTGAGCGAACGGTAACCCTTGATTATCTCGTCATAATCGTCTCCCGCGATGAAATAGAAATCCGCCCCCGGCTCGAATTCGGACCAGAAACTCAACTCCTCCGAATCATACAGAGGATACACCTTGAGACCAATGTACGACACTCCCCCGTCCGGCTCCCACTCCACGCGCACCGGGGTGCGGACGCCCTGCTCCAGATGTACCTGATAGCGGCAGCTGTTGGGGTTCCATGCCGGACGCCAGCGGCGCGACATAACCTCCTCGCCCCCGATGAGCGTGCGCTGGAAGCCGGCGTAATACTGGCTGAAGCGATAGTCCCCGGTAGCCGGAGCCTCGATGCTGCCTTCGTAAACCACCGAAGCGCCCTGGAGCGGGAACTCCGGCAGATTGCGGATGGCGAGCTCGTCGTCGAAGCGTATCCCGCTCTCGCGCCTTACCAGCGTACTGCCGTCGGCAGCTGTGTAGGTACCGGTCAGAGCCCCTTCGACGCCGTCCTTGTCGTAGAGTTTGAAGCTCTCCCCCAACTGGCGCATGCCCTCCGGATTGCCCCAGCGGCTATAGGAATAGGCGTCGAACAGCAGGCCGTAGCCCCTGGTGGACACCACGAAGGGTATGCTTATCTTGGTGTTGTACTGGTAGAGCTCTTCGTCGGTGCCCTTGCGGTTGAATTCGCCGGTCTGGTGCTGCCCCAGGCCGTAGAACGCTTCATCGGCCGGACTGTCGAAAACGGTACGCACTTCATAGCCCTTGCACTTCTCCACCGTCTTTGGAGTCATTGCGATGCGGCCTCCTTCCAGAAGTCCGCGGCCGTCGGCATCGAAGAACGAAAGCATGCCGTCCCGGCTCACGACTGCCAGGAGCTCCGGCGTACGGATCTGCACGCCGCCGTCATCCTCAGTCACCTCAATAGTGGCGTCCGATGCAGCAGGGAGCACCACCAGGCTGCCGCCCGAACGCTCGCCGCCCGCCTGCACGCGGATTATCTTGTCGCCTATGACATATAGGCTTATACGTTCGCCGCCGGATACGCGCACATCTACGCGGTTACCGTTTACGGAGTAGTTCCCGCATGCACAGAAAAGCATCAGGAAAGGGAGAATGGTTAAAAGTCTTTTCATGCTATTCGCTTATGATACAAATCTAACAAAAAAATGCTATCTTGCGTCTATGAGAACTCTTATCTATTTGCTTTCGGCCATACTGCTGAACAACGGATGGTCGTTTGCTCCCGGAAACGCGGCTTCGCCGGAACTGGACTTCCACCATTTCACGGAGTATTTCACTCCGGTTGCCAAGTCCGGGCTCATGGACAATTGCCTTTCTCCGGTAAATCCGGCTTTCGACGACAGCGCATGGCAGATAGTGAATCTGCCCCACGACTGGGTGGTGGACCTGCCGTTCAGCGCGGAAGCCAGCCACTCACACGGCTACAAATGCATAGGCTGGAAGTATCCCGGCAACTCCGTAGGCTGGTACCGGAAGCATCTCTTCGTGCCTGCAGAGGACGAGGGCTCTCAGATCCGGATAGAGTTCCAGGGCATATACCGTGACAGCCAGGTTTACTGCAACGGCTACCTGCTGGGCTGCGGGCGCAGCGGCTACATGTCTTATGTTTACGACCTCAGCCCCTATTTGAAGTACGGCAGCGACAACGTAATCACCGTACGCTGCGACGCCTCCGCGGAGGAGGGCTGGTACTACGAGGGTGCGGGCATATACCGCAATGTCTGGCTGCACAAGGCGGGGCCCGTGGCCATGGAGCCGTGGAGCCTGCGTATCCGCGACGGCCGCCCGGAGTTCCGCACGGTGCTGGCAGACGAGAAACTCGACCCGTCGAAGGTCAGCTCCAGCGTGCGCATACTTGATGCCGAAGGCTCCCCCGTTGCCGCCCCTTCGCATAAATGGTCCCCTGACGACCCTTACCTGTACACCGCTGAAATCACCCTCCTGTACGACGGCGTTCCATCCGCAAGCTACAGCTGCCGCTTCGGCCTCCGCGACATAGCCTTCAACGGCGAAAAGGGCTTTCTGCTCAACGGCGAGCCGTTCAAGCTGAAAGGCTGCAACCTGCATCTGGACCATGCCGGAGTGGGCACTGGCGTGCCGGACGAACTGTGGCGCTACCGCCTGCTGCAGCTGAAGGAATACGGCTTCAACGCCGTACGCTGCTCGCACAACCCCGCCTCCCCGGCCATGCTGGATCTCTGCGACGAGCTCGGCCTGCTGGTAATAGACGAGTGCCGCCAGTTCGGAGCCAACGACGGGCAGCTGGACGTCCTCCGCAACATGATTCAGCGCGACATAAACCACCCCTGCATAATACTCTGGAGCGTCGGCAACGAGGAATGGGGCCTGGAGTACAACAAAGTTGGGCCTGCCGTTGCCCGGCGTATGCAGGCGGAGGTACACAAGCTCGACCCTTCACGCCCCGCCACATACGGAAACTGCAGCGGCTGGGAGATTCCTCCCGTGATGGACGTTCCAGGCTACAACTACATAGTCCAGAACAATATAGAGGGCTTCCACGAAGCCGACCCGGGCAAGGCGGCAGTAGGCACGGAAGAGACCTCCGGGGCCGGCACGCGCGGCAAGTATGAGACCGTGCCGGAGGAGGGCTGGATGCGCCCCCTCAACAGGCTGGACACCCTCGGCCGCATAAATGTAATAGAGCACGGATGGAAGTTCTACAAGGAGCGCCCCTGGGCAGCCGGCCTCTTCTACTGGACGGGGCAGGACTACCGCGGCGAGCCAAACCCGATGAAGTGGCCTGCCACCGGATCCCAGTTCGGCATACTCGACTACTGCTGCTACCCCAAGGACGAGGCCTTCTACCTCAAGGCGGCGTGGACTGACGAGCCCTTGCTGCATATCTGCGGCCCCTGCGACGGCAAGGTGTGGGTGTATTCCAACTGCGAAAGCGTTACCTTGTATGCCGACGGCCGTTCTCTGGGCAAGAAGCAGATGCCCGTCGACGGGCACCTGGAGTGGAGTGTCGGAAGTGCCCGGAAATTCAGCGCCAAGGGCTTCATCAGCCGGAAGGCCGTTGCGGCCGACGTATGGCCGGCAGTGCCGTCAGAGACGCGCGCAATCCTCTCCAAGGGCTCCTTGAGGCCCGACGGGCAGGATGTCGTAGTGATCGATCTCGAATCTCCCGAAGAAGTGCTGACAGTCAGCGTAGAGAACGCCGAGCTGCTCGGCTGGGGCAACGGCAACCCCGGTTTCAGGGAGAAGGAACGCAATGTAAATACCGTCCGGCCTTTCGGCGGACGGGTTCAGATAATCGTAAGATCGATAGAAAACGCTTCCGGTCCGGCGACGGTAAACATCGCCGGCCTTCAGCCTATAGTGCTTCGAGCAGAATGACGCGGCTGGACCAGTCGGTCTTCTGTGAGTGCTCCACCTCGTTGGTCAGGGGAATCTCCAGGCCGCTCTCCATAAGGAAACGGCCGCTGAAAACCTTGCCCTCGTATGCCAGAGGTTTGAGGTCTACCCGGTTGAGCTCCGTCACGCGGTACTGCTTTTCGGGGTCGAGTCCGCTGCAGCGCAGGCGCGGCAGGTGCTCGTCATAGAAATTGCGTATCTTCCACCAATAGGCAACAGCCTTGTCGCGTTCGGGCGAGGTGTACATAAGAGAAGCGTAGCCCTTGTCGTCGTAAGGTGAAACCAGCCTGTGGATATCGCCGAACTGCACTATGGGACGTATGCGCTTGTAGTCGGCAATGGCCTTGCGGCACAGGTCTTTCTCGGCCGCGGTCATGTTGGCAGGCTGGATTTCCATTCCGAGGCGTCCGCTCATGGCCACGTCTATACGGTACTTGAGAGAGGTAGTGCGGAACACGGTATGGTTGGGCGTGGCGCTTATGTGGCACGCCATGGCGATGGCCGGGAAGAAGTAAGACGTACCCCACTGAATGAAGATACGCTGGAGGGCGTCGGTGTTGTCGGAGGTCCAGAACTCGTCGAACCAGGGCAGCACGCCCCAGTTGGCACGGCCGCCGCCGGAAGCGCAATCCTGGATGACCAGATCGGGCCAGGAGGCACGCACACGGTCGCAGACCGCTGCGAATCCCTGCCAGTATGCGATGTTGGAGCAGCCGTCCATAGCTATGATAGAGTTGGAATCCCACTTGATGTACTTGATTCCGGGGTTATCCTTCATGATGCCCTCAACTATGCCGTAGGCGAAGTCCTGCACCTCTTTCCTGGACATATCAAGCACCACCTGGGTACCGCCGCGGCCCTGGATGATGGGGCGCTTGTCGGACTTGATAATCCAGTCGGGATGCGCCTCGTAGAGCTCGCTCACGGTGTTTGTCATCTCCGGCTCTATCCAGATGCCGAACTTGATTCCGCGCTCGGTCGCAGCCTGCACAAGAGATCCCACTCCGTTAGGAAGTTTGCGGGTGTCCACCATCCAGTCGCCCAGAGAGGTGTGGTCGTTGTTGCGGGGATATTTGTCTCCGAACCAGCCGTCGTCCATCACGAAGAGCTCGCCGCCCATGGAGGCGATGTCATCCATCATCTGGAACATTCCGGCCTCGTTTATGTCGAAGTAAACGCCCTCCCAGCTGTTAAGCAGTATGTCACGCTGGCGGTCTCCGTGCTGCAGGCGGTATTTGCGGCCCCAGCTGTGGAAGTTGCGGCTCGCTCCGCTCAAGCCGTCGGAGCTGAAGGTAAGCGCCAGATGAGGCGTGGCAAAGCTCTGTCCTTTGGCCAGGCTGACGTTGTCGTGCTCCGGAAGAATACCGGCGAAGAAATGATGGTAGTCGGTTTCGTTGGTCTGGAAGCGCAGCTCGTAGTTACCTCCCCAGCAGAGCGCGGCACCGATGATGCGGCCGCTGTCTTCGCGGGGCCGGCCGTCAAGCGAAATCATAACTTCGCCGTGGCTCGCCTGGGAATTGCGGGCGCCGTCTATATTCTTTATAACCTTCCAGCCGCGGGTCAAAGGCTCGGTGTTAACCCTCGCCTCGTTGGCCCAGGAACCGTAAAGCGTAGAAATCCAAACATCCTCTACCCGAATGGGCAGATGGCCGGAATCGAAGCGGGTAAGCGTAAGCGGTTTTTTACCCTCGTTCACGGTCTCCGTCCAGGTCTCTATCATATCCTGGGCCTCGAAGCTCTTGAAGCAGATCTTCACGCTCATGGGATATACTGTGTCGCGGCAAAGCACCTCGAGCAACTGTCCGCCTTCCCAGGGGGTCTGGGACACGGATTCGATTGCAAGCACCACGGTCCTGTTGCCATCGGCCTGGATGGCCGAATAAGCGGCCTCTTCCATACCTATGATGCCGTAGCAAGGGTAAGTACGTACGCGTGCATAGCTGTCCGTCATGGCCACTTCCGCATCGGAAAGGCGGGCGCCGTAATAAACAGTCTGCAATTCCTTGCCCTGTTCGGCATCGAATACCATTGTGGTGTTGGCAGTGTGCAGGGCCACCAGACCTGCGAGTAGGGAGATTAATGCTGTCATAGTGTTATCGTCAATTCATGTGTACCGGGTTCGTAAGGTACGAAAACTTTCTGACTCTTCCCGGAATAATTGATGATAAAATGATATTCGGCGTCGCGGAAACGGCGGAAAACCTTGTAAGTGCCATAACGGGCGGGGATGCACGGTTCCACCAGCAGGCCGTCGTACTGCGGTTTAATACCGACGATGTACTCGCTTACGGTCTTCCAGGTCCAGGCTGCGGTACCGGTGAGCCAGCTGTTCTTGCCCTCTCCAGGGTGCGCGGCATCGCGTCCGGCGACCATCTGGCAGAAAACATAAGGCTCTACCTTGCGCAAGGTCTGGTCCTTGGTGAAGGCGGGGGTAATCTTGCAATAGTGCCTCCAGACATCATCCGCACGGCCTTCCATGGCTTCTGCAATGATGACCCAGGGATTGTTGTGGCAGAAAATGCCGCCGTTCTCCTTATAGCCCTCGGGGTAAGAACTGATCTCGCCGTACTCCTTCAGATATTTGCTGTAAGACGGGCTGTTGAGCACCAGTCCATGTTCGCACTCCAGGTGCTTCACGGCTGAATCGAGCGCCTTGGCACAAAGGCCCTCGGCTGCACCTATGCGTGCCATAGCGCACCAGCCCTGGCTCTCTATGAATATCTTGCCTTCTTCGTTCTCCGACGACCCGACCTTGCGGCCGTAGTAATCGTAGGCCCGCAGGAACCACTCTCCGTCCCATCCGTATCGCTTCACCGCCTGCTCCATAGCATCGACTGACTTACGGACATGCGCCACATACTCTTCCGGCGCATTAACCGACTTGTGAGACAGCAGCCCGGCGAACTCCTTGCCCTCGGCCACGTAAAGGCCCGCTATCATTAGCGACTCGGCCTTGGTGCCTTCGTTCTTGTTTTCCGTGGTCTGGAAAGACTCGTCCGGGTTGTCCGAGAAGCAGTTGAAGTTGAGGCAGTCGTTCCAGTCAGCCCTGCCGATAAGCGGCAGTCCGTGAGGTCCGAGGTTATCTGTAACGTGGGCGAAACTCACCTTGAGGTGCTCCAGCAGGGAAACCTCGGTGCCCGGCTTGTTGTCAAACGGCACCTGCTCATTCAGAATGCCGAAATCACCGGTCTCCTTTATGTACGCCACAGTGCCGAAGATGAGCCACAGAGGGTCGTCGTTGAACCCGCCGCCTATGTCGTTGTTGCCACGTTTTGTAAGCGGCTGATACTGGTGATAGCAACCTCCGTCCGGGAACTGGGTAGCGGCGATGTCCAGAATGCGCTGACGTGCGCGTTCCGGAATCAGATGTACTATGCCGGTGAGATCCTGATTGGAGTCGCGGAAACCCATTCCCCTGCCTATGCCGCTCTCGAAATAGCTGGCACTGCGGCTGAAGAAGAAGGTAATCATGCACTGGTACTGGTTCCAGATGTTGACCATACGGTCCAGCTCAGGCACGTCCGATTTAATGGAAAAACGGCCCAGGAGGTCGTCCCAGAAGGCCTTGAGCCGCCCGAATGCCGCCTCCACCTTTGCAGGAGTATCGAAGGCGCGGAGCATCTCGTATGCCTTGTCCTTGTTAATCACGCCGGGGCTTACGAACTTCTTGTCGGGCTCGTTCTCTACGTATCCAAGCACGAAATCTATTTCCTCGGTGGCTCCGGGAGCAAGTTCCAGGTCGAAGCGGTGCGACGCTACCGGACTCCAGCCATGAGCTACGGAATTGCCGCTGGTGCCGGCAAGCACCTGGCGGGGAGCGTCGAAGCCGTTGTACATGCCGAGGAAGGTCTCCCTGTCGGTGTCGAAGCCGTCCACAAGACGGTTGGCGCCAAAGAATGCGTAGTGGTTACGGCGCTCGCGGTATTCTGTCTTATGATAGATGACGCTGCCCTCTATCTCCACCTCGCCGGTAGACAGGTTGCGCTGGAAGTTCTCCATGTCGGAGGATCCGTTCCAAAGGCACCACTCCACGAAGGACCAGAGTTGCACGCGCTTGATCTCCACGGTCTCATTGGTCAGGCGCAGGCGGTGCACTTCGCACCTGCTGCCCCTCGGAACGAACACCAGTAGCTCCGCACGCAGGCCGTCCTTGACGCCGGTAAAACTGGAGTAGCCCATGCCGTGGCGGCACTCGTAGCTGTCGAGTTCCGTCTTGCACGGCTTCCAGCCGGGATTCCATATATTCTCGCCCTCGCGTATGTAGTAGTAACGACCGCCGCTGTCCATAGGCACGCCGTTGTAACGGTAGCGCAGTATCCTGCGGAACTTGGCATCCTTGCAGAAGCAGTAGCCGCCGGCGGTGTTCGAAATGAGGGAGAAGAAATCCTCGGAACCCAGATAGTTTATCCAGGGCCACGGAGTCGCAGGGTCGGTAATCACATACTCCCGCGATGCGTCATCGAAATGACCGTATTCTTTCATTGTTTCTCTAATATCCAGTCTTTAACTATCTTGCCCCAGGGCTTTATTACGTCGTCGCTCCAGGGGCCTTCGGAAGAAGCCTCCTTGGTGAACATGGAGCAGGTCTCCACCTTGTCGGAGATACTCCAGGTCATCATTGTGATGCCGTTCGCATCGGCCCAGTCGCTATACCTCTGCCATTCCTCGAGATCCATGGGACCGTCGCCGCTGGCCTCGCAGGCCGCACATTCGGAGACGAAAATAGGCACGCCGGCAGCTATTGCCGCGTCGCAGGCCTCCCGGAGGTTCTTATGTGTGGCAGCATAGAAATGCATAGTGTACATCAGGTTGGAGTAACCCTCTATGGGCGATGCGGCAGGCAGGTCCACCCTCTGGTCCCAGCTCGGGCAGCCCATAAGGATGAGCGGCTCTGAAGGGTCTATATCGGTGATGACCTTGATGAGCTCGGAAGCGTACGACTTCAGTTCCAGCCAGTAGGCCATCATGGCTTCGGGGTTGCCGAGGTCCTCGTAAGGGTTCTCGCGCCATTCTTCGAAAGAGAAGCACACCGGCTCGTTGAACAGCTCGTAGATAACGTTCGGCACGCCTTTGTATCTGGTGGCTACTGCAGCAAAGAACTCCTTTGCCGCATCCAGATGCAGCACGTGCGAGTGCCAGTCCACAATAACATAGCAGCCGTTCTCTATTGCTCCGTCAACTACGGCATACAGTTTTTCAAGCGCCCACTCAGGCTCTCCCATATATCCGCTGGGGATGCCAGGATTGTCGGCGAGGGCATGGTCGTCGGCACCAATAGCTGCGCGGAATATCTTGCAGCCGGTATCCTCGTGAAGCTGCTTCACGGCTGCCTTGTTGTAGAAACGGGGCCATATGTTGTGCCAGCCAAAGCTGATGCCGCGGAAGGCCACGGGTTTTCCGTCTGCAGTGAGTTGGGTGCCCGACACCTTGAGAGGAGCAACCGTGGTCTCCCTGCGGCAGCAGCCAATAATAACTAAGGCCATTAAGAATGCGACTAGTATTTTTTTCATAAAGATTATTTTTTGATCGGGTACAGGCGGAGCAGGAGTAAAATCAAAAGTGCAATCGCTGCGGGGAAGAGCGAGAACAGGCTCCATATCATAGTCTGGACAGAAGCGTCGTTGGTAATAGTCACTACTGTCTGGCCTGTAACGGGGTCAGTGTTGGAGATAAAGCCGGCCAGGCCCAACAACATCGCAACAAGGGCCCCGGAGATAGCGGAACCGAATTTCTGGGCCATTGTTCCGGAAGAGAAGATAAGTCCGGTCGAAGACGTTCCGTTCTTTTCGGTCGCGTAATCTGCAACGTCGGCATACATAGACCAGAGCAACGGAGAATAAAAGCCGATGCCTATAGAAGTGACGATAACGTTTGCAATCATCACCCAAATCCAGGCCGGATTCATCGGGATGAAGAAGAACAGGATGGAAGACACGGCGCAGATAACGGCCGCCCAGCCAAAAGCTTTCTTCTTGGAGCCCACTTTCTTGGTAAACCATGGAGAAAGGCCGCCGAACACCATGCAGGTGGCTTCTCCGAACATCATAAATACCGTGTAGTTGATAACAAGACCAGCGACTGTAACATCTCCGTGGAGGCAGTACTCCATCAGATAGGCGGCCACAGCATAACGGAAACCATTGAAGAAATTGGTGCAGATTCCGATCAGCGTCAGATAGATCCACGGCTTGTTGCGGAACAGGTCAGCGAAGGGTTTGAAAGAGAATTTCTCGGCGCGTACGGGTTTCAGGCGCTCTTTGGTGAGAAGGCCGCAGGCGAGGGTTCCCAGAGCGGCAGCAGCACCCAGCACCACACCCAGAACGGCATACTGATGCTTGGGCTCGCCTCCCACCATCCTCTGAAGATAGGGGAAGGAAAAGAGCATGATAAAGCCCATGGCGTATGCGCCCACCATTCTGAAGGACGAAAACTGATTCTTCTCATTGTCGTCGTCTGTCATCACGCCCAGCAGGGAGCCGTAAGGCACATTTACTGCGGTGTAGACCACCATCATAAGCAGATACAGAGCATATGCGTAGATGCGCTTGCCGGCAGGGCCAAGATCCGGGGTGTAGAGCAGCAGGGCGAATACGACTCCCAGAGGAATGGCACCAAAGATGAGCCAGGGGCGATATGTGCCCCAGCGCGACTGGGTACGGTCCGCAATGGCGCCCATCAACGGATCGGTGACGACATCGAAAAGACGCGCTACCAGCATGAGGGCTGCCGCATCCGCCACGGTAAGACCGAAGACGTTGGTAAAGAAAAACGGGAATGCGATGGACATCACCTTCCAGGTAATACCGCCGGCGGCGGCATCGCCCAGGGCGTATCCGATTTTCTCTGACAGTTTTGCCATATCTATTTTTTATTCTTGTCGATAATGCTGTTGACGGTCTCCACGGACTTGCCGGTGCGCAGCCCGTCGGGGGCGGTATGCATGCAGTAGTCCACCAGACGGTCTATGCTGGAAACGGCCACATGCAGGCGGGTGTCGCTGGAAGCGTAATAGATATACACGGTGCCGTCCGGATCGGCAATCCAGCCGTTGGAGAAGAGCACATTCATAACGTCACCTATGTATTCGCCGTCCTGTGGAGCCATGAAGAAACCGGCCGGCTGGGCGATTACGCGTGCAGGGTCATCGAGGGCCGTCATGTACATATACAACACATAACGCAGGCCGGATGCGCAATAGCGTACGCCGTGGGCAAGATGCAACCAGCCCTGAGGGGTCTTGATGGGTGCGGGGCCCTCTCCGTTCTTGGCCTCCATGATGGTATGGTAACGGCGTGCGTTTATTATCTTCTCGTCCATTACGACCGCTCCGTCGAGGCTGTCCACCAGGGTCCAGCCTATGCCGCCGCCGTCGCCTGCATCTATGAAACCGTCCTGCGGACGTGTGTAGAGGGCATATTTGCCGTTCACGAACTCCGGATGCAGCACCACGTTGCGCTGCTGGCTTTTGGACACCAGGTCCGGAAGGCGTTCCCAGTTTACGAGGTCATGCGTACGGGCTATACCGGCAAAGGCGACTGCGGAAGAAGTGTCGTTCGCAGGAGCGGAAGGGTCCTTGCGCTCAACGCAGAAAATGCCGTAAATCCATCCGTCCTCGTGCTGAACGACGCGCATGTCGTACACATTGGTAGCCGGTTCACCGAACTCGGGCATCACTATGGGCCTTTCACGGAAACGGAAGCCTTCGTAGCCTTTATCACTTTCCGCCACGGCGAAGAAGGACTTCCTGTCGGCGCCCTCAACCCGCACCACAAGGCAATAACGGCCGTCCAGCTTGATTGCGCCGGCGTTGAATGCGGCATGGATGCCGAACCTTTCCATCAGGTAAGGATTCGCTACCGGATCAAAGTCGTAACGCCATTCCAGGGGCGCGTGTTCCGCCGTCACAACAGGATAACGGAAGCGCTCGTAAACACCATTCCCGTCCAGAGGGTAATTCTTGCGTGCCAGCAGTTCCTTATGCTGGTTCCTGAGTAACGCTTCTCTTGTCTTATATTCCATAGTTATAACATTTCTATCTGTTCGAATTCCGTGAACGCCTTGAAGTTCTCCGCATCTCCGGAGCCCGGCCAGGGGGCGTAGAAATGAGGCGGGTCATCAGGCGCGTTTCGCCATGTAAGGGCGTATGCTATAGGGTAATCCTTAATTGCAGGATACAGGGCGTCGGTCCACCAATCGGGGTCGGGGATGGACTGGAAGCCCGTCTCGGACAAGGTAATGAGCTTGCCGTGCTCCTTGCCGAGGCGTTCTACGAAGCCGAGGGATTCTTTAAGATATGCGCCGAACTGCTCTGAAGCTGCCTTAGGGCCGTCGGGGCCGATGAATGCGTAGCAGTCGAAGCCCATAATATCCACTACATCGTCACCGGGCCAGCGTTCCATGTACCCTTCTGCATCTACGCCCACGTTGGGCGAGTAACACCATAGTATGTTGTCCATCCCGCGGGTGACGGACAGGTACTCCCTGGTCTCCCGGAAGAGCTCCACGAACTGCTCCGTGGTGCAGAGGTCGCGGCCCCACCAGAACCAGCTGCCGGTGTGCTCATGCCACGGGCGGAAGATGAAGGGGATGCGTTCGCCGTCTGTAGTGCGTATGGTGTCGAAAAAGTCGCCGAGCATCTGCATCCACTGCAGGAAGAGCTCCCGCTTGCCGCCGCCGTCGAGTATGGATTCCACCGCCTTGTCGGAACTGACGTCCCATGCGGTGCCGCCGGTGAGAGGGTTGCGGGGATGCCAGGAAAAGGTGACGATGCCGCCGCGGGCATAATGCTCCTGCGCCGCACGGGTGATGACGTCGAAGGGCACGCCGTCGAGGTTCTTCTCGCCGCCGAGCTCCAGCTCGCCCAGTTCCAGGCCGAGCACTGCGGGATAGCTTCCGCAGACGTCCTTCACATCCGAACGGCTGAAGTCGTCGCCGGCAGCATCAAGCACCTGCCAGGTATGGCCGTAGACCAGGTCGTCCTGGTGGCCATACATAATAACTCCACGCGCCACGGAAGCTTCCAGACGCTCCATAAGGAGCTCCGCTCCGCTCGGTTTCTCAGTGCAGCCCGTTATGGGAACAAGCGCAACAAGGGCTAACAGCATTATTGTTCTTGCCGTCTTTATCATCGTGGTAAGGGCTAAGTTAAATCTTTGGTGCAGAGTTATATACAGTCTCCAGAGTGTATCCTTCAGCCTCTGTAAACCAGGCTTTCTTGAGAATGTTCAGCACAGCACTGCTGTTTCCTATCGGCTGTCCGGTACCATGGTTGATATATCCGTGCTTCTCCTGACCGTCCCCGCTTACGCCGTTGTCCCAGAGGAAACATGGCAGGCGGTAGGTTTTGGCGGCCTTGGTTACATACTCCATGTAATAGAGATAGAACTTCCAGGCGCGGGCGTTGGACTGGGCACGCATGGAGCAGCCATATTCACCCAGATACACCGGAATACCTTTGGCGATAAAGTTGCTGTACAACATTCCGAACACATCGTTTACATGACTTTCGTCACCCCAGCTGGCCTTTTTTCCGGACTCTCCGGTATGGCCCCAGTCGGAATACTGGGTTTCACCTATGGTATAATCAGAGGGGTCGTAGAAGTGAACGGCCACCGCCACTTTGCCGGCGGGGTCTGTGGGAATTTTCATGTTTTTTGCGAAGTCAGGACTTGCACAATAGGAAGGAACGCCAAGCCATCTTGTTGCATTGTTGCCGCCGGTAGCGCGAACCGCATCCACAAACACCTGATTCCACTCGTCCAGGATGGCGTTCTGACGCTCAGGATGGCTTTTGTAATCGCTGCTCCAGCCCCAGCCTCCGTCGTTTATTTCGTTGAAACTCTCCAGAAACAGCCAGTCGCCGCAATCTTTGAATTTGTTCGCGATGTTTGTCCAGGATCCCTTGATTTTTGCTTTAATGGCCTCGTTGACCGCGCTGTTGTTGACCGCAGTCTTGATATCCTGCCACTCGTAGCTGTTGGTTGTACCATGATTCTCGTCATGATGCATATTGAGAATCACTTTCAGGCCTGAATTGTGGGCGAACTGAACCACTTCATATACACGGTTCAGCCATGTCTCGTCAATCTTGTAATCAGGAGCTGGTCCTATGGTGTTGAGCCAGGAGACCGGAATGCGCACGCTGGTGAAACCGGCAGCCTTCACTCCGTCAAACGTCGCCTGGGTGGCCTTTGCGTTACCCCAGACCTCTTCGTCGGGGTATCCCTCCTTCGCCCCTGCCCAGCTGCCGTTGTAGTAAGCGTCGAAATGGTTGCCCATGTTCCAGCCAAGCCCGAAGAAAGAATCGAGGCTCCTGGCCTCGGCAGTGGGGGTATCAGGAGTCGAAGGCTTTTCAGCAGCAGCCTGCGTAACTTTTACGGTAACTGAAGGTACGCCGGAAGAAGAAACGGTTATCGAGGTGGAACGCTCTTCGTACGTTGTGTTTTCGCTTGCGTTGATGTAGAAGGTAATAGAGTAATCCTTGAAAGTGCCGTCAGTTATGCTGAGCCAGCCCTTCGCATCTGAGGGAATCTCCAGCTTGGGGCGTGCCGGCGCCTTTACCGTCAGCGGCAGGTTGCCGGCGGCGGAAGTGGTATAAACAAGCTCGTCCGCACTCAGCCAAATGGCCTCGGGTGCCTTCGGCTCTTCCGGATCCGGGTTTACGGGATCCTCACAGGCGCGTGCGGAAAGCAGTAGCACCGACATCGCGGACAGGAATACTAGGAAATGCTTCATTGTGTTGGTTTATTTGGCACCGGAAGGGGCGGTCAGGCCCCTTCCGGCAAAAGTATTACTTCAGGATTACAGCAGTAAGGATGTAACCCTGTCCGGTAATCACCAGACCGCCATTAGCTACCATCTCGGCAATCATAGCAGCGGTGAGTTCCACTTCGAGGGATGTTCCTTCCGGTTTGTACGGATCCTCAGTTCCGGGCAGAGCAGCCCAGCTGCCGTTGCCCAGACGGATCTGGACTTCATCGGCGTTGCGCTCGAACTCAAGAGCAAGCGTAGTGCCTTCGGCCACGGTACTCCAGTCATAACCGCCCCAGGAGAGCGTGGTAAGAGCCTTATGGGCCTCATCGCTGCCACCCCAGTTAACCTCGTGGCTGCCTTCCCAGATGGTATTACCTACAGGGCCGGCTGCCGAAACAGTTACGAGGGCGACTTCGGTGAGGGTCCAGAACGCACCGCAGATAACAAGGCCGCCGTTGGTAGTAAGCTCCTTGAGGTCAGCCGCTGTGAGCTCGAACTCATAACTGGTCAGTCCTCCAACAGGGATGTTACCGTCTGCGGCAAGGCCTGCGAGGCTGGGCAGGGAAGCCCAGTTGCCGTTACCGAAACGCATGACGGCATCGTCGGAACTTGTGGTAAAGGAAACGGCGAGCTTGGTGCCGGCTTCAACAGTGCTCCAGTCGTAGCCGCCCCATGAGAGAGCGCCCAGAGATCCGTCCCAGTTACCGACGACCTGGCTACCTTCCCAGATGGTGGTGCGCTGTTCTGCAGCACCGAAGTGGATGACAGAGAGACCGGTGATGACCACGTTTTCTCCCTGGACCACGAGGATACCGCCCCAGCCACCTACGCTGGTAAGGGCTCCGATGTTGGCGTCAGTGACTTCGAAAGCGAAGAACTTGGCGTCGGGATCGGTGTTCTTGGCAGTAACTGCCTTGCCGCCGTCCAGCTCAGGGAAGGACATTCCACCCCAGTGACCATCGAAGATTTCGAACTGCCACCATTCAGCCTTGGGAGTGTAGTAGATGCGGATAATGTCACCAACCTCAACGTTGCCTGCCAGGGCACCGTCGGCGCCGAGGTAAGGCTGGTTGCTCCAGCTGCCCAGGTCCTCATTGCCTTCCCAGTAGAAGGTCTCCGTGAACGGAGCTGTGATGGAGAAGGGAACGGGCCAGGTGATTTCGGAGCCGTCCATCAGAGTAAGGGCCAGACGGTATACGCCGGGACCGATGCCGTCAGGGATTGCGAACGCCATGGCGTCGTCTGCACGTTTGACATAATTGACCACTCTCTTACCCTTGATGTAGACCTGGTCGATCTGCATGAGGTTCTTACCGGAGATGGCAATGTTGCTGCCAAGGCCGTATGCATCCTGGTCGAAAGTGATGTATACCGCAAGGTCATAGTCTACGTTGACAGGGAAGGTGCTGGTTTCGTAACCTGCAGCGGATGTGAAGGTGATGGGGCCTGTATAAGCCTGTTCGGGGATCTTCACGAGGATGTCTGTATTTCCTAAGCCATCGGGAACGAAGCTGAATTCGCAGTCGATGAAGCCCTGCTCCTTGTCGCCCATCTTGACGGATTCGACAAGGTCGAAGTCTTTTCCGATTACTTTGAATTCCGTCTGTCCGGCGATGACAGGGTCGGTGCTGTCCCAGGCAATAACGACAGGCTTGACAACCTCGATGTCGGCGCTGTAGGCCTTCTTGCCGGATTCCAGGGAAACGGTAACGGGACCGTCCTGGGCAGCGGCAGGAATGGTTGCGACGATCTTGTTGCCGTCCCTGTACCAGCTAGCCTCCGCGTTCTCGAAGGAAACGCCGGTAACAAGGTCAAGGTCGGAACCGGTGATGCTTACATCGGTACCTGCCTTGTAGCGCTTGTCCTGTGCAAGTGAGGCCACTGAAAGCTCGGCTACGTTCACGGTCTCAATCTCACCTGCGTCGAAGGTGACGCCTGCATAGGAGGTTACGGTAACGTTACCGTCACCGGCCTTGGGCGAGAGGTTGAGGGTGATGGACTTGCCGTCAGCGGCAACAGCAAACTCTACGGAACCCACCTGAGGGAGCTCCACGGTCTCGATCATGTCGAGGTGCTCACCGGTAACGGTGATCACGTCGCCGCTCTTGTAGACAGCCTTTGCGGCTTTGACTACGGTAGGATCGCCAACCACGAGCTCGGTCTTGGTGTAGATGTGGTTGGGGATTGTATTCTCGTCCTCGAGTTCGTTCACGTCGGACAGGATGACGGGGCCGTTGATTGCGCTGGACGGCACCACCACCTTGAGTTCGTGGCGGGACTGGCTGACGAATTCGGTAGCCACGGCAGCGGCGTTGCCGGTGAAGATAACCTCATGGACATCGTTGAGATACTCTCCCTTGAAGGTCAGCACGTCTCCGGAAAGTACGGTGGCGGGACTGAAGGAATCGATCTCAATGGGTTCGGTGAAGGTCAGGTCGGCAAAAGAATTGAAGGTCTTGCCGTCGTTGGCCACGACCGTGACGGGGCCCACCAGGGGGCCTTCCAGAGGCACGGTCACGCGGATTTCCGCATGGGCGCCGCTGGCTACGACATTGATGTCGGTAACGGTCACGTCACCTGCAAAACGGACCTCGGTAACCTTGTCGAGGTTGCTTCCTATGATTCGCAGCTCTCCGCCGCGCATCACGGGATTAGGAGCCATGGCGGCAAACTTGACGCCCTGTCCGAACTGGTCCGTTTCAAGCTCTTCTTTCTGGCAGGCCCAGAGGGTGGCTGCGCAGATGCTTACGAGAGTGAAATATTTAAAAAACTTTTTCATATGCACTCAGATTATTTGATAGGAACAGCACGGACGTTGTCAATCTTGATGATAGGCGTACAGGATGCCTCGGGGTAGTCTATGCCGCCGTTGCAGATGAAGAACCACATGCTGGCGAAGGTGGCCGCGGAAATCTCAGTGGTAACATCCTGTCCGTTCCATCCCTTGTTGAACTCTGTGAGAGGAATGGATACCGTAATCCACTTGTCTCCTGTATCGAAGGAGCCGGTGGCCTCCCAAGGCTTGTAGAACGCACGCGGAGCGTCGTTGCCGCTCATATAAGTGTTGTTCTGGCCTGCGCAGGAGTTGCCATAGATATCGGTGGTCACGGCACCGAAGCTGATCAAATCAACTCCGCCGACGCAAATCATCATAGGAGTGTTCTTCCAAGGATTGGATGAAGGGATGTACATCTCGAACTTGAGCGCCATGTTGTTCCACTTTGAGAAGTCAACGATGTCGCAGAGGCGGGGCCACATCTGGGTACCGTCATTATAGTTCTCCGGCTCGTTCCAGCTGCCCGGCCAGTAGACCAGGGAGAAGTTCGCTTCTTCCCAGTCACCGTTCAGCACGGCATTACCGTCGCCGAACTGGAAGAACCGGCCGCTGATGCCGGTACCGTCGTCGTCCTGGCTGCTGTGTCCGTTCCAGCCGTGGTTGTCCAGGCCGGTCATGCCGTCGAAGTCGAAGAGCATGCCGCGGGTGTCCTTGTACATGAACACGGACTGGGCAGTGCCGGAATCTGTGGTAACCTTCACCTTGCCGGGCTGGGCTCCTTCGGGAACCACGACCTCGAAGCTGCTTCCGTTGTTGGAAGAAGCGATATCGATGGGGTCGGTACCGGGGAACTGTACCTTCATAGGCGGGAAGAGATAAGCTCCGGTAATGGTAACCGTCTCTCCTGCAGCGGCCCACTCATTGGACATGCCGCTCACCTTGGGTGCCGGAGGCAGTACCTTGAAGTCGTAGAGGACTACGGAGCTGTCGCGGGTGATCAGGTGCATCTGGTCATCCTGCACAGTCGGGAGGTTCTTGGGAACCTGTACCACCAGGGTGTTGGCCGTCATGTAACTGGTATTCAGGACGGCAGCCTGGTCGTTGAAGTAGATGTCGTGGACGCTGGTGAGGTTGTCACCCACGATGCAGATGGTTTCTTCCATGGCAGCCTGGGTGATGACAACGTCCCTGTCGGCATAACGCACGAAGTGCACTGTCGGGACGCCCGGAGTCTCCACGAAGCGGTCAGGATAGTCGATAGCCTTATACGCGTCGCAGGAAGCAAGAAGGGCCAATCCCATCAGGATGCCTGTATATTTAGTAATTGCTTTCATCGATTCAGGAGTATATAATCATAATTGAAGGTTTCGCGGACATCCAGGTGAATGGCCTCCACGTCGGAACCCACGTTCGGGTTCATAACCACATCTTCGGTGGGGAACGGAACGGTAAACATGGAAGCCTTTACATCGGCAAGGTCATTCTTGGGGTTGTAGATGATGGAGGAGGAATCCCAACTGTGGGCGCCGGGACCTACATACTCACCGTTGTCGGCCACGACGTAATTCTTGCATACATCGGTGATACCATCCCAGTAGGAACGGCGCTGAGCCTTGAGCTCGGCGATGCAAGCGTCTACATCATAGTAAGAACGGCGTACGAAATCGTACCAGCGGTCGCCTTCGAGGGCAAGTTCAAGACGGCGCTCCTTCCAAACATCTTCGAAGGTGCAGGACTTGAGGGGCGCGGCGTGAGCGCGGGCGCGGACCAGGTTGACATACTCCAGGGCGCTGCTGTCGTCGCCGGTAAGGACGCAAGCCTCTGCATAGATGAGGTAGATGTCGGCCAGACGGAGGATGTGGGTCGGCAGCTGATAGCACATACGGTCGGCACTGACGCCAAGGGCGGCGCTATGGTCGGAACCGCACCCGTACAGGTGTTTAGCATAAAGAGCTCCGCTCTGGCAGCACCACTGGTGGTTGGAACCGTTAGCCTCAAGGCCGGAAGGGTAGTAAGTATCGTCGAAGTAGAAACGGTACATGTCGAAACCGCCCTTGTCCTGCCAGTACTGGGGATAGAAGTCACCGAACATCATGATTGTAGCCACGCGGCGGTCATCCCTGTCTACACGGAGGGCAGGCTCGATGTCCGCGGAGACTCCGAATGCATCCTGAAGGTCGATGCTGGGGCCTTTCCAGTCACCCCAGGTGGCACCGTATTCGTCGATACCAAGGGGGCCTACATCACTCTGGATGGAGTTCTGTGCAGTCCAGATTCCGGAACCGGAGACCCATTGCCAGGAGAAGAGATTCTCACCGGTCTGCTGGAACAATGAGGGCTGAAGGCGGAAAATGTCGGAGTAGTTGGGGGTAAGGCTACGGCCCGAATTCTTGATTACATCCAGGGCATAGTCCCTTGCTTTCTCCAGATCTCCCCTGTCGAGGCTTCCGGAAACGCCGGCCTTGGTGAGGTACACCTTGGCAAGCAGGCCTTCTGCCGCATAATAATCGATACGGTTGTACTTGCCGATATTGGGATCCTTGGGAAGGAGCTCCATGGCGGCCTCGAGGGTCATGATGATGTACTCGTACACGTCGGTCTTGAGGATCTTGTACTGCTGGTTGTAAGTGGCTTCCTTTATAACCTCGGTGTTGTTGTGGATGATAGGGACATCACCGAAAGTACGTACGAGCAGGAAATACGCCATGGCTTTCCATGCCAGAGCCTCGCCCATAGCCTTGTCTTTGACGGCCTGACTGGCGGTTCCGGTGGAATTGAGGATATTGTTGATGACAGTATTGCACTGCGCATTCACAGCCCAGAGGGAATAGGACATGTTTTTGAGGTCCGCGTCCGTACCGTTGACGGTGAGGGTCGCATATGCGTTGTTGTCCTGAAAGACATTACCGCACATGGTCTCCGAACCATAAATGTAGAAGCGGATTATATCGTACCAGGGAGAGTTGTACAGGTAGTTGACGGACTGCTCAACCTGAGTATCGTTCTGATAGTAGTTGGCGGTGGTGTAACTATCCTCTGCGGGACGGTCGAGGAACTTTTCGCAAGAAGCGCATACAAGTACCAGGACCATTGCTGTAACTATATATTTGATAAATTTTTTCATCTTGCTGTCCTCCATTTTAGAAAGTTACGTTCACGCCGAGGGAGCATGTCATAGGAGAAGGATAACGTCCGTTGTCGACACCGAAGGTAAGGCCGCTGGAATCCTGAGTGGAAGCACCGACTTCAGGATCGTAACCCTGATACTTGGTGAGGGTGTAAAGGTTCTGGACGTTCAGGTAGAGACGCACATTCTCCATCTTGATCTTCTGAAGAGCAAGCTTGGGCAGAGTATAGCCAAGGGTGATGTTCTTCACGCGCAGATAGGAGCCGTCCTCAACATAACGGTCGCTGATGCGGTCGTTGTCGTTAGGATCGGATATGGTGGGACGGGGAGTCTTGGTGTCGGCGTTGGAAACGCGGACATTGGTCACGTCATACTGCCAGGTCTCGCCTGCAGGATACTGCTTGGCGGCATCTATGATTTCCAGGCGGGCACGGTCGGCAATGCTGGCGTGCTGGTTGTACCAGACGCTGTTCATGTGTACCAGACCGTTCCAGCCCTGACCCATAAGGTTGTAGTTGAGGATCTTGTTGCCATAGGAGCCGTTCAGGAAAATGCTCAGGTCGAAGTTCTTCCAGCGGAAGGTGTTGGTCCAGCCGAAAGTAAACAGAGGAAGCGGGGAGCCGATGTTGGTACGGTCGAGCTCGTTGATCTTGCCGTCGGGAATCGGATTGCCGTTCTCGTCGAATGCACCTGCAATATCGGCGAACTTGAGGTCGCCGGGCCAAACGGTGGTGTCGCGGTTGAACACGCCGTCCTCGGGATACTTTTCAGCCTTGGGAGAATTCATGATATCGTCGAAGTCCTTGTACACGCCGATTACCTTGTAGCCGTAGAAGTTGTACAGAGGCTGGCCGATCTCGGTAACGGAAACAATGTCGTTCCACTGTCCGTAACCGGGGAGATTGGCATTGGCGCTGCCATCGAGGGCGAGGAGCTTGTTCTTATTGAAAGAAATCTGGAAATTGGAATCCCATGCGAAGTCACCGACCTCTACAGGATGGGCGTCAATCGTGATTTCTATACCCTTGTTCTCGATGGTACCGTAGTTTCCCTTAGGGGCTGCAAGTGCGGAAGATCCGTTACCCTGGGTACCCATGTAGGAAGGAAGGGTCATGGACATAAGCATATCGGAAGAAATCTTCCAGTACAGATCCACTGTGAGGTTCAAGCGGTTCTGAAGGAAGCTGAGGTCGAGACCGACATTGGTCTGCTGCTGCTTCTCCCAATGGATACCGGTATTGGAGATGTTGGCAGGACGCTGGCTGTCACCGAGGGCGCTCGGCATCTTGCTCATACCTGACTCCCAGGCGCCGGAACCGATGTTGGCATTACCTGTCTGGCCCCAGCCCACGCGGAGTTTACCGTCGTTCAGGACTTCCTTGGCATTGGCGGAGAAGAACGCTTCGTTGGTGAAGCGCCATGCCAGCGCGAAGGAGTGGAATCCTGCCCAGCGGTTATCGGGACCGAAGTTGGAGGAACCATCATAACGGAAGGTGTAGGTTCCGATGTATCGGTTGTCATAGTTATAGGTCTCACGGGTAAAGAATGAGGCCATTGCGCTGGATCCGAAGCCGCCGCCGGTCTTGGGGGTGCCGGTAGCAAGTCCGATACTGTGGATTTCGTCGGAAGGAAGGTCGGAGTTGGCGACTCTCATGTAGTTCCAGGAGGACTCCCAGCATTCCTGTCCGACCATGGCGGTAACGCTGTGCTTACCGAAGGTGTTGGAATAGGTAAGGTAGTTCTTGAGCGACCAGTAAACGCTGTTGTTGCGCTGCTGGCTGATCTGGTTGCTGCCCTGCTGGAAAGTACCGAGGCTGATCTTGGGTTTGTAGGTGTCCGCCTGGGAATCGCTTACGTCGAAACCGACCTCACTGCGGAATACGATATGCTTGATCGGGGTAAGCTCTGCATAGACGTTACCGGCGAGCTTGCGGCGCTGGAGGAGATTCTCGTTGTACATTGCGAGTGCAACGGGGTTCTTGGTGGTGTAACCCTCACGCACAACTGTGGAATAGTTGCCGTCGATGTCGAAAACCGGAATGTCGGGGAGGCTGGTGAGGGAGTAGAAAATCACACCTTCCTGGCCGTCGGCGAGCTTAAGGTTATCGTGGTCACAGCGTATGTGGCGTTGACGCCGAGCTTGAACCACTTCTTGAGCTGTGCGTCAAGGTTGGTACGGAAGCTCAGACGGTCGAAGTTGGAACCGATTATGGTACCTTCCTGGTTCATGTAGGAACCGGAAACGTAGTACTGCACCTTGTCGGTACCGCCCTGGGCGCTGATCTGATGCTGATGCTGGAGAGCGGTGCGGAACACCTCGTCCTGCCAGTTGGTACCCTTTCCGAGGATGGAAGGGTCGGCATAGAGAGCGTTGGCGGAAACCTCTCCGAGAGCTACCATATCATTATAGTACTCTGCGAATTCGCGGAGGTTGAGCATGTCGATACGGCGGTTCTGGCGGGATACCGCGAACATGCCGTCATAGGAGAATTTGGCCTCGCCTGCCTTACCGTGCTTGGTAGTGATGAGCACGACGCCGTTGGCACCCTGGGCACCGTAGATAGCGGTTGCGGAAGCATCCTTGAGGATTTCCATGCTCACGATATCGGCAGGGTTGATGGTGGAAAGGGGCGAAATGGTGGACACCTTACCGTTTCCGAGGGCGTCACCCAGACCGAAATCGGAACCCGAGTTGCCGCCACCCTGGACGATAACGCCGTCGATGACGTACAGAGGCTCGGCGTTGGCATTGACCGTAGCCTGACCACGAACGCGGATTGATGATGAGGAGCCCGGAGCACCGGAAGTCTGCACGGCGGTAACACCGGCAGCACGGCCCTGGAGGGACTGGTCAAGGTTGGTGATGATGGAGCCCTTGATGGCGTCTTCCTTCATGGAGACGGAGGCGCCGGCAAGGTCGCTCTTCTTCATGGTACCGTAACCAACGACCACGACTTCCTCGAGGAATTCAGCATCCTCTTTAAGGACGATGTTGAATACGGTCTGAGATCCTATAGGAATCTCCTGTGTAGAGTAACCGATAATAGAGACCACCAAAGTGGCACCAGGCTTCACGCTGAGTGAGAACCTTCCATCCAGATCGGTTACTGCGCCATTAGACGTGGTACCCTTTTCGACCACGCTGGCTCCGATGAGGGGACCCATATCGTCCGAGACGGTTCCCGAAACCGAGACCTTCTGGGCATACAGGCTGGCTCCCAAACAGAGCAACACTAGGCAAGTAATAAGTTTACTTTTCATTAGACCTGAATTTGATCTTTAAATAGAGTTAATAATATATTAGAATTGATTTAAGAATTCCTCTTTCAAATCTCTCCAAGTAGGCTCCAGCCACATTCCGTGGCCGCACCACGCTACGCAATGCCAGCGTTTGTCTGCGGAAGCGCAGTTGTTGAACTCGGAGAAGTTAGTGTGCGGAGGGCAGACCGGATCCTGCAGACCGAAGCCCATGAGCACGGGGCAGGTGATTCGGGGAGTGAAGTTCTTTACGTCGAAGTAGCGCAGCATGTCCAGCAATTCGGCGCGGTCTATACCTTCGGCGTCCGCCGTCTCATACATCTCATGAACGGGCCACCATACAATCTGGCCGTAGTGCTCATAATCTCCAAGGAAAGGCACTCCGGGCGCAATTCCTTTTATCATGGGGCGCAGGGCTGCGCTAATCCATGTGAAAGCACCGCCCTGGCTCTCGCCGAATGCGACAAAGCGGGTGGTGTCTGCCTTGGGAAGAGAAGCGGCGAAGTCCACGGCTCTGGCCACATCGCAGAAAGCGCCGCGGTAGTAGAACTCGTCTCTTGAATTCAGTCCGCGGTCTATCCATCTGTCCTGGTCACCTTTAAATATACCCTGGTCGCGCACGCTCACGAGGAAATCTATGCGCTCGGGGTTGGCGTTGGGGTCGTGCCAGTAAGGCTCGCCACCGTAGCCCATGTACTCCAGGCGGACGGGGAAACGCCCCTCGGCCTCCGGAATGTAGATACGGCCTCCCATGATGCCGCCGTCGAGCGAAGCAATACGGAGTTCGTAGCATTTGCGGAGTTCCGAAGAATGCTCGGGGATGAAGGTCCACTCCGCATCCATGGGCACCTGGTCAAGCTCTGCGAGTGTCTGCTCCCAAAAAGCGTCGAAGTCTTCGGGGGCGTCAACGGGGCTGGCCACAAGTTCGGGCTTTACGCCGATGTTGAAGCTGAGGGAATCGCCTAGATTGACCTGATAGAAACCGGGGTCGAGTTTACCGAGTGAAATATTAAGTGATGTATAGCAGCCTGCCTTCTTGAGCACGATGACGCTCCCCTCCTTGAGGGCTTTTGCTTCGGAATCCATGAGATCCAGATCCTTGTAGAGGCGGTAAGGGAGCTCCATGCTGCCCTCGCGGCCACTTACAAAGACATTCAGCTTGAAGGCGCCGGAATTGAGCTTAAGCCAGGAATCGTTGCATACCACGAAAACGGAATCCGTATCTGCGCCGTCTGCAGAAGGGAGAGCGGTGGTATACAGGACATCGTTTCCGGAAAAAGGTCTGGCCGTCAGGAATGTCTGTTTTTCGCATGATGAAGCGAAGAACAGGACGAGTACTGCCAATGAAAGAATTAAATAGTTATTAGTTCGTGCCATAATCGTTTGCAAAAATATACAGATAATACCGATTTTAATGGTACTGTTTTGTCAATTATCGCAAACTTTTTGCTAGACTGTGACTTTTTTCTTCATATACACCCTCCTGAAGTCACTCGGGGTCATACCTTTTTTGGCCTTGAACACCCGGTTGAAATTGGAAAGGTTATTGAATCCGCACCTGTAGCAGATTACGGAAACAGTCTCGTTTGTATCCACAAGAGCACGGGCGGCATTGCCCAGACGCACGTCCAGAATGTAATCTGTGACGGTTTTTCCCGCATTCGTGCGGAAAAAGCGGCTGCATGACGAAGGGCTCATACTGATGAGGCCGGCAATCTCGTCGAGAGTGATCTGCTCGGCGTAGTGCGCATGGATATAATCTTTGATACGCTCAACTCTGCGGCTTTCGTGATGAAGAGGGGCCTTTGCGTACGCGCTGGTTGCGAGAGTGCGCCATTCGAACAGCGAAAGCTCGTGAAGGATCTGCATGCACTGCATGAACTGGGTAAAGCTGTCGGCTTGCCGGGCAATGGCGTCCAGCGTGGAATAAACCTTCATTATAGCCTCTTGCGGGAAGCATATTCCCTGCTTTGCAGCATCGAACATCTTGCGTATGGACTCAAACTGGTTCTTGGCCAGCATACCCTCGCTGAACAGGCTTGCAGAGAACTGAATGGTGATTTCCCGTATGTCTTCGGAGTTACAGGTACCCTGTTCCCATACATGCTCAAGATGCTCTCCTGTTACCAGGACCAGCTCGTATTGGCCGATGGTTTCTATGCTGTCTCCTATGACTCTTCTTACCCCGGCTCCGTTGCTTATGAAGTTCAGCTCATACTCCGAATGGCAGTGCAACGGATATGTAAACTTGTTTTTATGCCTCTCTACAATAAAGAAACAGTCCTTATCTGAAAGGCCGGTGATCTCTGAAAGTACTCTGGACATTGTGTGGTTGGTTTGAAAGTGTATATTTTTGGCTAAATATAATACTATTTTGACATATTTCTGCCTTTATTTGTGGAAATATCTATTTTTGTATGTATGAAAGAGTACGCTGAATTTGCCGGACAGATACGTTCTGAGCTTGAAAAAGACATACTTCCCTTCTGGCTGAACCGCATGCAGGACGGTCAGGGAGGCTTTTACGGCCGCATGGACGGCTGCGGGCGCCTGGTTCCCGACGCCCCGAGAGGAGGAATCCTTACAGCCCGTTTGCTTTGGACATTCTCGTCGGCATTCCGGATGTTCGGGGACCCCGCCGTCGGAGAGGCCGCAAAACGTGCCTTCCGGCAGATACGCGACCGGTTCTACGACCCGGAATTCGGCGGCACTTATTGGAGCGTAGACGCCGGCGGTCATCCCCTGGAGACTAAGAAGCAATACTACGCCATCGCCTTTGCCGTTTACGGTCTCGCGGAGTACTACCGCGCCACAGCAGACACTCAGGCGCTGGAGCTTGCAGTCAAGTTGTATCATGACATAGAGGCCCACAGCAAAGATCCGCTGCTCGGAGGATACCTTGAGGCCGCAGGTCGCGACTGGTCCCCCATCGCCGATGTGCGCCTCTCCGAGCGCGACCGCAACGACGCCAAAACCATGAATACGCACCTGCATATCCTGGAAGGCTATACCGGTCTCTACAGGGTAGGCCGGACGCAGGCCTGCGAAAGAGCCTTACTGAGCTGACCGAACTGTTCCTGAACCGCATAGTACGCCCCGACGGCCACCTTGGACTCTTCTTTAACGAGAACTGGGAATCGCAGACCGATGCTGTTTCGTACGGCCACGACATAGAGACCTCCTGGCTGCTGTGCGAAACCGCGGAAGTCCTTGGCGACAAGGGGCTGCTGCATCGCGTGCAGGAGTGCTCCAAACGCATGGCGGCAGCTGCCATTGAAGGCCTGGAGCCCTCCGGCGGCATGATTTACGAATTCGACCCGGAGAGCGGAGAGCGGGATGCCTCCTTCCAGTGGTGGGTGCAGGCAGAAACTGTTGTAGGTTGCCTTAACCAGTTCCAGCTGACGGGCGACGAAGTGTGGCTCGGACGCGCCGTCAAGGCATGGGACTTCATACGTCGCTATCTTATCTGCCCCGACGGGGAATGGTATTGGAGCCTGAATCCGGACGGCACTCCAAATACCGTCGACGACAGGGCGGGTTTTTGGAAGTGCCCTTATCATAACGGACGCATGTGTATGGAGGTATGGAGATTTTTCAGTACCTTTGCGCCGTGCTCAAAAAGTATATAATAGTTTTTCTTATATCCATGGTCCCGCTGATCGAGATCCGCGGTGCCATGCCTTACGCAGTCATTTACCAGTTACCCATTCTGCCTTCCGTTCTGGTGGCCATGATAGGTAACATGTTGCCGGTTCCGTTCATCTTCTTCTTCGCCCGCCGCATTCTGGAATGGGGCAAGGACAAGAAATACATTGGCGGATTCTTCCGCTGGTGCCTGGAAAAAGGAGAGAAGGGAGGAAAGAAACTGGAATCAAAGGCCGGCCGCGGCTTGTATTGGGCGCTGCTGCTGTTCGTAGGCATTCCCCTGCCCGGCACCGGAGCCTGGACGGGAACCCTGGCCGCCAGCATCCTTAACATGGACTTCAAGAAGAGCGTGGTTTTCGTGATGCTTGGAGTCGCCATGGCCGGTGCGATTCTTCTGGCCCTTTCGCTTCTGGGATTCGGCGCTTATACTATGATTAAATAAGTTTTCCGGGAACAAATTGATTTGATTTGTTCCAAAAATGCAGAAAAAACAGATTCCGGGAACAGAACTGAACGTTTTGTTCCCGGAATCACTGTTATTATCAGCTGTGCGCTTACAGCAGGTGGAATCCTACGGTAAGGCCGGCCATCACGATGCTCACCATGCTCATAAGCTTGATGAGGATGTTGAGTGAAGGTCCGGAAGTATCCTTGAACGGGTCGCCGACGGTGTCGCCCACCACGGTGGCGTGATGACACTCGGAGTTCTTGCCGCCGAAGTGGCCTTCCTCCACATACTTCTTGGCGTTATCCCATGCACCGCCGGAGTTGGACATAAACACTGCCAGAACGAAGCCTGCGCCAAGTCCGCCGATGAGCAGACCGAGCACGCCGGCAACTCCGAGCACGAGACCAACCACGACAGGGACGATAATTGCGATCAGCGCGGGGCCGAGCATTTCATGCTGGGCAGCCTTGGTGGAAATCTCCACGCAACGCTTGTAGTCGGGAGTGCCTTCACCGGTCAGGATGCCGGGGATCTCGCGGAACTGGCGACGCACCTCGATAACCATCTTGGCGGCGGCGCGTCCTACGGCGTTCATTGTGAGGCCGCAGAAGAGGAATGCCATCATAGCACCCACGAATACGCCGGCAAGCACGGTAGGATTCATCAGGGACACGTTGTAGTTGTTGAGGATGTCCAGAATGGATGCCTCGGCAGCCTTCACCTGTCCTGCGACGCCGGCAATGTACTCACCGGAACGCTCGAGTGCTATCTTTATCTCCTCGATGTAGGAGGCCAGCAGGGCGAGGGCGGTCAGGGCAGCGGAGCCGATGGCGAAGCCCTTGCCGGTGGCGGCGGTGGTGGTGCCGAGGGCGTCGAGCACGTCGGTGCGCTCGCGTACCTCAGGCTCAAGCTCGGACATCTGGGCATTGCCTCCGGCATTGTCGGCGATAGGGCCGTAAGCATCGGTGGCAAGGGTGATGCCGAGGGTGGAAAGCATACCGACGGCAGCAATCGCGACGCCGTAGAGACCCTTGGACAGGGCGGCGGCGGTCATCATGTTCTGCACGTCGAAGCCGATGGCGAAGAGGTATGCCAGCACGATGGCGCATACGATGGAGATCACGGGTATCGCGGTAGAAATCATACCCAGGCCTACGCCGTTGATGATAACGGTTGCGGGGCCGGTCTTGGAGGCCTCCGCCAGCTTCTGCGTAGGTTTGTAGGAGTGCGAGGTGTAGTACTCGGTCGCTTTTCCGATGACGACGCCTGCTACAAGGCCTGCGACCACGGAGCAGGAGAAGTGCCACCAGTCATTGTTGCCGGTGCCGAACACAAGGGCCAGGATGCCGAAGGTGGCCACGCCGCTGAGGATGGCAGCCAGGTTGGTACCGAAGCTCATGCTCTTGAGGAGCTGGCCCATGCCTGCGCCTTCCTTTGTGCGTACGGTGAAAATGCTGACCACGGAAAGCACCACGCCCACTGCCGCAATGAGCATAGGGGCGATGATGGCCTTGGTCTGCATAGCAGGGCCTGCCATGTAGAAGGCGGATGCGCCGAGGGCCATGGTGGAGAGGATGGAGCCGCAGTAGCTCTCATAGAGGTCTGCGCCCATGCCGGCCACGTCACCCACGTTGTCGCCCACGTTGTCGGCGATGGTTGCGGGGTTGCGGGGATCATCCTCGGGGAGGTCGGACTCCACCTTGCCTACGATGTCGGCGCCTACGTCGGCAGCCTTGGTGTAGATACCGCCGCCCACACGGGCGAAGAGGGCCTGGGTGGATGCACCCATGCCGAAGGTCAGCATGGTGGTGGTGATGACCACGAGGTTCTGTGCCTCAGTCGCAGGATAGAAGGCCTGAAGTATGAGCCACCAGAGAGAGATGTCGAGCAGGCCGAGACCTACTACCGTGAGGCCCATGACAGCTCCCGAACGGAAGGCCACCTTGAGGCCGGCGTTCAGGGAACGGCGGGCGGCGTTGGCTGTACGGCCGGAGGCGAAAGTCGCGGTCTTCATGCCGATGAAACCGGCAAGGCCGCTGAAGAAACCGCCGGTGAGGAATGCGAACGGCACCCAGGGATTCTGTACGTGGAACACATAAGCAAGTACAGCGAAGAATACCGCCATAATCGCAAACACGATCACAACTACCTTGTACTGCTGTTTCAGATAGGCCATTGCGCCCTCACGGACGTACTGGGCAATCTGTTTCATAGTCGGAGTTCCCTCATCCTGCTTCTTCATCTGCCTGTAGAAGATGAAGGCAAAGAGCAGCGCCAGAACTGAAGCGCAAGGAACTGCATAGAATAGAGGATTCATAAGGTTTGGTTATTTGTTTTAACTTGCTAAAGTATAAATTTTCTATTAGAAAAACAAAGCCCCGAACTGTTTCTCAGTCGGGGCTTGTTTTCCTGGAAGCTCTTATTCAGCTTTTGCTTCCTCTGCGGGGGCCTCTGCAGGGGCCTCTGCGGCGGGTGCTGCAGGCTCCTCTACAGGAGCGGCCTCTGCCTTCTTGGCGCGGCTGCGGCGGGTGGTCTTCTTTGCGGCCTTGGGTGCGGTTGCAAGTGCGGCCTCGTTGAAGTCAACCAGCTCGATAAGCGCCATCTCGGCAGCGTCTCCCTGACGGAAACCTACGTGAAGTACGCGGGTGTATCCGCCCGGACGGTCTGCAATCTTGGGAGCGATGTTGCGGAACAGCTCGGTGACTGCATTCTTGTCCTTGAGGTAGCTGAACACGACGCGGCGGGAGTGGGTGGTGTCTTCCTTGGACTTGGTGATAAGCGGCTCCACATAGCTCCTGAGGGCCTTGGCCTTTGCTACGGTGGTGGTGATGCGCTTGTGCAGGATCAGGGAAGAAGCCATGTTCGCAAGCATAGCTTTGCGATGACCGCTCTGACGTCCCAGATGATTGATAGCTTTATTGTGTCTCATCTCTACTGTTCAATTTTTTTCTTGGGTTCGATATTATACTTGGTGACGTCCATTCCGAACTCGAGCTTCATCTTCTCGACGAGAAGCTCTATTTCGTGGAGACTCTTGCGCCCGAAGTTGCGGAACTTCATAAGCTCGGGGCGGGTGTAGGACACCAGGTCGGCGAAAGTCTCGATTTCAGCGGCCTTGAGGCAGTTGAAAGCGCGAACGCTCAGACCTACGTCGGCGAGCTTGGAGAGCAGCAGGTGCCTCGTGCGGAGGGACTCCTCGTCCAGTTCGTTGCTGGCGGACTCCACGGCGCTCTCGATGGGCACCTTCTTGTCATCCGTGAACAGCCTGAAATGGTAAATCAAAATATTGGCAGCCTCCTGAAGGGCGTCGTCGGGGCTGATGGAGCCGTCGGTGACAACCTCGAGGGTGAGCTTCTCGTAGTCCGTCTTCTGCTCTACGCGCCAGTTGTCCACGCTCCAGTTGACCTTGCGGATAGGAGTGTAGATGGCATCCACGGGAATGGTGCCGATGGGCGTATTCTCATCACGGCTCTCCTCGGCGGGCACGAAGCCACGGCCCTTGGTGATGGTGATGGAGATTTCGAGTTTGACGGAAGGTTCGAGAGAACAGATGTGCTGCTCCAGGTTCAACACCTTGAAAGAAGACAATCCTTTGGAGATATCCTCGGCGGTAAACTCCTGCTTGCCGCTGATGGTAATGTTGACAGTCTCGGAATCGACGGATTCGACCATTCTGCGGAATCTCACCTGCTTGAGGTTGAGAATGATATCCTGCATCCCCTCGATAACGCCGGGGATGGTCTGGAACTCCTGGTCGACACCGACAATCTTGATCTGGGAGATTGCAAAACCCTCCAAAGATGCCAGAAGGATGCGGCGGAGAGCGTTGCCGATAGTCTGACCGTATCCGGGCTCAAGGGGACGGAATTCGAAACGGCCGACAGTATCGGTGCTTTCGAGCACGATCACTTTGTCAGGTTTCTGAAATGCTAAGATTGCCATATTATTCTTGTTGGGGTGTTAACTGTTACTTGGAGTAGAGATCGACGATAAGCTGCTCGTTGATGGTCTCGGGAACTTCTGCGCGTGCAGGCAGGTTGAGGAACTTGCCCACGAGGGTCTTCTGGTCGAACTCGAGCCAGGAGTACTTGGTGACGGATGCCACGCTTGCCTGGATGACCTCGAGGCTCTTGGACCTTTCGCGTACAGCAATGGTGTCGCCCGGCTTCACCTGGGCGGAAGGAATGCTGCAAACGTCCCCGTTAAGGGTAATGTGATGGTGGGAGACAAGCTGGCGTGCGGCGGCGCGGCTGGGAGCGATGCCCAGGCGGTACACCACGTTGTCCAGGCGGGACTCGAGGAGGAGAATGAGGTTCTCACCCTTCTGGCCGGCCATGCGGGCTGCCTTGTCGTAGGTGTTGCGGAACTGACGCTCGAGCACACCGTACATATACTTGACTTTCTGCTTCTCCTTGAGCTGGGTGCCGTACTCCTTCTGCTTCTTGCGCTTTGCAGCGAGTCCGTGCTGTCCCGGAGGGAAATTCCTCTTCTCAAAGTACTTGTCTGCGCCGAAAATAGGCTCGCCGAACTTACGGGCGATCTTGGTGCTGGGACCTGTATATCTTGCCATAGTAATTCTGCTTTAAAAGGGTTAAACTTTACGACGGCCTTTCGGTCTGCATCCGTTGTGAGGCATAGGGGTGACGTCGATGATCTCGGTCACGATGATGCCTGCGTTGTTGATGGTGCGGACTGCGGACTCACGTCCGGAGCCGGGACCCTTCACATAGCACTTGACCCTGCGGAGACCTGCATCGTATGCTGTCTTTGCAGCATCTTCAGCGGCCATCTGGGCAGCGTAGGGAGTGTTCTTCTTGGAACCTCTGAAGCCGCACTTACCGGCAGAGCCCCAGCTGATAACCTGGCCCTGGGCGTTGGTAAGGGAGACGATGACGTTGTTGAAGGTTGATGAAATATGGGCCTCGCCATAAGCTTCAACCTTGACAACTCTCTTGGATGTTGTAGTTTTCTTTGCCATAATTCATCTGTTTTACTTGGTCGCCTTCTTCTTGTTGGCAACGGTCTTCTTCTTGCCCTTCCTGGTACGGGCGTTGTTCTTGGTGCTCTGTCCGCGGACAGGGAGACCTGCGCGGTGGCGGATTCCGCGATAGCAACCGATATCCATGAGACGCTTGATGTCCATCTGGACGCTGGAGCGGAGCTCACCCTCGATCTTGTACTCTTCGTTGATCTCGGTACGGATCTTTGCTATCTGGTCGTCATTCCAGTCACCGACTTTGATGGTTCTATCGATACCGCACTTGTCGAGGATCTTCCTGGCGGAGCTGCGGCCGATACCGAAGATATAGGTCAGACCTATCTCTCCTTGTTTGTTGTTAGGTAAATCAACACCGGCTATACGTGCCATAATTATACTTTACTTAATTTGTTACTGATTATTATCCC
>JAFZIO010000050.1 GCA_017554335.1 Bacteroidales bacterium | reverse complement strand
GTAAGCCTCCGACAAAGTACATATCGCAATAGAGTAACGGCTACTAACCCGAAGTGATGGATTAGTAGCCGTTACTGATTGTTAGTGACGCGTTACTAACGGTTAGTAACCGTCCAGTGACCTGGTAGTAACGTTTCCAGATTCTTCTCCGTGGGGACTCTTCTCAAGACATCTTCCAGCCAGGCCCGGGTATCAACCTTCGCCGCTTTGCAGCAGCTGAACAAGGAGTAGACAATAGCTGCACGTATGGCTGCATCGTGATTGCCGGCGAACAGATAGTTCTTGCGGCCGAGAGCCAAAGGCCTGATGGCATTCTCAATACCGTTGTTGTCAATGTTGTACCGGCCATCAAGGACATAGCGGCCCAAACGAGGAAGAAGAGCGTATGTGTATGTCAGGGCTCTGCCCATCCTGGACTTCGGTGTGAAGTAGTCGGCAACGCTGTCCATCCACTTCTCGAAGTCCTGGATAATGGGATAGGACTCCTTCTGACGGCGTTCCTTGATGGCTTCAGCATCCAGTCCGGCCTCTTTCATCTCCTCCTCGATCTTGTACAGTTTGCTGATATAGACAATGGCTTCGCTCGCGTACTTCTTGTTTTCATCCAAGGCTTCCACAAACTTGCGTCTTACGTGTGCCCAGCAGCCTATCATGATCTTGCCAGGGGTGCCTTCAAAGGATGAATATACCTCATATCCATCAGTCTGGACGGCGCCACGGTAGCCACCGATAAGCCTGCGGGCGGTATCGCCGCTGCGGGAGCCCATATCGTAATGGAAGTATACGTCCCCGGTGAGCGCGTTGCGTACGGCCCACATGTATCCCTTGACGGCACGGTGTTTCTCGTTGTCAATCACTGGCAACGTACTCTCATCCACCTGTATATAGTCACTTGACATGATCTGCTCCCTGAGCTTGTCGTATAGTGGCCGTAGCTTTTCACAGACCGCGGCGAACCAGTCTCCAATCGTGGCATCGTTCAGGACCACACCCAGTTCCTTGTACTTCTGGATTTGCCGGTAGAACGGGAGATGGTAGATGTACTTGTTTATCAGGATGTCTGCCAGCAGGGTGGCGTCAGCCATGCTCTTGGGCCGTATCGTTTCCGGCAGCGGGGCAATCAGGAACGCCTGCCTGTCGGGATCTTCAATCTGAAGTTCGGAGCGAAGAACGAACTTGTGCCGTACGAGGCGTTTGACATACATCTTGGCCGGCTGGATGGCAACGGTGTCCGTGTTCTCAACGCCAATTTCAACATAATCAGGGTTGTCCTGAACGCCTTCGGGATAGATGTGGGTCTCCTCAATGGGAAGATTGGAGAACACCGGCCTGCGAACCTCACGTTTATGGGCTTTAACCTCGATCAGCTTGGCATTCTGCTCCTCCATCGCCTTCACTTCTGCATCCAGTTTAACCTGTTCCTCTTCAGGGAGGGACTGGTCAAACAGAGTGGGTTCAAGGACATTGGGATCAAGCGGGAGATGTTTCTCACTCATGGATCCGAAGAGCTTCTTGCGGAACCAGGCCATCATGGAACGGAGATCGTTGATGGCTAGCTGCATCTCCGCCTTCTCTGCCTGCATCCTGGCTTTCTCCGCCAACAGTTGAGCCTTCTCTGCCTGAAGGTTCTCATTCGTGGCAGAAAGCTTGGCAAGCTCTTCGCGAAGTCGCTGTATTTCGAGGCTCTGGTCGGACATCTTTTCCCCTTGTTCCCGGACACAAAGATATGGCCTTCCAGCGACTTCTGCAAGGGTTTTTGCTATTGCAAATGTCGATTATTTTACTTATCTAAAGTAATGATTTACAAGTTCTTAGCTAATAGCTTCATCCTCCTTACATAGGGGCTTTCAAGAGCAGAATGAACCATCCCGATCACGTTTTCATAGGCCAAACTGGTGGAGATCACGTCTTCTCCACCCATGACAGGCAACCGCATCCGTCCCATATCAAGTCGTATGCAGTATAACACCAGACCACCCTCCTCCTGGCGGAGCATCTTCATCATATTCCGGCTGGAGTTCACGAAGATGAACACGTCCCCGCCATACAAGCGACCGCTCATTGCGTTAGTAACGATACCGCTCAGGCCGTTGAAGCTCTTTCGCATATCAACGGGCTTGTTGTAAAGCCAGTACCTGTATGTCCCATCCAGGTAGAACATTAGCCGGCGCTGATTATCTCATGAAGATGGGCTGCCGTCATGCTGCCCTGGATACGCATCATTGTTCCTGCGGCAGTGCGGATCTCGACTGTAAGAAAGCTCTCCGTGCTGTCCACCGAACCCGTTTTAGCCTTGGCCTTTCCGGAAGTCTTGGCCGGAGGCATCATGGGGGAGACAAACTCACCACCTGGACGCAATTGAACAAACGATCCGGGCTCCGCAGATTGCTCGTCTTCTTGACGATATTTGCGCTTCCAAACATAGTACTGGTGCCGGGGAATACCGTGTTCCTCCAGGTATCGATTCTGGCTGATCTGGTGTTCGCCACAGTAGGTATCCACCTCCAGGATCTGTTCTCTCGTAAGCATAGCAGTAACTTTTTACAAAAGTAGCGAGGATCACTCCCCGCCACAATATGCAGTTGCTCGGATGCTTACACATCACGCGCGGACGCATTTGCGGCATAACCCCTTTCCAGCGCATTCTGCTTGCCGACGCGTCCGTGATTTAGGCCAATCCGGCCGTTATCCGGGACGCGTCGGCACGCAGAACGAATTGCAGGGCCGATTTGCCGCAAATGCGGCGCACTCAATTACACCGGCCAGAACGCCTAGTCTATTCGTAGGTATGGCGGTAATTGTACCCCAGGAGGTCGTAGACGGCGAACTGCCTGTCGTCCAGTGAGGTGGTGAACCGGCCGAAATCCTTGTTCGTCTGCGGGGACCAGGCGACCTCGGCCGTGGCGGCGAGGCGGGGCAGCAGCATATACTCCAGGTGATCCGTGGTGGTGATGTATTCCGTCCACATAGCGCATTCAACACCCTTGACATGCGTAGTGTTGGCGGCCGGGATTCCGTTGCAGGGATTCCAGTCATAGGCCGCGGAAAGGGTCACGGGACGCCACTGGTCGGGCGTGAGCGAAGTCTTGTTGCCGTTCGACGTGCTGCCGCCATTGACGGGACCGTCGCCGGGCTCGCCGGGCGTGGCGGACTGCATAATGTCGAAGTAGCAGCCCCAGGAGGGCGCCATGATCACGTCGATGCCCTTTTTGGCAGCGAATACGCCCCTGGCCGTGCTGGTCCAGGATTCCACCATGCCGTTCGGGAATTCCCAGGCGTCGGTATGGTCCAGGTCATACTCGT
>JAFZIO010000049.1 GCA_017554335.1 Bacteroidales bacterium | reverse complement strand
GCCGGGGCCGTTGCTCAGAACTATGCCGTCGTAGTCCATGCCGCTGTAGTCGTAATTCCAGGGGACGCGTACTACTTCCAGGCCCCTGGACAGGAGGCAGCGTATGATGTTGTACTTGCAGCCGCAGTCCACTACCACCACCTTTTTGCGCGGCGTGCCTTCCGGCAGGTAGTGAAGCACTTCGGTGCAGGAGACTTCGGCCACGAAGTTGTGCTCTTCGTAATTGTCTTCGGCGGCCTCTTCTGTGGCGCCTTCAACTTCTATGCGACCGCGCATAACGCCCCTTTCGCGGAGTACTTTGGTCAGGGCTCTGGTGTCTATGCCGGTGATTGCCGGTATGCCTTCGTTCTTCAGCCAGGTATCCAGGCTCTCTTCCGCATCCCAGTGGCTGTAGGCGCTGCTGTAGTCGGCCACCACAAGGCCGCGGGCGTAGATATGGCTGCCCTCGAAATGCTCCTCCATGCCGTCGGCCTCTTTCTTGTGCGGCGGCACTCCGTAATTGCCTATAAGCGGAAAAGTGGAGACAAGTATCTGGCCGGCGTAGGAAGGGTCTGTAAGGCTCTCAGTATAACCGGTCATGGCGGTGTTGAACACAACCTCCCCCGAAGTGTTCCGGAGGCTTCCGAATGCGGTCCCTTCAAATCGGGAGCCGTCTTCAAGAATCAAGCACGCTCTCATATTCAAAAAAGAGCCGGTTCCCTAAGGGAGAACCGGTAGCTCTTGATTATCATCCGTTTTTCTTGACGGGGTCGCAGGTGACTCCGACTCCGAGTTTCTTGAAAATCTTGCGGTCCACCTCGCTGAGCATCACTGTGGAGTGCACCTGGCAGCCTTCGAAGAGGGGCAGGGTCTCCAGGGCGCGGCGGCAGTTGTCGTCGTCTTTGCTGAGCATGGACAGGGCAACCAGGACCTCGTCCGTATGCAGGCGCGGGTTGTGCCCGTGCAGGAAAGATATCTTGGTACGCGCTATTGGCTCTATCATCTCCTGCGGAATAAGCTTCACCTGATGGTCTATTCCGGCGAGATGCTTGGCGGCGTTCAGTATAAGTGCGGCAGAGGGGCCCAGCAGGGGAGAGGTGTTGGCGGCTATTATAGTGCCGTCCGCCAGCTCTATGGCTGCGGAAGCCACGCCGGTCTCGAGCTTGCGCTCGTAGGCGGCCACGGTGGTCTTGCGCCACGCGGTGGTAATGTTGGCTTGGCGCATCAGCAGGGCGGTTTTGTTTACCTCGGAGCCTTCGCATTTGCCGTCCGCCAGCTTGCATAGGGCCTCGTAGTAGCGGCGCACTATCTCGTCGCGCGAAGCATCGCAGCAGACGTCTTCGTCGCTTATGCAGAAGCCCACCATGTTCACGCCCATGTCGGTGGGGGACTTGTACGGGTTCTCGCCGTAGATGCCCTCGAATAGCGCGTTCAGCACCGGGAATATCTCTATGTCGCGGTTGTAGTTGATTGCAGTCTTGCCGTATGCCTCAAGATGGAACGGGTCTATCATGTTCACGTCGTTGAGGTCTGCGGTGGCGGCCTCGTAGGCCAGGTTGACCGGATGCTTCAGCGGCAGGTTCCATACGGGGAAGGTCTCGAACTTGGCGTATCCGGCCTTGATGCCCCTCTTGTGCTCCTGGTACAGCTGGCTCAGGCAAACAGCCATCTTGCCGCTTCCGGGGCCGGGTGCGGTTACCACCACCAGCGGACGTTTGGTCTTGACGTAGTCGTTGCGTCCGAAGCCTTCGTCCGAGTCTATGAGAGCCACGTTGTTGGGGTAGCCCTCGATGGTGTGGTGATAGTAGACCGTGATGCCGAGGCGCTCGAGGCGTGAGCGGTAGGAGTCGGCGCTCGCCTGGCCGTTGTAATGGGTGATTACCACCGAACTCACCAGCAGTCCGCGCTTAACGAACTCTTCGCGCAGGCGCAGTACGTCCATGTCATAGGTAATGCCAAGGTCGCTGCGTACCTTGTTCTTCTCTATGTCTATTGCGCTGATTACAATGATAATTTCCGCATAATCAGAGAGTTGCATTAGCATCTGCAACTTGCTGTCGGGCTTGAAGCCGGGCAGTACGCGGCTGGCGTGAAGGTCGTCGAAAAGCTTGCCACCGAACTCAAGATAAAGCTTGTCGCCGAATCTGGCGATACGCTCCTTGATGTGTTCCGATTGAATTTTGAGATATTTCTCGTTGTCGAACCCGTATTTCATACGGACTACAAAGATAATTTAAAAATTTTTAACTTTGCATTTTTAAGGCAAAAAAAATGAAGGTTGATAAAGAAAAAGTTGTAGCTGTAAGCTACGAGCTGGAAGTCGAGGGCAAGATAGCCGACAAGGCCGTCTCCGAGGCCCCTCTTGAGTATATTCACGGAACCGGAATGCTGCTGCCCAAGTTCGAGGCGGCCCTTGCCGGAAAGGTGGCGGGCGACCCCTTCGAGTTCACCCTTACCCCGGAAGAAGGTTACGGTACATATAACCCCGGATATCTTGCACGCATCCCCATCGAGGCGTTTATGGTAGACGGCAAACTGGCTACCGAACTGCTTCAGCCGGGCCGCATGCTGCCCATGCTGAACTCCGACGGCCAGGTTGTGCGCGGTATAATAGTAGAGGTAGGGGAGAAGGACGTGACCATGGATTTCAACCATCCCATGGCCGGCAAGACCCTGCACTTCACCGGTAAGGTGGAGTCTGTCCGCGACGCCACCGAAAAGGAGCTTAAGGAAGGCCTGCACGGCGAATACCTTCCGCCCGAGGAGGGCTGCGGCGGCTGCCACGGAGGCTGCCACGGCGAAGGCGAATGCCATAAGGGCGATTGCGACGGCGACTGCCAGAAAGGCGACTGCGGTTGCGAGGGCGGCTGCGACTGCAAATAGGGGATGAAAACCGCCGTCGTCATACTCAACTGGAACACGGAACGCTACCTGCAGGCATTCCTGCCGGAGCTGGTGGCGTCGTGCCCTCCGGACGCTGAGGTGATAGTGGCCGACAGCGGCTCGGACGACGGTTCCCTTGAATTCCTGGCGCGGGAGTTTCCCGGCCTGCGTACTATTCCGCTGGGCGCCAATTATGGCTTCACGGGCGGCTACAACCGTGCCCTGGCGCAAGTGGAGGCGGATTACTTCCTGCTGATCAATTCCGACATACAGGTGGCTCCCGGCTGGCTGGAACCGCTGGTGGCGTATATGGACGCCCACCCGGAGTGCGGAGTGTGCGGACCCAAGCTGCATGCGCTCGTTCAGGGTGCGGACGGCTCTTATGAGCGGCTGAACCGTTTCGAGTACGCCGGTGCCGCCGGTGGCCGCATGGACCGTCTGGGCTACCCCTTCTGCCGCGGCCGCGTGCTGCGGAAGACGGAGGAGGATGAGGGGCAGTACGATTGTCCTGCGGACCTGCTGTGGGTCAGCGGCGCCTGCCTGCTTACGCGTTCCTCGCTCTGGCGCGAGCTCGGCGGCCTGGACGACCGTTTCTTCGCCCACATGGAGGAGATCGACTACTGCTGGCGTGCGCAGCTGCGCGGCTGGCAGGTGGCCGTGGTGCCGGAGAGCACCGTCTGGCATTTGGGAGGCGGCACGCTGGTGCCCAAGTCCCCCTGGAAGCTGGAGCTGAACCACCGCAACAACTTGCTGCTGCTGGAGAACAACCTGCCGGCGACGGTGGGCTGTTGTGCCGCCCGTTTCCGCATCTGCCTGCGTCTGCTGCTCGACTGGGCTTCGGCGTTCGTGTACCTGCTGAGCGGCCGTCCCGCCGATTTCCGGGCAGTTGTGCGTGCCCACAGGGGCTACCGGCAGCTGCGGCGTCCGTCGGCTGTATCCGGCAGGGCCGAAGTTAAGGGATATTATAATATTTTGCTTATCTTGCAGAGCCTTCTTCACGGAGGCGGTATTTTCAGATACTTGAGACGTTATGAAGATAGTCATTGAGGGTGCCGGCGAGATCGGCTCCCACCTTGCCAAGATGCTTCGCGCAGAAGCAAACGACGTTTCGGTAATCGATAACGATGCCCACAGGCTCAAGGCTCTCGGGGGCTATGCCGACGTGGAGACCTTCCTGGGCAACCCTTCGTCCATCAAGACTTTGCGTGATGCCGGAGTGGCCAGGGCGGACTTGTTCATAGCTGTGTATCCGTTTACTACCCAGGAGGTGAACATAGTGGGCGCTTTGCTGGCCAAGCAACTCGGCGCCAAGAAGGTCATTGCCCGTATTAACGACGAGGACTATCTGGCTGCAGAAAACCGCCTGTTGTTCAAGGAGTTGGGAATAGAGCTGATGTTCTATCCCGAGAAGAGCGCCGCAGACGAAATCGTGAGTTCCCTGAAGCATGTTTCTTCTTCCGACACCATGGATTTCGCGCACGGCAAGCTTCAGATTTCCGTGTTCAAGATAGATGAGGATTCTCCTTTGGTGGACCTGAAGCTGGAGGAGTTTGTTCAGATGATGACCCCTGAGGAGACTTCGCAGTTCCGTATTATCGCCATTTCCCGCGACGACAAGACCATCATTCCCAAGTTCGATACCAAGTTTCTGTTCGGGGATATCTTGTTTACGGTTTCCAAGCGCGAGGGCATGAAGAGTATCATCAAGTACTTCGGCAGGGCGGACAAGGCTGTATCTTCCGTGATGATTCTGGGTGGTGCGCCTCTGGGCGAGATGGTCGCCCGTGCCCTGGCTCCGGTTATGGATGCCGTGAAGATTGTAGAGAAGGACAAGGAGCGTTGTATAGCCCTTTCCGAGCGGCTTCCGAATACGGTTATGATTGCCAATGGTGACGGCCGTAATTCTGATTTCCTTTTTGAGGAGGGCATCAGCGATTACGATGCTTTCATTGCGCTTACGGATAGCGATGAGAGCAATGTGCTGTCTTGCGTGGTTGCCAAGAAGTTCGGTGTGCCGCGTACTATTGCCGAGGTTGAGAATATTGAGTATATCCGGCTGGCGGAGGAG
>JAFZIO010000048.1 GCA_017554335.1 Bacteroidales bacterium | reverse complement strand
CGGCGTGAGGCAGCAGGCGGTAACGCATTCCGTGGTGCCGTAACCCTCGCGTACGCGTACGGTGGCGTTGTGCTCGGCCAGGAACTTGTCGAACTTCTTCTTGAGCTCGATGGAGAGCGAGTCGCCGCCGGAGAAGACGCCACGCAGGCAGGAGAGGTCGGCACCCTTAAGGTATTCGTTGCGGGTGATGGCCTCGAAGAGGGTGGGCACGCCGGCAATGAAGTTGGGGCGCGTGGTCTTGATAAGTTTGGCGTAACTCTTTACGTTGAAGCGGGGTACGAGGATAGCGGTACCGCCGCAGAAGAGCACCGTATGTATGCAGACGCCGAGTCCGAAGCCGTGGAACACAGGCATCGCGGCAAGCATGCGGCAGTGGTTCACCTCCTCCTTGCTCATCTCGCAGGTCTGTGCTGCAAGGGCGTTGAAGTTGAGGTCGGAGAGCATGATGCCCTTGGTGACGCCGGTAGTGCCGCCGGAGAAGAGCACGACGGCCTCCTTCTGGTAGTCCTTGTCGGCCACATACTCCCCCTGGAAGCCGCTGCCAAGCTTCAGGAAGCTCTTCCAGCTGAGGGTGCCCCAATTCTCGACGAGCTTGGGGAACTTCCTCTCCGTCAGCAACTTCTGTCCGAGCGACAAGGGGAACGGGAGCTCCTCGCTCACGCGGGCGATGATGAGTTTGCCTATGGGCCTCTGGGCACGTACGTCCTGGAATTTGGCGTAGAACTGGTCCAGGGTCACGGCCACGTCGCACTCCGCCTCATTGAGATAGTAGACAATCTCGCCAACGGCCGAAAGCGGATGCACCATGGCCGGGATGGCGCCGATGCGGTTGAGTCCGTAGAGGCAGTAGATGGCCTGGGGCACGTTGGGCAGGCACACCAGCACACGCTGGCCGGGACGCACTCCGATGGCGTAGAAAGACTTGGCCACGAGCTCGATGTTCTGAGCCATTTCCGCGTAACTTATCTTGCGGCCCATGAATGTGAGGGCGGGATAACTGCCCTCTTTTGCGGCGGTCTCCAGGACTGCGCCGGACATGGTTTTTTCTGTATAATCGAGAGTAGGACGCACACCGTCGTAGCTGCTCAGCCACGGCGTTGCCACATTACTGTAGTCAAATTTCATTTTATTCGAACTCTATTGGGGTTGATGCCGGCTCGTCCAGAAGCTCAGGGTGAGCGAAAAAGTGGCGGACAAGCTTGAGTGTCTTGGCAAAATAATAGCCGTCTGCGATGCGCTCGTCTATGGTCAGGCCAACCTTGATGGTATTGCGCATGTCGTAACTGCCGTCTTCCTTGAAGAAGGGGCGCAGCTTCTTTTCGCTTATAACCACAAAGAAGGAGTTGGTGCCCCAATCGAAGAGATGATGGTAGTCGGCATTCAGCTTGATACTGCCGAGGTTGGTTACGAAAACGCTTGAGTAGCAGGGGTCGTCCTTTGCCAGGGACTTGGGATACCAGCCGTGGTACTCCAGCCAGCGGAGGCCGCTTCCGAGCAGGCGGAACAGAGGCCTGGGGAGGTACTTTATAACGTTCAGGGCGCCGTCTACACCAACGGATTTGTCTTCCACCCTCACCTTATGAACGAACTTCTGCACATAATCGTGGACCTGGTCGACGGGGGATCCGCCGTTGGGGTCAAGCACGAACTTTGCCTCAGTTTCTTCCGCTTTCTCGTTTAACTGGCGCTTGACTATGAAGGATATCTGGATCTTCTTGCGCTCGTAGAACCTGTGGCCGGAAATGAAATAATTCATCTTGGGGCGCAGCAGGATGGCCTTGGACAAGGCCGCCACTATAAAGTGGAACCAGGTATATTTGAAATCTACGTTTTCTCCGGAATTCTTTTTGGCCAGATACTTATCCACCTCGGTAAGGTCGACAACCTCGCTCATCACAGCCTCGTTCTTGGTGCGGGGACCAAAGAAGTATGGCATCATAACATGCAGCGAATCAAGGCCTTGAACGTACCAGCCGTCATATCTGTCTAGCCGGTGCTTCTTGCGTTGAACAGTTTCTTGCATTGGTTTTGTTAATAGTACATCGCAAATTTAGTAAAAACTCGTAACTTAGCATGAAAATCAGTCGTGATTATGAAAAGAGTGGCGGTTTTTTTAGTTACCGTGTTGATATCCACGCTCTTACGGGCGCAGGACATTAAGGCAGGGCCCTGGGTGTCGGGCGTGCGTGAAAGCTCCGTTACCATCTTGTGGACCAGCGAGAAGCCCGGGCTGGCGTGGGTGGAACTGGAAGACGGCACGCTCAAGTACGAAACCTTCGCCGGCAGGCGCGTCTTCCACCGTCTCCACAGTATACAGCTGGACGGCTTCCGTCCCGGCCAGGTCGTACGCTACCGCATTGGCGGCCAGGTGCTTACGGACGACAGCAACGCCCGCAAGCCGCAGTTCGGCGACACTTACTCCAGCGGCTGGTTCAGGGTGCGCACCTTCGATCCTGCCGCCACGGAATGCCGCTTCTCCATCTTCAACGACATACACCTGCGCGCCCGCGAGTACCGCAAACTGGCGGCACAGGTAGACTCTTCCGCGACCGACTTCATCTTCCTGAACGGCGACATAGTGTCCGCCGGCAACTACGTGCTGGATACGCTGGTACACTACTCCATCGAGCCGCTGGGCTCGTTGACCAATGGCCTGCCGCTGATGTTCGCCCGCGGGAACCATGAGGGTCGCGGCAACAACGTGGAACTGGTGGCCGACGTGTACCCGGAGCCTTCGGAGGCGCCGTTCTACTACACCTTCCGCGAGGGGCCGGTGGCGTTCGTGGTGTTCGACGCCGGCGAGACCGGGGAGTCACGTTCGCTGCTGTTCTGCGGCAAGCCGGTGTACGAAGATTACCTGCAGGAGCAGATTGCCTGGGCCCGCAAGGAGCTGTTTGCGCCGGAGTTCCGCGACGCCCCCGTGAAGCTGTGCCTGCTGCACGTGCCCATGATCGACCACCCCGACCAGAGCGACTTCCTGCTGCAGCGCTGGCTGAACAGGGCCATGGTGCCCATGCTGAACGAGGCGGGCATAGACCTGATGATAGGCGCCGACCTGCACGAATTCATGATGTGCGAGCCCGGATCCATGGGTGCCGACTTCCCCATCGTGGTGAACGACGACGTCCGCCGCATGGACGTCCGCTGCACCACCGGGCGTGTTTCCGTTCGAATGTTCGCCCCTTCCGGCAAGCTGGAGTTCGAGAGGGAGTTTCCAGTAAAAGAATAATTGTTATATTTGGGTGTTCAATATTTCCATACAATGAAAAGATTCTTTTTTGCTCTGCTTCTGGTTGCAGTCCTCGCATCCTGTTCTCCTATGAGGTTTACCACCCGCACCCGCGGCGGGGATTATACTCGTGACACTCCCGTTGCAGTAATCCCTTTCCATGATGCCTCTGCTTTCGGTACCGATGAGCTTTACAATCAGCTGGATAAATACGGCTTCGATGTCGTTACCTATTATAACAGACGCAAGGGCGAAGAATACGTCCTGGAGATTAATTGTTCTCTGGAGCCTGAGACATCTAATACTTATTCAACTTTCACCGCATCGTTAGCAGAAGGAAAGAGTGGCCGCATCTTGCTGAGGGCCACACAACGCCGTCCTCGCGACGCCCGAGCCACAATGCGTGACCTGGTGAAAAAGATGAGCCAGGTAATCAAAAAGTAAAAAAGCTACAGCAGCAGATCTTTCAGACTGATCTTGGGAACGTAGTGAACGCCGTCCTTGCGGTAATAGCGGAGGTCGGTGCCTTCCGGAACTTCTACAAGCTCAATCTTGTCGGTGCCTTTGCCGACGGCCAGGACGGCCAGCGGCTCGAGCTCCAGGCCTAACGCGTCTTTAACTTCCTGACGGTTGAAGGCGCGTACTATCAGGACGTTGAGTCCTATCTCCACGGCTTTCAGCGCCATACTTTGCAACGCTATCCCAAGATCTATGTCCACGCTGGGCGACTCCGGCAGGGTGCTGCATACTACAATAAAAGCCTGCGGTTCTGTGCCCGGGACCGGGAGCTTCAGCTCGGGCAGATAGGCCCCGAAGCGCAGGAAGCGGCAGAAGTCCCGGCCGCCGGATGCGGCATCCAGCAGCTTGAAGCGGAACACCTGGCCGTTCTTGCTGGACGGAATCCTGGGGTTGACGGAAACTATCGCCTCAAGCTGGCGCATGGCCACTTCGTACGAGGCGTCGAAGCCCCTGTGGCTGCGGTTCCGCAGCAGCAGAGTGTCGAGCGAAGGGGTATTGCGGCGCACCACCGTGCGTCCCGCCGTCCGCAGCGCTTCCTCGCGCCGCTCCAGATAATTATCAGCCATTTATCAGCGTTTCTAAGTAATCAACTTGCTCCTTCGTGGTGGCCCAGCTGGTCGCGAATCGGGTGACGAGGCGGCCGTCGGGCAACTTCTCCCACACCTCGAATTCGACCTTCCCCTTCAGGGCTTCGGCTTCCGCCTCAGTGAGGACGGGGAACTGCTGGTTGGTGGGGGAATCGATGTAGAGGCGCCCGCGGAAGAGCTCCTTGACCCGCATGGCGTGCCCGATCGCGTTGCGGCTTATCTTGAAATAGAGGTCGTCGGTGAAGAGGGTGTCGAACTGAATGCCCAGCAGGCGTCCCTTGGCAAGGAGGGCCCCATGCTGCTTGACGGTCGTGAAGAAGTGGGGCGGGACGTTGCCGCGGGGGAAGACCACCGCCTCGCCGCAGAGGGCGCCGACCTTGGTGCCGCCGATGTAGAAGACGTCGCACAGGCGGGCCAGCTCCGGCAGGGAGAGGTCGCAGGCGGGGCTGGAGAGGCCGTAGCCCAGGCGGGCTCCGTCGACAAACAGGGGGATGTCGTACCGGCGGCAGATATCGTGGATGCGGGTCAGCTCGGCCTTAGAATAGATGGTGCCGTACTCCGTCGGGAAGGAGAGGTAGACCATTCCGGGGTAGACCATGTGGGGCCAGGTTTCGTCGGCATGGAAGCGCGCGAGCCAGTTGTCAAGCTCCTCCGGGTCCATTTTGCCGGCGTGCTGCGGCAGGGTGATCACCTTGTGGCCGGAGGACTCCACGGCGCCGGATTCGTGTACGGCGATGTGGCCCGTCTCTACGGCAAGCACACCCTCGTAGCCGCGCAGCATGGCGTCGATTACGGTGGCGTTGGTCTGGGTGCCGCCCACCAGGAAGTACACTCCGGCATCGGGGCACCCGCAGGCGGTGCGTATCTTTTCCTTGGCGATCCGGCAGAAGCAGTCCTCCCCGTACCCCTGAACCTGGACCATATTGGTCTGCTCAAGGGCCTGCAGTATCAGGGGATGCGCCCCTTCGCAATAATCGCAAGTGAATGATATTGAAGACATAAAAATGCTGGGACCGTGTTAAGCAATATCGCCGAGGTCCGACGGCTTGGCGTTAGGGAACCATGTGAGCAGCTTGGCCTTGGCCTTTTCCTTGCTGCGGGCGGAGATTGCGGAAAGCACGTACGACACGGCCGCAATGAGGGCCGCCCAGTCGTCGGCCAGGCCGGCAAAAGGCAGGAAGTCCGGGAGCACGTCGAGCGGCAGGATGAGATAACCCAGCGCTCCGGCAATCACGGCTTTGTATTTGGCAGGCGTGTCCGGATCCGTGAGGGTGTAGAACAGCACCAGGGCATAATACACCACTTTAACCCCGGCCTTGCCGGCAATCTGCTTCAGTTTCTTCCAGAACGCCGCCTCGGAGTAATTCCGCTCGTACAGCGTCAAGTCCTTGGATGTGAGGTTCTTATTAGACATGGCTCTGCAAAAGTACTAATTATTCCAGAATCTGCCCGGCGGCGTTCTTGGTGTCGACTTTTTCTATGATGCGCTCCAGGGTGCCGTCTTCGCTGAAGATGAAAGTGCGGCGGAGCGTGCCCAGAGTGGTCTTTCCGTACATCTTCTTCTCTCCCCAGGCGCCGAAGTCCTGTAGCATCTGCGTGCTGGTATCTGCCAGCAGGCGGAAAGGTAGCTCAAACTTTGCCCGGAAGCCGCTGTGCGACTTTGCGCTGTCTTTGCTCACGCCAACCACGTTGTAACCGGCGGCGGTGAGTTCCGCATAATTATCGCGGAACGAGCATGCCTCGGCCGTGCAGCCGGACGTATTGTCCTTGGGATAGAAATAGATGATGGTCTTTTTACCCTTTCCGATGAAATCCTCAGACTTCACCATATTCCCGTCCTGGTCCATAACCTCGAAAGACGGCATTCGGTCACCGATTTTAAGCATATTGAAGTAGTTTCAACAAAGTTAGTAACTTTATTGGGAATACCTTAAACAATATTGCCCGCGCTTCACAGCGCGGGCAACTTGCAATTCTAACCTAAAATTGGAAGAAATCAGCATATCCCAATCATAATCAAGGGCTTGCTATTTGTCAGACAATCGTTTTGCGAAACATACGCGAAACTTCTGCATGAATAATGTCATTAAAAACTCGGCATCAGTCGGCATTCGCCAACTGCCACCCCAAGGATTACGAAGATGTGAGCAAGATGCTGCACAAACTCCTTAAGGGCTTTATCCGCTGACAGCCCTGTCCAGCAGTTAATATCCTTCTATTTCACCAGGTTCAGTGCACCAGGTAAAGGTGGCTGTACTCTTACCGTTCAAGCGCTCTCCGGCTTCTTTGATGACAGTAACGAACGGTATTTTTTTCACGTTGCCACTGACTCCAGCCAAATTGGGTAAGACGAGTGCATGTCCATCCATGCTGTTTGCGCATATCACCGCCATGGCGCCTGCCTTTGAAGCATTCTCATACTTTTCAGAGAAAGTCAAATCACCCCTGTCAATAACGGCAATTTTGTCTTTTACGTCAACCTTTGCAAAATCTTCCTCCGAGCCATAGTTGTTCATCCTTACTATAGGAACGGAGCACGCCTGGCCGTGAAGGACCGAATTCACAAAGAGTTTGTATTGATCGCCCCCTACGTTATCGTAATCGGAACCGTAGATACGATATTTGTAGCCGTCAACTTCCAACACCCACTGCTCCCATTTTAGTTTTTCGAACGGGTCTCTGGTCTTGACAGTTATCGTATTGATTATTAATCCATATTGATCCTCCTCCGGATATTTATCCCAGATATTGTAAATATCCTCCTTCGTGTAGTAATCCGACGAATAATACTTTACGAGAGTGGCAGCAGTTGCCGTTACGCCATAGAACACATACCACATAAGTCTGGGGTCGTCCGAATACACCTTGACGCCTCCGTCCGGGAGTTTGACGATGGAATATTGATTGCCTTCAAACTGGTCAGAGGGCAATACGTCGCTGGAGAGAGGCTCCTCTTTCGTGAACAGACGGTGCGGGAAAGAGGCCCCGAAATCATAGACAGTCTTGATGGTTTCGCCCTGGGACTCATATTCGTAAACCCACTGCCTTTCAACCGAAGACGCAGCCTGCGCGACATCAAGCACAGGGCGTATTGCTAAACCATAGCAGCGAGGTTCGTCGTACCATTCGGTATTGGAGGACTGGCTGTCCTTGAAGAAACAACGGGCCAGGGCATTGCAGGAATACTCCGACAGGGTTGAAGACCAATAGTAACCGTTCGCATCCTCGATTTCTTTTTCATCAAGGTCCAGAATCTCCTCCACACGACGTCCACATGCAGGGAGGAATATGGATTCCTTAGTCTTGTGGCTGGTGACCTTGTAGCCCAGGACTCCGCCGGAAGTGGTCCAGGTCCATTCGCAGTTGTTCGGATTCATCAAGTCCTCCCAATCGGCGCTGGTAGGCATACGCCAGCCCCCTCCAAGAGCGACTGCCGCAGCATCGTCTTCAGCGGAAACAGTGGTGATATTGTCAACCGTCGGGCCATAGTAACTATTTGTATTGTACTTGTTTATCTTGTCCCAGTCTCCGTTGCACCAGCGGTACGAAGGCCAGTCGTAGCCGGCATTCTTGCCGGATTTCCAGAGGGGATTGTCGGCCAGTGCATAACCATTCTGATAGTACGGCTCCGTCTCACCCCAGGCAAAGTAGTCGCCGTATTCTTCTTCGGACTTGGCTCCCAGGTTGCACTTTGCCCACTTGACGCCGGAAGGAAGGCCAAGGTCAACTACATCCTGGGGGTCTTCGGACCCACCATTGACGGTAACAGTGCAGGAGGCCTTGAACTCACCGTCGTGTGTCTGTACCGTAACAATGGCCTGACCTGGTTTAAGAGCGGTCACAAGACCAGACTCCACCTTAACCACACCATTGTCTGTGCAGCTCCAGCTGATAAAATGCTTAAATGTAGCCGTCTCAGGCTCCACAATTGCGTGGAGCTTGCAAGTCTCACCCGGCGCCAGTGTGATTTCCGTCTGGTCGATGCTGAGTCCGGTAATCGGAAAAACCTTTTCTTCTCCGAGGACAGGGCGGACAGTCACTCCGTAACAACGATTATAAACGCCATTACCTACACCGGTAAAACCCGAACTGGGCTTATGGAACAGAAAAAAGTAAAACTTATTACCCATTCCAGTTGCAGTCATATAATTACACTCGGTACCCAATGTTATGATATCCATGTCCTCTCTATGTCCGCCGGCAGGGATAAAGATGGAGTTACCATTAATTTTACTGGTAATCCTGCAACCAAAGATGTTATTGACAACCTCCTGGGTCCATACACAATAATCCTGCAAATCCGACATATCTGCGCGGGTAGGCGTGCGCCACTCTCCGCCCCAGTTGACCCGGGCTGGATCGTCCTGGTAATTATAATCCTTGAAACTTGATTCGTTGTTAGAATTGTTATACTTTGTGATTTGGTCAGTATTCCCGGTACTCCACTTATAGGACCCCCAGACATATCCCCCCGTTTTATCTGACTTCCAGTCTTTGCAAGGATTATCCAGCGCGTAGCCGGGAAGGTAATACGGCTCAGTTTCGCCCCAGGCAAAGTAATCGCCATAGTCCTCGGGGCTGATGGCACCCACGTTGAAGGTGGCCCATTTTACTCCGGACGGAAAACCGAGATCGACAGCTTCGGGAGAAAATGCCGACTTGTCTTTTACGGTAACGGCACAGGTGGCTGTATAGCCGCCGTCAACGGACTTGACGGTAATGTTGGCGGTACCGGCTGCAACTGCGATAACGACGCCATCCTCGGATACCGTGGCTACGCCCGGATTGCTTGAAGACCAGGTAACCTTAGGATTGTCAGCATGTTCCGGTTCCAGTTTGGCAATCAGATGCCTTGACATCCCAACGGCAAGGGTAAGGGTCTCAGGGGTGATGCTTATACCTGTAACATTATTATCCTCGTATTTGCCGAGGACCGGACGGATGACGATGCCGACAGAGCGTGAAATCGAATGTATGCCGTCTTCCCAATCAGGGCTCTTGAAGACAACGAAATTAGCCATGTCAGGAGATACCTGAGCCTTGCTCCAAAGATTCGAAGTCCAGTAATAGCCCTGTCCCTGACAGATAAGATCCGTCCCGCTCTTATGACCGGTAGTAGGAAGGAATATTGACTGGTCAGAACCGCCCTTTTTGCTTTTGATTTCATATCCGTATGAGCCGTCCCTATATGTCCATGCCCAGGCAAACTTGGTTTTGTCCATCAGTTCAGCCCAGTCGTCCGCAGTAGGGATACGCCATTCCCCGCCCCATTCCTTGCGGGCTGCATCATCTTCATAGCCATAATCCTTCAGGGATACCTTACCGTCTTCCAGATTATACTTGGTGATGGAATCATCGGTTCCGTTGCACCAGAGATACTTGCCCCAGGTGTAGTTGTCCTTGGGTGTTAACTCGCCCCAGGAGTAATAGTTTCCGGGCTCTCCCGGATTTTCGGCCCCAAGGTTGGTCTCGGCCCACATGTTTCCTGACTTCAGGCCCAGGTCCACGTACTCGTGGCCCATGTATTCGTTCACGGGCCAGAGAGGGAAGTAGCCGGTATTGACGGCGAAAATATCATCGCTGATGAAGAGGGCGGCATTCACTCCGAGCTTCTTGCTTGCGAACTCGGGAGCCAGGTCCTCGCCGGTGGTGGTGATAGTGAGTATACCGTCCTTAACAGTACGCTTGTGGATGGGAAGGGTAATGATGTCGCCCTCGGCCTTGGTGAGGGTGTAAACGGCCTTCAGCTTGAAGCAGTCCTTCGCGAGGTCCAGCAGGCTCTCTGCGGAACCGGCCGGTTCTACGTTGAAGCGGATGGTGAAGAGGCCTGTACCAGCCTTCACGGAACCGTCGTTATAATCGGGAATCGCCGCAATGGAGATAATCGGACCCTCTCCCCTGCGGAGCTTGAGGAGGGTGCCGTCGGCAAGCGTAAGATATACGTAGTCATCGTCCCACTTGACTTCCGTAAACCAGGCGTCGCCATCCTCGCCGGTAGCCTTACCCATCTGGCTCCAGGTAGCGCCTCCGTCGGTGGAGACGTACCAGTAACCCTTTTCAATCTTGAGCTGAGGGGATATCGCATCGGCTCCTGAAGCTCCGTCCTTGCCATTTTCGCCCGTCACGCGCAGCTTTTTGCCATTGGAATCGAGCAGCCAGTTGCCGTCCAGGGTCCAGTAATAGACGCCGTCGGCGTCCTGTTTGACGCCCATGGACGGGGTGCGGCCGTCAGTGCCGTTCTTGATGGTGGCAGAGGTGCCGTCGGAGAAAACGATCTTGTAGCCGCCGTCAACTTCCGTCACGGAGCTTACGGAGACGTTCTTCTGCAGCGCCGCCGTAATCGTCTGCAGGCTGCTTATGTTGTCGTTGGCCGTACGCATCTGCTGTTCGAGCGCAGAGATGCGGCTGTCCAGACCGTTGATTTTGTCCATTACGGCCGTTTCGTCGTAGCAGGATACTGCAAAACATGCCAGCAGAGTGGTGGCAATCAGGAGTTTAGGAAGAGACTTCATATTGTAGTAGGTTATTTGTCATTATGCGGTTACTACAAATATACGCTTTTTTCGCAACTTGATTACATTCCACATTGACCGAGAGCAAGTATCTCGTGGGCATCGTGCGAACAACACACCCCGCATCTCTCGACGCGGGGCGCTTGCAATTCTAACCTAAAATTTAACCTATGAAAAAACTATTCGGTTAAGTTTTTTGCAAGAGGCGTGCCAAACTTGCAGCTATTGGTTAAGTTCCTCGTCGTATTTTACAGAAATTATCATTACAGGCTCCAAAGGGAGGCCGCGGCCGTCGGTCTGGACTGCTGCAATCTTGTCGATAACCGCAAATCCGTCGATGGTTTCGCCGAAGATGGTGTACTCGCCGTCGAGGTGGCTGCAGCCGGCCTCGCTCTGCACAATGTAGAACTGGGAGCCACTGGATTCCTTCATGGGGTTGGCCATATCGCCCTTGCGTGCTGCTGCGAGGGCTCCTTTCTTATGATGGTGGCCAGCAACGATTTCCGCCGGAATCTGGTAGCCGGGGCCGCCGGTGCCGAATTTGGGCTGGTTCTCGATGTTCTTTGTGAGGGGGTCGCCGCCCTGGATCATGAAGTTGGCGATCACACGGTGGAAGAGGAGGCCGTTGTAAAAGCCGTCGAAGGCCAGCTTGGCGAAGTTCTCACGGTGCTTGGGGGTGTCGGCGTAGAGCCTGACCTTGATGGTGCCGAGGCTGGTTACGATGTCAAACACAGGCTCGGCGGGCATTGCTGCAATACGTTCCATAGTATCATGTTTCAATTTTTCCTGTTTAACGGAGTCCGCCATGGCTTCTGTCTGGCTTACTTCTGCGGATTCGGATCCCTTCTGCTTGTTTCCGTTCCTGTTGCCGCAGCCCGCTACAACGAGCGCCGCAGCCACTACGCAAATTAATAATAATGTCTTTTTCATATTTACAAAGTTAATTATTTATCTGTAATAAGCGCAATAATTGGTATATTCGCAGTCATGAACGCCCTCATCCTCGTCCTATGGACCGTTTTCTTTCTGGTAACGCCTGCGCTTGTGGTGCGCATGTCCCGGAAAGTCAAGGTCATAGCCCGCATAGGCGCCATCTTGATGATGTATTTTATAGGGATAATTGTCGGGCACTTATTGATCTATCCGATCGAAGGGGCTCGTGAGCTGGTGTTCCCCCTTCAGGATGCACTTTCCAGCGTGACCATTCCGCTGGCGATACCGCTTATCCTTTTTGCCTGCAACTTCAGGGAGTGGCCGATTAAGAAGGCTCTCACCTCTCTCATCATAGGGCTGATATCCGTATTCATCGTTGTCATATCCGGTTACTTCCTTTTCCGGAGCCATCTGGGTGACGATGCTGCATCTGTGGCGGGAATGATTACGGGCATCTACACCGGCGGCACTCCCAACCTTGCGGCGGTAAAGATGATGCTGGATGTTGACGAAGGCACTTATCTGATTGTCAATTCAATAGATATGCTCGTAAGCTTCATCTATCTGGTTTTCCTGGCGGCTGTGGGAATCAAGCTCGCCAGGAAGGTGCTGCCATTCGCCGCTTGCGAGACAAACGAGGCAACAAGCAGTTCCGTTATGGCAATGGATGAGACGCAGATGTACAAGGATATTTTCTCCCGCGAAAACAGGAAGGGAACGCTGTCTGCCATCGGCCTGGCCATACTCATTATGGGCGTCGGCCTGGGTATGTCATTCTTGATCACCGGAGGCATAGATATGCTGGTGCTGATACTGACCATCACCACCCTGGCTATTGCCGCCTCTTTTGTTCCTGCGGTAGGCAAATGGACCAAGAGTTATGATGTCGGCATGTATCTGGTGCTCGTCTTCAGCCTTGTGGTAGCTTCTATGGCCGATCCCAAGAGCCTCGACCTTGTTAACGGATTCTGGTTATTGTGCTACATCGCCTTCGCCATCTTCGGCTCGCTGACGCTCCAGGTGCTGTTCTCCCGCCTCTTCCGGGTCGACGCAGATACAGCGGTTATAACCTCCGTTGCCATGATAAACTCTCCGCTCTTCGTCCCCATGATAGCCGGGGCCATGAAGAATAAACGCGTAATTATCAGCGGCATATCTATTGGAATAATAGGTTATGCCGTTGGTAACTATCTTGGGGTCCTGATTGCCGGTCTGCTGGGGTAATATCAGCGAGTTCCGTGGTCGGCGGCAAAATCCGCCATTCTCTGCGCCAGGAGGGCGAATTGGTCTTCTTGAATGCGGCTGGAGCATATGCGCACGCCATGGCGCTTGCTGCCCATCTTGTCCAGGCTCACGGTACTTACTCCATACGCGAGCAACTCTTCGACCAGGGTGCCGCTGTCCATGCCGGGATAACTTATGGTAAAGAAGAAGCCGTCGCCAATCTTTCCGCGGGCGTCGCTTTCGTAGCTGAGGCTGAAGCCGTTTTGCAGGAATATCGTCTTCATCCGGGCGGCCCTGACCCCATACTCGCTGATATCCTTGACGAAATCAAGGCTGCCGTCGCAGCTCTTTTCCATCATTGCTGCCAAGCCCCATTGTGTGCTTGCCGTGCACCCGGAGGTAATCATGTCCAATATGCTTCCCGCTAACGTATGCCCGAAGAGGCCGCTGTCTCCGTAGCGCCGGGCGAGAGCGTCGAAATGCTCGTTGAAAAGTGCGGGGCCTACACAAAGGACCGCTATACGCTGGCCGGCATAGGAGAAAATCTTGGATGCGGAAATTAGCAGGATGAAGCGTCCGGTGTATCTGGCGATGGTCGGCGGATACGGCTCCCGGCCGGGCGTGCCATATCCGGCCCCCCTCATGTCCATGCAGAAATAGGCCATATCCTCTATGACGATGGCGCCGGTTTCACGGGATACGGCCGCTATGTTCTGCAGTTCTTCCTCCGACAGGCACATCCAGGAGGGATTGTTGGGGTTGGAATAGATAATCGCCGCATAGTCGTCGTCGGACATTGCCTCTCTCAGGCGCTCACGGAAGTGCGGGCCTCTCAATTCAGCCACTTCCACTCCCTTCCAGGGTATTTCCAGAATGGCCATCTGCTTCTTGTTGGCGGAGAAGCTGGGCTCCAGCACCAATATCTTCCGTCGCCCCGGGACGCACTGGCTTGCTATGCGCAAGGCGCTGAAGGCGCCGAGCATGGAGCCGGTGGTCGGAATATGGCACGCCGGATCGATGTCAAGCCCAAGAAACGCCTTGACGAATTTCGACGACGCTTCTTTCAGCACCGGCAGCCCGTCGGCCGGAGAGTACTTGGAGCCGACGCCAGCATCGAGTGCCGCCTTTTCCGCCTCCACTCCTATACGGTTTGGGGCAAAGCCGGGCGAACCCAGCTCCAGATGGATGAAGGGGATACCGGTCTGCTTTTCCAGGCAGGCCGACAGTTTGGAACACTCCATGATGGTGGCTGATCCCGGCCGGCTTATATCGTTGAGGCGACATGCCTCTGCCATTAATTCTTCAGATATTACTCTCATTGTACCACTGCGCTCAATTGGTAACAGTTTCCCGGCGTAAATTTATAAATTTTCATCCATCATTACGGCATTCTCGCCATTTCTGACAGATTATTCGCGAAAAGTTGTCAGATCGTTCCCTTTTCCGCCTTTTCTGACAGAAAAATGCAAAAAACCTGTCAGAATGAAGAAATTTCCACCTTTTCTGACAGAAAAACCAGCAAAACCTGTCAGAACGGCGAGGATTATTGTTGCGACACCAGAATATGCGGCTGCGGCTCGGCCGGGTTGCGGGGAGCAACACCCAAAGGGCTCTCCTCCCCGGCCGGCCGCCGCCGGTGCTCCCAAACAGTGTCGTCATCCAAGAATGGGGGAGGCCATATCCTGACCTGGCTACCGTCGGCCTGATAAAAAGGCCGCCTGCAGCGGAGGGCGAGACCGCACAAACGGCGTTGGGGAGGCTGAGATGCTGGCTCGACGAACTGCAGCCCATCAGGCTGTCACGAAATCCACCACTGCGGCTCCCGGTGTATCTCGTGACATGAAAACATGCCAAAACCGTCATTTTGTTGTCACGAAATCAATGGATAGCCTTCCGCATGTATTTCGTGACAGAGGTATAAGCCCGGAGGGCTGGGGGCCCGGGGGCATGCCCCCGTTGCCCCTGGGGGCAGCAGCGTAGCTGCGGGGGAGATTATTACAACAAAAGAGTGAGACGCTTGGCGACTCACTCTTTTGTTGAGATAGAAGGACTCGAACCCTCACTGACAGAGCCAGAATCTGTAGTGCTACCATTACACCATATCTCAATAATGGGACTGCAAAGGTACAATTCTTTTGCTAAAATGCAAAAAAAATCTGCACCAATGATTAAAGGTCTGTGTAATAACCCAAACCTGTATCCCGTCCCGTTCCTGTAACAAGGTCCTTGAGCATTCCGCCTGTCTGGTCTTTGTCATAGAGTTCCTCGTAGTCGTGGTGGTAGTCCGCATCCGGAACCACATTCACGTCGAAGCGCATCTGGGCCATGCCGTCGGGCTCGATATTGCCCCAGAACCGTACTGTATGCTCAACCAGGCCGACATTCTTTTTACTGTCATACTTAAGTGTAACATACATATACTGTCCCGGAGGGATCATGGTATCGTCTTTAAAATCGGTTGTTATGCATCCGCAGGAGGGCTGGACATCAGTCACGACCAGCGGTTCTTCCCCGGTGTTGGTAAGTTTGGCAATCACTAAGAGTTCCTGGCCCTGAAGGATAGGATAATAGTGACGCACGGGATCTGACAGCGAAACCGAGGTCAAGCCCAGCTTGCTGTGACATGAGCAGCAAGCCAGGGCTAATAATATTATATAGAATACTTTTTTCATCATCTTACGACTACTTCATCTATTGCGAAGAATACATTATGGGAGCGGGAACGCTTGAAACGCAGCTCCGCATGATCTACAGGCGGCAGCGAGATACGGGCACGGTACACCACCTTCTCGCCCTCGTCGTACCATTCTGTGAGAGACTCTTTGTGCAGAGACTTGATATAGCGTCCGTCGGCCCAAAGTTCTACATCTTCAGGAGGGGCGAGCCTGTGGCGCTCATAGTTAAGGAATGCCATCACGATCTCACTGGCTCCGCGAAGCGATTCCGCTGGTAAATCAATGACCAGATGCGCCTGGGGGTAAATCTGCCAGCCCCAGTGATAGTTCTGGGAAATGCCTATCACGCCGTCGGTAAGCTTATCAGTAACAACCGGGCCGTCGGCAGTATGGACCGTAAGGGGAATATTGATCAGGTTGTCGTTGTTCCAGGTCTTGTAGTCAAGCCAGGTCTCGCACTCGGCATCGTAGTCGGCAATATATACACCTTCCTCGTTGATGCGGTCCATGTGGTCCATTGACGCCCTGTCGTTTCCGGTGAGGATGTAAATCTCATCCTCGTCGAACATCTTCTTCAGGTTCTTCACGGCGGCAAGCACTTCAGGCTTGACCTGCCAGCCCTTTTCTGTCTTCACGGCATAGCCACCCTCGTGCAGGCCGTACAAACGGCACGCCTCAAGATAAGAGTATGACACTATCTGGCCCGTCTTCTCATATATCACACGCTCGCGCTTGGTCATGGGCCTGTCTTCAAGCTTGAAATACTTGTCGTACAGATCCCTGTATACGGATTCCGTAAGATAGGAGTTAAACGCGTCCTCAATACCACCATATAGCGGCAGTTCCTTTCCACGGTCCCAAGCCAGCTGCTCCATAACAATGAAGATATCGGAAATGTACCTTCCGATATTCGGCATGGCATCGTCAAAGTATCTGAGGATCAACGTGTTAATATCCACATCCGGATTAATGAGCAAGTCGGCGAGAATAAAGGTATAGGCCTCCTGCAGGGTGGAGTAATAATAACCGCTTCCGTTGAGGAAAACGCCCTTCACTCCCCTGGCGCGGTACTCACGCAGGCGCTGCTGCATCACATACAGAATAGGATACGGAGTAAGATAATCGTCGAAGTTACAAATATAGTCCCAGATATAAACCGTATTGGTAACCTGTTTCCACTGCTCCAAACGCTGGAAGAATGCCTGGGCCTTGGGCGAGTCGCTGTTGTTTGCGGCACGGGGATAATCTATAGCGGACAGGAACACACCCACATTGCTGGGAAGCCTGTGGTCAGGCACCGAGAACGTTGTGGAATAACCCGGAATGAAGAACATGTGCTTGGGGAAGCGCGTAGCCAGCTTTTCCACGAAACGCGTCACAGCCGGAGTGGCGTTGTGACGAGTATTTCCCAGCACCTGGCACTCACGGCACTCGCAAGCTATAGAGTTGTCGTTCGGGCCTATGGTAAAGCGGCTGGGGTAATCCGTACCGTCTCCGTACTGCTCCAGGATATACTGCACCGTAAGGTCGTAAAGCTTATCGGAAGAAAAGCAGAACTGCTCGGGATGTGTGATGCCGCCGCTATGGGCGAACAGCTCCTGATTGAGGTTCTGGTAACCGTAGTTGGAGTCACCGTTGGAGCCCAGTACGCGGGACATCTGGTGGCCCCAGATTGCCCAGTCTATTTCCAGACTGTTTATGCCCATGATATGGGTCATGTCCGGGTTCTGGTTGATCGGCATGTATATGTCGCGGTACTCGAACGGGAAGGTATACACCGTGTCGCGTTCCGACAAGATGCTGGGCGGCAGATCATCCACCCTGAAGCCGTATTTATCTCCCTCACGCTTGATGAACTGGTAAACCAGCCATGTCATGATACGCTCGTTGCGGGCGTACAAGGCGCAGGAATTGTCGTTGCTTTCGATGGCGTAGTCGCCTCCGAAATCATCCGCCACGTGCAGGCTGACATAATAATCCTTGTCACCTTTGGCAACCGGCACCAGTATTTTGGCGTCGGACCTGGCCTGAAGATGCCTGGAGAGGTACTCGGCCATCTTGTTGTCCAGCCTGGCGCTGGTCGCTCCTTCTATACAGTAGTACCTGTCGGAGGTCGCCCCTTTACGGGAGCCGCAGGACAGCAGGACAAGACAGGCAGCCAAGCCCGCCAACGATTTAAAAATAAACGACAAATTGCACATGGCCAACAAGCATGTTTCGGTAACTGACTACTTTGTCCCGCTGGTCATACAGGGTATTCCAGGTTCCGGACAAATTCACGGACAGATTGTCTGCCAGCAGCCAGTTGGCGGCCAGCGACACGAAAGAGTTCAAATGGTTGAAGAGGTAGGAGTCGAAATAGATGTTGATGAAATCCATTTCGGGAGCGGAACCGGCACCGGCCTGAGCCTCTATGAAGGTACGCCCTCCGTCGAAGGGATAGGCGCGGGCCCGCACGGAACCGTTGGCGAAGAAGCGGTTGTGGAACACGCCTGCGGTAAGCTTGCCGCCGAAGTAGAAGTGGTCGACGGATATCGCAGAAGCGATGTTGGCACCTGTCATGACGGTAGTGTCCTGCATCACCCTGAACATCAGTCCGGCCTCCTGCTCCCAATCGTTGGGGAAGGTGTGCTTGCCGGAAACGTTCAGCGAGACGATGGGGAAATACTTGCTGCCGTAAGCGGCGTCTGCCGACATCTCCCACTCCTTGGAAAACTGCTTGCCGAAGGTTCCCTGGATCTGGAATCCACGGCCGCCGGCGTCGATCAGGCGTCCGCCCTCGGTGTACTCGTCGCGGGCGGAGTAATTGATGCGTCCGCCGTAGCTGATGCCGTTGGGATCGTTATGATTGTAGCCCACGGTTGCGATTCCGGTAATGTTGTGCGACGTGGCGAAGCGGAAGAAGTCGTATCCGACGTCCGCAGTGTTGCGGTAGCCGCGGTTGCGGAGAGCGCGCATCTTCTGAAGGAACTCACGCTCCTCCAGCGGTCCGGGAATGTAGTAGCGCTGGTAGACGTAGGCCGAATCCCACTGCTTTTGCTTCTCGTACACCAGTCCCCTGGCGTTCATCAGCTCCTTGTCCGACGGGCGCAGGGAAAGGGCGGACTCGAGCACTGCTGCGGCTCCGTCGTAGTCCTTCTCCTTCATCTTCAGTTCCGCCTTGTGCGATGCGGCCGTGACGAACGCGCCCGTGAGGGTCTCGTCGCCAGGGTGCTCCTGCATGATGTCGCGCAGCAGGTCCATGGCCTCGTCGCACTGGTCAGCCTTAACCAGAAGGGACGCCTTGCGGATGCGGAAGCTGACGTCGTCCGGATATGCCTCCATTCCTGCATCGACGTATCTCTCCGGCTCCTCGGCGGCCTGGCTGGCATAACGGAGGGCCCAATAGTTGGTGGGGTCCATCTTCAGCAGGGTGTCGCAGAGCGAAAGCACGTAAGGGTAGGAGCCCTCCTGCATGCCGTTCTTTATCACGGGGATAGCCGTCTCTTCGTAGGCATAGACCAGCGACTGGCGGGCGGCGTCATCCTTGGTGTCGTTCCACGTAAGGTAGAGCTCATTCAAGGCCTCGTCGGTCTTGCCCTGCTTCACGAGTATCTGGGCATAATCTGCAGTGACTGCGGCAGGAGTTTCGGTACGCAGGCGCTCACGGAGCATCTCCTTGGCCTTGTCGAACTCGGACACCTCGGCATAGCAGACGGCCAGACGACGGATTGCGGTGGTGCGGTATTCCTCCTCCATGCAATTTACGCGGACGTACTCCAGGGGGTCGATGGCAAGGTCGTAACGTTCCTCGGCCATGGCCTCGGAGGCATCCGTAAGCCTCTGGCGGCAGGCGGCGATGTTGATATCGTAGTTGTCCGGATAGCGGAGCTCTGCGGAACGGAGCACGCGTGCAGCCTCTTCCGGGTGGCCCATGCGGTGCTGCACCTCATACTCCATCATGCAGAGACCGGGGGTGTCGCCGGACGCGCGGCGCTTGGCGGCGATGTATGTAAGGGCATCGTCGTTGTAGCCGCGGCGGTAGGACTCCTTGATAAGGTAATTCAAGGCGTCGGAGCTGTGGCGGGTGGCGTACACCTTGGTATACAGCTGATAAGGGTCGGCCTCGTTCTCTATCTCCGCGGAGCTTGAGAGCAGGCGGTTGTAGAGGGCGCGGAGCTCAGGCGAAGGGTGGGTCTCCATCTGGCCGCGGACCAGCGAAAGGGCTGAGGCGTCATGGCCGGTAGACATGAGGATGTCGGTGGCCTTGCGCACCAGGTCCACGTTGCCCGGGATGATGTTGATAGCTGCCGTAAGGCTCTGCAGGGCCTCGTCGGTCTTACCCTTGCTGATCAGCATGTTGGCATACGCCAGCTGATAGTCGGCATCGTTCGGATAGATGGCCACCATTTCCCTGAGGGCGTCCTCCGCAGACGCCATGTCGCCGTTCTTGCGGGCCATCTCGTAGGTGGTCGAAAGCACTTCGAACCAGTCGCTGGAGATTGTGGAATCGTTAGGGTAAATCTGCCTCAGGCGCCTCAGAATGGCCGTGGCCTCTTCAAAGTTGCCCTGTTTCCTGTAGAGGTCTACCTTTCTCAGCCACAGGCCCTTCCAGTAAGGGTTGATTTCCAACAGCTCGTTCACGTAGCATATGGCGCTGGAATAGTTGCCTGTCAATTCCTCAACGTTCACAAGGAGGTTCTTGGCGTCAATGTGATTGTAATTGAGGTTGCAGCTCTTTACAAGGTGATAACGTGACTTGTCATAATTCTTCACGTGATACCAGTAGCGTCCGGCCAGGTAATGCAGGTTAGGATCCTTGGGATACTTGTCCAGACTCTCATCCAGGAGCTCTTTTCCCTTATCCCAACGGTGCTGGGAGAAGTAAGAGTTGACCTGGTCTATATATTGTCCCGGGGTTATCGGCTTGCGGTTCTGCTGTGCATAGCCGGGCATGGCTATCATGCAGAGAATGATAAGCGCAAGAAGTGTTTTCAAACTGATTCTCATGATTTCTTCTTTTTCTTTGCAGGCTCCTGGTTGACGCCTCGCCTGGTCATGGTTCCCCAGATCATTCGGCGGCCGGTGATATGACGCCAGTAGCCTCGGAGAGAGAAGAACACGCTGAGCGGGTGATAAATGATAGGCTCCATCATGGAAGCCAGGAATATGAGAATGTAATTACTCCTCTTGGGGAAAGGCGTACCTGCATACATGTCGAAGGAAACGACGCATGTAGTAAGCATCTGCGCAAACGCGTAAAGGCCCAGGAACGCGACCCAGATAGTATGATAGTTGACGGCGTTGATGAGGAAAAGGTAGAACACCATGGTGTAACCTATAAACTCAATGACAGGTGCCAGCAACTCGAATATCAAAATGTAAGGCAGGGTGAGGTTGCCGTACTGACGGTAGGTACGGTTCCAGAGCATGTCGTGATGCACGATGAAGAACTGCAGCAGACCACGTCCCCAGCGCGTACGCTGGCGGGAAAGGACCTTAAGGGTGGAAGGACCTTCAGTCCAGCAGCAGGTCTCGGGAATCTGCACGATACGGTAATCTTCACCACTGTCGCACATGTATCGTATCATACGTGCAACCATATCCATATCTTCAGCGAAGGAGTCGCCGTCGTAACCGCCAGCCTTGATGACGACCTCGGTTTCGAACATACCGAAACCACCGGATACGTTCTGCATGGCGTTCAGGGATGCGAGAGCGGACTTACCCACAAGGAAGGAACGGGCGTACTCCAGATCCTGGAAGAGGGGCAGCAAGCTGCGGGGAGCACGGGTCTGCACCATCTGGCCGTCCTTAACTATACATCCGTTGGACATACGCATGGCCGCCGAAACGGCGATGACGCGACGGCGGGACTGCAAGATAGGCCAGATGATACGGTAAAGGGCGTACTTGTCCAGAATACAGTCCACGTCGGTACAAACGAAGTATTTGTTGGAAACAACGTTCACGCCGGCATTGGATGCATCCGCCTTGGTACCGCCGTTCTCCTTGTCAACCACGATCAGGCGCTTGAAAACGGGATTGTCCGACTGTGTCTTGTAGACAGCCCTGAAAGGCTTGGTCTTGATCTTTTCTACATATGCGTACGGTACCTTTACAAGGTCGAATTCGCTGATGAGCAGGTCCAGGGTCTTGTCCTTGGAACCGTCGTTCACGATAACCACCTCGTAATCAGGGTACTCCAGGCTGAGCAGGGAATACACATTGGTAATAATGGTCTTCTCTTCGTTGTAGGCCGGAGCCACGATAGAGATACCAGGAGCATAAGGGGAGTGCCTCAGCAGGCGCACGGTATGCAGCTCGTTATGGTAAACATTGTGCTTGATGTGCTTGCGGAGAGCCAGCAGAACCATCGCGACATAACTCGAGATCAGAATTCCCGAGTAAAAAATCACGAAGTAATTGAAGAAGTTGATAATAGTGTCACGCATACTTCCTGCTGTCTATAAGTTTACACTCAATATGCTCGAAATAAATCCGGTCATATTCCGGAGCCTCGGCTTTCAAACGGTTGAAAGACTCACGGCCCGCTTCTCCATAATCATACAAAACCCTCAGAAGTCCTATCTTACCGACAGCGCTGGTGGCTTTACGATAGTCTTCCTCGAGGAACCTGACCACCTCCGGATTGCCGGAATTGATTGCGCCCAGGGCTTCGGAAAGGTACTGCCTTTCCGTAAGACCGGCATACAGATAGCGCTTGAAGAACTCCTGCTCTGCAGGCTCATACTGGAGCTCGCCAAGGGCCTGGATCAATGCGCAGGAAAGTTTTTCATTCTTACATGTCTTTAAGATATTGAGCAACTCCGGGCAATCGCTCTTGAATCCGAAAAGACGAATCTCGTTAACCGCAAACAAACGGAAAGAGATGCTGGAGTCAGGAAGACTGCACCAGCGTACGAAATTCGGAATAGACAAGCCCAGGTCGTGCCTGACCTTAAGCACCCAGTGAAGTTTGATGCAGACCTCGTCCGTATACTCTTTGCCGCAGTCTTCGGCGAACACACGGAAAGGATATGACATACCGAACCTGGCAGTATGCAGACGAGAAGTAAGCCTCAGGGCATCATCCTTTGCATACAGGTATCGCGCAGCGGTCGCCTCCTTAAGGTCGCAGCTGATGTCGGCAACATCTTTCAATGCGTCCAGTCGCTCCTTCATTCTCCTGGAACGGACCTGCATTTCAAAATAAGTCGGCATCTTGAATGCATAGAGCATATTGCTCCAGTTCTCCTTGTTCACGCCTGAGTCTTTCACCTCTACGTACAGTTCACGGAACAGGGGAACGTAGCATTTCCATTTCTTGGGACGCACACGTATACGGGGCGAAAGCCTGAGGTATGCGACAACGTCGGCCTGGGTATAAAGATTAGGAGAGAGTGCTATCTCCTTCATACCTTCATAGAAACGCTGACGATAGCGCTTTACGCGAAAATTATCAACAGCTACTTTTTCCGCAACCACATAGTCGCGCAACAGGAATATAATCGCGAGCAGCAAGTTCACGATTATAAAGATGGCGCAGAAACGTACTACGGGCGGGTACTCTCCCAGCCAGTAGTAAAGCACCAGAATGTGGTACTTCCAATAAGTAAAGAAATCAAGTGAATAGTCCATTCTACCACCAACAAGTTTTAAATAGTTTTTTCTTGGTTGGTTATTGGTTTCAGTGTCTTTCCAGCAGTACTACCGCCCAGACTTCACAGCCTTCTTTCCTGCCCACGAACCCGAGGCGCTCCGTCGTAGTGGCCTTTACGCTCACAACCGACGGGTCGACCCCCATCACAGATGCCAGGCACTCACGCATGTCTGTGATATATGGGGCAATCTTGGGCGCTTGCAGTGCAATGGTAATATCTGCGTTCCCCAGGTCCCAGCCATGCTCGCGCACGAGTTTCACAACGCGTGCAAGCAGAATCTTGCTGTCGATTCCGGCGAATTCATCGGAGGTGTCGGGGAACAGATGTCCTATGTCTCCGAGGGCCAGGGCCCCGAGGAGAGCGTCACAAAGGGCATGGATGGCGACGTCACCGTCCGAATGGGCCACGAAGCCCGTCGGCGAGCTTATCTGCACGCCGCAGAGCCACATGGGCAGCCCCTCACGGAGCTGGTGGACGTCGTATCCCTGTCCTATCCTGTACATTATACTATACCTGAAAAACCGAGGAAGGCCATTGCCATGATGCCAACCGTAATGAAGGCGATGGGCAGGCCCTTGAATGCCTCGGGCACATTATTGCGGGAAAGCTGCTCGCGCATGCCGGCGAAGAGTATCATCGCCAGGCCGTAGCCGAGGGAAGTGGCAAGGGCGTATACCGTTGCCTCTCCCAGGTTCAGCATGTGAGCTGCATCCCCGAAGGTGAACTCCTTGGTAACCACGTTGATGGCAACGCCGAGCACGGCACAGTTAGTGGTAATCAGGGGAAGGAAGATTCCCAGGGCCTGATAGAGCGACGGGCTTATCTTCTTGAGTACTATCTCCACCATCTGCACCAGGGCTGCGATCACCAGGATGAAGGCAATGGTCTGCAGGAAGGTAAGGCCGAGGGGCACCAGGAAGAACTTGTTGATGAGGTAAGTCACCACGGTGGCCAGGGTAATGACGAAGCAGACCGCACCGGACATTCCGGTGGCAGTGGAGAGTTTGTTGGATACACCCATGAACGGGCATACGCCCAGGAACTGGGCAAGCACGATATTGTTAACGAAAATCGCCGAAACGATTATGAGCAAAATTTCCATAACTACCTCTTGGCTAATTTGTTAAACAATACCATAAGATATCCCAGCACGAGGAAGGCGCCAGGAGCCATGACGAAGGCAAGTATGCCGTCGCCGGCTATGAACTTCCATCCGAAGACAGAACCGCTGCCCAGCACCTCGCGCACAATACCTATGATAGTAAGCGTGAGGGTGAAGCCAAGGCCGATTCCTATACCGTCCAGGGCGGAATCCCCTACGCTGTTCTTGCTGGCGAATGCCTCAGCACGGCCCAGAACTATGCAGTTCACCACGATTAGCGGGATGAACAGGCCCAGGGTTTCATAAACCTCGGGGGTGTAGGCCTGCATGAGCAGCTGCAGGAGAGTAACGAAAGTCGCAATGACCACGATATACACCGGAATGTGCACCTTGTCGGGCACTACCGGAGCAATGAGGGAAATGACTATATTGCTGAGAATGAGCACGAACATGGTCGCAAGTCCCATCTCGAGGCCATTCATGGCAGATGTGGTCGTAGCCAGTGTGGGGCACATACCCAGCACCAGCACGAAAGTAGGATTCTCCTTGAGAAAACCCTTTGTTATAAGACCGAACTTACTCATTTTCCGTCAGTTTTGAATAAACCACAACAGCATTTGCAATAGCCTTGGTGTAGGCCCTGGAGGTGATGGTGGAAGCAGTAATGGCGTCCACGTCACCGCCGTCCTTGCGCACTACCAGGCGCTTCTCGGCAGGATCCCAGCCTTTGAACTGGTCTATGAAATCGACGTCCGTCGCGCACTTGGCACCGAGTCCCGGAGTCTCGCTGTGCGACAGCACCACTGAGTTGACCACAATGCCGTCCTCCGAAATACCCACCATGACGGAGAGAGGGCCGCCGAAGCCGCCGACCGTGCTTATGATGGCATAACCTGCACCGGGCAGCCTGTAGTAAGTATAATCCACGCCGTCCACGTTGATGCTCTCCTGAACGGGCTGGGCCTCTGATTCAGGAAGCACGCGGGCAATGGAAGCCGCAACCTTGGCCTCCTCCGCCTTGCGTATGGGCTCTGCCGTCATGGCGTACACCACGCCGAGCAGACCGGAGCACACGAGGCACACCAGGGTAAGGCTGAGGGCCATGTTTCTGAGATTCGATTTAGCTGCCATATTATGCCCTCCCGTACTTTTTCTGGTGGAACGCCCTGTTGATAAGAGGCACGAAGCAGTTCATGATGAGGATGGCGAACGACATACCTTCGGGATAGGAGCCGAAGTAACGTATCATCATCACTATCACACCGATGCCGACGCCGAAGATGACTCCGCCCCACTTGCTGGAAGGGGAAGTCACATAGTCGGTAGCCATGAAGAGTGCGCCGAGCAGCATACCTCCGGAGATGATATTGATCTCGATTCCGGTGAAGTACTCGGGATTGACGGCATGGAATACGCCTGAAATGAGCGCCACGGTAAGCAGGATGCTCAGGGGAATCCAGGGCTTAACAACCTTACGTATCCACAGATAGATGAAACCGGCAACGAGAGCCAGGCCGGAAATCTCACCGCCTGAGCCGCCGAGGTCGCGGATAATGGAGCTGGCGTTCATGCCGTTTACCTCCATAATCTCATCCAGGGTCATGCCGGACATAAGGCCCTCCTTGATGATACTCAAGGGAGTAGCCCCGGAAATCGCATCCACGCTGTTGATGAAACCTCCTGTCAGGTCCCAGTTGGTCATGTAGACCGGGAAAGAGATGAGCAGGAACACTCGGGCGGTGATGGCGGGGTTGAAGAGGTTCTGTCCCAGGCCGCCGAAAGACATCTTGGCGACGCCTATGGCGACGAGAGCTCCTATCACCACCACCCACCAGGGAGTGGTAGGAGGCAGGTTCAGGGCCAGCAGCACACCGGTGACGGCGGCAGACCAGCCGTTGAACAACTCGGGCTTGTGCATGAGCCAGCGGGCAATAGCATACTCGAGGCCGACGCAGCCAACGCAGGCGACCGCAAGCACCAGAAGGCTGGCCCAGCCGTAAAACAGCAGCATCACCACGGTTGCCGGCGCAAGGGCTATGACCACGTCCCTCATTATGGAGTTGGTGGATGCCGGGCTGTGAAGATGCGGCGAAGGGGATACTATCATTTTGTCCATCTTCTTACTTTTTAGCGTTTCTGGCACGGATGATACCCATCACCTGGGCCTTGGCCATGCGGATATTGTCCAGCAGAGGCACGTAAGCGGGACAGCTGTACTGGCAGCAGCCGCACTCTATGCAATCCTGCACTGCGTTCTGCTCCAGCGCGGCGGTGTCGCCGACGGCGTACAGTTTCTTGAGGAGGAAGGGTTCCAGACCCATGGGGCAGGCGTCCGCACAACGGCAGCAGCTGATGCACGGGGTCTCCTGGTGGCGCCTGGTTTCCTCGCCGAGGCAGAGGATGGCAGACGTTCCCTTCACGGTGGCCGCATCGAAGTTGGCAATGGCCTTTCCCATCATGGGGCCGCCGCTCACCAGCTTCACGGTGCCTTCCGGAACGCCTCCGGCCTGCTCTGCGATGAACGACAGGGGCATGCCGATGCGGAAGAGGTAGTTGCGCTGACGCTCCGCCGGAACTATGTTGCCGGTGAAGGTCATGACGTTGGTAACCAGAGGCTTGTTCTTCTGAACGGCCTCGTAAACGGCGAGCGAAGTGCCTACATTCTGCACCACTGCGCCCACGTCAATAGGCAGACCGCCGGACTTGACCTGACGGTGCATTACGGCGTCGATGAGCTGCTTCTCACCGCCCTGCGGATAGCGCTTCTTGAGCACCGCCACGTTCATGTTGGAGAAGCCGAGCTTCTTGATGGAGGCACGGACGGCGGTAATTGCCTCCGGCTTGTTCTCCTCTATGCCGATAACGCACTTGCAGCCTCCCAGCACCTTCTGCATGATGGCGGCGCCCACCACTATCTCGTCCGTGCGCTCCAGCAGGATGCGGAAGTCGCTGGTGAGGTAGGGTTCGCACTCGGTGCCGTTGAGTATGAGGCAGTCGGCCGACTTTCCGGGCGGCGGATTGAGTTTCACGTGGGTGGGGAAGGTTGCACCTCCGAGGCCCACGACACCGCCCATCTTGATGCGGTCCAGTATGAACTCGCGGTCCTCGGGGATGGCGCTTACGAGCTCCGGACTGAGGTCGATTCCCTCGGCCCACTCGTCGCCTTCCACGTCAATTTCTATGTGCACCACGTTGAAGCCTGCTAGGTCTTTGCGGGGGCCGATTGCCTTGACGGTGCCGGATACCGGAGAATGCACGTAGGCGGAAATGAACCCGCCCGGCTCAGCGATTATCTGGCCGGCCTTTACCTTGTCGCCCACGGCCACGACGGGCTTTGCCTGCGCGCCGAGGTGCTGGAACATGGAGACGTATACCTTGGGAGGCAGGGGCAGCACTTCGATCTTGCAGTCGCGTGCCAGCTTGCTGTCGGCGGGATGTATGCCGCCGATGGAGAATGTAAGTTTAGACATTTTCTTCCTCCTTTTTCTTGCGGTCAGCGATACGTTGTTTCACGGCCTCCTTGTCCAGCGGCTTGGGGAAATTCACCCCGTGGATGGCTCCGGTAGGGCATACGGCCTCGCACTCGCGGCAGAGCTTGCACTTGCTGAAGTCTATGTAGGCCACGTTGTCGGTAACGGTTATCGCATCGTGGCGGCAGGTCTTGGCGCAGATGCCGCAGCCTATGCAGGCGGCGGAGCAGGCCTTGCGTGCCACGGGACCTTTGTCCTTGTTGGTGCAGGAGACGTACATGCGCATGCCGCGGGGGCCCTTGTCGCGCAGCTCGATGATGCGCTTGGGGCAGGCAGCGACGCACTTGCCGCAGGCGGTGCACTTGCTCTCGTCAACGACGGGCAGGCCGGTTTCCGCATCCATGCTCAGGGCGCCGAACTGGCAGGCCGCCACGCAGTCGCCGCAGCCCAGGCATCCGAAGAGGCAGCCGGTGTCGCCTCCGTAGAGGGCAGCCTTCACCTTGCAGGAACGGGCTCCGCCGTATTCGTTAATCTTGGGACGGTTGGCGCAGCTGCCGTTGCAGCGCACCACGGCCACGCGGGGTGCGGCCTCCTGAACTTCGCAGCCCAGGATGGCAGCCACTTTCTTCATCACTTCACCGCCGCCCACAGGGCAGTAGTTCGCATCGAGATTTCCCGCCTTTACGGCAGCGTCCGCAAAAGCCCGGCAGCCTGCAAACCCGCAGCCGCCGCAATTGGCTCCCGGCAGAGTCTTCTCGATTTCATCTATCCTGGGGTCCTCTTCTACGCGGAACTTCCTGGCAACCCAGAAGAGCACCAGGGAGAGCAGCAGGCCGAGGGCCGTCAGCACAGATATGGTCCAAATTATTGTTTCTGTCATTTCAAATAGAACGAATATTCTTTACTGAGTTTGTTGCGGAACAGGAAGATGACCAGATAGCACACGGCCACGGCAGCAAGTGCGCCGAGGCCGGCATAGAGCTCGCCAACGCCCAGCTGGGTAAGTACCATCAAGGCCACGAAAAGCACCACGAGGGGCATTCCGTAGGCGATGAACACGGCTTTATAACCCAGGGCCTTCTTGAGCACCAGCTCCACTTCGTCGCCGATCTGGTGGGGATGCCAGGCGCTGGTGCGAACCTGAACCAGCTTCACCTTTTCCTCGCCCAGGCCGCAGAGGCCCTTGGCGTGGCAGGATGCGCATGCCGACTCCGCGATAATCTCAACCGTGGTAATGTCGGGGTCGATTGCAACTATGCGGCCTTTATGGGTTATTTCTTCCATTAAAATTCACTTGGTTGGCCAAAGCCTCCGTAAGACGGGCCTCCGAAGCCGGAGTCGTCGTTCATGGCGGACTCTATGGGGCGTGATGCCATGCGGTCCAGGGCGTCGTCCATCTCCAGGAAGCGGATCTGCTCGCTCTTGAACACCATGTCTATGTCCCTGGTCTCGCCGTTACGGTGCTTTGCAATAATTATCTGCGTCTTTTCGCGGTCTTCGATGTTGTCGCTCAGGCCCACATAGTCCGGACGGTGGATGAAAATTACCATATCCGCGTCCTGCTCGATGGAGCCCGACTCGCGGAGGTCGCTGAGGAGGGGCTTGCCGGCGCTGCCTGCACGCGTAACCGCCTGACGGGACAGCTGGGAAAGGGCTATGATGGGGATATTGAGTTCCTTGGCCGTAGCCTTGAGCGTACGGGAGATGGCCGCCACCTCCTGCTCGCGCAGGCCCTTCAGCTCAACGGGCCCCTGCATCAGCTGCAGGTAGTCCACCACGATGAGGCGTACGCCCTTGTTCTTCACGAGGTTCTTGGCCTTGGTGCGGAACTCCATTATCTGCATGCCGGGCGTATCGTCGATGTAGAAGGGGGCCTTGGAGAGGTTGCGGAGCTTGAACTCCAGCTGCTCCCACTCGTGCGGCTCCAGTTTCACGCTGCCCTTGATCTTGTCTGCGCTGAGGCCCGACTCGCTGGTCATAAGACGCTTGACGAGCTGGGTGGCGGACATTTCCAGGGAGAACACGGCCACCGGCATATGATGGTCGACTGCGGCGTTGCGGGCGAGGTTGAGCGCGAAGGCGGTCTTACCGACGGAAGGACGGGCGGCCAGGATAATGAGGTCCGAGCGCTGCCAGCCGTTGGTGATACGGTCTATGCTCACGAAGCCGGAAGGAACGCCGCTGAGGCCCTGCGAGGTCTGCTGCTCCTGTATGTCGCCCATGGCCTCGTTGATGATGCTGCCGATGTCCTGGACCTCCTTGCGTACGTTGCTCTGTATGGCGTCGTACACCTTGGTCTGGGCCTTGTCGATGAGATCGTCTACCGCAACCGACTCGTCGTAGGCGTCCCGCAGGATGTCGTAGGAAGCGGTGATGAGGTCGCGCTGGATGGTCTTCTGCTTGAGAATCTTGACGTAATACTCCATGTGCGCGGCGCTGCCCACCTTTTCGGACAGGCCCGCAAGCACGGCGGGGCCGCCGACAATATCCAGGTTGCCGTTGGTCTTGAGCTTGTTGCTGACGGTAATGATGTCGATGGAAGTATGGTCCACCACGAGGGCGCTCATAGCCTCGAAGATCATCCTGTGCTTCTGGTCGTAGAAGCAAGGCGCCGTGAGCTCCTCCATCGCCATATCGACGCAGGAGGGCTCTATAAGCATGGCTCCGAGGACCGCTTCCTCAACGTCAAGAGCCTGAGGGGGTTTATTACCCATCTCAAGCCCTATCGTTTCAAGGTCGGCCGCAGGACGGCTTTTCTTGCGTGTGGTATTGGAACCTTTTTCCGCCATTATTCAGCATTCTGTGGCGTAGCCACGATAATTCGCCCGCAGTGTTCGCAGATCACCAGGCGCTTGCCGGATGCGATGTCGATGAGACGTTGCGGGGTGATGGTACTGAAGCAGCCGCCGCAGGAGTCGCCGTTGAACACGGTAACCACGGCAAGGTGGTTGTGCACGCTGGCGCGGATGCGGTCGTATGCGCTGATGGTACGCTCGTCCAGAAGGGCAGCAAGCTCCTCGCGCTTCTTCACGAGGGTCTTCTCTTCCTTGGCGGTGGACTCGACGATAACTGCGAGCTCTTCCTTCTTGGCCTCCAGGTCGATGCCGAGGACCTCGAGCTTCTCCTGTATGCGCTGGATGGTGGCTTTGTTCTCTGCGATGGCCTCGCGGGACTCGCCAATCTTCTTCTCGTCTATCTTGCGGAGGATTCCGAGATTCTCGAGCTCCTTGTTGATGGAGTCGAACTCGCGGCTGTTGGAGATCTTCTCCAGCTGCTTGCGGTACTTCTCGATTTCTGCGTCGAGGCTTACGATATCCTCGTTCATCGCGTCGATGTTCTGGTTGTACTGGGCGATGACTTCCTCGATGCCGGCAATCCTGGCGTTGCATCCGTCAACCTCGGTCTCGAGGGCTGCGACTTCTGCGGGCAGCTCACCGCGGAGCTGGACCAGTTTTTCTATCTCGTTGTCTGCGTTCTGCAGGTCGTAAAGAATCTTAAGTTTTTCTTCGGTATTGGACTCGGAATCTGCAAAGTTTTTCTGCAGGGAAACGAAGGTTTCGCGTTCGTCAATCGGGGTTCCGATTTTCTTTGTTTTCTTAGTTGCGGCCATATGTTGATACTAATATTTTTCTAAAGAACTGCAAAGGTATGAATTTTTTTCTTTAAATGGAATTCTTAATCTCCATAAGTTGGGCCCTGATTTCCTTCAGGGACTCGATAGCCTTTACCGAGTTGCTGACCGGAGATTTTTCTGCGGCAATCTGCTTCCCGGCGCCTTCCAGGGTAAGGCCCTTGTCTTTGACCAGGAAGTGAATCTGCTTGAGCACATCTATATCGGCTGCCGTGTACTGCCTGTTGCCCTTGGCATTGCGCCTGGGCTTGATCAGCTTGGGGAAAGAATTGGACCAGAAGCGGACGAGGGATACGGACTCCCCGAGCAGCTCCGCGGTTTCGCTGATGGTGTAGTAGAGTTTTTCCATATTGTTAATCCATTGATTGCTTGGTGTGCTGGGCCATAAAGACCATGTTGGTATAGTCTTCCGGGGTAACGGAAGCAAAGATGTAGTTTAGCGGATCCAGCATGGTGCTGTCCCGCCAGACCTCGTAATGGAGGTGCGGCGCATAGGAGTTTCCGGACATGCCGGCGGTGGCTATGCGGGCGCCCTTCCGGACGCTCTGGCCCTTGGAAACGAAGATGTCCGAGAGGTGAGCGTACCTGGTTATGTAACCGCCTTTATGCTTGATGGTTACGGTATTCCCTTCTCCCTTGCGGGACCGGGTCACGTCGCTCACGATTCCGGGGGCCGGAGCCATGATGGGCATACCCTGGGACACTATGAAATCGACCCCGTTATGCTGGGCCGGAGTGGTGTAGAAAGGATTGATTTTCGTGCCGGTTCCGGCGCCCGTCTGGGTATAGCTGATGCTGCCTCCCAGCGGCAGTTCCATAGGCGGCATCACGAAGCCCTCCTGCTGCAGGCAGGCGACTATGTTCCGGAAAAGGCTGTCCACCCTTTCAGCGTCTGCCGAGAGGCGGTCGGCCTTCTGGGCGGTGTAGAAAACCAGCTTGGAATCGGGGATGGAATCACTGCCGAAGAAGATACTCAGCGACGACATAGGGTCGTCTGCCGGAGGGTCTGCATTGAAGATGTCCTCATAGATCTTGTCGTCCAGTCTGGATAGTTCTTCCAGGTCTTTGCTTATGTTGTTAAGCTTCCTTGGAAGTTCAGGATAGAGCTCCTCGTAGGCCTTGTTTTCCGCCTGTATGGCCTTCTCCTCGTCGGTGCTGTAGAACTGGCAGACCACGACATATGCAACTATGGTCAGAGAGATTACGGAGAGCACGAATTTGACGACCCTCCAGACGGCCCGCGTGATGCGGCCGCCGGTCTCGCGGATATGTAAATTCCGCGAGTCAACTTCGTAATTACCTCCGCCCATTCGTGCCTTGTTTTTTCTGTCTCTCGCCAAGCGAGGAAACCGTCGGCCGCGTGCCCTCGTTCTCCTCTTTCCGCTTGACTGTCATTGCCTTATATTCATCAACCGGCATGCTTATGTCCATGAAACTCATAGGATTCACGGCGCTGCCTTTGTAGAGCACCTCATAATGCAGATGAGGACCCGTGGACTTGCCGGACTTGCCTACTTCACCGATTTTGTCTCCCCTGTGGACCGTCTGTCCCACCCCGACATTTATGGTGCTCAGGTGGGCGTAACGGCTCTCATATCCGAAGCCATGGTCTATGACGACTTCGTTGCCATAGCCGGTGTGTTTGAAATCCACTTTCTTAACGATGCCGTCGCCGGTGGCATAAACCGGATTGCCTATTTTGGATGCGAAATCCTGGCCGGTATGCCTGGCCGCGCCACCGTAAACCGGGTCCGTCCGAACCCCGAAAGGACTGGAAAGATGATATGTCCCCTTCTTGGGAAGAATGGGCGGCACGGCCGGAATACAGGACACCATATCACCTGCATTCTTGGCCACCAGAGCCACCTCGTTCAGCGCCACCATCTGGGTATCGATCCGGCCCTGGACCCAATCCAGACGCATGTTCAGGGAGCTCATGGCATTCTTGCTGCTGTCCCGGAAAGCGCTGTCCACTACAGGATCGAGGGCAAAGATGGAACGGTACACTTCGTTGTTTCGTGCGGCTATTCCGTCGAGGGTGGATTCGTAAATGTCGAGTTTGTGGCGGATGACCTCCATTCGTGCCTGCCAGTCATCGTTCTGCTTCTTTAGAAAGACCGTTTTGGGGAGGTCGTTACCCAGCTCCACAAACCACAGCCAATAGAACGCGGCTACCACTACGACCGCAGCTATTGCGGTCACGATAAAATGCAGAACCGCCTGCCACTTGGGCAGACGTGGTTCCTCATACTTCAGGGTAGCCCTGTTGATGGCGATTCGCTTCATCGCGGCAAAGGTACTAATTTTTCGCTAATTAGCAATTGTTATCTAAAGTTGCGGGAGCCGGAGCCCATTTCTTGAGCCAGTGGCCGCTCCTCACATAGACCAGATAGAGGAGGCCCCGGAAGCTGAGTTCCAGACACATAGCAATCCAATATCCGGTCAGGCCGTAACGAGGCGTCAAAATCAATGCCAGACCAATGCGCACGATCCACATCGTGCCGAAGTTTATTATAGTGGGGACGAGTGTCTGACCGGCTCCGGCGCAAACTCCGAAACCGACTATGGAAGCGGCGTAAAACGCTTCTGCGAAGGCCTCTATGCGCAGCACGCGGGCGCCAAGGGACACCACATCGGGGTCGTTGCTCATGATGCCCATCATTTGCGGCGCAAAGGCGAACATGGCCACCGCCAGCAGCGACATCATGGCCATTCCCATGCCTATAGTGGTCCATCCGAAGCGGCGGGCAAGGTCTCGCCGTCTGGCGCCCAGGCTCTGCCCGACCAGCGTGGTGGACGCCTCCTCAAGGCCGAATCCCGGCATGTAGCAGAAGCTCTCCGCCGTAATGGCGAAGGCGTTGGCGGCGATGCTTACAGGCCCCAGCGGCGCCACGATCAGGGTGCTGGCGACGTAGGCTCCGCGCATCACGACATTCTGCAGCCAGAGCGGCCCGGTGACGCTGAAAGCGGCCTTGCGTATAGCCGGAGGGGGTATAAGGGAACCCTTCACACCTTTGATTTTCAGTTCTTCCGACCTGGTGGCGGCATACCATATGCCGCAGGCGGAGGCGATGGTTTCCGCTACTCCCGTACCCCATGCGGCCCCCTCGACACCCATGTCCAGCAGATAGATGAAGATATAGTTGAACACCACGTCCAGGGCGCACATGGCCACGTAGATGATGCTCGGGACCTTCATGTTGCCGCTCGACTGAAGCATGGCATTGGCGGCCCACCCCGCCATACTGATGGGCAGGAAGGCGGAGTATATTCTGAAGTAGGCGGATGCGTCCGCATGTATTGCCTCCGTGCCGCCCAGCCACATCGGAAGGGGTCCCGTTATCAGCAGGCCCACGACGGCAAGACCGACGGAAAAGAGGCTCACGCTGAAGAGGCCCTGGCGCAGGAGCCCGCGGGCGCGGTCGAAGTCCTTGGCGCCGCAGGCATGGGCCACCTGCACGGTAAAGCCGGTAATGACCGCCAGCGCGAAGCCGTTGAAGAGCCATGTACAGGAGGCCACGAGACCAATGGACGCAGCTTCATTCGACCCCAGATGACCAACCATGGCGGAGTCGATATACTGCATGAGCACGCTGGAGAGCTGGGCCAGGATGGCCGGCACCGCAAGCATAAGGGTAAGCTTGAGCTGCTGGCCGCGGCTCATGGTCTCGCCATTCCTCAGGCGGGCAAGCAATATATCTTTGGCAGACAAACCTTTAGACAAACTGGCCGTCCTTCATCACGAGGCTGCGGTCGCACAACGCGGCGAGCTCGGGATCGTGGGTAACAATTACTATGGTCTGCCCCAGGGAGTCACGCAAGCTGAAGAGGAGCTTGTGGATTTCCTGCTTGGTGGCGGAATCAAGGTTGCCGGTAGGCTCGTCGGCAAAGAGCACCGCCGGACTGTTGACTAGCGCACGTGCGATTGCGACCCTCTGCTGCTCGCCTCCGGAGAGCTCGGACGGCTTGTGCGTACCGCGTTCCTTCAGGCCGACCAGCTCCAGCAGGCGCCTGGCGTCGGCCTTTGCAGACTGGGAGGAGCGGCCCGCTATCAGCGCGGGTATCATCACATTCTCCATGGCGGTAAACTCCGGCAGCAGGTGGTGGGCCTGGAAGACAAAGCCTATTTTACGTCCGCGGAAAGCGGCAAGCGCGTCTCCTTTCAGGGAGCGGCCGCTGCCGTCGAACACCTTGGTGCCATCTATCTCCAGGGTACCCCCGTCCGGCGTGGAAAGGGTTCCGAGTATCTGGAGGAGAGTGGTCTTACCCGCTCCCGAGGCTCCGGTGATGGACAAAATCTCGCCCTGGGGCACCTCCAGGTCTATGCCTTTGAGTACCTCCAGAGTGCCGTAGCTCTTATGGATGTCGTGCGCGTTGATAATCATGGTGCAAAGATAGGAAAAAGAGATGCAAGTGCAAAGCCGGGAACAAATCGCTCTGTTTTGTTCCAAAAATGGCAAAAAAGTAAATTCCCGGAACAAAATGATTGTTTTCGTTCCGGGAAGTATAATTAAGAATGTACTGTAGTCCTACAGGTTCGGATTCTCCTTTTTCCACTCTGCGACGGGAGGAACGATACCGAGGCTGACGATCTCGTCACGCATCTTGCAGAGGTGCTCGTAAGATGCCTGGAGGTCGGCCATTTCTGCAGCGGTGCCCTTGGGAGCGGTGTAGTGTACACCCTCGGCGTCGATGACGGTCGGCATGGCCATCATAACGTTCTGGTAACCGAGCTCGGGAGCGTTTACGTAGCAGCCGGCGGGCCAGGTGAACTTGGGACCGCCCATTGCAGCCTCAATCATCTTGACGGCCTGGTATGCAGGGCTCTGGAAGGAGCTGCGGCCACGGAGCTTGATGATGTTGGAGCCGCCCTGAATGGTGGCGTGCTTGATTTCTGTCCAGCGCTCTGCGGAGAGATTCTTCTCTGCGAGAGGAGTGCCGTCGATGAGTGCCTCGCTGGCGAAAACTGCCATGGCCTCACCGTGACCGCCGTAAGTGTGGGCTCCGGTAACCTTGCACTGCTGTACGCCGAATTCTGCGGCGAGAGCCTCCTGGAGACGGGTGCTGTCCAGGGCTGCGAGGGAGGTAAGCTGGTTGGGCTTAAGTCCGGAGTGGATAAGTGCTGTAAGAGCGGTGACGTCGGCGGGGTTGAAGATAACGACAACGTGCTTGACATCGGGGCAGTACTTCTTGATGAGGTCGCCGAACTCTGCTGCAATCTGGCAGTTGCCCTTGAGCAGGTCTTCGCGGGTCATGCCCTCCTTGCGGGGAGCGCCGCCGGAAGAGATGATGAACTTGGCGTCCTTGAATGCGACAGCGGGATCTACGGTCCAGGTAACGTTGGCACCTTCGAAAGCGCAATGATAAATTTCCTCTGCTACTCCGTGAACACCGGGCTCAAAAATATCATAAAGGCAGATGTTGGGAGTGAGACCGAGCATGAGAGCGGTCTGTGCCATGTTGGAGCCGATCATTCCGCCGGCACCCACGATGGTCAATTTTTCGTTTGTCAAATACTTCATATCTTTTTAATAATATGGTTCACCAAAAGGCGCGGCAAAATTACAAAATTTCTTGCATAATAAAAATAATCACTATCTTTGTCACGTTATAACTGTTTATGGCACTATATCTACAGAAAGACCTTGACGACGACTATCACTCGCGGATAGGCGTCTGGCAAATTACCGAGACCGAAGCCGAGCTTCGCGCTCTCACCTCCATCCCCTCCGACGAACTCGAGGAAATTTCATACATAAAAAGTGAGTCCATGCGCAAGCAGAAGCTTGCAGTGCGTGCGCTCCTTGACGTCATGTTCGAAGAGAAGGTTTACCTCAGCCATCACGACAACGGCAAGCCTTACATAGAGAACAACGCCATCAACATCAGCATCACCCATACAGACAAATACGTGGCCGTGATACTCAACGACGTGGAAGAAGTCGGCATCGACTGCGAGTCCCTGGACCGCGACTTCAGCGCCGTGGAGAAGAAGGCCCTGTCGGAAGAAGAAATCGACGAACTCGACGACGACGCCGACGACCGCCGCACCCAGCTGGCAATCTACTGGTGCGCCAAGGAAGCCGTCTACAAGAAGATGTCGCAGTACAACGTGGACTTCGCCGAGCAGATTGAGATAGAGGCCGTACGCCCCCGCAAGGAAGGCGAACTGGACGCCACGTTCATCAACAAGGACGGCTACGAAGAGGAACTCAAGCTCGAGTACATCACCTTCGACCGCCACGTCCTCGTCTGGGTCATAGGGGAGGAATAATTCCGCCCGCTACTTCCTCAGCCACTTTTCCGGATCCTGCGGATCGCGTCCCTTCCAGAGCTGGAAGTGGACCTGGATGTCGTCGAAGCCCGTGGCCACGTGACCGAGCACCTGGCCGGTCTTGACCTTGTCGCCGGCTTTCACGGCTACCGAGCCCAGTTTGCAATAGAAAGTGAAATATTCTCCGTGCTGCACCAGAACGCACTGGTTGTAGCCGGGCACTACGACTATCTGCTTGACCACTCCGTTGAACACCGCCATTACGGGGGCGTCCTTGTCTACGGCAATGCCCACACCGTTGTTGAAAGGCATTTCCAGCTTGGTGTAGACCGGATGGGGATTGCGGCCGAAGTGGCTGACCACCCTGCCCTCGGCAGGCCATGGAAGTTTGCCCTTGTTGGCGGAGAACTGGTCGGAAAGGGCGGTGTCTATCTTGGTCTGCGTCTTCTTGCCTCCGTTCCTGCCCTTGCCTTTGTCTTTGCCGCCCTCCATCTCCTGACGGATGAGCCTCTCGATCTCACGGTTCAAGGCCTCAACCTCCTTGCGCTTGGCAGCCAGCTGGTTCTGGTAGGTCCTGCGGTCTTTCTGGAGCTGGTCTACCAGCTGCTGTGACCTGCTTTCTTCTTTCCGAACCTTATCCAGCTCCACGGCCCTCTCGTCACGGATACGGCGGGCCTGCGTGCGGAGACTGTCCAGCCGCTGCTTCTCCTGCTGCAGGCAGTCGCGCTCCTCACCAATACGCCGCCCCTGCTCGTTCATCTGGGAAGACAGCTGGCGCAGGTAACCGTAGCGCCGCATGCCCTGGCCCAGGTTCTCGCTGGCAAGTATATACATGTACCACATGCGCGAGTCGCGGTTCTTGTAGGCATTGTGGACCAGGCGCCCGTAATAGTAGGTCATGGTATCCAGGCGCGCCTGCACACGTTCCACCTCCTTCTGGCAGAGGCGCGCGCTGTCGGTAAGCTGACGGAGCTCCTTTTCGCTGTCCTGCAGGAGCTCCTTGCGTGCGGCCGTCTGGGCACGGAGGATGTTCAGCTGGGTGGCCGCGGAGTTGCTTTTGGCCGTAGCCGTCTGGAGCTGCTGCTCAAGTATGCGTATGTCGCGCTCCAGCCGCGCCTTTTTGTCTTTTCTGGACGAGAGGCTCTGCGCCCCCAGGGGGAGGCAGCAGGCCAGCAGCAGCGCCGTAAGTACTATGCGGGTCAACGTTCTCATTTCGTCTTGCTCTCCGACAGGGTTCTGTAATAGGTGGCCAGGTCTTTCTCTCCAAGTTTCTCGAGCACCTGCGAGAAGTGCATGAGTATCACGGCGTTGTCCTTGCCGCCGTAGAGCATGGCATGCTTGAAGTATGGCTTCGCCTGCTTGGCTTTGCCGCGGAGGAATAGTATCCAGCCGTAAGTATCCAGGTAGGTGGGGTTGTCCGGCTCCTCCTCAATGGTTATGAAGCTCATCTTTTCCGCCTTAGCGAGGCGGCGCTTCTCCAGGCTGAGGTAATAGGCGTAATTGTTCAGCACGGGGCAGTTCCGGGGGTCAAGCTTCAGGGCCTTCTCGTAGGTCTTGTACGCCTTGCGCGTCTGGCCCATTGAATGATATGTATCACCTATGATGGACAGGCAGGATACCACGTTCGTGGTGTCTTCCGGCTGCAGCTCCATCATCTCCTGGCATATCTCTATCACGCGTTCATCGTCTCCGAGGGCGTGGGCGGTCTCTATCATCAGCCCTCGGGCGTGCATGCTTTTGGGCTCAGCCTCAACGTATACGCGCAGGAGGGTGTCGATCTGGGGCAGCAGGGCGTTGAAGGTACGGGAGTCGAATCCGCTCATCACGCTCATCATGGCCTCATACTTCATGTCGTCGTCGGCCACGTTGTCGCTTACCAGCGAGCGCAGGGCGGCGAAGTAGGACGGGAAGTCCCGTTTCATGCGGTAGGAGGCCGCGAGCATGGTGGAAACGGAGATTTCCGGGAACTTCCCGGGGTTCACCAGCTGAAGTTCGCGGAGCAGCTTTTCCGCCTCTTTGACTTCTCCTGTGTTCAGGTAAAGGTTGGCGAGAGTCTCCTTGTACCAGGCGTTCGACGGATCCAGTTCCAGCGCCTTGCGGAAATTCTCACCGGCGTCTTTGTAATCCCCGGCGGATATGCTGCAGAGACCCTTGTAATAACGTATTGCGTCGTTCTCCGGATGGTCCGCGAGCAGAGAATCCAAACTAGCTCCGGCAATCTCGAAATCTCCCGCCTCAATGTGCGCCACAACGTCCAGAAGGGCGTTTTCTACCGCTATGCTGTCGCGTTTTTCCTCCTGAGCAAAGAGGGGAAAAAACACGACGGAAAGGGCCAGACAGAGCAGGAGTTTCTTCATATAATTACAAAAGTATTGAATTTTTGCCTATTTTCGCAACATCATTTGCGGTTTTGAGTTTTTTTTAGACCCGATGCAACTTTTTGAGGACAAAGCGCATCTAATAGAACGGATGCTCGAGAAGGCAAAGGAAGGTGACAGACGTGCACAAAAAGCCATCTACGACGCCCTCGCCGAGAAAATGTTCGCCCTGTGCATACGCTACATGGGTGACCGTGAGACGGCCGAGGATGTGCTCCAGGACGGATTTGTGACCCTGTTTGCCAAGCTTGACACCTATACAGGTGACGGTGCCTTCGAGGGCTGGGCCAGAAAGATCTTTGTCAATACCGCACTGATGAGCCTCAGGAAAAACGACGTGCTCAAGGAAAGCGAAGACGTGGACAGCGCGCGGTCTATGACCAGCGAGACCCCGTCCGCCGTGCAGGACCTCGGATACAAGGAACTGTGCCGCATGATAGCCGAACTGCCTGCAGGTTTCCGAACCGTATTCAACCTTTACGTGGTTGAAGGCTATTCCCATCAGGATATAGCGGAGGAGCTTGGCATCTCCGTTACTACATCCCGCTCCCAGCTGCTGAGGGCGAGGGCGATATTGCAGGCAAAGATTAAAGAAAGGGAAAAGAATTAAAGAAAGATACTGATGCAAGACAATTGGCAGGAATTTGACCGACAGATACAGTCGGTGCTGCAGGACGCCGGGGAGAAAGTTCCCGGGCGTGTGTGGCGTGCCGTGTCTTCGCGTCTCGACTCGGCAGCATCCGCTGCGCTTTGGTGGAGGTGGGCCGTTCCCGCCTTTGCCGCCGCCGCTATCGTGGCCGTCCTGTTCCTTACCGGCACCATCGGTACCCCGGTAAGCACTTCCGGCGACGTGGATATATTGGCAGAAACCGAAGTCACTTCTTCCCAGGACAGCACTGCCCCGGAATACCTCGCCTCGCTTGAGCTTACGGAGGAGGAACCGGCGGCGGAGGCCGGCCGGAAAGCGGAACTCAGGCCATCCCGCCGGCAGATTGCCGCAACGGAGCCCGCAGAGCTTCCTGAGGCCGTGGAAGAAGTTGCAGAAGAACCTGCCGCCATACCGGATGATTCTGCCGCAGAAGAGCGGAAAGACGCCGCAGAAGAAACTTACGATGCTGAGGCCGCATCACAGTGGGCCCGCATAGAGAAGGAAGAGAACAAGCACAAGAGCGAAGGTCTCAAGCTTCGCAGCATGTATGCCCAGGGCAGCGTGGGCGGTAACGACTCCAACATAAAGTACGGAGGCAACGGCATAAGCCGCATGGCTCCGGGCGCAGGTTCGTCGGACTCCGGCATTACCGAAGCAGGTCAGTCAACCTACGGAGTTCCGTTCACCCTCGGTCTCGGCGTGCGCTTCGGCGTTACGGACAAGCTTTCCATAGGCACAGGTGTGGATTACTCCCTGCTTACCAGATCCTTCGTGGGCAGCTACTCCTATCCGGGCAGTTACTATGGGGGTACGGCTAACTCTTATTCGGGACACATAATCCATACCGTCCAGTACATCGGTATCCCGGTAAATGCATATTATGAGCTCCTCCAGACGAGGGACGACCTTATGAAGGTATATGCATGGGGCGGCGTGGAAGCAGATTATTGCATCTCCAACAAATACAGTCTCCTGACCATGGTCAACACGGTCATACCCGACAAGGCCGGAGGATTCCAGTTCTCCACCGCACTCGGTCTGGGTCTGGAATTCAAGCTCAACGATTTCCTGGGACTGTACGCAGACCCTTCCGTACGTTACTTCATACCAAGCAACCAGCCGAAGTCTGTACGCACGGACAAGCCGCTCATGTTCAACTTCGACGCGGGTCTGAGATTCAATTTCTAGTTATTTCCTGATTCGGGGTGTGGCGCAGTTGGCTAGCGCATCTGGTTTGGGACCAGAGGGTCGCAGGTTCGAGTCCTGTTACCCCGACTATTTCTTACGCTCGTCCTTGACGGTGGCGCCGGGGAATCTGTCCATGCTGAATTCAACGATGGACGGGTCAAATCCGAATTTGACATTTTCTACGGATACTCCCACACCCTTCTCCTTCATCTTAAGGTAGATGGGCAGATATGTTTTCTTATCTACGGCAAGATTCATTTTCCTGGGAGCGTCCTTGTCTTTATTCTTACGTGATTTCTTGCAGAGAAGGTACCATGCCTTGTCCGTTTCCTTCTCCAGACTCACGTCATAACCTTCTGTAATACCCTCAAAAGCGGTCAATCCGTCTTTTGCAGCATCGTCTTTGTCCGCTTTGACCTCTGAGATCACTATCTGGTTGTCTTTCTTGTTGTATGTCCAGGTAGTCTTTCCGTCCATCCATGTCTCACCAGTCTCCCCTATATATGAGAGTTCCATCTTGCTCTTGTCCCCCAGCATGTAAACCTTGGTCGAGACCTTGCCGAGAATAGGAATGTCCATAACAAAATCGAAGACAGTCCCCACATCTGCAGGCTGGTCCATGGCCTTGTCCATGCGTTCAATAATCTCTTTGGGGGTCTGGGCGGTAAGGCTCAGCGCGGCAAACAGAGCGGCGACAATTATGGCTACCTTTTTCATATAACAGTACTTAACTGTCGCAAATATAGAAAAATAATCTAGAATGTGAAGCGGAATCCGGCTGCCAGGCTAAACGCCAGAGGGTGCTTGGTATAGAAGCTCTCCGTATTCCCCTCCCCGGCCATATGCCATGACACACCGGGCTGAACGAAGAGGCCGCCGAAGTCGGCAAGCTGCCACTGGGCACCTATGTTCAGGCCGACGGAGAATATGGCGTCACTCTCTTTATTGCCAATCTTCTCTCTGCCTACCTGCTCCTCTCCGATGTACGATTCAACGGTACCGAAGCTGCGGAAGCCGTATTCGAACATAGGACCGGCTGAAGTGTACAGCGAGAACCGGTCGAGCCTGAGCGGAGTGTAAACCACAAGCAAAGGTATGCCGATGTAGGATATGGTCTTGTCCGTCAGATTAGTGACGTTACCTGTGACCGACTTGGTCTGGGCCTGCAGGTTGGTCAGCTGAAGGCCGCTCTCTATGCCCCAGTGAGGCGAGAATGACAAATTGAACATAGCGCCGACGCGCATGGCGACGGAGTAATTGGTCTCTGTCTGGTTGGGCTTGTTGCGGCTCAGGAGGGCGGCGGTGGACATTCGTCCGCCTCCACGCCCGGAAGGGGCGGTAGTCGCAAAACTGGTGTAGGAAGTGGCTGCGGAGCCGGGAATGGCGCCGGCAATCAGGCTGCCGGAGACGACAGGCTTGCGGCGTATGACGGTCTTCTCCGCAGGGAAGACGGGAACGTTTCTCTCCGGAACGACGGGGGACGGAGCCACACCGGCGCCGTCGTTTTTGGAGACAGATTCTTCAGAGACGGGTTCTTCTGAAACGGACTCTTCAGTAGCGGCGTCATCGGCAGGAACGGCCACGGCCTGATCGGTCCCGGAAGCAGCAGCTTCGGACTCAGGCTGTTCTGCGGGGGCAACTTCGGCGAGCGCCTCGGCTGCAGTATTGCGGTGGGAAGAAACGGCCACGGGACGCACTGCGTCGGGCTTTTCTTGCGCCTCCGGCTCAACGGGAACGGTATCGGTCGCCAGTTCTTCAGGGGATACGATTACCTCTTCGGTATTGACCTCAGCTACGGCAGGGACGGGCGTATCGGCAGGGCGCCATATCAGCACCACTGCGAGCAGCACCGCCGCCACTCCGGCCAGCGCCCACACCCACGGGAATGCCGTGCGCGGCGCAGGCAGGCCTGCCTCTATCCCCTCCCACAAGCCTTCGGGAGGAGTTTGGGTGTAATCCTCCATCTTCCGACGGAGTTTGTCATTCCATTTCTCAGCCATTTCTTCTGTATTCTTTTATCTCCTTGGCCAGCAGGGCTTTGGCCCTTAAGAACTGGGACGCGGAGGAATTCTCCTTAATACCGAGCAGAGAGGCTATCTCTTTGTGCTTCATCTGCTCGAACACAAACAAATTGAACACCGTACGGTATCCGTCCGGCAGGCGGCTTATCATGTCCTGCAGCACATCCATGGGCACGCTGTCCACATCGGGATCATCATCCGGGAGCGTGTCCGGAAGCTTTTCAACCGGCAGCAGCCTTCCTTCCCTGCGCAGCGCCTGCAAGGCGCCGTTGGCAACGACCCTGGACATCCAGGCCCTCAGCGACCCTTCGCCCCTGTAGCGGAAGCTCCCGAAACGCTCGAATATGCGAATGAACGCATCCTGGAGCACATCTTTAACCATGTCGTCATCTGCCAGATACCTGGACGCCACAGCCGTCAAAGACCCTGCGTAGCGGAGATACAGCTCACGCTGGCCACGTGGATCACCGTCACCAACAAGCCTGACAAGCTCCCTTTCGCTCAGGCTATTCGCGGGTTTTGAATTCAAAATAGTTGGTACGTGAGGTACCGTCCAGTTCTATCCAGTTAAGTGTTATAATCTTTGTCTCTCCGGCTGTATCCGGGAGGCCGTTGATATCAAAACATACAAGCCCTTCCGACCATGTCTCGTTGCCGTCCCCGTGGCTGTCCTGCCTGAGTTCCAGAACGTAAGGGTCATCCGGGTTGACTCCGGAAGACAGGTAGAAGTCGTGGTGCCTGGGTTCTTCTCCCCACCAGGTGAAATAATGCACGGACAAATAGCCGTCCTCAACGGTAGTGAAGCCGGAGTCCATTATAAGCGTTATTCCGTCGCCGGGCGCAAGGGAGATGGAGTTGTACATAGAGAAAGTGCCCACTTCTACGGGCTCTATCCACTCCATGGTGCAGTTGTAATAATCCCCCTGCTTGCCGGGAAGAATGGTAAGGCTGGCCATGGCCCTTGCCTGTCCGGTATATTCCAGCTCGTCGGGACGCAGCTTAAGCGGGCCGTACTGCAGGAAAACCTTTCCTTCGGCATCGCACTTGACAGTTACAAGGGAGTTAATCTCTACGGGCACGGACAATCTGTCCAGTTTATACACTACACCTTCATAGTCAGAAAATGCTTCAGGGTAATCCGTAAACGATTTAGAGCAGGCGGACGCCGTCACGACGGCCGCAATTATATATACAATATGTATGAGTTTCATTTTCATTTCGCTTTATAAATCCTTTCCGAAACGAAATCTTGCACATTATGCGAAATTTTTTTGTGATAGCAATGCAAGAAAGCCAAATTATTCGCGTTTATAAGGCAAAAGGTTTAAAAAATGAGAAGGTTTTTCGTATTCATAATCAGCGTTGCAGCTATCAGTTTCTTGTCCGCTTGTGATAAGGGCGAGTATATAATGCCCGGCGGAATGTATGCCGACGCCGATGCCTACATGATGAATGACGGAGAAATGCCCGGCGAGCCGGAGGTTCCAGGGGACAGGTTCGACGAGATTGTGGAGAATGATTTCATAAAAGTGTCCGACCAGCCGACATCAACTTTCTCGATAGATGCTGACGGCGCCTCCTATTCATATATGAGGCGCTGCATCAGCAACGACTTCCTTCCTTCAGCCAATGCTGTACGCGCCGAGGAGTTCCTCAACTACTTCACCTTCGATTATCCGGAGCCCGAAGTGGGCGAGACCGTGGGCATCAACGCGGAAATGGGCGTCTGCCCCTGGGATACCGGGCACAGGCTGCTCCGACTTGGCCTGAAGGGCAAATCGCTGGCCGAGGCCGACATCCCTGCCGCCAACTACATTTTGCTGATCGACACCTCCGGATCCATGTCCGGCAGCGACCGCATTGACCTGCTGAAATCGGGCCTCTGCAACATGATCGACTACATGAGGCCGGCGGACCGCATCGCCATCATCACCTACTCCGGAGAAGTCAAGCGCGTGCTTGAATCCACCCTGGTGAAGGACGCCTCCAAGATCAAGGCGGCCATCAAGAAGCTGGAAGCCAGCGGCTACACCCCCGGCGGAGCTGCCATGAAGCTGGCCTACGACGAGGCGGTGGAGCACTACATCAAGGGCGGCAACAACCGCATCATAATGTGCACGGACGGCGACTTCAACGTGGGCGTCACCTCCACCGACGCGCTGGTGGAGATGGTCGAAAGCTACCTGGACAAGGGTATCTACCTGAGCATCATGGGCTTCGGTTCCGGCAACTACAACGACTCCATGATGGAGAGCCTCTCCAACCACGGAAACGGCACCTACACCTATATCGACAGCGAAGAGGAGATGATGAAGGTCTTCGTGCACGAGCGCTCCCACTTCTACTCCGTAGCCAACGACACCAAGTGCCAGGTAACCTTCTACGACTGGGTCGACAGTTACCGCCTCATCGGTTACGAGAACCGCGTCATGAACAACGAGGACTTCGAGGATGACAAGAAAGACGCCGGCGAGATAGGCGCAGGCCAGACCGTCACCGCCCTCTACGAGATTATCCCTTCCGGCAGCCTTGCTATGGATGCCATGGCAGCATCCTTCGACGTCCGCTACAAGAAGGCCCTGGGCGAAGAGAGCCGCCTGCTGCATCTGAACGTGGGCAAATACTATGAAGGTGTAGCCCAGACGAGCACAGAATACAATTTCGCCGCCGGTCTTGCCGCCTACGCCATGATACTTCGCGACTCCAAGTACAAGGGCAATGCCGACTACAGCATGGTGAAAGAGCTCGTAAAGACCGCCGAGAAACCCGCAAACAATGTTGACCCCCTGAAGCTCCGATCCAGCCTTGTCAAGCTGGTGGAAGAAGCTGAAGCAATAAGCAAGAAAGGAGAATGAAAAAGCTGTTTGAATTAGTTGTTTTGCCGCTTGCGGCGCTGCTTTTAAGCACGCCTGCACGGGCCCAGCACTTTGATCCCGAACACAGGCACTCCATAGAAATTTCTACCGGAGTTCCGCCCGCGCAGTCGCTGCTGCTCAGTACAAGCAACAGTTACGCGCAAATGACTCGTGGTTTTAAGGATACGCGGCTCTTTATACCCAGTCTGAATATCGGCTATACCTATGCCATGAATGAGCGCTGGGACTTCAATGTGATTATCAATGCCTGCGGTGCTATTTACAGAAGGGACAACTACCTCATGCACGAAATAGAAATAAAGGATGATGATGGCAATCTGCTGGATATCCAAAGAGAGATTGATTATGAAGCGGGCGTACAATCATCCAGCACACAGTATTCCGGCACCATGTATACTCCAATGGTGGATTTCCGCTGGAAATGGATGCGCCGCGACAACTGGCGCCTGTATTCCTCCTTCGGACTGGGATGCCTGGTAATCGGCAACTTTAGCCTGTTTATACCCACACCTTACCTTACACCTATAGGTATTAACTTTGGCAAAGGCCATTTTTACGGCCTTGCCGAGATGAATATCAGCTGTGCTTCAACCGGTCTTATGTTCGGAGCGGGCTACAGATTCTGATTTATCCACACACTTTATTTTTGCCAAGAGGCTGACCGTTTTTTATTGGTTTTCGGTCAGCCTCTTGTCTTTTTATTCTGCGATAGCCTGTGTCAGCCGGATGAAGTCTTCCACGCTCAGGCGTTCGGCCCGCAGATCCAGAATAGATGTTTCGCTGTCGCTCAACATGACAGAACCGTCTGTCAATTTGTCTTTCAGCAGCGGCTTGAGGGCGTTCCTCAGCGTCTTGCGTCTCTGGTTGAATGCCGTCTTGACCACTTGCTTGAAGAGCTTCTCGTCGCAGCCGAGCTCTGTGCGGCCGTTGCGGGTAAGGCGGATTACGGCCGACTGCACCTTGGGCGGCGGAGCAAAGGCTCCCGGGCCCACGGTGAAGCAGTATTCGATGTCGTACCAGGCTTGCAGCAGCACGCTCAGGATGCCGTAGGTCTTGCTCCCGGGCTTTTCGGCGATGCGTTCCGCCACCTCCTTTTGTATCATACAGACAACCTCCGGGATGCGGTCCTTATCGTCCAGGATCTTGAAGAAGATTTGCGAGGAGATGTTGTAGGGGAAGTTGCCGATTATGCGGTAGGGGCCATTGAACACGCGGTTCATGTCCAGGCGCAGGTAGTCCGCCTGCAGCAGGCGGCCCTGCATGCCGGGGAAGTGCGTCAGCAGGTACTCGACCGACTCGCCGTCCAGCTCTACTGCCTTCAGGTCTATGTCGTCCCGCTGCAGCAGGTATTGAGTTAATACTCCCATACCAGGCCCGATTTCCAGGACGTCGGTCCGACAAGTCGTCCCGCCGCCTGCGGCTTCCAACCCCCGCAGCTCCGCTGCTGCCCCTAGGGGCACGGGGGGCGTTCCCCCCGACACCCCCCTCGTCGCTTCGCTCCCTAAATTGCCATTACCAAGCGTGTCGACAATTCGCTTTGCAATCGATTGATCTGTTAAGAAATGTTGCCCTAATGCTTTTTTAGCTCTTACTTCCATATACAATAATTACCGTCTGACCAGCTTTCCGGGGCTGCCACCGGAGGAACCGTGTCCACCCTCGGACACGTTAGAGGGAGGGGCCCAACCGCCAGGTTGGGAGGGATGAGCGCGTAGCGCGAAGTTCTCTCCGGTGGCAGCCCCGGAGAGCGACAGTCGGACGGTCATCCAAGTTTTTCGGCGAGGCGGGCGGCGAGGTCGAGGAAGGCAGCGGCGTCGGGACGGGTGCCGAGGGCGGCGGGCTCGCCGGCGTCACCGCTCTCGCAGATGCTCTGCACCAGCGGAATACGCCCGAGGAGCTCGATGCCGAGGTCCTCCGCCATGCGGGCACCACCGTCGCGTCCGAAAATGTAATACTTCTCGTCCGGATGCTCCGCCGGCGTAAACCACGCCATATTCTCCACGATGCCGAAAATGGGCCGGTTGATGCCGGGGTTGCGGAACATCGCCGCCCCCTTCTCAACATCCGCCAGCGCCACCTCCTGCGGCGTCGTCACGATAATCGCACCCTCAACCGGCACCTCCTGCATCAGGCTGATATGGATGTCCCCCGTTCCCGGAGGCATATCCACCAGCAGGAAGTCCAGCGTCCCCCACTTCACCTGCAGAATCATCTGCTTAAGGGCGTTCGTCGCCATGGGGCCGCGCCAGATAAGCGCCTGCCCGCGTTCGGCGAAGTAGCCGATACTCATCCACTTGACGCCGTACTTCTCCAGCGGAACGATGAGTTCACGCCCGTCGACCTCCTCCGCCATCGGCTGGGAGCCTTCAGTTCCCGTCATCAGCGGCACGGAAGGGCCGTACACGTCGGCGTCGGCCAGTCCCACTTTGTAACCCAGGCGAGCGAGGGCGCACGCCAGATTGACGGCTACGGTGGATTTGCCCACGCCTCCCTTTCCGGAGGCCACGCCCACTATGTGGCGTACGTTCCGCAGGCACTCAGTGTCGAACTCCATCCCCTTCTTCTTGGGAGCCGCCTCCTCCAGCACCACCGTCTCCACCTTCGGGTCCTTGACGCCGCCGCGGATAAGTGCTGCGCGAGTGGCGCCAATCAGATATTCAGCCAAAGGGTCGCGGCGCTTGGGAAACGCCAGGGTCACGACAGCTGACGCTGTCGGACTACTATCCCCCTGCACCCCCAGGGGACGGGGGGCGTTCCCCCCGACACCCCCCTCGTCGCTTCGCTCCAGAACTTCTTCGACCGTAACCTTCTGGACCATTCCAAGCTCCACGATATCCTTGTCGCCCTTGCCCGGATGGCGGACGTCCCGCAATAACGCAAGTATCTCTTTTTCAGTCATTAGCGCACGATGTTCATTTCGTCGAGCAGGTAGCCGGCGCCGCCGAACTTATCCATCATCAGCAGCACGTAACGTATGTCTACGCAGATGCAGCGCTGGAGGTCAGGCTCGAACATGACGTCGGAACTCATGCTCTCCCAGTTGCCGTCGAAGGCAAGACCGATGAGGTTGCCGTCGGCGTCCATGACAGGGCTGCCGGAGTTGCCGCCGGTGATGTCCAGGTTGGTGAGGAAGCAGGCCACGAGTTCGCCGTTCTCATTGGCGTACTGGCCGTAGTCCTTGGTTTCATAGATTTCCTTAAGACGTGCGGGCACGCGGAACTCGTAGTTGTCGGGATCTTCCTTCTCCATCACACCCTTCAGGGTGGTGTAATACTTATAGAGCACGCCGTCCTTAGGTTCGTAACTCTTTACGGTACCGTAAGTTAAGCGGCAGGTGCTGTTGGCGTCCGGGTAGGACGGCTCGCCCTTCTTCCACTCCAGCAGGCTGGCGGCGTAAGCCTTGGTGGCCTCTGCCATCTTTATACGGGGGGCCATAACCGCTTCGCGCTTGGGCATCATGGCAGTCATAATGGCGTCTCCCAGCTGTACGGCAGGATCGGCGGCCAGAACTTTGGCGTTCAGGGGCTTGGCGTTCAGCTTCTCTTCGGACACGAAGACGCTCTTCTTGAATAGGTCGTCCACGTACTTGCGGGTATCGATCTTCAGGATGCTCTTGCCGCCGATGGAGATGGCGTCCTCCGGAGCAACATTGGCCTTGTAGAAGTCTATGAGGGCGATTGCGACGTCATGGTCGACCTTGGCGTCGTAGTCCTTGTACTGCCTGGCGAGGAACTTCTTCATGGCGTTGATGGCCTCTTCCTCACTCATTTCGGGAGCCTGGCCCTGGGGAGGCACGGGGCCGCCGCGCATGCCCTGACGGTTGCGGTTCATGGAGAGGGCGAAGTTGACCAGCTCGATGCGGCCGAGGCTCTCCTGCAGGAGGGTGCCGGCCTTGTTGGGAGCGGAAGCCTCCTCTACGCACTCGGCAATCTTGTCGATAGCACCGCCGTAAGCCTCAACGCGTCCGGCGTCTTCTTTGATCCACTCCTGGAGCTCCTGCTCCTTCTGCTTCTCGCGGGGGATAATCTGAAGGGCCTCGAAAGCCTGCTTCATGCCTATCCACTTCTTCCAGCCGTTGGAGGAGCCGGAGTACTTGCTGGCGTACTGCAGGGACACTTTCTCATCTGCACGCATGGCCTTCCAGAGCACGTCCTGACGGACTCCGCGGGCGGCGATGCGGATATTGTTGGTCTCGAGCATGTCCTCCAGCTGGGCGGCTGTCTGGAAACGCTGGGTGCTGCCGGGGTAACCCATGATCATGGCAAAGTCGCCCTCGTGCACGCCCTTGAGAGAGACGCCGAGGAACTGGCGGGGCACCATGGGCACGTTCTCCTGGGAATAGTCAGCAGGCTCGTTGTCGGGGCCGGCATATACGCGGAAGCAGGAGAAGTCGCAAGTGTGACGGGGCCACATCCAGTTGTCGGTGTCGCCGCCGAACTTACCGGAAGATGCCGGCGGAGCGCCCACGAAACGCACGTCGCGGTATACCTTGGAAACGATGAGGTACTGTACGTTCTCGTTGTAGAAACTCACTATACGCACCTGGCAGTGGGGGTTGGCCTTCTCCGCCTCGCTGATGAGCTCGCGGCGGCTGGCGCCGGAAGCAAGGGCGTCGGTAACGTCAGTCATGCTCTGCAGGAAGCGCACGGTGAGGCCGGGGACGGGAAGTTCCTCCGCCCTGGACTTGGCCCAATAGCCGTCTTCCAGATAGTTGTGCTCGGTGGTCGAGAGGGACTGGATGCTGCCGTATCCGCAATGATGGTTGGTAAGCAGCAGGCCGCTGCCGGATACTATTTCTCCGGTACAGCCGCCGCCGAACTGCACGATGGCGTCTTTGATGGAGGAGTTGTTGATGCTGTAAATCTGCTCCGGGGTGAGGCGGGCGCCGAGATTCTTCATGGCGTCGGCATTCATCTTCTCGAGCAGGGGCAGGAGCCACATGCCTTCATCGGCCCTGAGGGTGGCGGGCAATAGCAGCATTGCGCTGGCAAGTGCGATAAATAAACGTTTCATATCAGAATAATGTTGGTTCTAATTCTTTGGGATGGAATGACTTGCGATGCTCGGGAGTGTAGCCGTTGAGTTTGATGGCTTCTATATGCTCCCTGGTGGGATAGCCGGCGTTGCGCTCCCATCCGTAGCCGGGATAGAGTTTCGAGAGCTCTTCCATGCGCTCGTCCCGCCACGTCTTGGCGAGGACGGATGCCGCGGCGATGCTGGCGTAGGTGGCGTCCCCGTGGACCACGGTCTTATAGGGATAGCCGTCGAAGGGATAGAAGCGGTTGCCGTCTATCAGAAGGAAATCCGGTTTGACTTTGAGGGCCCGTACCGCCCGCTGCATGCCGGTGATGCTGGCCTTGAGTATGTTGATGCGGTCGATCTCTTCCGCCTCCACAGGCACGACGGCCCATGCTACGGCCTCCTTTTCGATAATGGGACGCAGGGTCTCGCGGGCCTTGCGGCTCATCTGTTTGGAGTCGTTCAGCAGCGGGTGCCGGAAATCCGGAGGGAGGATGACGGCGGCGGCATAAACGGGCCCGGCGAGAGGGCCGCGGCCAGCCTCGTCACAGCCGGCCTCTATCCTGCCGGCTTCCATGTATGGAAGTAATGAGATTTCTCGCTGCATGTTTGGCAAAGGTAATCAGAAATGCCGAAACAGGCAACTGCACTTTTTAATCAGTCACGCTTTTTTGCGGGACGGCCGGAAAGCAGGGCCAGGATGGTATCCAGCTTCTCTGAAACCAGGTCCAGCTTGGCATCGAGCACGTTGATACGGTCCTCCAGGACGCCTTCCTGAAGATATCCGGCGGTAAGCGGCGTGTTACCAAGAAGGATTTCTTCCTCGCTCTTGCCTACTATTTCGGCAAAACGGTACATGTTCTTGGCAAACAGTTTGGTTTTGCCAAGTTCAAAGTTGCTGTAAGTCGAACGCTCTATCCCCATTTTCTCCGCTATATCGTCCTGGGAATAGCCTTTGTTTGCCCGTTCTCTGCGAATATTTTCGTGAAACTTATCTATGGTAGCCATTCTTTGGCAAAATTAAGACTTAGTTCAGGCTTATCCCATAGCGTTTTTCTAGACATTTTTCTATAAAAATTGTACAAAAACCGAAAAAATCGTAAAAATTATTTTTTACCCCCGTTTTTACCCCCGGAAAAACGTTGCGATTTCCAATACAAGTGTCCAATTTTGCCAGACAAAACACAGAGTTATGAAGGACAATTATTTCGAGAAATTCGCAACCCTCCTGCAGAGCGGAGAGTTCGACAGTTACGAGGCTATCTGCAAACGCCTTTCGGTGTGCCCGGACGACATGGATGAAACGATATTGGGCGAGCTCGGATACACGGGCGAACAAGTGTTCGATGAATATTTTGGTAATCGGTGTAAAAATTATTAGATTTGCAGGCTACTGTTAAAATAATAACAACACCACAGATACAAATGAAAGAATATTCCACCAAAGACGTACGCAATGTTGTCCTGCTCGGCGCCACCAAGTCCGGCAAGACCACGTTGGCGGAAGCAATGCTCTATGAGGGTAAGGTCATTACCCGAATGGGCTCCATCGAAGACAAGAACACCTTGTCCGACAGCAACGAGCTCGAGAAGCTCAACCAGCGTTCCATTTACGCCACCCCCCTCTATGCAGAGTTCCAGGGCAGCAAGATCAACTTCATCGACGCCCCCGGTTCCGATGACTTCATCGGCGGCGCATACTCCGCATTCCGCGTATGCGAGAGCGGTGTGCTGGTGATCAACGCACAGCAGGGTGTCGAGGTAGGCACCGAGAGCTTCGTCCGCAGGGCCGAGGAGCAGAAACTCCCCATGATCATCGCCGTCAACCAGCTCGACGCCGACAAGGCCGACTGGGACAACGTCCAGAACTCCATGAAGGAGACCTTCGGAGGCAAGATGATCAACGTACAGTTCCCCAATGCAGCCGGTGCCGCTTTCGACGGCGTCATCGACGTGCTCACCATGAAGTACTACAAGGGCAACGACGTCCTTGACATCCCTGCAGAGTTCGCAGACGAGGCCGAGGAGTACCGCGAGGCCCTCATCGAGAAGGCCGCCGAGTTCGACGACGCCCTTATGGAGAAGTACTTCGAGGAGGGAACCCTCAGCGAGGAAGAGATTCACAGCGGCCTCAACAAGGGTATCGTCAGCGGTGAGGTATATCCCGTATTCTGCGTCTGCGGAAAGAAGGATCTCGGCGTAAAGCGCCTGCTCGAGTTCATCAAGGACGTGGCTCCCGTTCCCGACGTGAAGGAGAACGGCCCCGCTTCCCTGTTCATCTACAAGAACGACGTGGAGCAGCACCTCGGTGAGGTTTCTTACTTCAAGGTGATGAGCGGCACCCTTACCACCGGCATGGATCTCGAAGATCCCGTGAGCGGCAACAAGGACCGTTTCTCCGCCATCTACGCAGTGGCCGGTTCCAAGAAGGAGCCCGTGACCAACCTGCACGCCGGTGACTTCGGTTGCGCCGTCAAGCTCAAGAATAGCAAGAGCAGCACCACCCTTTCCGTCCCCGGTTCCGGCATCAGCTACGACAAGATCCAGTATCCCGCTCCCAAGTACCGCTGCGCCATCAAGGCAAAGGTACAGCAGGACGACCAGAAGCTGGGCGATGCCCTCAAGAAGATCGCTTCCCAGGATCCTACCGTCGTTGTAGAGTATTCCAAGGAACTCCGCCAGACCATCCTTTCCGGTAACGGCGAGCAGCATATCAACATCGTCAAGTGGCGTATCAACAACGAGTTCGGTCTCGAGGTCGAGCTCTTCGCACCCAAGGTGCCTTACCGTGAGACCATCACCAAGGTGGCTTGCGCTCAGTATCGTCACAAGAAGCAGTCCGGCGGCGCCGGCCAGTTCGGTGAGGTTCACCTCCTCGTCTGCCCTGCCGAAGGCGAGCTCAACACCAAGTTCAAGATTGACGGCAAAGACACTCAGCTCAACATCAAGACCCAGGATATCACCGAACTCGATTGGGGCGGCAAACTGGAGTTCTATAACTGCGTAGTCGGCGGTGCCATCGACCTCGGCTTCATGCCCGCTATCCTGAAGGGTATCAAGGAGCGCATGGTCGAAGGCCCTCTTACCGGTTCCTATGCCCGCGACATCCGCGTCTTCGTCTATGACGGAAAGATGCACCCCGTGGACTCCAAGGAAATCGCCTTCATCATTGCAGGCCGCAACGCAT
>JAFZIO010000047.1 GCA_017554335.1 Bacteroidales bacterium | reverse complement strand
TACGCCCATAGGCTCCGGAGAGTGGGTCGACATCAGCGGCCTCATCGCTCCCAAGTCGGAAATCGCCGCGTTGATGAGCGGAATTGAAAACGGGGAAATAACCGGGCTGGAAGAAATACGCAACGCCTTCAAGGTAATGGCTGACAATTACTACAGCTACGAATGGACATGGGCTTTCCAGCACATCCAGCAGCTCTATGGCATCAATCCTTCCAAGATGACCAAGGATGAGGCCATCAGCCTTATAAACAGGTGGCGCGAGGCCGTGGTTAAGCTGGACAACATGATTTTCGAAGACGCCCGCAAGGAGTTTGACCTCGCTTCCAAGACCGGATTCGGAGCCGATGGAGACAAGAGCCAGAAAGAGAGCGACTTCGAACAGGTACGCGGAGATTTCGAGTCGAACGACTTCGTACGTTCGGTCCTCGACCATATAGACGCTAAGACAGAACTTGGACATAAAGCTGCAGCTGCACTGGAAGTAGAATAATGTGATTAAAAAATTCTTATATTTGTAAGAATCACATAATCACAATCTACTATGTCCAAGAAATCTAAGAATGACGGAAAATACGAGTGGAGCTATTGTTCCCTCGGAGGCACTGTGCGTATCAACGTACAGAGCGGTGAAGATATCGCCCATCTGGGAGAACTGGACCAGAAGCTCTGGACCGTTCTCAGTTGCCCCGTAAAGGGCCTCGAATTCGATGAAACCACACTGCGGATGATAGATACCGACGGTGACGGTAAGATCAGGGTAAAGGAAATCGTCGCCGCCGCAGAGTGGCTTACTTCCGTTATCAAGGATAAGGACCTCATCCTCAAAGGCGATTCGGTTCTGCCTCTGGATCAGATTAATACGGACAACGAAGCCGGCCGCAAGCTTCACAGCTCGGCCCTCCAGATACTTTCCAACCTCAAGCTGGAAAAGAACGAGATTTCCGTTGCCGACACCTCGGACAGCGTGGCGATTTTTGCCGAAACCGGAGCTAACGGCGACGGCGTAATCACCGAGGCATCTGCCGGAGACGAGAAGCTTAAGGAGCTCATCCGCGACATCGTGGCCACCACCGGTTCTGCAGTCGACCGCAGCGGAGCGGCCGGCGTAACCGCAGAGCATATCGAGGCTTTCTATGCCGCCCTTGCAGACTATTCTGCCTGGCAGGCGGCTTGTACTCCCGACATACTGCCCTTCGGAGCCGACACCCAGGCCGCACTGGATGCATGCAATGCATTGAAGGAAAAGGTCTCCGACTTCTTCATGCGCTGCAAGCTCATTGCCTTCACCGAGGCCGCCGCTCCTGCCGTGGATGTGTCTGCAGAGCGCATAGGGGAGATAGCCGCGGACGATCTTAACGCCCGTGTGGAAGAGATCTCCAGCTATCCCATCGCCCGCCCCAACAAGGAAGGCATACTTCCGTTCAACGCAATCAACCCTGCCTGGAAGGCACGCTTCGACGCCCTTCGCGCCCTGGTTGCTTTCGAGGGCAAGGACGGTGTGAACGAGGCCGAATGGAACGTGCTGCTCGACAAGTTCGCTCCCTATATCGCCTGGAAGGATGCCAAGAAGGGCGAATCCGTGGAACCCCTTGGACTCGAGAAAGTCAACGCACTTCTCAAAGAAGATGCAAAGGCCGCTCTTATTGCCCTGGTCGATGCCGACAAGGCACTGGAGGAGGAAGCCAATTCGATAGACGAAGTTAACAAGCTCACTCACCTCTATCGCGATTTCTATAAGTTGTTGAAGAATTATGTGATATTCAGCGACTTCTATTCCCCCAACCAGGATGAGCCTGCAATCTTCGAATCAGGCAAGCTCTATATCGACCAGCGTTGCTGCAGGGTATGTATCAAGATTGCCGACATGGGCGCGCATGCCGATATGGCAGGCCTCAGCGGCATGTTCCTGCTATATTGTGCCTGCACCTCCCGCACCACCGGCCAGACCATGGACATAGTGGCCGTGATGACGGACGGCAGCACGCGCAACCTGCGCCCCGGCCTGAACGGCGTGTTCTACGACCGCGAGGGACGTGACTGGGATGCAAAAGTTGTCAAGGTGGTGGATAACCCCATCAGCATCAGACAGGCATTCTGGGCTCCTTACGTCAAGCTTGCCAACTTCGTTACCGGGCTGATCCAGAAGTCCGCTGCCGACAAGGACGCCAAGGCTACTGCCGACCTGCAGGCCGGTGCCGCCAGCGCTCCTGCTGATGCGGCCGCCAAGAAGCAGCCCTTCGATATTGCACGCTTTGCCGGCATTTTTGCTGCCGTAGGTATGGCCCTCGGCGTAATAGCCGCTGCTCTTGCTGCAATAGTGTCGGGCATCGCTAAACTGCCCTGGTGGGGCTTCCTGGTGGTCATCGCCGGCATCATGCTGCTGATTTCCGGACCGTCCTGCCTTATCGCATGGTTCAAGCTGCGCCGCCGCAACCTCGGTCCTGTGCTTAACGCCAACGGCTGGGCCATCAACTCCGGCGCCAAGGTCAATATTCCTTTCGGCCGTACGCTGACCAGTGTGGCCAAGTACCCCAAACTCAACCTGGACGACCCGTACAAGCCCAAGACCCCTTTATGGAGGAAGATACTCTGCTGGTTCATCACCCTGGCGATAATCGCTTTCGGCGTGCTGTTCTTCACCGGCAACCTGAAATGCATAGGCCTGCCTTTCCCTAAGGAGAAGGCTGTGGAGGAACAGGTGGAGGCGGCAGATGAAGCCGCAGAGACCGCAGAACTGCCTGCAGAAACCGTAGATGAATAGACATGGACTTGAATCTGAATAAGTTTACAATTAAGAAAGAAGAGGCCAACGTTGGCCTCTTCAATGATTGTTTCCCGCCCGTTATGGACGGCGTGGCAGTGTGCGTTGAGAATTATGCCAGGTGGATGCAGAAGATGGCAGGGGAGGTCAAGGTAATAACTCCACATGTACCCGATGCTGACTACTCGAATCTTGATTATCAGGTGCTTGACTACCTGAGCGTACCTGTGCCCAAGCGTCACCCTTATGTGACCGGAATTGCCGAAATAGATCCACGCTTCCTGTCCAAGATCTCCAAGATGCGTTTCAAGATTGTTCATGCTCACTGTCCTTTCGCCAGCGGCATGGCTGCCCAGCGTATCGCAAAGCTTCAAGGTATTCCCTGCGTGGCTACCTTCCATTCGAAGTATCGTGACGATTTTGCCCGCGTGCTTCCCAAGCCTGTTGTGGACGGTATCATTAAATATATCATCGAATTCTATGAGAATGCAGACCTTGTGTGGGTGCCTCAGGAATCGGTGATAGAAGTTATCCGCGAATATGGATACAAAGGCACTGTGGAGGTTATGGATAACGGTTCCGACCTGGTTGCCGACTATCCGGAGAAGTATTTCGTGGATGCCAGGCAGGCTCTCGGCATCAAGCCGGAAGAGTTCGTGCTGCTTTTCGTGGGCCAGCACATCTGGGAGAAGAACCCCCGTTTGATAATAGAGGCCCTTGCCCGGATGGGAGACGTGCCTTTCAAGATGTTCTTCGTAGGAACGGGCTACGCGGCCGAAGAGATGAAGCAGCTGGTGACCGAGAAGGGGCTGGACGACAAGGTGACCTTCGTGGGTATGCTGACCGACCGTGCCGCCATCACCCGATACTATGCCGCCGCCGACCTCTTCCTCTTCCCGTCCCTGTACGACAACGCACCGCTGGTGGTGCGGGAGGCGGCCGCCCTGCATACTCCTGCCGTGATGGCGGAAGGCTCTACTGCCTCCACCATCCTGACCGACGGCGAGAACGGCTTCCTGGTGAAGAATGACCCTGCCGATATGGAGGCGCTTCTGCGAAAGCTGATCGCCGATCCCGAAAGGGTACGCCGCGTGGGCGTGCAGGCGTCCAAGAGCATAGTACGCTCATGGGAAGACTGCGTGGGAGAGGCGCTCGACCGCTATAACGTGTTGCTGAAAATCAGGAACTTACCTACAATCGACAAGAAGTGAAAGTCAAGCTGTTCCAACAAGACATAATCTGGGGCGACCCGGAGGCGAACCGCAAGCATCTGGATGAGATGCTGGAGGAGAACCAGGGCGCCGATCTGTATGTCTTCCCGGAGATGTTCACCACCGGTTTTGCTACCATGGAGGATGCGACTGTGGAAGAGTCCGACGGACCGGTTCTGGACTGGATGAAGGCCAAGGCAAAGCAGCTGAATGCCGCCGTTGCCGGAAGCGTCGCCCTTAAGACCGGAGCCAAATGCGCAAACCGTCTCTTTTTCGTTACCCCGGAGGGCGAGGTCAGCCGTTACGACAAGCGCCACCTTTTCTATTATGGAGGCGAGGGGACGAAGTTCGAGCCCGGACATGAGAGGGTAGTGGTCAACTTCCGCGGCGTGCGGTTCCTGCTGCTGATTTGCTACGACCTGCGCTTCCCGGTATGGATACGCAACAGGGACGACTATGACGCCATCCTTGTCGTGGCCAACTGGCCGGATGCCAGGGCTTTGGCGTGGAATACCCTGCTTCAGGCGCGGGCGATTGAGAACCAGTGTTATGTGCTTGGCTGCAATCGCGTCGGCGAAGACCCTGCATGCCGTTACACCGGCTTTGCCAAGGTGGTGAATCCATATGGTGAGATTGTGGCTTGCGCCCCTGACCATGAGGAGGCAGTTGTCTCGGCTGAGCTGGATATAGCTTTCCAGAGGGCGTACGCGAAGAATTTCCCCGTTCTGGAGAACGCGGACGCTTTTAAGCTTCTCTGATTTGCAGAATCAGCTGCTTTTTGCGGGCGCGCAATACGTGGGTGGATGACTCGAAGCGTTTGCCGCTGAGGGTTACGGTGCCTGAGGGTTCGGTGCGGTAGCGTTCGAGCAGGGTGCAGAGTTTGTCGAAGGTTTCAGCGCTGAAGGAGCAGTCCTCGAGTATGCGCCAGAGTACGTAGCGCCAGTGCTTAAGCTCCAGAAGGCCGCGTACGCCGATTTCCATCGTCCCTTCGTTCCCTTCCCTGACTATTCTGGATGCGGCATCGCGGTAGTAGTCTTCCGCGATATCATCGGTTTGCCGTATGCGTTCCATGTCGGCGCCGAGAGTCCTTATGAACGACGGGTTGATTTCCGCGAACACCGGGAACACCTGGTTCCGTATCTTGTTCCGCTTCGCTTCATTCTCCGCATTCGTCCTGTCCTCCCGCCAACTCCTGCCGTTGGACTCCATCCACTTCCGTATTTCTTCCCGGCTCGTTCCCAGTAGCGGCCGCATGATAAGCGGCGGTCCCGGCTGCACTGCGCAGGTATTGCCTCCAGAAGACTTCGCTTCGCTCATCCCTCCCACGCCTGCCGGCGCGGGCCCCTCCCATTCACGTGGCCATGGGCGGCCACGGTCTCTGGAGGCAACACCTGCATCCGTTACTCTGGGACCGCCGGGAATCCCTCTCATGCCCTTCGTGCCGGTACCGCGAAGCAAATTTAGAATGAGTGTTTCGGCGTTGTCATTGGCGTTGTGCGCGGTTGCCAGGGTGTCGAAACCATGTTCGGAGCAAAGGGCGGCAAACCAGGCATATCGCAACTCGCGCGCGGCCATTTCGACGGAAACCCCGTGCTCCGCGGCATACGCGATGGTGTCGAAACGCGTTACGAAGCACTCCACCCCAAGCCGCGAACAGGCGTCGCGTACGAACGCCTCGTCCCCGTCGGACTCCTCGCCACGCAAGCTGAAGTTGCAGTGGGCAACAGCGAACGAAGCCCCGGGGAACAACTCCGGGGCCCTGTGCAGCATATACATCGAATCTATGCCGCCGCTGACTGCCAGCAGCACCTTCATTATTTCTTGTTACTGATGGTATAAGTGAAGTTGAAGGCCAGGAAATCCTTGACCTGAATCTTGCTCGTCACACCGTCAATCTCCACGATAGGGTCGTAAATCAGCCAGGTGCTGAAACCGATCTTGAAGAACTTGGCAATATTCCAGGTAAGCTTGTTGTCCCAGTTGACGCGGTTCTGAAGGAAAGGCCTGTTGAGGTAATCAGTAAACAGCACCAGCTGAGTCTCATAGAAGAATGCGTCGTTGATGGCGAATTTGGCGTTGGTCTTGATCGACGCACCGAACTGGAAGAGCAGATTACTGTAGATCACAGCCTCATCCGTCGCCGAAATCTGCGGCATACCGTAACTCTTCCGTAACTCTTCCACTTTACATATGGTAAGACTTCCGGTAAGGGGCGAGATATTCACGTCGAACCAGTCGGCCGGCTTCCATTCAATACCCAGAGCCAGGTTGTTGTAAGCAGGTGAGAGGAAACTGGATTTGAGGTTCGTTGGTTCCCATATGCCGGAGCCGGCCTCATTCTCCACATACTTGCCCCAGGTGTCAGTAAACTGTGAACGGAAGTCGTAGCTGGCCGTCCAGTTCCACTTGCTGTCCTTGGCGGTTTTGAACGAAAGTTTGCTTTCCAGATAGATACGGTCGTTGCTCTTCTGGAGAATGTTAATCTTGTCTGCGGCCCAGAAGAATCCGTACTGGAGCTGCAGGCGGTTGTTCCATGCGAAGAGGTTCTTGGCGTAGCCCGCCTGGGCGTCCAGACCGGCGGAGAGGTTGAGGTTGTCGTAACCGCCGGCCGCCCAATTGCGCAGGGAAGTCTGGTTCAGTCCGAGGTCCAGGGCAAACGATGTTGTCCAGCGTTTCGGTTTGGCGACGGCAGCCTTCTCTTCCGGGGCGTTGGCAAATTCCGCAGCTGCTTCGGCAATAGCCTTCTGTGCGTCCTCCTGCGCAAAAGCGGAGGCGCAATATGCAGCCAGTGCTGCCAAGATGACGAACAGACGTTTCATATCAGTACGAAATTGCGAAAACAACTCTCCTGTGGGAAGGCTTGCCGGAGAAGATGTCCTTGCCTTCTTCTTCGCATACGAAGCTGTCTACAGGGATGCACCGTATGGTTGCCTTGGTGGCCTCCTTGATGGCGGTTTCGGTTTCCGTGGTGCCGTCCCAATGGCAGAGCAGGAACTTGCCCTGCTGGATACGAACCTTGAAGTCCTCCCAGTCGTCACACTTCTCCACGTTGGCCTCGCGGAAAGCGAGAGCCTTATTGTAAATGTTCTGCTGAATGTCGTCCAGCAGGCCCTTGATGTGGGCGGCGATGCCTTCCAGCTGCATGGTCTCCTTGGTGAGGGTGTCGCGGCGGGCCACTTCCACGGTGCCGGCGGCGAGGTCGCGGGCGCCCATGGCCAGACGTACAGGCACTCCCTTAAGCTCCCATTCTGCGAACTTAAAACCGGGGCGCAGGGTGTCGCGGCTGTCGATCTTGACGCTCACGCCGAGGGCCTCGAGTTCCGCCTTGATCTTGCCGAACTCGTCCATGACTGCGGCGAACTCTTCGTCGGTACGGTAAATCGGAACCATAACCACCTGGATAGGGGCGAGGGCGGGAGGCAGCACGAGGCCGTTGTCGTCGCCGTGCGCCATGATGAGGGCTCCCATCAGACGGGTGCTGACGCCCCATGAAGTAGCCCACACGTAGTCCTGCTTGCCCTCCTTGTTGGTGAACTGAACGTCGAAGCTCTTGGCGAAGTTCTGCCCCAGGAAGTGGGACGTTCCTGCCTGCAGGGCCTTTCCGTCCTGCATCATGGCCTCGATGGTAAGGGTGTCGATGGCTCCTGCGAAGCGCTCGCCGGGGCTCTTGTGGCCGACTATTACCGGCAGCGCCATGACGTTGCGGGCGAAGTCGGCGTACACATGCACCATTTCTTCAGCCTTGGCCTGAGCCTCTTCCGCGGTTGCATGGGCGGTATGGCCTTCCTGCCACAGGAACTCTGCGGTACGGAGGAACAGGCGGGTACGCATCTCCCAGCGCACCACGTTGCACCACTGGTTGCAAAGTATGGGGAGGTCTCTCCAGGAGGTTATCCAGTTCTTGTAGGTGTTCCAGATAATGGTTTCGGAGGTAGGACGTACTATGAGCTCTTCCTCAAGCTTGGCGGAGGGGTCCACCACCACGCCGTTGCCTGAAGGGTCGTTCATGAGGCGGTGATGGGTAACCACTGCGCACTCCTTGGCGAAGCCCGCAACGTGCTCGGCCTCGCGGCTGAAGAAAGATTTGGGTATGAACAGAGGGAAGTAGGCGTTCTGTACGCCTGTTTTCTTGAACATGCCGTCCAGGATAGACTGCATTTTCTCCCAAATGGCATAGCCATAAGGCTTTATGACCATGCATCCGCGGACTGCCGATTGTTCCGCCAGGTCCGCTTTGAGGGCCAGGTCGTTGTACCACTGGGAATAATTCTCTGCTCGTTTAGTAACCTCTTTTGCCATATTTCTTTTTTTTTATCAACTTTGCATTGTGTTGTTACCATGCCATGCGGCACGGATATTGCGGACACAAATATACAAACTATTTTTTAAGGAGGTAAAAAATGAAACGGAGCCTGATATTTTTATTGCCTGCATTTTTTGCTCTGGCATCCTGCGGAACCGCGTCCCAATATGCCTCGGAACAGCAGTATCCGGACGGAATTTATTACCGGCCGGAGCCCTATGTTGAGCTTTATACTGCCGACGATTTCAAGGATATGGCAGCTAAGAACCTGGCGTCCAAGTCCAAACGGGATACGGTGACTGTAATAGTCGACGATCCCTACTCCTCTTATTACGCATATCCTTACTGGTACAGCCCGTATTACAGTCCGTATTACAGCCCTTACTGGGGATACAGAAGCTATTACAGCTGGAGCCCCTGGTCTTATGGCTTCTACGGCGGCTGGTATGGCAGCTTGTACAGCTCATGGTATGATCCGTGGTACGACCCTTACTGGGGACCTTCTTACTGGGGACCTTCATATTGGGGAGGCGGTTACTATCGCCGCCACTGGTATGACGACCGTCCGCATAAACCTTCCGGCCATCATTCCGGCGGCAACAATTTCTCCGGCGGAGGCAGCGGCAGCGTAGTTCCCGGATCCGGCTCGGGCGGCAGCAACAAGCCTTATTATTCCGGCCGCAACAGGGTCCGCACTCCGGTTACCGGCGGCCAGACAGGTGTAAGCTCCGGCAATTCGTCCGGTTATGCCAGACGAAGCAGCTCTTCCGGCACCAGCCGCAGTTCTTCGAGCTACAATTCTTCCAGTTCTTCCAGTTCTTCCAGCAGTTACAACCGCGGTTCCACCTATTCCGGAAGCAGCCGTTCGAGCAGCAGCTATTCCGGCGGCAGCAGCTCGGGTGGCGGATATTCCGGCGGAAGCAGCCACTCCAGCGGCGGCAGCTACTCCGGCGGCGGACATGGCAGAAGGTAATTATTATTAACCATTCTTCGATTATGAAACGCATTATTTTGGCAATAGCAGCGGCAGTTGCTGTACAGGTATCACTGATGGCTCAGGAGCCTGGCGTATACAACTCGCAATTCCTCGGCCGCACCACATATTTCGGTACCGCCCGATCCATAGCGCTCGGCGGCGCCATGACGGCCCTTGGCGGCGACCTCGGGTCCGTGACTTACAACCCTGCCGGTTCGGCAGTCAACTACTATTCCCAGTTTACCATTACACCTGATGTCTCAGTAGCTATGGTCAACTCGGCATACGATCCTCTGGGAGACGGCAACTACGGTCCCTGGCAGCTTGGCACCAGGAAAGCGTTCAAGCTGCCCAATATAGGCCTCAATCTGGTCATGGATGCCCACGACAGCGACTGGATTACTGCAATGTCTTTCGGCGTAATAGCCAACAGCACCGATTCCTACCTTGGGCGCTCGATTGCGGGCGGCTCCAACGGCACCACCAGCTTCCTCGGGCATCTTGCCGCAGCGGCAAGCCATTTCCCCGACGAAAGTTACCTGACGGCGGCATACAAGGCCGGGCAGTTCGACTCTTTCGGCCCTGACGGTTCCTATGGCTACATCGCATCCAACGAGTTCCTGCCTGCCAGCGGCAAGTATCCTTATACACCGGCACCCCTGAGCCAGACCAGTGTGTTCGAAGAGAAGGGTCACAAGACTGACCTTATCTTCAACCTCGGCTTCAACGTGTCGGATGCCTTCTACTTCGGCTTCAACCTGGGTACGCCCATGATCCGATATCGCGCCGACCAGATTTTTACCGAGTCGTCCGGCGACAACGTGATGGCTTTCCCCGTAGGTTTCGGGGAGGAGGGCTCCACCTTCTACAAAGAGTCGGAGAACTGTCTTGAGACCACCATCAAGGCCAACGGTATCTTCGGGGCTTTCGGATTCATCTGGCTGCCTACCAAGCACTTGCGTTTGGGTGCCTCCATCAAGACCCCCACGCTTTACAGCGTTACCGCCACTGCGGACAGCTATGCAAAGATAGAATTCCAGAACAGCAAGTTCAACGGCTCGGCCAGCGACGGCCCCGTGGAATGGTTCTACAATGTCACTACCCCTTATGTGGTCAATGCCGGACTGGCATATACCCTTCCCGGCGTGGGCCTGATAAGCGTTGATTATGAACTGAGCGACTACTCCGTGATGCGCTACAGCGAGGCAGAGGAGTATTACAGCAGTTATTCGGACCCTTACTGGGAGGTGAACAGGATGAACAAGCTGTTCCTCGGCGTTTCACATTCCCTGCGTGCAGGTATTGAGGCCAAGCCTGTCCCGGCTCTTGCTATCCGGGCCGGTTACAGCTTTACCACCTGCCCCGAGAAATGGTATAACGACAATAATGGAAATGTGGTAAACTCCGGCAATTATTATGACGAGCCCCTGAAGAAGAGTACTTATTATAATGAACTGACCCACTGTTTCAGCACGGGATTCGGCTATTCTTCGCCGGATTCATTCTTCGCAGATTTTGCCTTGCGCCTGTGCTCCAATCCCCGGGCCGGGTATTATCCTTACGTGTATGGCGCTTATACTCCGTATGATTCCAACGGCAATCAGCTTGCCGCTTCCGAGCCGTCCGTTAGGATGAAACGCAGCGTAATTGACGCAGTTGTTACTTTTGGATGGAGGTTCTAGTATGGAGATGACAGCCAAAGACCTCGCTGCCGCCCTCGGCGGAACGGTTGAGGGCAACCCCGAGGCCAGGGTGAAGTCTTTTGCAAAGATTGAGCACGGGAAACCCGGACAGCTTTGTTTCTTTGCCAATCCTAAATACGAAGAATATGTTTATACCAGCAAGGCTTCCGTCTTGCTGGTTAATAATGATTTCCAGCCCAAAAAGCCTGTGGAGGCCACCATGGTGCGTGTGCCTGACGCCTATGCCGCTCTGGCCCGGCTCCTCAAGCTTATGTCCGGCAGGGACAAGGAGTTGCGCCGCCACCGCGGGCGCTGCCGCATCGCATGGAGTGCCAGACTTGGCCGCCATGTATGGGTGGGCGACTTCGTTACGATAGGGAAGGGCTGCACCATCGGAGACTTCACCAGGATTTACGATAATGTGACCATTGGCGCCGGCAGCAAGATAGGCAAGAATTGCATAATCTATCCCGGCGTACACATCTTCCCCGGCATGGTAATAGGGGACAGGGTGATTCTTCACGCCGGTTGCATAATTGGCGACGACGGCTTCGGCAACGCCCTTCAGCCCGACGGCAGCTGGCAGAAGATCGAGCACCTCGGGAACGTTATAATAGGCAATGACGTGGAGGTCGGCTCCAACACCACCATCGACCGTGCTCCTATGGAATCCACTATCATAGAGGACGGTGTGCGCATCGACAACCTGTGCCAGATAGCTCACAACGTGGTCGTGGGCAAGAATACGGCCATGGCCGCCCAGTGCGGCATCGCCGGCTCCACCGTGATTGGGGAGGGATGCATTTTCGGAGGCCAGGTGGGAATCGTAGGCCACCTCAAGATTGCTCCCCATACTACCGTCGGCGCCAAGTCGGCGGTAATCGGCAACGTCCGAAAGGCCGGCACTACCATTTACGGCAATCCCGCCATTGACCATAAGACATATCTTAAAGCCTACGCTAAATTCAAGCAGGCAGCAGACGACGAATGACATTGACCAACACCGCCCCTGAGCGCATTGAGTCTCTGGCAGAGGCCCAACGCTCCTTTTACGCCACCGGAGCAACCCGTGACGTCAAATTCCGCAAGCAGCAGCTCCGCGCCTTCCGTGAAGGCCTTCAGAAATGGGAGAAACCCCTTTGCGACGCCCTCTGGACAGACCTCCACAAGTCTTACGAGGAGGCTTTCATGACAGAAATAGGCCTTGTATACGGAGAAATAAGCGACGCCCTTAAGAACGTCGACCGCTGGGCCCGCCGTCGCAGGAAGCCTACTCCGGTTACAGGAATGCCTTCTTCCAGTTACATTATCCGGGAGCCTCTCGGATGCACGCTCATCATGAGTCCGTGGAACTATCCGGTCCAGCTTCTGCTGAACCCTCTGGTGGGTGCTGTTGCGGCCGGCTGTACAGCCGTGCTCAAGCCTTCGCCATATGTTCCCAATGTATCACTTGTGCTGGAGAAGATGGTCGCTGATACCTTCCCGGAGAATTATATAACTGTGGTTCAGGGAAACCGCGAGGTCAACAAGCAGCTGCTGGACATGCGTTGGGACATAGTGTTCTTCACCGGCAGCCCTGCCCTTGGCAAGCTGGTCATGGAGTCGCAGGCAAAGTACCTGACGCCGCTGGTGCTGGAACTCGGCGGCAAGAGTCCGTGCATCGTGGACAAGGACGCCGACCTGCGCATCGCCGCGCGCCGTATCGCATGGGGCAAATGCCTCAACAGCGGTCAGACCTGCATCGCTCCGGATTACCTGTTCCTGCACGAGGACATCAAGGACGCTTTTGTGGAGGCCTTCAAACAGGAGCTTGCGGCGCTTTACCCGGCAGGAACGGAGAATTCCGACCACTTCGTACACATAGTTTCAGACAAGGCTTTCGCCAGACTGAACGGGTACTTGAAGGACGGCGAGATTATTGCCGGCGGGCACAATAATCCGGCAACCCGCTGGTTCGAGCCCACCTTGCTTGACAAGGTCAGCCCGGACGCCCCGGTGATGCAGGAAGAGATCTTCGGTCCCATTTTCCCCATTCTGACCTTCCGCGAGCGCAAGGAGGTGGTGGATTTCGTGACCTCCCGCGAGAAGCCGCTGGCGTTCTATTACTTCGGAAAGGAATCCAACGCCTGGGATATCCTGGGCAGTACGACATCAGGAGGTGCTTGCATCAACGATGTCATCATGCATATTGCCAACAGCAAGATTCCCTTCGGAGGGGTCGGCAATTCCGGCATGGGCAGTTATCACAGCGAGAGAAGTTTCCTGGCTTTCTCCCATGAGCGTTCGGTCCTGAGCACGCCTACCGCCGTGGACCTGAAGTTCCGCTATATGCCTTACGGAATGTTCAAACTGGTCAAGAAGATGCTTGCCGGCTAGGCTTATCAGATTTATTCCGTATCTTTGCAGTCCCATGAATCAGCAGACACTGAAGAATACATACAGCTTCGAAGGACGCGGCCTGCACACCGGCAAACCGGTGCGGGCCAAGCTTTGTCCGGCCCCTGCCGACACCGGTGTTGTCTTCGTGCGTACCGATCTCGGAGGCGCGCGAGTGCCTGCCCTTGCATCGAACGTGCGTTCTACGAGGCGCAGTACGCAGCTGGCGGTGGGCCGTGCAAAAGTGGGCACCGTGGAGCATGTGCTTTCTGCTCTGACCGGACTCGGGGTGGACAATGCCATAGTTGAGCTGGATAATGTGGAGATGCCCATTCTGGACGGCAGCGCCAGGCTGTATGCCGAGGCGATTGCGGCCGACGGGCTCCTTGACCAGGGCGTTCCCCGCAAATGGATTGAACTGAAGAAGGAGATTATAGTCCGCAACGAGAAGAAAGGGGCCTGGATCAAGGTTACGCCTGCAGGCGAGCCAGGCATAGAACTTACCATAGACTTCCCTTCACCGGTGTTGGGCAAGCAGACAGTAAATATGGCGATGGGTGACAGTTATGTCAAAAGTATTGCGCCCTGCCGCACCTTCTGCTTCCTTCATGAGATTATGCCGCAGCTAATGCTGGGGCTTATAAAAGGCGGAGACGTGAACAACGCCATCGTCATTGTGGACAAGCCCGTGTCCAGGTGCCGTATGCGCCGCATGGCGCGCATCCTGAAGAAGGATGTGCCTGAGGTGCTCAAGCCAGGTTTCCTGGCCGAAGGAGGTCTGCGTTTCGCAGATGAGTGCGCCCGCCACAAGCTGCTGGACCTGATAGGGGACATCCGCCTGTGCGGAGGTATGCCCGGATTCCGTATCGAAGCCTACAAGGCAGGGCATACCCTGAATACCGCAGCAGCTAGGGAAATACTTAAGAATCTTTAAATTATGGCAACAATACATCCTCTGGCAACCGTACATCCCGGCGCCAAACTGGCCGAGACCGTGGAGGTCGGTCCTTATGCGTATATAGACGATAACGTAGAGATAGGCGAGGGCTGCAAGATACTGCCCCACGCTACCATCTTCTCATACGTCAAGATCGGGCGCGACTGCAACGTGTTCCCCGGAGCCGTCATAGGGGCCATTCCTCAGGACCTCAAGTTCGAGGGCGAGGTGACCTGGGTGGAAATCGGAGACCGCGTGAACATTCGTGAGTGCGCTACCATCAACCGTGGCACCAAGGCCAGCGGCAAGGGTGTGACGCGTATCGGCGACGACACCCTCGTTATGTCGTACGTGCATGTTGCGCACGATTGCAATATAGGCAAGCACTGCATCCTGGTGAGCTACGTCGGCGTTGCCGGCGAGACGGACATGGACGACTGGGTGATAGTGGGAGGCGGTACCAAGATTCACCAGTTCAGCAAGTTAGGCGCCCACGCCATGGTCGGAGGCGGCACCACCGTCATCAAGGACGTCCCTCCTTATTCCCTTTGCGGCCGCGTGCCTCTGGTGTTCGCGGGCGTGAATCTGGTGGGCCTTCGCCGCAGGGGCTTCGAGTCGGATACGGTTCGTACCATCAAAGACATCTACGACGTTCTGTATTACCAGGGATACAATTTCTCGGATGCCGTCGCCCGTATCGAGCAGGGCTTCCCTGAGTCCGAGGAGAGGAATACGATTCTGGATTTCATTGCCCGTTCCAAGCGAGGCATCGTGCGTGCCGGAGATCCCCGGGACAAAAGTTTCGAGTAGTGGTCCTTTCTACCGCATGGTTCCCTCCTGCGGAGTTTTTTGCCCTCCTGGCGAAGAACTCCGTGGTGTATCTGGAGGCGTGCGAGAGCTACCGCAAGCAGACCTGGCGCAACCGTTGCCGCATCCTGACGGCCAACGGGCCCATGGACCTGCGCGTGCCTGTTGTTCATGACGGCGCGCGGCTGATTACCGATAAACGTGTGGATTGGAGTACCGACTGGCTGCGGCAGGCTGAGTACGCAATAGACAGCGCCTACTACAGTTCGCCGTTCTTTATTTACTACCGGGACGAGTTGTTCGGGTTATTGGACTGCAGGCCTGAGACGCTGTGGGAGATGAACCTTTCGATTATCGGTTTCTTCTGCCGCAAGATAGGGATCGCGCCGCAGATTATCCCAACTTCTGATTTCGTTCTTTCGCCGGAAGGGGACTGCCGCGACCTGCTCAGCCCCAAGCATCCCGGTCCCGAGACCGTCCGCCCCTACTGGCAGGTCTTTCGTGAGAAGTTCGGCTTCGTTCCCGGACTGTCTGTAATGGACCTGTTGTTCAACGAGGGCCCCGAGAGCCTTTCTTATCTATAGCCGCCGATTCGCTTGCTGGGGGACTGCCGCGGCAGAACCTTCGCTTCGCTCATCCCTCCCACTGCGCTACGCTTGTGGGCCCCTCCCGTTCACGTGGCCACGGGCGGCCACGGGTTGCCGCGGCAGTCCCCCTGTCCCGCTACTCGGCGGCTTAGTTTCGGCCCAAGAATAGTCTTCCGCGGGCCCGGATGACACAAATACATCCGTTCCTGGCCCAAGCATACTTCCCGTGGGCCCAATCGGCCTTAAAACTTGCTTTTTTGGCCCAACTATACCTTCCAATGGGCCAAAACATAGCTGGTCAGCGGCTGAGAGTCAGCCAGTTGCGGAGGCCGTTGAGGGAGTTGAGGAGGTAGAAGCTGTACTTGATGATGTAGATGAGGGCGTAGGAGGAGCCGGGGTCGTTGTGGAGTGTGACGCTCCACATGGTGATGGAGAAGACGTTGACGCCGATCCAGAAAACCCACTGTTCCATGTATGCCGTGCTCATGAGGAACTGCCCGATTATGTTGCACATCAGCGGCAGCACGTCGAGCACCACGGCGGTCTTTATGAAGGTGGTTGCGGCGGATTTGTCGAACTGGGCGATTATGAAGTAAGCCACTACGGAGCCGGCAAGGAACACGCCGGCGGCCAGCCATCGCTGCTTCGGACTCAGGCGCCTGGCTTTGACGCTTCCTTCTTTGTTGTTCCCGCGGCGCTTCCATTGGAAGAATCCCACGAACTGCATAGGCACGAAGTACACAAAATGCAGCACGGCGTTGCCCAGGCCTGAGCTGCCGTTCTTCCAGTTAATCAGGCAGATGGCCCCGTAGATAGAGACATCCAGCAAGCCGAACAAGAAAGTAATCACCTTGCCGTTAGCCGATGCCACCGTCGCAGCCACTCCCATCAGCGCCCCGAACGCCGAGACCAGCAGCAGTGTCCGCGCCTCCGGCTCCGCACCGCCTATCTTCAGCGCCGTCGCCAGAATCGTCACCACCGTCATCCCAATCAGGATGAATGCCGAAAAATACTTGTTGAAGACTTTGTTATCCACGTTGCAAAGATACTAATTATAGCGCAGTATTCACCAATTCGCGGCCAAGCTGATGGACGGCGTTTTCGATGCGGATAACCTGAGCCCGGCGGGGCGTTGACAGGCCGTGCATATAAGACCAGATTTGCTTCGGATGAATGCCGGCCATCTTACCAAGGGCTGTCGGAGTAATGATGCCCGAGTAATACTGCAGCATAGTCCGTACATCCCAGTGGACCATGAATGTATACTCATCGTCCAGCCAATCCGGATAGAACAATGCCGCGTCCTTGCCATCTTCTTTAACCATACGCAGCGTCTCCTCCAGACTCTTTTTGGCCTCTGTCGCAGTACTCCCTATCCCAAACAATGCAGGATGATCGATGACGTATGCGCTATAAGTCCCATCCTCCGCCAAACAAATAGTAATATCTACCGTTTTCATATAATTCCAAGATCCTTTAATATTTTCTTTGCAAAGCCGTTGTCTATCTCCCTGCTCTTGTGGTAAGGCACAGTGTAAATCTTCCCACCTTTCGTATATCTAACGTGACTGCCTTTACCTTTTCCTGGCAACGGAGACCACCCATTTTGCCGGATAATCCGGTGCAATTCTGAAATCTTCATAGTTTTTCAAGCACAAAAATAGAAAATATTCTATTAAACACAAACAATCGATTTGTTAATTTTCACAACAATAATAGTGTAAATCCCCTATTGGACAACCAAGTTCAACCTGCCAGACAACAAATATTTACGATTCTTTTGATGTTTTTTACAATTCTTTCATCGCGGTCCTAGAGACGGTGCTGGGCGAGGTCCCATTTCACAAGGCAGACCTTGCCCTGCCATATCCATTCTACAGCTGCAGGAGCCCTATTGGCGGGCAAGGTCCCGGGGCTAAAACGGGACCTTGCCCGAGAATCAGTTTCAGTACTAGCAAAGTACATAATTGGCTTCTAAGAGCCAAAAGTGTTTTTCACCTCCGAAT
>JAFZIO010000046.1 GCA_017554335.1 Bacteroidales bacterium | reverse complement strand
CCCTTCTTCGCTCCGGGAGAAAAAGGCAATCTGGACCTTGAATTCTGGGGTTCAGCAGCCTCGGCGGCACTTTTTACCGCTCCATTTTTCACTTGGTTTTCCATCACTTTTCCTTTTCAAATTTGCGAATCTGACGTGTATACTTTTCCTTTGCATTGTCAGTCAAAGCGAGAAGTTGTCAGATTTGACTTGACAAAAGTAAGGAATAACTTGGAGATTCCAAAGAAAAACGTGAATTATTTTAGGCTATGTTTGAAAACCCGCTATACAACATCCCGCTGAACAGGGTACTGGAAGCGCTCGGCTCCCGGCCGGGGAAGGAGAAGAATATGTGGACCTCACCGATGAGGGATGAGCAGAAGGCCTCGCTTCATATTGATCCGGCGAAGAACGTCTGGTACGACTTCGGGATAACCCGTGGCGGAACAAACGTAGACCTCGTGATGATGGTCAGGCGCTGCACCCAGCAGGAGGCCTACCGTTTTCTGGCAAAACTGGCTCCGGAACTACTCAAGGCAGGGGCAACCATACAGAAGCCGGAAGAGCAGAAGCCATCCACCTATATCAAGGCCGCCCGGGAAATCCAGAACAAATATCTCCTGCAGTACCTGGAGAGCCGGAAGATTCCCCTGGAGCTGGCCAGGCGTTATCTTAAAGAAATCGTCATCTTTGACCCGTCGAAGAATGTCCATTATACGCTGCTTGGGATTCCCAACAATGCCGGCGCCTATGCCCTGCGCGGGCCGAACGGATTCAAGGGAACCAACAAGGCGGGCATCACTACTATTAATAAGGAAGGGAAGTTTTCCGCCAAGCCGTCCACAAGCAAAGTGGCCGTATTTGAGGGAATGTTCGATTTCCTTAGCTGGCGGGTGATGCAGTCCAGCGAACTCCCGACCTGCGACGTGGTTATCCTGAACTCCGTGAACAATCTCCAACGTGCAGCGGATTACATCAAGCTGCACGACAGTGCCACCTGTTTCCTGGACAACGATGCGGCCGGAGAGCGTTGCTATCAGGGTATCCGGGACATGATGGACGGTAAGGACGTTACGGATATGTCCGACCTCTATGGTGATTTCAAAGACATCAGTGAAATGCTGGAGGCGTCCCGCGGCTACACGGCGAATATGACTTTAACCCCTAGCCTATGAAAGGACGTGACGAGATACAGGGACCCGAACTATCTGCGTTGGTTAAAGCTCTTTCATCGGCATTCAACCTCACGCTCAGGGTATATACGGTAGAAAAACTCGCCGACCTTTTAGGGGTTAGCGAGCGTACAATCCGTCGTTATAGGGAAGATGGTTATTTGTCTTATACCAAAGTCGGGGACAAATATTATTTCTCGGATGATGATGTTAGGGAATTCTTGATGAACAATCACTTCGAGTCTTTCAGGAAACTACAGGGCCATCGTTGACGCATCCCGGTTTAGAAGAAAATTTAAATGGCATCTTCTCCATCACGGCGTTATCCAGTGTCTGGTCTAGGAACTTGGCATAGACCCTCTCGGTAATTGAAGATGTTGAATGGCCAAGCAGCGTGCTGATCATGTGGACATCCATCCCATTGTTCAGGGCCTGTACGGCAAACGAATGCCTTGCGACGTGCATAGTCAGTGTGAAAGGGAGCTTCATTCTTTCGCCCCATGCCCGCAAACTTGTTTGAAAATTGCGGTTCTTGGCTTTCAGCGTCATATCCAGCTTTGCCGCGTCTGCAAGGTTGAAATCTTCAGGGAGACAGTTGAAGACAAATCTGGGATTTTTGTTGAGTCTTTTGTATTTCTCCAAAATATCTATTGCTTCATCACATAAGGGTACGCGCAGACGTTTCTTCGTCTTAACAATCTTTTTGACAAGCTCACGTTTTTCCATATCTATCTGTGACCACTCCAATGTCACCAGGTCGGAAACGCGCAGACCACAAGAGTAATAGGAGAAGAGAAAAATATCCATGATTCGATGCCGGCGGACATCTGTTGTCTCATTGTAGAATGAAAGGAACTGCTGAATTTGTTCCTCCGTCAGGTAGCGGACAACTCTTTCGTGTGTTTCTTCGCCATCATACTGACGGGAATTGATATCGAAATATGCCTGGCCTATAAGTGTTGCTATTCTTGCATCCAGCAAGCCATTATCGGAAGCATAGCGGGCTGCCACGATGATGGGGGCTAGCTTCTTATTGATGGCATCTTTGGATGTCATGTGCTTTTCGATCATGTTGTACTCCTTATACTTTTCAATGAGCGCTGCTGTCACGTTACTCACTCGAGGCTCCGGGATTTTCTTTTCCGCAAGGAACTTCCGGAAATTGCGGATACTGAGCTGGGCATTGTAGTAAGTGGAATAACTCAGTTTCCCGTTTTCATACCGCAATTCATTATACTTGTCGGCAAAATCAACAAAATTGGTGTCTTTACCCATATTATTGTAGTCGCCCTTGACAATAGCCCTCAGAACTTCAACTGTAATGATGTCATCACAGGCTTGTAATTCACTGTCAATCTTTGATTTGAAGGTCGCGAGCTTCTTATTCAGTCGAGTAGCGTCTGGGCATTTTGCCCTCACTTCCTGCTTCTCTGCATTCCAATTGTCGGGATTAAGGAAGATGCCGGTGGACCGGTAAACTGGGACAGAGTCCAGAACATACTGGATATTCAGCGCTCTTTCGCCGCTAGGATTTGGACCATTCCTGAATACAAATCGGCCTCGTGGAATATCTGATTTAACTTTTCCCATAACATATACTTTTTGCAAATATACTTCTTTTGTACATTTTTTCCAAATTTACTAGTCAAATTTTTAGTAAGTTTACTTGTCCATATATGGCCGTAGAATGTCGTAGGAGGCCGATGATGAAAATGTTAAAAACGGCACTAATAAGCGAAAAAAAGCGCCCCGAATCAGGGCGCTCAATGCTGTAAATTGCTTATTTTCAATTACTTCGCCAATTTGGCGAAGTCTTGCAAAATAGTGGAAAACGTCTTAATATTCTTCTTCGTTAAAAAAGAAGTCCTCTTTGGTCGGGTAGTCCGGCCAGATGTCTTCGATGGTTTCGTATATTTCACCTTCCTCCTCGAGCTCCTGAAGGTTCTCGATGACCTCCTCGGGGGCGCCGGAGCGGTTTGCGTAGTCTATGAGTTCGTCTTTGGTTGCCGGCCACGGAGCGTCGTCCAGGCTGCTGGCTAATTCAAGTGTCCAATACATAGCAAAATCAATTAGCGGTTTTAGGCCGCAAAGATATAAATTATTTCTCAAGTGCAAATTATTTTGACTACTTTTGCGTCATGAGTTATTCGAAGGAAGAAATCTACTCGCAGGAAACCACGGAGCAGCTGGCCGCGCACGTGAAGGAAATACTCCGCCTGCTGGGCGAGGATCCTGAGCGCGAGGGCCTTCTGAAGACCCCTGAACGTGTAGCCAAAGCCCTTCAGTTCACCACCAAGGGCTACAACGAGGACGGCATCGAGATCATCCGCCAGGCGATCTTCGACGAGAAATACCAGCAGATGGTACTGGTCAAGGACATCGAGCTCTACAGCACTTGCGAGCATCACATGATGCCTTTCATAGGCAAGTGCCACGTGGCATACATACCCAACGGAAAAATCACCGGCCTGAGCAAGATAGCCCGAGTGGTGGAGACCTTCGCCCGCCGCCTGCAAGTGCAGGAACGCCTCACCGTGCAGATCCGCGACTGCATCCAGGAGGCCCTGCATCCCCTCGGGGTGGCCGTAGTAATCGAGGCCAACCACACCTGCATGCAGGTGCGCGGCGTGCAGAAATCCAACGCCATAACCACCACCTCCGCCTTCAGCGGGGTGTTCCTCAGCTCATCGAGGACGAGGAACGAGTTCCTGAATCTAATCCGATAACCGCGCCAGCCGGTCGACCACATAGTCGGCCCGTATCTTGTCGATGACGGCGCAGACCACCTGGAATGCGCGGGAGTCCCTGGTGAATACCGCCGGCGTTGCAAAGGCCACGCGTCCCTGGCGCTTCAGCTTCATGGCGGCGGCGCGCTTCTTGTCCGACTCGGGATTGTAGACGGCGATGGAGTTTCCCCCGAACATTCCGACTATCTTCATGCAGGGCACGTCGGTCTCTCCGTCGCCGAAATATATCATATGGGAGAACGGGATGCGCTTCTTGTCGTCGTCGACAGATGCGTTCACCCTCTTGTTGTCGCGGGAGCTGAAGATGCCCTTGGAAATCTTGAAGAGGAACTGTGTCTTGGCGGTATAGTCCACCGCGATGCCCGGCCACTCGGCCTCCCCTTCTTCGTCGTAGATGAACGAGCCGGCGAAGATATGCTTGAACTCGGAGGCTATGGGGCTGCCCTCGATAATCTCCTTGAGGCCGCTGGAATTGATGTAATGCTCCACCCGCACCCCGTGGGCGGCTCCGTACTCGTTGACCAGGGAGAACCACTCGCGGACGCCCGGGAAAAGCTCGATATGAGCTCCGAAGCGGCGGAGTTCGTCCCGCCTGAGAGGTATCCCCTGCTTGCGGGCCTCGTCGAACATCAGCTTCATATACGACAGCACGTTGGAGGCGTCCTGCCCTATTGCGATATTGTCGCTCATACGCCAGAATTCCTCCGGAGTGGAACCGATTGCCTGAATAAAACCAAATTCCTGCATGTTTCCCGGCGACAGGGTGCCGTCGAAGTCGTATATAAGCGCGACTATGGGTTTCTTCTTCATAATAATTTCACCCCTAATAATTCATTTTCGCCACAAATATGGTAATAATTCGCCACATACGCGCGTTACGGATTGCAAAAAATGCCGCCGCCCCCTACTTTTGCGGCGCAAAATTGAAAAACCAAAACCAAATAAGAATGGAAAAATATCCTCATTATCTTGAGCGCTTGCAGAACGCAACCCGCAAGTACTGGGAGAAGGCCGCTCTCAACAGCATAGGCGGCGAATCCTTCACCTACGGCCAGATGGCCACCCAAATCGAAAAATTCCACCTCGTATTCGAAGAGCTCGGCATCAAGAAGGGCGACAAGATTGCCCTCCACGCCCGCAACGGCGCCCGCTGGGGCATGACCTACCTGGCCGTGAACACATACGAGGCAGTTATAGTTCCCATCCTCGCAGACTTCACTCCGGAAAGCGCAGCTTTCCTGACCAACCACTCCGAGAGCGTCGTCCTCTTCACCAACGAAGACAAATGGAAGAAGATGGACATTAGCAAGATGCCCCTCATCCGCCTGGTCGTTGACATCGACAGCTGGAAGGCCGTCTACACCGCCACCGAGGCCGAAAAGGCCGCTTACGACAAGATGGACGAGCTTTACGACGCCAAGTGGCCCGAAGGCCTGAAGCCCGAGGACGTGAAGTTCCCCACCGACAACTGGGACAACCTGTCAACAATCAACTACACCTCCGGATCCACCGGAGACCCCAAGGGCGTCATGCTTACCTACCGTAACTTCAGCGCCTGCGTGGACTACAGCCAGCGCAACGTGCCCGCCGGCGAGAGGATGGTCTCCATGCTCCCCATGGCCCACATGTACGGTCTGGTAATCGAGTTCATCTATCCCCTCTGCAACGGCACCTCCATTTACTGGCTGGGCAAGGCCCCGACCCCGGCGACCCTGCTGAAAGCCTTCGCCGAAGTGAAGCCTTACCTCCTCATCACCGTCCCTCTGGTGATGGAGAAGATCTACAAGTCCAAGGTGAAGCCCACCCTCGACAAGCCCGTCGTGAAGTTCCTCCTGAAGGTTCCCGGCATCAACAATATCATCTACAAGAAGGTGAAGGACGGCCTCGTGCAGGCATTCGGCGGCGAGGTGCAGGAGTTCATCATGGGCGGCGCCCCCCTCAACCCCGAGGTGGAGAAGCTCTTCAAGCGCATCAAGTTCCCTTACCTCGTAGGTTACGGTATGACCGAGGCTTGCCCTCTGCTCGCATATGAGCACTGGACCAAGTTCGTTGCCGGTTCCTGCGGCAAGGCCGTCGACTGCGCCACCGTACGCATCGACTCCGAAGATCCCGAGCACGTGGCCGGCGAAATCCAGGCCAAGGGCGAGAACATCACCATCGGTTACTACAAGAATCCCGAGGCTTCCGCCAACGCATTCACCGATGACGGATTCCTCCGTACCGGCGACCTCGGAATCATGGACGCCGAAGGCAACATCTTCATCAAGGGCCGCTCCAAGAGCATGATCCTCACCGCCAACGGACAGAACGTCTATCCCGAGGAGCTCGAGGCCATAGTCAACAACCAGCCCTACGTGGCCGAGTCCGTCGTCGTAGACCGCTCCGGCAAGATAGTCGCCCTGGTTTATCTTGACAACGACGCCATCAAGCGCGACAAGCTGGACAACGAGACCGTCTCCGACATTCCCGAGAAGGTGCGCATAGGTGCCAACCGCCAGCTTCCTTCTTACAGCCAGATAGCCAAGGTGGAGACTGTTCTCGCACCTTTCGAGAAGACTCCTAAGATGAGCATCAAGCGTTTCCTCTATAAATAATGACAAATTGTCACTGGAACGTGATTTGATTCATTTGAGCCGGCCCGCAAGGACCGGCTTAAATTTTAATTGTTATGGCAAAGACGACAAAAGGACAGATCGGCGTAACCACCGAGAACATATTTCCTGTAATAAAGCAGTTTCTTTACAGCGACCATGAGATATTCCTGCGCGAGCTGGTCGCAAATGCTGTAGACGCAGAGCAAAAGCTCAAGGCGCTCGCATCCGCAGGCACTTTCTCCGGCGAAACCGGAGAGCTGAAAGTGGCACTGGAGCTGGACGAGAAGAAGAAAACCCTTAAAGTCATAGACAACGGTATTGGTATGACGGCCGATGAACTGGACCGCTATATCAACCAGATAGCGTTCTCCAGCGCCGGCGAATTCCTGGAGAAATACAAGGACCAGACTAACATAATAGGTCACTTCGGCCTCGGATTCTACTCCGCCTTCATGGTGGCCAAGAAGGTCACAATAGAAACATTGAGCTGGCAGGAAGGCGCCGAAGCCGTAAAGTGGAGCTGCGACGGCTCGCCGGAATTCAGCATGGAGCCCTGCAAGAAAGAGGAGCGCGGCACCGTGGTCACCCTGTACCTGGATGACGAGAGCGCCGAGGAGTTCGGCACAAAGGGCAAGATACGCCAGCTGCTGGACAAATACTGCAAGTTCATGCCCGTTCCGGTGGTGTTCGGCAAGAAGACCGAATGGAAAGACGGCAAGAGCGTGGAGACCGACGAGGACGAGGTCATCAACAGCGTGGAGCCCATCTGGACCAAGGCCCCTTCCGAGCTGAAGGACGAAGACTACCTGAGCTTCTACAGGGCCCTCTATCCCATGGAAGAAGAGCCCATGTTCTGGATACACCTCAACGTGGACTATCCGTTCACGCTGACCGGCGTGCTCTATTTCCCCAAGATCAAGGAGCGCATGGCAATCGACCGCAACAAGATACAGCTGTACTGCAACCAGATGTTCGTTACGGACCATGTAGACAACATAGTCCCCGACTTCCTGACCCTGCTGCACGGCGTCATCGACTCCCCCGACATACCGCTGAACGTCAGCCGCAGCTACCTGCAGAGCGATGCCAACGTAAAGAAAATCAGCACCTACATCACCAAGAAGGTTGCCGACCGCCTGGAGGAGATCTTCAAGGAGCAGCGCGCCCAGTACGAGGAGAAGTGGGACAACATCAAGCTCTTCATCGAGTACGGCATGCTCTCCGACGAGAAATTCTGCGAGCGCGCCATGGAATTCGCCCTGCTGAAGAACACCGACGGCAAGTACTTCGGATTCGAAGACTACCGCAAGGCCATCGAAGGCACCCAGACCGACAAGGACAAGAAGGTGGTATACCTGTATGCCACCGACACCGACGCCCAGTACGGCAGCATCGAAGCCGCCAAAAACATGGGATACGACGTGCTGCTGATGGACTGCGAGCTAGACAGCCACTTCGTCAACATGCTGGAGCAGAAGCTGAAGGACTGCCGCTTCGCTCGTGTGGACAGCGACACCGCCGACAACCTCATCCCCAAGGAAGAAAAGGTGAAGCCTGAGATGAGCGACGACGACAAGAAGGCGCTTGAGGAGCTCTTCAAGGGCGCCCTGCCCGAGGGGAACGACTACCACGTGGAGCCGGAGAACCTGGGAGCGGAAGGCGCACCGGTGGTCCTGACGCAGAGCGAATTCATGCGCCGCTGGCGCGAAATGAGCGCTCTTGGCGGAGGAATGAACTTCTACGGCAGCATGCCTGAAGCCTACGACGTGAAGGTGAACATGGAGAATCCGGTAATCGCCCGCATATGGGCCGACCGTGAAGGCACATCCGACCTGCTCAGGCAGGTAGTGGACCTCGCCCTCCTCGAGAAAGGCCTGCTGAAGGGCAAGGCACTGTCTGATTTTATCTCCAGGAGCGAGAAATTACTGGTTTAAGCCTTTGAAAATCAAAATTAATACGTATCTTTGCGCCCGCATTTAAAAACCTGTTTGGTTTTGGTGCAATGGGTCCCGGGCCCGTCCTGGGATGAGTAACACATTTTAAAAACAAAAAAATGCAACATTTTGAACTGAACGGCCAGACCCGTCAGGTAGCTGGCAAGGCGGCCATCAAGGCCTTCCGCAAGCAGGGACTCGTCCCTTGCAATCTCTACGGTTGCGGTGTAGAGAACGTACTTTTCACTGTTAATGCCAAGGATCTCAAGGCTGTCACCGACACGCCCAAGGCTCATATCATCGACCTCGTTCTGGACGGCAAGAAGAAATTCACCGCCGTGCTCCACGAGCTCCAGTGGCACCCCGTAACGGACGCTTGCCTGCACGTCGACTTCCTCGCCGTGAACGACAAGAAGCCCATCAACATCGAGGTCCCCATCGTCATCACCGGCCATGCCGTTGGTGTACAGCAGGGTGGTAAGTTCTTCCAGAACGCCCGCAAGGTCCGCGTGTGTGCTTTGATGAAGAACCTCCCCGACGAGGTTACCGTCGACATCACCTCCCTCGGTCTGGACAAGAAGATCAAGGCTGGCGACATTAAGCTCGACAACATCACCATCACCACCGACAAGGATGCCATCATCTGCGGCGTTAAGACTACCCGCAACACTGTTGTCACCGCTACCGAGGAGGCTTAAGCGTGTCTGACAAGAGTTATCTGGTGGCCGGTCTCGGCAACATTGGCGCAGAGTATGCCGCCACCAGGCATAACATCGGATTTATGGTATTGGACGCCTGGGCTCAGGCGTCCAATATTAATTTCTCTACGGGAAGGTACGGGGATATAGCCGAGGCCGGCGTCAAGGGGCGCAAGTTCTACCTCCTGAAGCCCTCGACATACATGAACCTCAGCGGAAACGCCATACGCTACTGGCTGCAGGAGCTGGATATTCCCATAGAAAATCTGATTGTTATTTGTGACGACATAAACCTGCCCTTCGGCACCGTGCGCATGAGGATGTCCGGCAGCGACGGCGGCCACAACGGTCTCCGGAACATAGAAGATCTGCTGGAGACAAGGAATTACGCACGCATACGCGTAGGCGTGGGACATAACTTTTCGGAGGGCGGACAGATAGATTTCGTGCTCGGCCATTTCTCTCTGGACGAGCTTCCGGAACTGCCATTAATAACCAAGAGAGTGTCTGACGGAGTACGGACTTGGGCGCTCGCAGGAGCCCAAAAAGCCATGACCGAACTCAATACCGCAGTAAAAACAGTAGAAAATACAACAAATCAATAACTTATTTTTTTAAAAAAGTTGTTAATTCAAAAAAGTTTTCTAAATTGCGGAAGAATTTTGACACTATTACACCAATAACGTTTTAATACTTTTATTTTATGAAAGAACTTGTTGAAAAAATCAACGCCAACATTGAAGCCTTCAAGGCCAATGCTGAGGCTCAGGTAGTCAAGGGTAACAAAGCAGCTGGTGCTCGCGCACGTAAAGCAGCCCTCGAACTCATGAAGGATCTCAAGGAATTCCGCAAGGTTTCCGTTGGTGAAGCAAAAAAATAAATTTTTTTTGCATTTCGATGCAACGTTTCTGAAACCTTTTGCATCTATATAGCAGGTTTAGGTTTTAGTACACGTTTAAAGGTCGGGAGCCGCGAGGTTACCGGCCTTTTGCATCTAAACTAATGGCAAAACCGTGAACCGACTGATTTCCACAGCTTTAGCCCTGTTACTCCTCTCTCCGGGACTGTTCGCAACAGACTTCCGGACCGCAGTGATTCCCGTGGAATTCAGTAATGTTTCTTTTTCTGACAAAAAAAATAATGTCGAAGAAAAAGTTGCAAAGGCCGAAAAATATTTCAACGACCAGTTCTCTTCTAACAGCAATTTCCGCTTCGACCTCTTACCCACAATAAAACTTTCAAGGGAGCAAAGCTGGTACGGCGCCAATTCCAGCACCCGCAAGGATGAACGTGCAGACCAGCTTGTGCGCGATGCCGTCAGCCTGACAGGCAAAGACCTGTCTTCCTATAATTACATATATATTGTAGCTGCCGGAGAGAGCGAAGCCGACGGTGGCGGAGCCGACTGCATCTGGCCCCAGTTCCTGGACGGAGTTTGTATTTGTGCCGAAGGCTCCAGCCTCGGCATATTCTGCCATGAATTCGGCCACGCGCTCGGGCTGCAGGACCTCTACGACACCGATGGCAACGCCAGCGGCGGCACGACCAAAGGCGTCGGAGGCCTGAGCCTCATGGACGAAACCAACCTTGGCAGCGACGACACTCTCCCCTGCTTCTGCGCGATTGAGCTGGAGCAGCTGGGCATAGGCAGTCCCGTCACACTCAACTACGGCGCCAACAGCTTGCAGCCGGTAGACATCAGCCGGCAGTACCTGCGCATCCCCGGAGACGCCGAAGGCGAGTACTTCCTCCTGGAGTGCCGCAGCGGCAGCGGTCTCACCGTATACCACATCGACCGTTCCGCCAACGACAGCGGCTGGTCGGACCTGTATCTCCGGAACCTCTCCGCCGCCGAACGCTGGCAGTACAACCAGGTCAACTGCAACCCCGACCATCCGTGCGCCAGGGTCCTGCAGGGCCATGCATTGAACTGCTGGAGCGGATCGGGCGCCGAACTGGCGATAGAAGGCGTATCCTCCAATTCGGACGGCAGCGTGAGCTTCAACGTCATTACGCCCATAAGCGCCATCGAAGTAAACGTTTTTCAGGATGCGGCCATAATCAGCTGGACCACCGGTCCCGGTCTCCCCGTGAGGGAGTGCCAGGTCACATGGAGGCGGGAAGGAGAATCCCGCTACGACATCTCCAGGGTCAGCAGGCAAGCGGAGGGCAAGTACTATATAGTTCTGGAGAAGCTCTCCCCCGCCACCGATTACTACAGCGAAATAAATGTAATTTGCGACAACTCCGTCGTGCACTCCAGGAGCGTCTCCTTCTCCACCAAGAGCGTCCAGAAAGGCATAAGGCCGTTCATCTACCTGCGCCTTACAGGCCGTAACTCAGACGGCAGCTTCCCGGCCGGGGAACGCATCCCCCTGAGGATATATAACGCCCAGGACGTAGAGAGAGTGTACTGGTATTTTGACGACAATCTCATCTTCCCCGAATCCGACGGATTCTGGCATGTCAGCACCAGCGGCACCCTTAAAGCCAAAATATGGTACAACGACGGCAGCTACGACGTCATAATTAAAAAGATAAACGTACGATGAAGACGCGCCTTTCCATACTCGCCCTGTGCCTTCTGATCCTGTGCGCCTGCGACCGGCAGGGCGTAACGGAGCTCTCGGGCTTCATTACGGACGATACCGTGAGGCTGGAGCTAGACGGGGAGCGCGTATTCACTTACGACGAAGACGGCTGCCAGCTGGCATACAACGAGAAGCGGTGCGAATTCCGGGCGCACACAGACACCATGCTGGACTATTTCGTGGTAAGCCTCAGCGCCGTCCCCTCAAGGATCGGAGCAAAAGTAAACGCCACTATAGTATGGAGCACGGACGCCGGCGAGAAGGCTAAAGAAAACATCACCCTCGAAGCGAAACGCATCAAGGGTGACGTAATCTGGCTGTGCGACGCGAGCCGCCGCAACGCCGTGGTAGTAAGAGTCTTAGAATGACTTACCTATCTCGATGAAGTCGTCGGCCTTGAGGGCTGCACCGCCGATGAGGCCGCCGTCGATATCCTTCTGGGCAAACAATTCCCTGGCATTTGAAGGCTTGCAGGAGCCACCGTACAGGATGGTGGTATCCTCAGCAACCTGTGCACCGAACTTGTCGGCAATGGTCTTGCGGATGAAGGCGTGGATTTCCTCGGCCTGCTCTGCGGTAGCGGTCTTGCCGGTACCGATTGCCCAAACGGGCTCGTAAGCCACGATGACGTGCTTCATATCCTCGGCGCTGAAGTTGTAGAGGACGTTTTTGATCTGTGCCTCGCAGACTGCGAAATGGCGGCCGGCCTCGCGCTCGTCGAGGTTCTCACCGACGCAGAGGATGACATCCAGTCCGTTTGCAAGGGCCAGGCGGGTCTTCTCTACGAGTTTCTCATCGGTCTCGCCATAGTACTGACGGCGCTCGGAGTGGCCGAGGATAGTGTACTGGCAGCCGGCGGAAACCAGCATGTTGGCAGCAACCTCGCCGGTGTATGCGCCTTTCTCCTTGTCTGCGCAGTTCTCAGCGGAAAGGCCTACGCGGCTTCCCTTCAGGACCTCGGCTACGGGGCAGAGGTGGGTGTAGGGGGTAGCTACAATCAGTTTGACTTCTGCAGGAACTTCGACAGATTTGGCAAGAACGGCCTTTGCGAGCTCGACGCCCTCGGGAACTGTAGTGTTCATTTTCCAGTTACCCGCAACAATTTTCTTTCTCATACTTTATTAAAACAAGATAAAATTCATAATTGGATTGCAAATTTACTAATAATTGTCCAAATTTGCAGTCCGTTAAAGCGTTATATATGAAAAATTTTGTTCAAGAGCTCAGGTGGAGAGGAATGATCCACGACATAATGCCCGGCACAGAGGAAGAATTGATGAAAGGACCCGCATCGGCGTATGTCGGAATAGACCCCACGGGCGACTCACTGCATATAGGCCATCTGGTCAGCATAATGATACTCAGGCACTTCCAGGCATGCGGACATAAGCCGTACGCCCTGGTCGGAGGTGCTACCGGAATGATAGGCGACCCTTCCATGAAGAGTCAGGAGCGCAACCTGCTGGACGAGAAAACCCTCGCCCACAACGTGGAATGCATCAAGGCGCAGCTTTCCAAGTTCCTGGATTTCAATTCCGACGCCCCCAACAAGGCGGAACTTGTGAACAACTACGACTGGATGAAGGACTACAGCTTCATCAACTTTGCCCGCGACATCGGCAAGATGATAACCGTCAACTACATGATGAGCAAGGACTCCGTGAAGAAACGTCTCAGCCGCGACTCTTCGGAGGGCATGTCTTTCACGGAATTCTCATACCAGCTGCTTCAGGGATACGATTTCCTGTACCTCTACCAGCATAACGGCGTGAAGCTGCAGCTCGGCGGCGCCGACCAGTGGGGCAACATCACCACCGGCACGGAAATGATACGCCGCACCGGAGCGGGAGAGGCGTTCGCGCTCACCTGCCCCCTCATCACCAAGGCCGACGGCGGCAAGTTCGGCAAGACCGAGAAGGGCAACATCTGGCTCGACCCCGCCCGCACCAGCCCCTACCAGTTCTACCAGTTCTGGCTGAACGTGAGCGATGCGGACGCTGAACGCTACATAAAGATCTTCACCATGCTGGACCGCGAGACCATAGAAAATGCCATCGCCGCCCATCAGGAGTGCCCCGAGAGGCGTGAGCTCCAGAAGCTGCTGGCCCGCGAGGTCACCATCATGGTGCACGGAGAGGCCGAATATGAGAACGCCGTCAAGGCTTCCGGCATACTCTTCGGCAAAGCCACGGCAGACGACCTCCGCAGCCTGGACGAGAAGACCTTCCTGGACGTCTTCGACGGCGTGCCCACTTTCGAGATTGACCGCTGCAAGCTGCCTCTCGGCATACTTGACGCCCTCGCTGTGGAGACCACCATCTTCCCCTCCAAGGGAGAGGCCCGCAAGATGATTCAGGGCAACGGATTCAGCATCAACAAGGAGAAGTTCACCGACTTCGGCGGCAGCCTGACCGAGGCCGACATTATCGACGGCAAGTACATCCTGGCGCAGAAGGGCAAGAAGGACTATTACATCATCAAGGTCAATGGATAACAAGCCCGCAGGAACACGTCAGCTCAAGGTCGCCCGCGAATTGCAGCGCGACCTTGCTGAAATTATACGCAGCAAGGGCATGGCCGCCTTCGACGGCGCCATGGTCACCGTGAGCGAAGTCCGTATCAGCCCGGACCTCAGCATCGCCAAAGTCTTCGTGAGCATCTTCCCTTCAGACAAGCAGGAAAGGGTAATGGAGATTCTGGAGGAGAACAAGAAGGCCATACGCGGCGAGCTCGGACGCAAAGTGGCGTCCCAGCTGCGCATAGTGCCGGAGATCGACTTCCTTCTGGATACCACCCTGGACTACGCAGAGCACATCGACGAACTGCTCCGTAAATGAACGTACCGCTATTCATAGCGCGACGCTACCTCTTCGCCCGTAAATCGCATAACGTTATTAATGTGATTTCTGCAATCAGCGCCATAGGCATGGCCATAGGTACGGCCGCCCTGGTGCTGATTCTCAGTGTCTACAACGGCTTCGACGACCTCATCGAGAAGAATGTAGGCGACCTCAGCCCGGACCTGCTCATGACCTCCCCGGACGGGGCGGCCCACTTTGAGCCGGATTCCGTCCTGATTGACAGGTTTTTGGACGACGGGCGCGTGGCGCAGGTACGTTACATGCTGGAAGACAACGTTTTCCTTACATACGGAGACAAGCAGAGCATTGCTCATGCCCGCGGGGTCGACGATGGATTCGAAGAGTCGGAGACTTTCGTGGAGCATATTTACGAGGGCACGTTCCAGCTGCACAAGGGGGAGATTCCTACTGCGCTTGTGGGCGGCGTGCTTGCCCGCAAGATGGGCATACATCCCCGCTTCCTGGACCCGATGGTGCTGTATTATCCGGACCGAGAGGGCCGCATCTCGGCTTCCAACCCTATGGCTTCCACCCGCAGCGAAAGGGTTTTCCCCGCCGGCCTTATGAGCATCAGCAGCGACCTGGATGCGGAACTGATAGTTGTGCCGCTGCATGTAATGCGCAAGCTGATGGGCAGCCAGGGCGAGGAGGTTAGCGGAGTGGAAATAATGCTGAAGGATAACGGCAAGCGGGCGGTGAAGCGTTTCAAGCGCGACTATGCCGCCGACTGTACGCTTCTGGACCGCTATGAGCAGCAGCCTGTGCTGTTCAAGATGATGCGCTACGAGAAGCTGGCGGTTTTCCTTATCCTTTTGTTCGTTGTGCTTATTGTGGCCCTGAACATCTACGGATCGCTTTCCATGCTCATTATCGAGAAGACCGACGATGTGGCCACCTTGCAGGCCATGGGGGCTTCAGATAAGCTTGTGAGGCGCATTTTCGTTACCGAGGGGTGGCTGGTGTCGCTGCTCGGAATGGCCATAGGAATCTTGGCCGGCGTATGTCTGGCGCTGCTTCAGCAGAAGCTCGGCCTCGTCAAGATGCCGGGGAATTTCATGGTCGACGCCTACCCTGTTGTCCTTAAACTGCAGGACGTCCTCTTTACCCTCCTCGGCGTCGCCGCCATCGGCCTCTCCATCTCCCTCATCTCCGCGAAACGTCGATAGCTATGAATCGAGCATTTCGCGGAGGGCGTCGAGCTCGCGGCGGTCCTTCTTGGTGGGACGGCCGGAGCCGCGGTCCCGCTTCATGACGATGGTCTCGTGAGGCATGTGGAACTTGGCGCGCTCGCTCTCCGGCGTCAGGTCTTCGGCATAATCGGGCACCAGCTGCGCCCCCATGCGGTTCTCGCTGAGCTGCAGCACCTTGTACGTCAGCACTGCCGGCCCCTTGTGAACCTCTATCACGTCCCCTATCTTGACCGCCTTGCTGGGCTTGGCGACCGTACCGTTGACGCGCACCTTGTTGCCGTTGCAGGCATCGGTGGCCTCGCTCCGGGTCTTGTACAAACGGACGGCCCAGAGGTATTTGTCTATTCTGACGCTGTCCATATCAGATGGTCTTTAGATACATCGCATGACGCACCTGCTCCACCTTTTCGGGAGCAAGCAGGCCCAGGATTTCCAGGGCGAAGCTTACGGCGTGCCCGGCACTGCGGCCGGTTATGACGCGTCCGCTGCGCACCGCGGGCCTGGGCACGAAAACGGCCCCTTCGGCCTCCAGGTTCGCCTCGAATCCGTCGAAGCAGGTGACCTCCTTGCCTTTCAGGGCATCGCCCAGCTGGCTGATGACCAGCCCCGGAGCGGCGCAGATGGCGGCGACGGTGCCGCCTGCGGCATAGTGGGCCTTCATGGCCTCCATGAGGGGCTCGCAGGCCGCCAGGTTGCGGGTTCCGGGCATGCCGCCGGGGAATATCATTACGTCTGCTTGTGTGGTGCCGGCGGCGCCAAGGTTCACGTTCTCCAGAATCTGGTCGGCCTCTACGGTGATACCGTGGGAGCTTTCCACGCTGGTCTCGTCGTAGATGGAGATTATGTTGACGTCTATTCCGCCCCTGCGGAGCACGTCGTTGGTGGCGAGCGCCTCAACGTCTTCGAAGCCGTCTGCCAGAAATATGTTGACACCTTTCATAACTCGATATTTGTTTCTCCACAATATTACTGAAATTTCTGTATTTTTGCACCATAATTGAACGGAAAATGGAAGAAAAGAAATTATATCCCTTCAGGTTCTGCACTCTTCAGGACGAGTATTCATGGGGCAGCGACGAGTTTAAGCTGGCCGATTTAGGATACCGCGATTCGGTGGTTCGCGACGGCTGGCTGGCCGGCAACGCTATCAGCGAGGTCATGGATACTTACCTGGACAGGGTGGTCGGAGAGAATGTCTATAATTTCTGGGGCCGGCAGTTCCCCGTGCAGGTGAAGCATATACGCGTGAAGGGGAAGATGCCGCTGCGTGTGCATCCGGATGCGGAGACTGCGGAGCAGCGTTACGACTTCCTGGGGCGCGAGAAGCTCTGGTATGTGCTGCGTGCCGGCAAGGGAGCGCGCGTGCTGCTTGGTTTCAACCGGGATACGGACGCTTCCGAGCTTTACGGCAAGTGCCTTGACGGCAGCGTAGAGGAGCTTCTGAACAGCGTTGAGCCCGTGGCCGGTGAGTTCTTCCATATCCGCCCGGGAGTGCCGCATGCCGCCTGCGGGGACATTGAGATTATAGAGGTGAGCGAGTCTTCCCCTCTCGACTTTTGCCTCTGTTCCTGGGGGCAGGAGGTCAGCGAGGAGGAGTTCGACCCGGGCCTCAGACTGGTGGACGCACTGGATTTCATTGACTACAAGGCCTGGACGGCTCCGGAGGCGCCCCATTCGCACGAGGGCGAGGTGGTTCGCAAGTTGATTGATATTCCGGAGTTTACGGTGACGCTTCTGCAGCTTACGGATCCGCTGCACATTTACAGCGAGCGCTTCGATTCGTTCATTCTTTATACTTGCCTTCGGGGCGAGGCGTCGGTGCAACTGGAGGTCCTTGGGCAGACCGCCCGCTTCCCTTTCAAGAAGGGCGAGACGATGCTGGTGCCTGCCGAGTGCCCGGATTTCTTCCTGGTCCCCACCGACCGTGACACCATAATTCTGGAAACCACAATCGCTCCCCGCGAGGAGAAGGACAGCTACCTTACAGCCGCCAGTCGATAGGTGTTTTGCCTTCGGCGGCAAGAATAGCGTTAGCTTGGGAGAAGTGGCGGCAGCCGAAGAAGGCGCCGCGGGCAAGCGGTGAAGGATGGGCCGCTTGCAGGACGGTATGCTTCGACGGGTCGATCAGGGGCGCCTTGGACCGGGCGTAATTGCCCCAGAGCATAAAGACTACCCCCTCGCAACGTTCCGAGATGGTGCGTATGACGGCATCGGTGAAGGTCTGCCAGCCAATGGCGGCATGCGAGGTGGGCTCCCCCGCCCTGACCGTAAGCACGGCATTCAGGAGCAACACTCCCTGACGCGCCCAGTTCTCCAGATTCGGACGTCCTGACATTTTGACACCAAGGTCGTCTTCTATCTCCTTGAAGATGTTCTTCAGCGACGGCGGGGCCGGTACGCCGTCGGGCACGGAGAACGAGAGGCCCATGGCCTGGCCGTAACCGTGATAGGGATCCTGGCCCAGGATTACCACCTTTACGTCCGGCAGCGGGCAGAGGTCGAAGGCCCTGAAAATCTGGCTTCCCGGAGGGTAAATGCGGCAGCCCGCGGCCTTCTCGTCGTGAAGCCTCTGCACCAGTTCCGCAAAATACGGCTTCTCGAATTCGGCCGCGAGCGCCTCGCGCCAGCTCTCTTCTATCTTGACGTTCATCAGAAAATGAAGGAGATTACGTCGTCTATTGTCTTCACGTAGTGGAAGGTGAGGCCGCGGACGTAGATTTCCTTGATGTCCTCCACATCCTTGCGGTTCTCTTCGGAGATGACTATGGTACCGACTCCTGCACGCTTGGCGGCAAGGATCTTCTCCTTGATGCCGCCCACAGGCAGTACGCGCCCGCGAAGCGTCATTTCTCCCGTCATGGCTATACCCTTCTTAACAGCCTCGCCGCGCAGGGCGGACAGCATGGAGCTGACCATGGTGATACCGGCGGAAGGGCCGTCCTTAGGGGTTGCGCCCTCGGGCACGTGGACGTGTATATCCTTCTCGGAGAAGGTCTTGGAGTCCATCTTGGCCATATCGGGATGAGCCTTGATATACTGGTAGGCAATGGTGGCCGACTCCTTCATCACGTCGCCAAGATTGCCGGTCATGGTCATGACGCCCTTGCCGTTGCTGACGGAACTCTCCACGAAGAGGATTTCGCCGCCCATCTGGGTCCAGGCCAGTCCGGTAACCACGCCCGGGGCTTCATTGCCCTTCTGCAGGTCGTGGAAGTTGGTCGGCAGGCCGAGGTACTCCTTCAGGTGCTCTGGCTTGATGGTGGTGGGATACTCCTCGCCGAGGGCTATCTTCTTAGCCGTTACGCGGGCGATCTTGGCAATCTGCTTCTCCAGGCCGCGGACGCCGCTCTCATGGGTGTACTGGTCGATTATAGCCTTGATGCCGGCGGCGCTGATCTTCAGCTTGTGGCCGTCGATTCCGTGCTCGCGCAGCTGCTTGGGCAGCAGGAAGTGCTTGGCGATCTCCGCCTTCTCCTCCGCCAGGTAGCCGGAAACGTTTATCAGCTCCATACGGTCCAGCAGGGCCGGCTGAACGGGCGACAGGCTGTTGGCGGTGGTGATGAACATCACGTTGCTGAGGTCGTAATCCAGATCCAGGTAGTTGTCGTGGAAGGTGGAGTTCTGCTCAGGGTCGAGCGCCTCAAGCAGGGCCGATGACGGATCGCCCTTGAAATCTGCGCCCAGCTTGTCTATTTCGTCAAGCACGATGACGGGGTTGGAGGTGCCGGCACGCGCGATGCCGTTCAGGATACGGCCCGGAAGCGCGCCCACGTAGGTTTTACGGTGACCGCGGATTTCCGCCTCGTCATGCATGCCGCCGAGGGAGATACGCACGTACTTGCGTCCCAGCGAACGGGCGATGGACTTGCCGAGGGAGGTTTTGCCCACTCCCGGAGGCCCGTAGAGGCAGAGGATGGGAGACTTCATGTTGCCCTTCAGCTTCAGCACAGCCAGGTACTCGATGATACGGTCCTTTACGGTGTCGAGGCCGTAGTGGTCGTTGTCCAGGACCTCCTGGGCATGCTTGAGGTCCAGGTTGTCCTCGCTCATCTCGCCCCAGGGCAGCTGCAGCATGAACTCCAGATAGTTGTACTGAACGCTGTAGTCGGGAGAATTGGGGTTGTACTTCTCCAGCTTGGCCAGCTCCTTCTCGAAGGCCCTGGCAATCTCATCCGGCCACTTCTTGTCCTTGGCGCGCTCGCGGAACTTGTCGAAGTCTTCCTGGTCGTCCATTCCGAGCTCCTCCTGGATGGTCTTGAGCTGACTGTTCAGGTAATATTCCCTCTGCTGCTGGTCTATCTCGCTCTTGACCTTCTGGTTGATGTCCTGCTTGAGCTTAATAAGCTGGAGCTGGACGTCCAGGATGCTCAGGAGCTTCATTGCGCGGAGCTTCAGGTCGTCGTAGGAGAGGAGTTCCATCTTGTCCTTGAAGTTCTCCACCTCCACGGTGGTGGCGGTGAAGTTCACCAGGAACTCGAAGTTCTCGACAGCCTTGATGGCGCCGATGGACTCGCGGGACGACATGTTGGTGGTCCGGAGTATCTGTATGGCTTTATCCTTCAGGGCCTCGGAGAGGGCCTTGACGTCGGTGCTGGAACTGTCGTAGCTGCGGTCGCGCTTGTAGAGCACGCGGGCGGTGATATACGGTTCCACGTCCACTATGGTCTCTATCTCGATGCGCCTGAATGCCTGCAGGATGGCGGTGATGGTGCCGTCCGGCATCTCAAGCGTCTTGAGTATCTTGCAGACGGTTCCAAAGCGGTAGAGGTCGCTTGCGCCCGGATCCTCCACCGTCACCTCCATCTGCGGCACGGCGCCGATGAAGAAATCGTGTTCCTCGGCATCCTGGATAAGCCGGACCGACTTCTCCCTGCCGATTGTGACAGGATAGACGGTGCCGGGGAAAAGGGCGGTGCCGCGAAGGGCGAGCACCGGCAGCACGTCGGGCAGTTCGTTCTCGTTGAGGCGGAAAGGTACTTCGCCTTGCACGACGGGAATGATATTGATATCTTGTTTCATAATAATAGTGTCAAAATGTCAGTAAAAAGGGACAAAAATCCCCCGGCATTTAATTGGTCAATCTCTGTGCCAAAAGAAAAAACGCAAAATATTTTGATAGTTGAAAATTTAACTCTATTTTTGCGTTCCCAATTGATTGAAGGGAAGATAACAACCAAATTCAGTATAACAATTATGACAAAGGCAGAAATCGTCAGTGAAGTTGCAAAGGCAACTGGCATTGAAAAAGTAACAGTCCAGACCGTTTTTGAAGCAGCAATGGAATCTATCAAGGGATCCATCGTAAAGGGTGAGCCCGTATACCTCCGCGGATTCGGTAGTTTCATCATCAAGCACAGGGCCCAGAAAGCTGCTCGCAACATCACCAAGAAGACCACCATAACCATTCCTGCACACGATATTCCCGCTTTCAAGCCTTCAAAGGCATTCGTTGCAGAACTTCAGAAATAATCAACACACTTTCATATGCCTAACGGAAAGAAGCATAAGAGACACAAGATGGCGACGCACAAGCGCAAGAAGCGCTTGCGTCTGAACAGACACAAGAAGAAATAGTCGCGAAAGGCCCGGCGGGAGATCCGGCGGGTTTTTCGTTTTATAACGTCCCAAAATGGAGTCCGAACACCAAGAAAAAGACCTTGTGGTCGATGTGGGCTCGGCGGAGGTTCGTCTTGCACTGCTTGAGAACCATCGTCTCATTGAGCTCAACAGAGAATCGAGTCAGGGTCACAGCTTCTCGGTGGGGGATGTTTATCTTGGCAAGGTCAAGAAGATACTTCCCGCCCTGAACGCTGCTTTCGTGGACATAGGCGACACCAAAGAGGCGTTTGTCCATTATCTGGACCTCGGCCTGCACTTCGACGCGTTCGATACGTTCGTGAAGGAGAGCAATCCCAACAGGGATATGGCCGAACTGTATTCCGGCATCAAGATCGGCGAGCCGCTCTCCAAAGACGGCCGCATAGAGGATTACCTGAAGCCCGGACAGCTGATAATAGGACAAATAGTCAAGGAGCCTATATCTACGAAGGGATCCCGGCTGACTGCGGAGATTTCATTGGCAGGACGCAATATTGTACTGCTCCCTTTCGCAGAGAAAGTGAGCGTTTCCCAAAAAATCGCCTCGAAAGAGGAAAAGAAAAGGCTCGAGACGCTGGTAGGAAACATCCTTCCCAAGAACTACGGAGCTATTATCCGCACAGCCGCCGAAGGCAGTTCGGCCGCAGTGCTGGTTGCGGAGCTCCGCTCTCTCATAGAGAAATGGGAAGGGGCATGGAAAACCATCTCGAGAAACAAAAACAAGGGACTGCTCTTCACGGAGTACTCCAAAACCACCACTGTCCTTCGCGACCTCCTGAACGACTCGTTCACCAACGTTTACGTGAACGACCCCAAGATTTACGACGAGACGCGCAAGTACATCTCCCTCATCTCTCCCGAGCAGGAGAAGATCGTCAAGCTCTACGAGGGCAAGGAACCTATCTTCGACCATTTTGAGGTCACACGCCAGATAAAGAGTTCCTTCGGAAAGGTGGTTCCGATGAAGCAGGGCGCATATCTGGTCATAGAGACCACCGAGGCCCTCAACGTCATCGACGTGAACAGCGGTATCCGGGCCAAGACCAACGACCAGGAAGAGAATACCTTCGAGGTGAACAAACTGGCCGCCGAAGAGATTGCCCGCCAGCTGCGGCTGCGCGATATGGGCGGTATCGTAATAGTGGACTTCATAGACATGGATTCCGTCGATCACCGCAACGAGCTCTACAAGTACATGACAGAGCTCATGGCAAGCGACAGGGCCAAGCACAACGTGCTGCCCCTCACCAAGTTCGGCCTCATGCAGATCACCCGGCAGCGTATACGCCCGGTCACGGAGATCAACACCACGGAGAAATGCCCGTTGTGCCACGGCACCGGCAAGATTGCCTCCACGGTAGTTATCGACGAACAAGTTGAACGCAAACTCGCCGACCTCATCGAGAGTACAGGAAAACGGCAGTTTACGCTGAAAGTCAGCCCCATCCTGGGAGCTTACCTCACCAGGGGCTGGAATTCATTCGTATCCAAGTGGAAACGCAAGTACAAATGCAAGCTGAAGGTCGTCGAAATGACGGAACACAGCATCCTGCAGTATGAATTCTATGATGTAACAGGAAAGGTGCTCGAATGAGCGCCTTTTTTTTTATCTTTGTGCGTTATGCACAAGACAGCATTGTTTCCGGGATCTTTCGATCCATTCACTGCGGGCCACCTTAACATCCTGCGGCGCGCCCTTACCATGTTCGACAGTGTAGTGATTGCAATAGGTATCAACCAGGACAAGCGCGGATTCTATTCCAACGAGCAGAAGATGGACATTATCCGCCAGGCCACCACCGGCATGGATAACGTGAGCGTTATAGAATACGACGGGCTTACTATCGACGTATGCCGCGAACTGGGCATCAGCCATATAGTAAGGGGCGTGCGCAACATGCTCGACTTCGAGAACGAGCGCGCCATCGCCGACGCCAACCGCCGCCTTGCCCCGGAAATCGAGACCATCATCATCCCTACGGCCCAGGAGTTCGCCCATATCTCTTCCAGTGCCGTCCGGGACATCCTCCGTCACCACGGAGACACCACCCTCTTCGTCCCTGAAGGCGTTGTACTGCCGCCCGTCGAATGAAACTGCTGCTCAGCATATTCCTCTCCCTGCTGGCCGGCTCATTCAGCCAGCAGCCCGACAGTCTGCTCTTCGCCAGGCTGGACACCATGCTGACGCGCTACACGGACGCCATCGTGATGGAGAGCATCGACGTCAAGAAGGCGGAAAGCGACTTCCTCATCAATTCCGTCAACGATTCCCTTACCACCCAGCACATAGCCCTCTGGCTATACGACCATTACAAGGATTCGCCCGTAATGGGAGAGGAGGCCGTGGCCATCCACCTGTGGGACAATTGGTTCAAGCCCGGAACCATAAAGATGCGGAGCGAGTACGAACGCTTCGACGCCGACCTCTTCGCCACGTTCAACCGCTCCACCCTAATCGGCATGAAGGCGCCCTCCGTCGCCATGAAGACCCCCTGCGGCTGCAGGATCGAGATTCCTCAGGAAGGCAGCTACTCCATCCTGTTCTTCTTCGACACCAGTTGCGGGAAATGCAAGCTGGAGGCTCAGCTGCTGCCTCAGGTGCTGGAGAAAATCACATTCCCGACAAAGTTCTACGCCGTATACTGCGGCCATGACAAGAAGGAGTGGAGCAAATTCCGAAGCAGTTTCAAAGTACGGAACAGGAAGGTCAGAATAGTCCATTGCTGGGATCCGGAAATAGAGTCCGATTACCTCAGGCTCTACGGAGTAATTTCCACGCCGCGTCTGTATTTTACTGATACTGACGGAGAAATTTTGGGCAGACGCCTTGAAATAGAATCACTTGACGAAATAATTCATTATATTTGCGATTACTATGGGCAAGCGCAAGAATAACAAGATTCAGGGTGTAGATCCTGCTTATTTCGACAAGCAGCGCGAATCGCTGCGCCGTATACACCGCAAATCCGTCCTCTTCAACGACAATGAGATCTCGGCAATAGACGAGTACTGCCGCCGCTTCAAGGTGCGTTCACGTTCCGCCCTCATACGTCAGACCGTAATGGAGCGCGTCCTCCGCGGACTGGAGGAGAATCATCCTACGCTTTTCTAGCAGAAATAATCGCCCGGTTGGTTTTGCCGTCGATGCAGACAACCAGCGGCTCGGGGAACCGGACGTGACGGAGGAATTCGGTCTCCGTGACGGCTGGCATCGCGTCCAGCACGCTGAAATCCAGTTTTTCGTCGTGACGGGCGAATGGATTCACGTTGATATAACCGACATTGAAGGAAGTCAGGTTCTGGAAGAAATGGGTACCCTGGCTGGGATCTATCTGGAAGTCTTCCAGCGAGCACTCGACAATAGCCTTGGACTCTGAGATGTCGCCCCAGTCCACGGGCACGCCCAGACTTGGCTGGCTGGTCCCCCATCGTCCGAAACCTATCAGCACATATCCAGCGCCCTCAGCTTGCATGCGGGCGTTGATTTCCGACACCTGTGCCGCTATCTCCCTGGTTCTCAGCACATCCCAAGCGTCCTTCTTAAGGTAGACCACATCCCTTACATCCTCTATCCAGCCCACGCCCAGGGCGCATTCGGACTTAAGGAATGCATCCGAATCGTCAATCTTGTCCCAATCGACCTCGGCAAAACGGGAGTCGGCGGAAATGGGGCGCACCTGCAGCACGGAGAACGTGGCGACGCCCTCCTTATCGAAGTCGGCGGCGAACTCCAGCTCCACCTCGCACTTCATCTCCTTGCGGGAGATATCCAGCAGCGTGTTGAGTATCTCCGCCAGCGGGAAGGTGTTGTACTTCAGCATGGAAGCGAAGGTAATGTACTTGGGCCCTTCCGGTATGGCTGAATCCACTATGCGCATGTTCCCCAGGTCCCAGGTAGACACCACCCGGCGGAGGGACGGGAACTCCGAGCACTCTGCGACCCCCAGGCGCGCAAGGTTGACGGAATCGTTTACCGAAGCGGTAAACTTTTCCGGGCGCAGATCCATGGCGTACATAACCCTCTGGGTGTCGCTCACGGTCAGCTCGGGCGTGGAAGTCTGAAGCACATGTTTGGGGTATCTCGGCGAGAAACGGAGCACCTGTTCACCGTCTACGACAGCCTTGCCCAGACCATATGCCAGCTTGACTATGCCGTCTTCCGGCTTCTCATGGCCGACGGGATAAAAATTCACCGAACGGGCGACTCCGGAGAGCGTCGGGAAGAAATAATTCGCCTGCTTGCTGCCGCAAATTTCTTGTATCACAATGGCCATGCTCTCTTCTGAAATGACGTTTCCGGAAGAGATTATGTAGCTCTTGGCAGAGCTGAAGAACACGCTCGCGTACACGCTGGTGATAGCCTTGGACAGCATCCGGAGCTGCTGGTCCTCATTCTGGGCGTACGGCAGCATGTATGTGGAATAGACCCCGGCGAACGGCTGATGGTAAGAGTCTTCCAACTTTGAAGAGGAGCGCACGGCAAGAGGCCGCTTCACCACCCTGATGAAGGCCCTCAACGCCTGCAGCAGGTCTGCCGGAAGCGGCGAGGAAACGAACTCGGAGAGCAGTTCGGCGTCTCCCAGGTCGGAATTGATGACGTACTTGAGACCGTTGTCCTTTATGAAACGCTCGAAGTAGTCGGTAGTTATTATCAGGGTACGTGGTACCATGACGCGCACGTCCTCCCATTTGTCGTAGAGCTCGTATTTATGGAGCACATGGTTGAGGAACGCGAGCCCGCGGGCCTTGCCGCCTATGGAGCCGTTGCCGAAGCGGGAGAACCAGATGGCGTCGTTGTAAGCCTCCGGATTGAAGGCGGCCACCACCCCCTGGGCCTGCGCGATACGGTAGTCGTGTATGGCATGAATATCGGCCTTGCGGTGCGATTCTATGTCTTCGTAATCCTCCGAGCGTATGGGGCTGAGCCTGCGGCCGAGGCCGAAAAGGCCCCTGGCGAACAGCCACTTGGACAGGTAGTTGTTGTCCGTGAGCCTGCGGAAAGCTGCCGGAGGTATGCTCTTGAGGACGTTCTCGAATTCATAGAGGTCGTGCGCACGGGCCAGTTCCACATGGGTCTCAGGGTCCACTACTACGAAGTCGCCGAATCCGAATTCCCTCTCCATATACTCACCCAGCTCCTGGGTGAGGGTCTTGGACTGCTTGAGCAGGAAGCCCGCCTTGAGCTTCTCCGCCACCGGCCTCATGCTCTCCTGCGACGACTGCATCAGGAAAGGCATGCGGGGGGTCTCCCCCCTGACCAGCTTGCACAGGTCCACGCCGGCGTCTATCTTTTCCGTAGAAGGGCTGTCGCCCTTGTGCAGCACGAAGCCTATGTCGGAAATGATGCCCAGCAGGTTGCTGCCGTACTTGCGGTAATAATTCACCGCGTCCTCATAGTTGGTAGCCATGAGGATCTTGGGACGCGCCCGCTTGCGCAGCACCTGCTGCTGCTCGTTAAGCGCATCCTTGATGGCCTCCTTGTTCTGCTGGAGCACCAGGTTATACAGCGCCGGCAGATAAGTAGAGTAGTATTTGATGGAGTCCTCTACGAGCAGTATCGCCTGCACGCCGTGTTCCAGGATGTCGTGCTCGGCGTTCATCCTGTCTTCCAGCAGCTTGATTATGGCGATAATCAGGTCGGTGGAATAGTTCCAGCAGAAAACGTAATCTATGCAGTTCTTGCCGGACTCCTGTATCTTGCGGTAAACTTCTTTGGAAAATGAGGAAAGCAACACGACGGGCATGTTGGGATCCAGCTCCTTGGCCTTCTGGGCAAAGTCGAAGACGCTTATCTCGCCCACGTAATACATGGTTATCACGAGGTCGAAGCGCTCCCCTGCCTCAAAGAGGGCAAGGGCCTCCGCCGTACTGGGCACCCTGCGTATCCTGGGAGGATTGCTGAGGTTCAGGTCGGCATACTCCTGTGCGATCTGGGTGTCGATGCGGCCGTCCTCCTCGAGGGAGAAACTGTCGTAGCTATTGGAAACCAGGAGGATTTCACGAATCCTCCTGGCCATTAATGTGTCGCTTTCCTTCATATATTAAACTAAGCCCTGGTCCATCATGGCGCCTGCGACCTTGAGGAAGCCGGCGGTATTGGCACCCTTGACGTAATTCACGTATCCGTCCTCCTCCGTGCCGTACTTGATGCATGCGGCGTGGATGTCGGACATGATGCGGCGCAGGTGCTGGTCGACTTCTTCCGGGGTCCACTTCTGGCGTATGGAATTCTGGGTCATCTCGAGGCCTGAAGTTGCCACGCCGCCGGCATTGGAAGCCTTTCCGGGCGAGTAGAGCAGCTTGGCTGCCTGGAAGATCTCGATTGCCTCGGGAGTGGAAGGCATGTTGGCGCCTTCGGTCACGCAGATACATCCGTTGGCAACCAGCTTGCGGGCACCTTCGGCATTCAGTTCGTTCTGGGTGGCGCAAGGCAGGGCGATGTCGCACTTGACGCCCCACGGCTTGGCGCCGTCTCCCACGTAAGTTGCGGAAGGATACTTCTTTGCGTATTCCTTGATACGGCCGCGGATGACGTTCTTAAGCTGCAGCACATAGTTGAGCTTCTCCTCGTTCAGGCCCTCGGGGTCGTAGATATAGCCGTCGGAGTCGGAAAGGGTTACCACCTTGGCTCCCAGGCGCATGGCCTTCTGGGCCGCATACTGGGCCACGTTGCCGGCTCCGGAGATGACTACGGTCTTGCCCTCGAAGGACTCGCCGCGGGTGGCAAGCATCTGCTGGGCGAAGTAGCATACGCCGTAACCGGTGGCCTCGGGCCTCAGGGAACTGCCGCCCCATGCGAAGCCCTTGCCGGTAAGGGTACCGGTAAACTCGTCACGCAGGCGCTTGTACTGGCCGAAGAGGTAGCCGATCTCACGTCCGCCGACGCCGATGTCACCGGCGGGCACGTCGGTATCCTGGCCGATGTGGCGCTGGAGCTCGGTCATGAAGCTCTGGCAGAAACGCATGACCTCTGCGTCGGACTTGCCGCGGGGGTTGAAGTCGGAGCCGCCCTTGGCACCGCCCATGGGCAGGGTGGTGAGGGCGTTCTTGAAGGTCTGCTCGAAGGCCAGGAACTTCATGATGCTGAGGTTCACGCTGGCATGGAAACGAATACCGCCCTTGTAGGGGCCGATGGCGCTGTTCATCTGCACGCGGAAGCCGCGGTTGATGTGGATTTCGCCGGCGTCGTCCATCCAGGGG
>JAFZIO010000045.1 GCA_017554335.1 Bacteroidales bacterium | reverse complement strand
ATTCGGAGGTGAAAAACACTTTTGGCTCTTAGAAGCCAATTATGTACTTTGCTAGTACTGAAACTGATTCTCGGGCAAGGTCCCGTTTTAGCCCCGGGACCTTGCCCGCCAATAGGGCTCCTGCAGCTGTAGAATGGATATAGCTGGGCAAGGTCTGCCTTGTGAAATGTGACCTTGCCCAAGAAGAGGAATGCCGAAGAAGCAGGTAGGAATAGAAAGAATCGTAAAATAATTAGAAAGAATCGTAAATATCTGCAGTTGACAAGTACTGTAGTGGCTCTGAATAAGTTTATTTGTCCTATACTTGCAAAGTGACAATAGTCACGAATATTTTGGGATTTGTTTACTAATTAGTTAACTTTGTGCCGAGTGAAAAAGGAGTATGTGCGAAAAGTGGTTGTATATGGTGACTACTTTAAGGAGTTTAGGAAAACACTGAACAAGGAAACGTTGAAGAAACTATATCAAGTCCTGACCTTGATAATGAAGGTAGAGATTGTACCGGAAAAGTTTCTCAAGGCGGTTAAAGGCTATAATGGGCTATATGAAGTCAGGTTGGAATACGAGGGCAATATCTACAGAATCTTTTGCTGCTTTGATGAGGGGGACCTGGTAATACTTTTCAACGGATTTCAAAAGAAGACACAAAAGACACCAGTTGAGCAGCTTGCAAAAGCTGCCGCCTTGATGAAGATGTATTATGAACAAAAGAAAAAGAGTGATAATGGACAATAAAGAACTTAAACGGTTGAATCTGACACCTATAGAAGATTTGATTGCCGAAGACTTCGGAGAAGTGAATACACCGGAGCGCAATCAGTTTGATATGGAATGTGACGCCTTTGTGATAGGGGAGCAGTTGAAGGCAGAGCGCCGCCGTGCGGGCCTTACCCAGGAGCAATTGGCAGACAGGATTGGCACAAAAAAGAGTTTCATTTCAAGAGTGGAAAAAGGTCGCGCGGATATCCAGCTATCCACTCTTGTAAAGCTTTTCAATGGCCTAGGGCGCCAAATCAGTGTGCGAGTGATTTAGCGCCAGAATAGCAAATGAATGCGGAATCACATTATGATTAGGGAAAGATATTGATGGGCAGTATAGCAGAAATCATATTCGTTCTAATAATTGCCGGGCTTTTCTTTTTATTCCGTTGGCTGCGTCCGTCTAAAGGGACGGTAGGGGAGAGGGTTGTGGCTGGAAAGCTTGTGCAACTGCCAAAAGATAAGTACCGGGTGCTAAACAATGTGACAATACCGACGCCTAAAGGCAGTTCTCAAATAGACCATTTGGTAGTGTCGATTTACGGTATTTTTGTCATTGAGACTAAGAACTGCAAAGGCTGGATTTATGGAGGAGAACATTCGGAATACTGGACGCAGAATATATACGGCCATAAGTACCAGCTTTACAATCCCATCCTGCAGAATACCGGTCACGTGCGCGCTCTAAGACGAGTGCTGAAAGATTACGAATCGTTGCCAATAATGCCAATTGTTGCGTTCTCGGGTAAGGCTGAGATAAAAGTCAGAGTAGAAGAAGCATGTGTGGTATATTGGAGCCAAATACGATGGGTCATTAATCAGTTCGTTGAAAAACGTCTCTCATGGTCACAGGTTAATGAGATATGCGATATAGTACTAGCCGCACAAATAAAGCCTTGCAGGGAGTCGGATATACAGCATCTGATAGATATTCGCAGTGCCCGAGAGCAAAAGTATGATTCCATTGCTTCAGGACGGTGCCCTCGATGTGGAGGTGAATTGCTTCTCCGCTCCGGGAAATACGGACAGTTCTACGGATGCTCCAACTACCCTAAGTGTAAATTCACGCATCAAACTGGCTGAAGTAGCAATTAATCCCAGGTTTTAGTACCATCATTTATGTTTCAGAGGCGACTCTGTGGATGACCGCCAAATGACATGCTGTCCGGAAAAGAGCACCAGAATCCGGACGGCGGGTCATTTTCATGGCTTCTTTCCGGAATTATGGCTGTTTTTCAAAACATCTATTGATTCTTTTCGAAGCAGAATCAGATTCTTTTCGGGCAAGGTCCCGTTTTAGCCCCGGGATCTTGCCCGCCAATAGGGCTCCTGCAGCTGTAGAATGGATATAGCTGGGCAAGGTATGCCATATAAAATGGGACCTTGCCCAATATTTCTCGGCAGTGCTTTGAAAATAGTGCATTAGACCCTGAAAATTTGTATCTTTACGAGTTACAAGTAGTCGACACGTTATGAAAGCGACCAAATTCTTCCTGCCAGCCATATTTATTCTCCTGTTCCTTTCGGCTTGCCGGAGGGACCTGCCTGAATCTGTCACGGACCCGCTGCCGTTCCCGCTGGATGAGTATAAAGACTTCTCTACCAGTCCCGGGGATGATTTCTGGCGGTATTGTAACGGAGCGTGGTATGACAGTACGCCTACGCCTGAAAGCGGTGCGGTGGGAGGTCTTTTTGAACAGGACTTCGTTGGAGAGGAGATGAACAAAAGCCTGTTCGCGGAAGATCCGTCGCTTCACAGATATAAGCAACTGGCAGATGAACTGTATGCCAATTCAACTGAGGCAAGAGCCTTCCTGGAGGAGTGGAAAGCCAGGTATCCGGAGCCAAAGACCAAGGAAGATTTCTTTCGCACTATAGGCAGGATGATCATGGACGGCCTTCCTTTCTTCGAAATTACGCTTTCCGGCGGTAATCTGGACGGTAAGATTGTCGGCATGATGTCTCCCCCAGGCCATATTGCTAAATACTCATTCTCGGACTTGGATGATTCTCTCAAGCCAAGTGCGCGCTGGGTAGGGGAGGGTATGGGGATAGCCGCCGAATCCTTGTATTACAGCAATTATTCAGTTTCCTTTTTGAACGCAGGAAAGGACGCTCCACTCAGCGAACTGGTTCTCGACATGGAGCGTAATTGGGCGCAACTGTATTGCTATGTAGACGAAGAGCTGAACAACAGCGACCCGGAATTCTTCCAAACTCCGCAGTACGCCAAAGACAGGGCGTATGCGCTGGCCGGCTACGAATTATCCCGCCGAGTGGCCGAGAAATATGTTACGCCGGAACTGAAACAGTATTACCTGGATTTGATAGGGAGGATTCGCGACGCCTTCCGTAACAGGTTACGGCAGTTGGACTGGATGAGTGAGACCACCAGGAACAACGCTCTGGATAAACTTGATAAGATGTTGGTATTTGTGGGCTGTCCTGACATATGGTACGAAGACTGCCTGCCGGACTTGAGTAGCTGCAAGTCGCTTATCGAGGCTGTTCAAAAGCTCCAGGCAACAGCGGCCCTGCTTTACAAGCACTTGATAGGAACAAACGATTTTTTCAGCTTGGCCTTGCTGCCAATACGGGAAATACAAGGGCGTCCTTATTCGTACAACTTGACAATTGCAAATTCATACTACTCACGCCAATATAACTGTTTTTACATCTTTCCCGGCATGATGCTTCCACCTATGCAGAGACGGGACATTTCCGAGGCCCATGTTTATGCCGTGGCTTCGTTGTATGCCCATGAAATCATTCATGGATTCGACAACGAAGGAGCAAACTATGACAGCTACGGACGTGTCCGCAACTGGTGGACCGTTGCAGATGCTATGGCCTTCAAGGAAGAGCAGGAGAAACTTGTTGCGTGTTATAACTCCTTGGAGTACGATCCCATAAATTACCCGGGTCAATACTCAGACGGGCGCAAGACCCTTGGTGAAGATATTGCCGACCTGGGTGGTTTTTTGGTAACTCTGGATGCTTATTCCAAACGCCTCACAGAACAGGGTTACTATGGTGAGAATTACGACGCCCAGATCAGGAAGTACTACGAATCTTATGCGGATCTTTGGCGCTCAAAGTACAGCGATACATATTTCGCTTCGGCTCTCGCTGACATCCATTCCCCTTACCGGGTACGTACGAACGGAGTTGTAATGAATACTGATTTGTGGTACGAACTCTACAACGTCGACAGGAACAACATGCTCTACCTCCCTCCGGAGCGCAGGGCGCGTATCTGGTAGATTCGGGACCCTGTTGAAAACTTCGTTGAAAAATCGGCAAAAACAGTTTGCAAGGTTCAGGGATTCGTGCTAACTTTGTGCTTTGTTTTGTTAGTAGAATAGTAAGATGAAAGTCGCCGTAATTATGGGCAGTGCCAGTGATTGGGACGTAATGTCCCCGTGTTGCGCCACCCTCGAAGAATTCGGAATCCCTTACGAGAAAAAAGTACTCAGCGCCCACCGCAATCCGGGGCCTCTGGCGGATTATGTCAAGGCAGCTCCGGAAAAAGGTTGCGAAATCATCATCGCCGGCGCCGGCGGGGCCGCCCACCTTCCCGGTGTAATCGCCGCCCTTACCACCTTGCCCGTCATCGGCATCCCTGTGAAATCAAAAGCGCTCAACGGCCTGGACTCCCTGCTCTCCATCGTGCAAATGCCTTCCGGCATCCCTGTGGCCACAATGGCCATCGACGGAGCAAAGAACGCAGCCCTTTATGCGGTCTCCATCCTGGCCCTGAACGACGACTCCCTGGCTGCAAAACTGAAGGAGTTCCGCCAGCAGCAGAGCGATAAAGTACTCCAGACTGTCCTGTAATGCATACCCACCGCCGCCACTGCGCCGGTGGGATTTTTTTTTGATATGAACCATAGACTGTTTGTAGAAAAGAAGGAAAGGTTCCAGGTAGAAGCCGGGAGCCTGCTTTCAGAATTCAACGAGAATCTGTCGCTGAATCTCAAGAGCCTCAGGCTCGTAAACGTTTACGACCTCTTCGGATTCAGTGAAGAGCTTATCGACAAATGCCGTTACAGCGTGTTCGGCGAAATCGTTACGGATACGGTAAGCGACTCCCTCCCCCTCGAGGGCAAGAAATACCTGGCCGTGGAATACATTCCGGGGCAGTTCGACCAGAGGGCTTCGTCGGCCGTTGACTGCGTTCACCTGATTGACCCGGACGCCGACGTGGAGATCCGCAGCTCCCGCCTTCTCATCTTCGACGACGATTTCTCCGAGGAAGGCCTGGCCGCCGTCAAACACTATTTCATCAACGCCGTCGAGTCCCGCGAGAAGGACCTCAGCGTGCTGAAGGCCCCCGGCAAGGCCGACGTGAAGCCCATGGAGAATCTGGAAGGCTTCACCGAACTCAAAGAACAAGATCTCGAGGGCTTCTGCAAGTCCCACGGCCTGGCCATGAACGCCGACGACCTCCGCGAGGTGGTGCGCTACTTCAAAGCGGAAGGCCGCAACCCCGGCGAGACCGAACTCCGTATCCTGGATACCTACTGGAGCGACCATTGCCGCCACACAACATTCAACAGCGAACTGCAGGAAATCAAAGTTGAGGATTCCTTCCTCAAGCCGGCCATCGAGGCCTCCCTGCAGCAGGCGGAGCACATACGCGCCGAACTGGGCCGCGAGCACAAGCCGTTCTGCCTCATGGAGCTGGCCACCATAGGTGCCCGCTATCTGCGCAGCACAGGCAAACTGGAAGACCTGGAAGTCAGCGGCGAGAACAACGCCTGCAGCATCTTCGTGGACGTGGATACCTCCGAAGGCGGCACCGAGAAGTGGCTCCTCCAGTTCAAGAACGAGACCCATAATCATCCTACCGAAATAGAGCCCTTCGGCGGCGCGTCAACCTGCCTCGGCGGTGCAATCCGCGACCCCTTGAGCGGGCGTGCCTACGTATATCAGGCCATGCGCGTTACCGGCGCCGGCAATATAAATGCCGCCGTAAAGGACACCCTGCCGGGCAAGCTGCCCCAGCGTGTCATCACAAAGAAGGCCGCCGCCGGCTATTCCAGCTACGGCAACCAGATAGGCCTCGCAACCACCCACGTGCGCGAAATCTTCCACGAAGGCTACACCGCCAAGCGACTTGAGGTGGGTGCTGTTGTGGGCGCGGTGCGCGCTGCAGACGTGCGTCGCGAAGAACCCGCCCCCGGCGACGTGGTGCTGCTGCTCGGCGGCCGTACCGGTCGTGACGGCATTGGCGGCGCCACCGGTTCGTCCAAGAGCCACACCGGCACCTCTCTCGAGACGGCCGGCAGCGAGGTGCAGAAGGGCAACGCCCCCGAGGAGCGCAAGCTCCAGCGCCTCTTCCGCAGGCCCGAGGTTACCCGCCTCATCAAGCGCAGCAACGACTTCGGAGCCGGCGGCGTGAGCGTGGCCATTGGCGAGCTTGCCGACGGCCTGGACATCTACCTCGACCGCGTGCCGGCAAAGTACGCCGGCCTGAATGCCACCGAGCTGGCCATCAGCGAGTCGCAGGAGCGTATGGCGGTAGTCGTGGCCGCCTCCGACAGGGAGGAGTTCGAACGCCTCGCAGCTGCTGACAACCTGGAAGTTACTTACGTGGCCGACGTCACCGACAGCGGCCGCATGCGCATGTGGAACGGCGGCAAACTGGTCGCCGACCTCAGCCGCGCCTTCATAGACAGTACCGGCGCGCCCCATTACGCCAAGGCCACCGTTCAGGCCGTCGAGGACAAGGATCCCTTCGTCCTTACGCCTGAAGGAAGCGGCCTCAAGGAGCGTATGTGCGCCCTCATGCAGAGCCCCAACGTGGCCTCCCAGCAGGGCCTGGTGGAGATGTTCGACGCCTCCATCGGCCGCTCTACCGTGCTCATGCCTTACGGCGGCATGCTCCAGGCCACCGAGACCCAGGTCTCCGTTCAGAAGCTCCCGTTGGAGGGGACGGATACCGCCAGCATCATGGCCTTCGGTTTCAACCCCGACCTCAGCAGCTGGAGCCCCTACCACGGAGCCGCATACGCAGTAGTCGAGGCCTGCGCCAAGCTGGTTGCGGCCGGAGGAGACTGGTCCGGCATGCGTTTCTCCTATCAGGAATATTTCGAGCGCATGACTTCCGTGCGCAGCTGGGGCAAGCCTCTGGCGGCACTGCTCGGCGCCCTGCGCATGCAGGTGGAGCTCGGCCTTCCGTCCATCGGCGGCAAGGACTCCATGAGCGGCAGCTTCGAGAAGCTGAACGTTCCTCCGACCCTTATAGCCTTCGGCATCAACACGGTACGTGCGTCCAAAGTGATATCCCCCGAGTTCAAGTGGGACGGCAATAAGATATACCTCCTTCGCCATACGCCCCTGGCCGACCGCATGCCCGATACCGCATGCCTCAAGTCCTGCTGGGACTTCGTACACGCCGGCATCGGGTCGGGTGACATAGTTTCCGCATGGGCCGTCGGCTTCGGCGGAGTAGGGGAGGCGCTGGTGAAGATGAGCCTCGGCAACCGCTTCGGCGCATCCGTCAAGATTGCCGAAGAGGACCTCTTCAATCTCTCCTACGGCTCCATAGTAGTAGAGTCCTCCGTGGCCCTGGAGCACCCGTGCGCCGAGCTACTCGGAGAGGTGATTGAGGAGGACGAGCTGGTGGTGAACGGCGTACATATGTCGCTGGATGAGCTCCAGGCAGCTTACGAGGGCCGATACGCCAAGGTCTATCCCGTTACCGTGCCTCCTGCACACCGTGGCATGCTGAACGTCAAGGCTCCCGCAGCCCGCCGCTTCAAGTACGAAGGCGGGCCGGTGGAGCATCCCAAGGTATATATTCCCGTGTTCCCCGGCACCAACTGCGACTACGATACCGCAGCCGCTTTCCGTGCCGCAGGGGCTGAGGTTACGACAGGAGTTTTCAGGAACCTGACGGCGGAAGACGTACGTTCCTCCATTTCCGAAATGGCCGCGGCGATAGACAATAGCCACATACTGGCACTGTCCGGCGGCTTCTCTTCCGGAGATGAGCCGGACGGCAGCGGCAAATTTATAGCCAGCGTGCTCTGCAACGCGCAGATTGCCCGCAGCATCGAGGGCCTGCTCGGCAGGGGAGGCCTCATACTCGGCATCTGCAACGGCTTCCAGGCCCTCGTGAAGAGCGGCCTGCTGCCTTACGGACGCTTCGGCATGCTGGAAAGCGGTTCGCCGACCCTCTTCCGCAACGACATCAACCGTCATATCTCCCGTATGGTGACCACACGCGTGGCTTCCGCTTCCTCTCCCTGGCTGCAGGGAATGAAGCCGGGAGACCTTCATACAATAGCGGTGAGCCACGGCGAGGGCAAGTTCGTGGTGTCCGAAGAACTTGCACGCAAGCTGTTCGAGAACGGCCAGGTGGCCTTCCAGTATGCGGACCCCGTATCCGGGGAGCCTACAATGGAACCGCCGCACAATCCCAACGGCTCTTACTATGCAATAGAGGGCATCGTGAGCCCGGACGGCCAGATACTCGGCAAGATGGGACACTCAGAGCGCTACACTGAGGGACTGTTCAAGAATATTGACGAAGAACTCTGCCAGCCCCTGTTCAGCAACGCGGTGAATTATTTCAGAAAATCCAGATAATAACATGATAAAGGGTAATTTGATTTTTGAGGGAAACGAGAAGCAGGTATTCACGACCGACATTCCCGACCAGGTGATTTTCCATTACAAGGATGTGATGGTGGCCTACAACAATGTGAAGCGGGCCCGCTTCAAAGGAAAGGGTGCGCTTAACAGCCAGATTTCCGCCATTCTCCTTAATTATCTGAACGAGAACGGAGTGGAAACCCACTTCATTGAGTCGCTTGGGGAGAAGGAGCAGCTTTGCCGCATGATAGAAATCATACCCCTTCAGGTGGTAGTGCATAACCGCATTGCCGGTGACCTGGCTTCCCGCCTCGGCGTTCAGGACGGCTTTGCCCACACGAATACTATAATTGACCTGCATTACAACAACGACGCACTGGACGATCCGTTTATCAACCGCGACCAGGCCGTCGCCATCGGTCTTGCCAATTATCAGGATCTGGATTGCATGTACGACATCGCCCGAAGGGCGAACAAGCTTCTCAAGCCCCTCTTCCACAAGGCGGGCATTGAGCTGGTGGAGATTACCATAGAATTCGGCCGTGCGGCCGATTCGGGGGCCATCATCATCTCTGATGAAATAAGCCCCGACACCTGCCGCCTGTGGGATGAGGCAACGGGGGAGCGCCTGGACAAGGACCGCTTCCGCCTGGACCTCGGAAAGGTGGTGGAGAGCTACCAGATAGTACTGGACCGTTTGACTAAAGCAATAAACGAATAATATGGGCGTACTTGCTGTATACGGCGTAGAAAACGCATCCAACTTCATTTATTACGGCCTTCATAACCTCCAGCACAGGGGTCAGGAAGGCGGAGGAATTGTAACATTTGACGAGAACGGCGTAAGCCACCGCTACCGCGGCCAGGGCCTGCTGAGCGAGATATTCACCAACGGTGAGCTCAACCATCTGCCCGGCAAACTCGGTATAGGCAGCGTGAAATACGCCAATGCCTCCAAGGGCGGCCTCAACAACGTGGAGCCCTTGTTCTTCCGCCACAATTCCGGCGACTTCGCAATTGCCGGAGAGGGCAACCTGGTGAACGCCAGGCAGGTGACCGAGTATCTGGAGCGTCACGGATCCATTTTCCAGACAGATACGGACAGCGAGCTCCTGGCCCACCTTATCAAGAAGGGAACCAAGGTAGACCGTATCGTAATGATAGTGAAGGCCTTGAATATGATTGAAGGAGGCTTTACCTTCGTCATCATGACCAAGAACCGAATCTATGCCTGCCGCGACAAATACGGCATCAAGCCGCTTTGCATAGGCAAGCTCGGCAACGGCTATGCGGTGAGCAGCGAGTCCTGTGCCTTCGAAATAATGGGCGCGGAGTTTATACGCGACGTAAAGCCCGGAGAGATTGTTACCCTGGACCACCACGGCATGCGCAGCACCATGTATTCCCAGAACAACTGCCACAGGATGTGCGCCATGGAATACATTTACTTCGCCCGCCCGGACAGCGACATAGACGGATGCAACGTGCACGCCTACCGCAAGGAGGCCGGCCGCCGTCTGTACCGGGAATGCCCCGTTGAGGCCGACATGGTAGTGGGTGTTCCGGAATCCAGCCTCAGCGCGGCCATGGGCTATGCGGAGGAGAGCGGAATTCCTTACGAAATGGGCCTTGTGAAGCATAAATATGTGGGCCGTACCTTCATTCAGCCCGTGCAGTCCCTCCGTGAACTGGGGGTAAAGATGAAGCTGTCGCCCGTAAGCAGCATAGTTAAAGGCAAACGTATAGTGCTGGTGGATGATTCCATTGTCCGCGGCACCACATCACTCAAGATTGTGAAGCTTCTGCGTGACGCAGGAGCCACCGAGGTGCACGTCCGTATCGCCAGCCCCATGATGCGCTATACTTGCCGTTACGGCGTGGACACTTCCACACCCGAGGAGCTGCTCTGCTCCCACAGGACCCTGGAAGAGGCCCGTCAGGCCATCGGAGCCGACTCTCTGGGCTACCTCAGCCCCGAGTCAACCAAGGCATCCTGCTTCGGCTGCGCAGACCCCTGCCAGGCATGCTTCACTGGCGAATATCCCACTTTGTTGTACGATGAATCGGTAGAAAACGAATAAAATATGGCAGTAAATTACGAAAACGCAGGTGTGAACCTGGAAGCCGGCTACGAGGTAGTAAGGAGAATAAAGTCCCACGTGGCATCTACCGCCCGCAAGGGCTCCATGGGCGGAATCGGCTCCTTCGGGGGTATGTTCGACCTCTCCGCCCTCGGGCTGAAGGAGCCGGTGCTGGTTAGCGGCACCGACGGCGTCGGCACAAAACTCAAGATTGCTTTCGCGCTCGACAAGCACGACACCATAGGCATCGATGCCGTGGCCATGTGTGTCAACGACGTGCTGGCGCAGGGCGCCGAGCCCCTCTTCTTCCTCGATTACGTGGCCCTCGGACACAACGAGCCCGCAAAAGTCGAGGCCATCGTTGCCGGTGTTGCCGAAGGCTGCCGTCAGGCCGGTTGTGCGCTGGTGGGCGGCGAGACCGCCGAGATGCCCGGTATGTACGAGGGTGGCGAATACGATATCGCCGGCTGCACCACGGGCGTGGTGGAGAAGTCGAAGCTGATCGACGGCTCCAAGGTTTCCGTGGGCGACGTGCTGATAGGAATTGCTTCCAGCGGCGTGCACTCCAACGGTTTCAGCCTGGTCCGCAAGATAGTTGCCGATGCGGGGCTGGACTGGAAGGATACCTCCGTGCCCGAATTCGAGGGCCGCGGAGTCGGCGAGGTGCTGCTGACCCCTACCCGCATCTACGTGAAACCCGTTCTGGACGTAATTCACAGCTGCAGCGTGCATGGAGTTGCCCATATTACCGGCGGCGGCTTCGACGAGAATATTCCCCGCGTGCTGCGTCCCGGCCAGGGCGTGCGCGTGAAAGAAGGTTCCTGGGAGATACTCCCGGTCTTCCGTGCACTGGAGCGCCTGGGCCACGTGCCCCACAGGGAGATGTTCAACATCTTCAACATGGGCGTAGGCATGGTGCTGGTACTGCCGGCCGATGAAGCCCCTGCTGCCCTGGAGATACTCAGGCGCCATGGCGAGACGGCCTCCGTAATAGGAGAAGTCATCCCCGGCGAAGGCGTAACAATAGTTTAGCTGTCATTCTGAACGCAGTGAAGAATCTAGCAGTTTTCGCCAGCGGCGAAGGAACAAATTTCGAGGCCATAGCCGCCGCATGTGAGGACGGACGCATTCCGGCCCGCTGTGTGCTTATGGTCTGCGACAAGCCCGGTGCCCCGGTGGTGCAGCGGGCTGCACGCCATGGTGTGCCGGCTTTCGTATTCTCCCCCAAGGATTATGCATCCAAGGCTGACTACGAGAAAGAAATTGTGGCGCGTCTGGATGCCGCAGGCGTAGATCTGGTATGCCTGGCGGGTTATATGCGTATTGTCGGGGAAGTGCTGCTGGGTGCCTATAAAGGGCGGATAATCAATGTGCATCCGTCGCTGCTGCCTGCCTTCAGGGGAGCCAATGCCGTAGAGAACGCAGTCGCTTATGGTGTAAAAGTATATGGTATTACTATTCACTATGTTGATGAGTCTCTCGACGGCGGCCGCATTATAGCGCAAAAGGCGTTCGAGTACCAGGGTTCAGACCCGGCGGAAGTCCACCGAATCGGACAAGTAATTGAACATCAGTTATATATAGATACGATTAAATCTTTACTATGAAAAGGGCGTTAGTTAGTGTAAGTGACAAGACGGGACTTGTTCCCTTTGTAAAAGGCCTGAAGGAATCAGGTTGGGAAATCATTGCTACCGGCGGAACCCAGAAGCTGCTCGAGGCTGAGGGCGTTAAGACCACCGGCATCAGCGAGGTTACGGGATTCCCCGAGATCTGCGACGGAAGGGTCAAGACCCTCCATCCCAAGGTGCACGGGGCCCTGCTGGGCCGCAGGGACCTGCCGAGCCATCTTAAAGAGCTGAAAGATAACGGCATAGAGTTCATCGACATGGTGTGCGTGAACCTCTATCCTTTTGCCCGGACCATTGCGAAGCCCGGCGTAACCATGGAGGATGCCGTGGAGAACATAGACATAGGCGGACCTTCCATGCTGCGCAGTGCTGCAAAGAACTGGAAAGACGTTACCGTGGTATGCAATCCTGACGATTACGGCAAGGTGCTGGAGGAAATACGCGAGAACGGCAACACAACCCCTGAAACGCGCCTTCAACTATCCGCAAAGGCTTATACCCATACTGCAGAATACGATTGCCGCATTGCCACTTACATGCGTGCCCAGGCCGGCCTTGAGGAGCGCCTGTTCCTTGAGTACAAACTCAAGCAGCCCCTGCGTTACGGCGAGAACCCCCATCAGCAGGCTTCTTTCTACGCTGCAATGACCCCGGAGCCTTTCTCCCTTGCCAATGCAGAGCAGATCCAGGGCAAGGAGCTGTCTTACAACAATATCCAGGATGCCAACGCCGCCCTTAACATAGTCCGTGACTTCGAAGAGCCCTTCTGTGTGGCGCTCAAGCATATGAACCCTTGCGGCGCCGCCGTGGGCAAGACCCTGGAAGAGGCCTGGCAGGCTGCATACGAGGCCGACAAGGTGAGTATCTACGGAGGTATTGTGGCCGTGAACCGTGAGCTTACCGCCGAGGTTGCCATGGGCATGAAACCTATCTTCCTGGAAATAGTCATCGCTCCCTCGTATTCCGCCGAGGCTCTTGAGATTCTTTCCGCCAAAAAGAACCTCCGCGTCCTGAAAGTGGATATGACCCGCACCTCAGAACCTGTTCAGCAGTACATAGGCGTCAACGGTGGTATGCTGGTTCAGCATCTGGACACTGCAGTCGAGGTAATCAAGCCTGAACAGTGTGTCACCCGCGTAAAGCCCGGTGAGGCCCAGATGGCCGACCTGCAGTTCGGCTGGAAGATAGTCAAGCACGTGAAATCCAACGCTATAGCAGTTGTGCGCGACAACCATACAATAGGAATAGGCGCCGGCCAGACCAATCGAGTCGGATCCGCCCATATAGCACTCGAGCAGGCCCGCGAAGCCGGCTTCACCGAGGGCCTTGTCCTGGCTTCCGACGGCTTCCTGCCGTTTGCCGATACGGTGGAGCTTGCGGCACGTTACGGCGTCAGCGCCATTGTCCAGCCCGGCGGCAGCATACGCGACGAAGAGTCCATCGCCAAGGCTGACGAGCTTGGCATCTGCATGATTTTCACAGGCGTAAGACATTTCAAACATTAATATGAAAGTACTGGTCATTGGTTCCGGCGGCAGAGAGCACGCGATAGTAGATGCGTTAAGCCGCAGCTCGAAAGTAGAGAAGATTTATTGCGCTCCCGGCAATGCCGGAATAGCGAGGCAGGCTGAATGCGTTCCCATAAAGGATACGGACGTTCCGGCCCTGCTGGACTTCGCCGTAAAGGAGGGGATAGACCTCACCGCGGTAGGCCCTGAGGCAGCCCTTTCTGCCGGCGTAGTGGATGCATTCAGGGCGGCGGGCCTGCGTATCTTCGGGCATACGAAGGCCGCAACCCGCATAGAGAGCAGCAAGGAGTTCGCCAAGGAGCTAATGGCTAAATATGATATTCCTACCGCCGCGTACCGCAGTTTCTCCGATTACGAGCAGGCCCTGGATTACGTTCTGGCACGCCCATTCCCGGCAGTGCTTAAGTATGACGGCCTGGCAGCGGGGAAGGGTGTGGTGATAGCCGCCGACGCCGATGAGGCCCGCACCGCCCTCGCTTCCATGCTTCTGGACCACAGTTTCGGCCAGGGACGAGTGGTAGTCGAGGATTTTCTCACCGGCCCGGAGTTTTCCTTCATGTGCTTTGTAGACGGCGGGCGCGTGTACCCCATGCCCCTGTCGCAGGACCACAAGCGTGCTTACGACGGCGACAAGGGTCCCAACACCGGAGGAATGGGGGCCTATACCGGCCTGCCTTTCATCACACCGGAAGATAAGGAATTCGCT
>JAFZIO010000044.1 GCA_017554335.1 Bacteroidales bacterium | reverse complement strand
GGGCGGGTGGGTTATTATTATGAGAGTAATGGATATGAGCATAGCCGAAAGGCCAAGGGAAAAGCTGATGAGCAAGGGCGCCCAGGCCCTGGCAGACGGAGAACTGCTGGCGATACTGCTCCGCACGGGCAGAAAAGGCGAAAGCGTGCTGGAGCTGGCTCAGAGGCTGCTGTCGCTTACCGACGGCCGGCTGACGGGGTTGTTCGAATGCGACCCCGGCTATCTGGCCTCCATGGAAGGCGTAGGAACGCCGAAGGCCGCCGCCCTGCTGGCGGCATTCGAGCTCGGACGCAGGTTCATGCTTGAGCAGCGGGAAGCCAGCGCGCCCATAAGGGACGCCCATAGCGTCTATGAACTTATGCTGCCCAGGCTCAAGGGCTTGAAGCACGAAGAATGCTGGGAGATACTGCTGGACAGGAAGTCGCGTGTAATTAAAGTGATACGTACCACCATAGGCGGGAGCCGCGGCACCAGCATCGACATCCCCACCCTCGTCCGCAATGCAATGACATACTCTGCCAGGCATATCATCCTGGTCCACAACCATCCCGAAGGCGACCCCCGCCCAAGTGCGGCCGACATACGCGAAACCTCCTCCCTGCGCGACGCCGCCGCGTCCTGTTCAATACTCCTCCTGGACCATGTAATAATTGCCGACGAGCATTTTTACAGCTTCAATGAAGAAAAAATGTATTGATTATTAAAAAAAGTATTATATTTGCAGTCCCAAACGGGGTATTAGCTCAGTTGGTAGAGCGTTTGAATGGCATTCAAAAGGTCAGGAGTTCGATTCTCCTATGCTCCACGAAGATAACTTATTGATTATCAACACTTTACAAAGTCTCTAAGCACCAAAACTTAGAGACTTTTTCGTTTGTTTAGGGCAAAAGTCATCGCTTTCTGAGGGCGCTTTACGGCCACTGTTGTACAAATGTTGTACAAAATGTTTAACCGTAAATGCGCTGATTATGAATGCATTGGACAATGTCACCGTCTCCTTCGTGATTCGGGAGAGCTGGTGGAAGCAAAATGGGACCACTTTTGGCCGCCTGAGAATCACTTTCAAACGCGATAGTCGTTTCATCAAGACGAATATCCTCCTTCATCGGGAAGATATCGGCAAAACCGGTAAAATCAAGAACCCGGACATACGCTGCAAGTCGGAAGATCTGGTCAGGGCCACTGAGAAAACGCTTGCCAGGCTGGACACCTATTCCCTGCAGAACCTGACTATCGACCAGATTGTGGCCTTTCTACAGAGGAGCGCGAGTTCAGACGAGGATGGTCAGTTCATGCTGGATTTCTTCTCCTTCGCCGAGGAAGTGATAGGAGCCAAGACCGGCCAGTCACAAAAAACCTACAGAACTGCCCTTAATGCCTTCAAAGCTTTTGTCGGCAAGGACACGATGGACATCTCGGAGCTCACCTCTTCCCTGATGCGCTCCTGGGAGGCCGCCCTGGTATCCAAACATGGTAAAGGTGCAAGGGCCATCAGTGCGTATACCGCCTGCATCGCTTTCATTCACGGACAGGCCCGGCTGAAGTATAATGATGAAGAGTTCGGCAACATACGCATCCGCAACCCCTTCCAATTCTACAAACCGCCACGGCAGAAGCCCTCTCGGCATCGCGATGTGGATACGGCCATCATCCAGAAGATGATTGATATGCGCAAGTCACTGACCGGGCGCGAGCGGATGGGAGTAGATGTGTTCCTCATCAGTTTTTCCCTGATGGGTATGAACTGCCCTGACATTTTCGACTGTGCTGTCCCGCAGAATGGCATCCTGCACTACTGCAGGACCAAAACCAGGGACCGGCGTGACGACAATGCCGAGATGTTCGTCAAGATGGATTCGCTGGTAATGGAGCTGTTCGAGGAATACAAAGGGACCGACGGAGTTCATGCTTTCAAGTTCCAAAGCCATTATTCTTCGTATCTGGTCTTCGGAACCAATGTGAATAAGGGCCTTGACAAATTCTGCAAGCGGGTGAAATACCCGGACAAGATCACTTTGTACTGGGCCAGGCACAGCTGGGCCAGCATTGCTTATGAAGTGGGCGTAGAAAAAAGTCTGATAAACGACGGCCTTTGCCATGTAGACCGGGACATGAAGGTCACGGACATCTATATCAACAAAGACTGGTCCCTTCTGTGGGATGCCAATACCAAAGTGCTCAAATCCTTCAAGTGGGGTACGGAAGAGCAGACAACTCCAGCACCAAAGCAAAAGAAAAAGAGGATGACCTCTAAGCAAATCATCCTCTCCCGCCCTGCCTTCTCCGCCTCACGGCGTTTACAGGGCACTGCTTAACACTTGTTTAGGACGCAAGACACCACAATTGGCGGCGCTTACGGTTTTTCAATCTTTCTGAATATCAGTTTGGCGTTCTCGCGTTCGGCCTGACGGAGGCAATCCAGTTGATGGCGGCTGTAGACATTACGGCCGCCTATCTTTGTATATTTGGCAAGCCCGAGGCTTTTCATCTTCCGGATCCATTTGTCTCCATACGCGTCTTTCGCCTGACGCTCTGAGATATCATCTTCGTGCGGGGATGTTTTGCGGATAATGGCATCCGCAATCAGGTTGGAGCACTGCTCCAGTTCATTCATGATTGTTTTCACGCTCTCCATACCTTCACATACTTGGGCTTAATGTCATGTTCGCTGAATAGCCTCGGGAGGCTTCCAGCATTTCACTGATGTCTTTGAAATCGCCATAGAGGTCGGACATATCCGTGACGTCCTTCCCGCCCATCATGTCCCGGATACCCTGATAGCAACGCTCTCCGGCCGCATCATTATCCATGAAGCAGGTGGCACTGTCGTGCTGTTTGATGTAATCCGCTGCACGCTGGAGATTGTTTACAGAGTTCAGGATAACCACATCGCAGGACGGCAGTTCACTGGATTGCATCACCCGCCAGCTAAGGAAATCGAACATTCCTTCAAATACGGCCACCTTGCTTGTGGACGGCTTGGCGGAAAACTTCCCTTCCTTATTAATAGTAGTGATACCTGCCTTGTTTGTGCCCTTGAATCCGTTCGGCCCTCGCAGGGCGTAAGCACCAGCATTGTTGGGAATTCCTAGCAGCGTATAATGGACATTTTTCGACGGGTCAAAGATGACAATCTCTTTGAGATAGCGGCGGGCCAGCTCCAGGGGAATCTTCCGGCTCTCCAGGTACTGCAGGAGATATTTGTTCTGGATTTCCCGGGCAGCCTTGATATAGGTGGACGGCTTCTGCTCTTCCGGCTTCTGTATGGTCGCCCCTGCCTTGAGAAGTTCAGGAGCCAGCTTTGCCAGAAAACGGTAAGCCTCCTGCTGGGTGCAGCGCCTGACCATCATCACGAGGTCTACGTTGGTCCCGCCGCGGGTAATGCCGAAGTCGTACCAGACGTTCTTCGCCGGATCGATATGAAGCGAGGCCTTCTGCTCATCCCTCATCGGCGAGGTCCACATATTCTTCTCCTTCCCCGGCCGTGAGCCGAGCGCTTCCAGTACCCTGTCCAGCGGAATGTTGTATAGCGGGTTTTCAAACATGCCTGTATTTTTTTTACTTTTTTGCTTGCAAAACCAAAGATTCTGCCTACCTTTGTCAAGTCAAATCTGACAACTTCGCCTTTTGACTGACAATGCAAAGGAAAAGGATACACGTCAGATTCGCAAATTTGAAAAGGAAAAGTGATGGAAAACCAAGTGAAAAATGGAGCGGTAAAAAGTGCCGCCGAGGCTGCTGAACCCCAGAATTCAAGGTCCAGATTGCCTTTTTCTCCCGGAGCGAAGAAGGG
>JAFZIO010000043.1 GCA_017554335.1 Bacteroidales bacterium | reverse complement strand
TTTTTGGTTGTTGTTATTTAATCCGTTTCCAGAGGCGCCACATCAGGAAGCCCCAGGCGAGGAACAGCAGCAGGTAGACCCAGAATGGCAGCTGCGCTGCATAGACGTCCCAGTTGAGCGTTTTCTGGTAGTCCGGTATATCGGCGTAGTAGTACGCTCCGGCGCCGAAATCCAGGTCCGGATTCAGGCCTATGCCATTCACCATGATGTACACCACCGCGGCCAGAACCCCTAGGCCGACGATCACTGCTGCTATGGAGCTACGGTCTGCAGACCGTCTGCGCCCACGCAGCCGTGAGTGGGAGGGGCCCGCCGCTTTAGCGGTGGGAGGGATAGGCCGAAGGCCGTAGTCTGCAGACCGTAGTTCCATAGTGGCTAACTAGTCGAGCGCCGGGATAGGGAACACTGCGCCGGAGAGCAGGAACCAGACCATCGCGAAGGTGAGTACGATGTTGAAGGTCTGGCCGACAATGTAGAGCCACAGAGGCTTGCCGCCCTTCATCTGGCGAGCGATATCACGGAAATTGGTATCCAGGCCAATGCTGACGAACGCCAGCACGAAACACCAGTTCTTATACTGGTCCAGCACCCCGTTCACGGCCTTCACCTGGTCTGCACCGGCCAGAGGCAGCACAATGAAGGAAGCCACCAGCGAAGCCACGAAGAAACCGATGATGAACTTGGGGAAGCGGTTCCAGATCTCACCGGCGCCGACCTTCTGGCCATCCTTGCGGTTGACGCTCGTAGCGAAGAACAGAGCCACAAAGAAAGCGATAAAGCCGATGAGGATATTCTGGATCATCTTCACCAGCACGGCGGCCTTCTCTGCCTCGCCGCCCAGCACGGAACCGGCAACTGCAACTGCGCCGGTGCTGTCTACTGTACCGCCGATAAGCGCACCGCCCATGATAGGCGTCATGGCGCAAGCCTTGATGATAACCGGCTCCAGCACCATCATCAGCACGGTGAAGATGATGGAGATAGAGATGGTCATTGTAAGGTCGTCCTTCTTGCAACCGGAGGCGGCACCGGAAGCGATAGCCGCAGACGTACCGCAGACGCTGGTAGCGGAAGCCATGGTGATAATAAGCGGCTTGTTGTCAATCTTGAGCACCCTGGTGCCGAACCACCACATGAACAATATCACGATAGGAGTCACCACCCAGGCGATGCCGAGGCCGTAAAGGCCGAACTTTGCGATATTGGAGAACAAGACAGAAAAGCCCATAATCACAAGTCCCGTCTTGATATAGAACTCCGTGCGCACGGCAGGCCTCATCCATTTAGGGGTGCCGATAGTATTGGAAATAACCATGCCCACAATCAAGGCCCAGAACGCCCACTCCAGATAGCGGTTGAGAGTATATTCGGCACTAATCAGGCGAACTATGACAGCCAGCACAAAAACCCCTATGAAAGCAGGGATAAACTTGCTGAACTTCTCTCCGGTAAGCTTGGCGCCAATGGCAAAGAGCACGCCCAATACGGACATTGTAAGCAGCAGTTTGAGCCAGAAGGCACCGCTTGCCAGCTGCTGTCCCAGTGGGACAATCTTGGCCGCGGCGGCACCGGTAACGGTTTCGCCCCAAGTCCAGGTCTTGAATTTAAGCGCCGAAAAATCAAATGCACCGGTAAGCACAGCCACCAGGCCGACGGCAATAATGATAAAGCCTATCCAGACTGCCAGCCAGTCTTCTGTGTGCAAAAGCTTGGATTTCTGATTAGACATAATTATAAAGACTCAATGAAAATAAACACAATAGCTAAGGGAATAACCCAGCGGATAAGGAAATAGATAATGTTGAACACCCTGGCGCTGAACTTCAGGGTTCCGCCGTTGGTGATTTCGTCCATCACGTCCTGCTTCTTCATCTTCCAGCCTACGAAAAGAGTGAACGCAAGGGCACCGACCATCATCAGTATGTTTGAGCAGGTGTAGTCGCAAAGATCGAAGACGGTCTTGCCGAGAATCTTGAACGAACCCAGGCTGCCGAATGAAAGGGCGCATGGCACGCCGAGGGCTGCGGCAAGCAGGAAGAATACCAGCACCGAATAACGGCGCCTGATGTGGTACTGCTCGCACAGATGCTCGACGCATACGTCCAGAATGGAGATGGACGAAGACAACGCCGCCATAAGTATGGCAAGGAAGAAGATTGCCGTGATAATAAATCCCAGAAGCGGCGCCTCGACTCCCATCTTTGCGAAAATGTAAGGCAGCGTCTCATAAACCAGTGAAGGCCCGGCGCCGGGCTCTATGCCTGCGGCAAACACCGCCGGCATAATGGCGAAGCCCGCTATCAAGGCAAAAGCCGTATCTGAGAAAGCCGTCCAGAAACCAGAGCCCAGGATGCTGTCTTTCTTCTTCATGAACGAAGAATAAATCAGCACCGTACCAACACCCAGCGACATTGAATAGAATGCCTGCCCAAGGGCGCAGGCCCATCCGTCACCGCCAAGCTTACTGAAATCCGGCTTAACCAGGTATCTGACGCCCTCCCCGGCTCCGGGCAGCGACACGGAGAAGATCACCATCGCCACCATCAGGAAGAAGAGCATGGGCGTCGTTATCTTGGAGAACAGCTCGATACCCCTCTTGATGCCGAAAGATACGATGACACAGGTCGCCCCGAGGAAGCACAAATGCATAACAATCGGTTCCACCGGCGACGAAACCATGTTTCCGAAAACAGTCAACGCCTCGTCAGGACGCCCCTGGCCCAGTTTCCCCATAAGTGCGCGTACAAGGAAATCGATGGACCAGCCGCCGACCACGCAATAGTAAGACACCAGGACGAAGCAGGTCAACACCGACAGCAGGCCCATATACTTCCATCCCGTTCCGGGGGCCAGCTTCTGGAAGGCCCCGTACACGCCGCTGCGCGCCCTGCGGCCGATAATCGCCTCGCAGACAAAACAAGGAACGGCGATGCACAGTCCGCAAACGATATACGCCACGATGAAAGCTGCACCTCCATGCTCCCCCACCATATAGGGGAAACGCCAGATATTGCCGAGCCCGATTGCGGACCCGGCCATGGCCATTATAAACGTGAAGGAACTGCCGAAACTTTCTCTCTTGGCGACGGGCATCTGAATCAAATGCTATTTCTCGTAAACTACGAATTCAAACTCGTATCCTGTCTCCGGATCGGTATGGGTTTCAGAGGTGCTGATGCGGTGCCACACGGCAGGATCTATCTCCGGGAAGAAAGCGTCTGCGCCCTCAACCTTGGTATGGACGTGGGTGATATAAAGGCGGTCCATCATTGGAAGCGCGGCACGGTAAACGGAGGCCCCGCCCATGATGAAGCACTTGTCCTTGCCCGTTTCCTCGGCCTCGCGGAACGCCTCGTCGAAGGAGTACACGCAGGTTACCTCAGGAATAGGCTCTCCGCCGAGGTTGAGCACTATGTTCTTACGTCCTTTCAAAGGCCTGAAAGGCAGGGAGAAGTATGTGGTACGGCCCATTATCACCGGATATCCGGCGGTAACGGCCTTGAAGTACTTGAGGTCTTCCGAGATGTGCCAGGGAAGGTCTCCCTTGACACCAATTCCATTGTTATCTGCAATGGCTACAATAAGGCACTTAAGCATAATTGAATGTGTTTATCACTAACAGGATTATTCTGGATTGGCCATCGCCAGGATATCGCTGAGGTAATAATTATGGATAAAACTGTTATTCTCGTGTTCTACCGCAGAATGTGGCAGTTGGCCCCAAAAGCCTCCGCTTTTAATAGGATAAAGTGTTGCATCATATATGAAATGGTAGCGAAAGCGCTCTGCTTCATTATAAAAAACGTAAAAAGCTTCCGATGCTCCGGTAAGATGTGTTCTTCCTTGAAACAGATCGTCTCCAATATGTGGCTCCCCGGTAAGCTCCTGAACAAACCTTGAAGAACTGACGATTAGCACAGAATCAACTCGAGTTGAGTCCTTCTTTCGCCATTCAATAGTACAATCATATTCGGTATCATTGATAAAGTAGAATACTGAGAGGTCACCTTCGCCATACGTAACGCCGCCACGTTTGCAGGAGCTCACTAATATTGACATAATAGCAATCATCAATAATCGTTTCATAAATCAAACCAGAATTTAAAAGGAGGATATAATACCGGACCGGGCACTCTGTTATAGAGAGAGTAAACCCTACTAAACCATTGATATGGTGTTGTGCATGTTTTGACAGCTTCAACTAATTCTGCATAAGTATAACGTTCGTTTACATTGTCATAATACGACACAGTATCGATAGTTGTAGACCCTGTAGTCTCGTAATAATAATGGTCACAAGAAACATTTTTTGCTTCATCTACTAAATCTCTCATTATTGCAGTGTAGCGATTAATGTTATATCCTACAACAAAGTTAGGATATCTTTCTGTCGTTAAATACAACTGAATTCCTCTAGCCAAACTCTCTTGAACTCTTGGTTGAATAGAAGGATATAAGTCCGGGTCAAGACCAAAATGCATTGCATGAGTTAGCTCATGTATAGTTGCGCCGTATATGACTGAAGACCCTAAGTAATCACCATTCTTATCCTTACCATAAATATGTATGGTGGGACGGTCAACCCACAGAAAAGTGCCATAATCAGTATGATAATACCCATGCCACCCTTGTGGATGAGCATCATTAGGATGCACGTGAATCCATACGCGAGCAAGCCAAAAACTACTTATTGGAGGCCTAGGAATGTCAATGGGCTGATAATAATATCTCTGCGCAGCATGAAACACAGCTGCATATTTTGCGTAGTCTCCTGAAAATAAAACGCTTAACGTACATGTTCCGCTATCCGTCACATACTCAATATCAGAAGAATCATTCTCATTCTTCAGTGAAAAATCATCACGCGTAAATTTTAGTCTATATCTAAAGGACCCGTTAAAAGTATGCGTACCAAAGGAAACATGGCCGTTAACATTTGAATAATCAGTATAATGATTCCAAAAATTATACGCCTCAACTTCCATTCCTTGTACTCCACAAGCGCCAAAAACTGTGTCTTGGTAGCGCACATAACCACCAGGAGAATACGACGTGGTACCTCTATGATCTACATCTTGTGATGATTCCATTTCTATTGATGAAGAACAGATAATATCGTATATTGTTTGTTCTATTCTCTGTGGAATGGTTTGCTCAATATTGGTCTTTAAATTATCACACAAAAAAGAAGGGCACCACAATTCACTCTCAATAGCAAAAGGACAATTGATATCCTTGAAATTAAACGCTATTGGAACGATGGCCCAGAATTGAGGAAATCCATTTAGTAAAAATGGATTGCTAATACCAACGAAACCTTCACTAACCACGCAATCCAGAGGATACTGATATAGATTAAGGTCCTTTCTTAATTGAATACTTTCCATTTCTTCGCGAGAAGATGGCATAAATCGCACATAATGGTGTGTCACTCTAATTGAATCGATATTAACACCTTGCACTTCTTGTATAGGTAGGGAAGATAAAACAGACTTAACTTTTTCTATTGCAAACGGATGTCCAGTTTGCTTGCCAAAAGTAGCTATTGGCATTGTGTCGGTGCGACTTGCTGGGCTACATTCTATCGCGTATAAACTAACAAAAGAATACCCAACTACAAATAATAACAAAAAGAGCTTCTTCATAACAAATAATACTACAATCTGAATACTAAACTGCAACCGGAGCTTTGATGGCGGGCCATGGGTCGTAGCCCTCGAGGGTGAAGTCTTCGTAGCGGAAGTCCCACAGCTCCTTGACGTCGGGGTTGAGCTTCATCGTCGGAAGGGGACGAGGCTCGCGGGAGAGCTGCTCGGCCACCTGGTCGAAGTGATTCAGGTAGATGTGCGTGTCGCCGGTGGTGTGGATGAACTCGCCGGGCTGGAGGCCGCACACCTGCGCCAGCATCATGGTCAAAAGGGCGTAGGAGGCAATGTTGAACGGCACACCGAGGAAGGTGTCCGCGCTGCGCTGGTAGAGCTGGCAGCTGAGCTTGCCCTCCGCTACGTAGAACTGGAAGAGGCAGTGGCAGGGCGGCAGGGCCATTTTGTCAATGTCTCCGGGGTTCCATGCGCACACCAGCATGCGGCGCGAGTCGGGGTTGTGCTTTATCAAATCGACAACCTGCGCCAGCTGGTCTATGCTGCGGCCGTCAGCCGCCTCCCAGCTGCGCCACTGGTGGCCGTACACCGGCCCGAGGTCGCCGTTCTCGTCGGCCCACTCGTCCCAGATGCTTACCTTGTTGTCGTGGAGGTACTGTATATTCGTGTCGCCGGCGATGAACCACAGCAGCTCGTGGATGATGGAGCGGAGGTGCACCTTCTTGGTGGTCAGCAGGGGGAAACCGTCCGCCAGGTTGAAGCGCATCTGGTAGCCGAAGACGCTCTGCGTGCCGACTCCCGTGCGGTCTTGCTTTATGACGCCGTTCTCGCGTATATGTCTCAGTAGGTCAAGATATTGTTTCATTGGTTGTAGATTTTGTCGAGGTAAGTGAGGACGTTGCCGGTAGGAGCGTCCTTCATGAGCACACGTTTCTTGGAGTCCAGCAGATAGAGGGACGGTATAGCCCTTATGTCGAACTCGTTGCTGTCCCTCAGGCTGAAGGTGTAGTCGTAGCCGTTAATCCACTCCTTGGGATAATTTGGCAGGTATTCGCGCCACTTCTGGACCTCCTCGTCGATGTAAATGTTGACAATGGACAGCCGTCCGTCGTTAATCATCGGCTTTATGCAGCCGCAGGACTTGATATCATTAATTATTTCCTTGCAGGAGTTGCACCCCGGGTTGCTGAAGAACAGCATGGTGTAGTCCGATTTTATGGAGTGGAGCGAGCCCTTATCGCCCTTGGCACTCTTGAAGCTGAAGTCCGGCATGGTCTGCCCGAAGCCGTTGCGGCTGCACTGGGACGCCTCATAGCGACAAGCGTTGCGCATGTCGTCGCGGGTGCATGGGCTGGCGGCCATTCCCTGGACGAAGGGGAGGTAGAAATCCTCGTCGCGCATGGGGGAATTGGGGTCGAAGAGATATTTGGACACCATCTCCGTGAAGCGGAGGTAAGTTCTGGCGCTGGTATCCGCAAGCTGCCTGGCCTCCAGCTGGGAGAACAGCCGCTTTACGCTTCCCTGAGCCTGACGGAACAATCCCGGCTCGTCAGGGGTGGAAAGCAGCTTCATGGTCTGGAGAATCTGGATATAATTTGCAAGGGCCTGCTCCACATCGCCATCCGCCACGCCAAGAACGGCCTCGGGCGTAGTCTTCCCCTCTCCCTTGAAGAAAGCGTCCCAATAATGCTGGAGAACATATTCGCGAGCCTCGTCCGTGTTCTCTCCATATACGCTGGGGATGGTCAGCTCCGGGAAACTGCGGGTGGTTGCCGCCTCTTCCGCCTTGGTGCCTTCAGCCTGGCCGCCTTTTGCGGCACCGCTGCCGGACGAACCTCCCGACGGAGCACCACCTCCGCAGGAACACAAGGCGAGAGTCGCCGCCAGCAAGATTGCAATCTTCGTCTTCATATCTTGACAAAGATAAGCAATCTTTGGAAAAAATGTTATTCGCGGGTAAAACCGAGCTTCAGAAGACCTTCATTAATCTCCGGGCGGCTCATGAAAAGACGCCAGAGCAGGCCTGTACGGCCGTTTTCTATCATACCGATTATTGGGCCCTGGTCGATTGCTATATAAGACGACGCGAACCATCCTTTTTCCAGGCAGAATGCATCGTAAAAGCCCCATTTGCCCCAGAGACGGTCTCCCAGGACATAATAGAAGTAGCGCATGGCGGGCAGGCTCTCTTCCGGCAGATAAGGGTAAGAAGCCACAGCCGCCGTAGGAGCGATGGTCCCCCTGTCGTTGGTGGGCGAAGACGCCGTGTACCCGTTGGGGATATCGCTGGCCGTAAGTCCCCAGCAATCGGCAGAATACCCTGCAAACTGCTTGGGATTCGAGACGCAATAATTGTAATTGTAGCGGGCGTGGGCCACGTTCTGCTCCCAGTAATCGGCATACTTATCCTTCAGTCCGCGGGGGTCCAGGCCCATAAATGAATAATGGGCGAAGAACATGGGTCCGTTTACGCTTGGCTTCATGGTACCGTTAGACGCCCAGCCCTTGTGGTAAACATCCGGAGACACCGGATGGGTTGGAGAAGATGCTGCCAGTACATAAGCGATAAGGCCCTCGTTCCAGCCTTGTATCTTCATGTTCATGGCCCACTCCTTATCCGGCGACCAGTGCCAGTAGAGCACGTCCTCGCCTTTGGTGTACCAATCCCATTCCACCTCTCTCCATATCTTGTCTACGCCCTTGCGGATATCTTCTTCCTCGGGCCTGTCGAAATACTGTGCGGCAGTAAGCAGTCCCATAATCAGGAAAGACGTCTCTACAAGGTCCCCGCC